>NZ_JBITDW010000008.1:233294-350199 GCF_044454685.1 Actinoplanes sp. NPDC051513
GGGGGGGGGGGGGGGGGGGGGGGGGGGGGGGGGGGGGGCTCCCTTTCTCCCCCCCCCCCCCCCCCCCCCCGGGGGGGGGGGGGCCCCCCCCCCGGGGGCCCCCCCCCCCACTTCGCGTTGATGGTGCCCGCTCCGGCGGGCGCCGCGCCACTGCTCGAAGGCGGCGCGAGCCTGGGCGACGGCCTTCCCGACGTCACCATCCGGAATGTCCTCCAGCGGCTCACCCGACGCGGGTTGACAAGCATCGTCACTGTGCGGCCCTCTCGATGGCGTCCGCCGCTACCCGCAGTCCGTCGGCCGCCCGAATTCCCGGCCGCGTCCTTCGCAAGGCGTTCCCGCAGCTCCGCGTCCCCGAGCAGCCGATCGATCGCCTCGTGCAGTTCCGCGTCCGTGAACCCGTACGTGGCGAGGCGGATCCCGTACCCCAGCTCGTGCACCCGCTGCGCGTTGTCGTACTGGTCCCAGAACAGCGGGAGCACGATCATCGGCTTCCCGAAGTGCATGGCCTCGGTGATCGTGTTGTTCCCGCCGTGGGTGATCACCAGGTCGACCAGCGGCAGGATCGTCGTCTGCGGCAGGAACTCCGCCCCGATCATGTTGCCGGCCAGCTCGATCTCCTCGTGCAACGGGCCCTTCGACACGATGTACCGGTGCTCGGTGGCCGCCAGCGCCGCGATGACCCGCCGCATGAGATCGACGTCGGCCGACCCGAGCGAACCGAGGCTGAAGTAGATCAGCTTGCCTCCGTCCTTGAACCCGGACGGCAGCTCGAACGCGTCGTCCGTCTCCCGCACCGACGACTCCAGCCGCCGCCAGTTCGGCCCGAGCCGCCGCGCGCCGGTGTAGTCGAGAGCGCCCGGATAGACGTACAGGTTGAGGTCGCCCTCGTGGATGAACTCCACGGCGCCACCCCACCTGCTCGACGAGAAACTTCTGCGCCCCTTCGAGGTCGAGCAGGAGTGCCGCGAGCTGATCTACGCGGCCCGCTTCCTCCCCCGCTGGCGATACGCGCCGATGGGCGTCCTCCGATCCTGGTACGGGTGATCACCTTGGATCCGGCGCTGTTCCTCGCCGACCTCGAGACGAAGCCCGCCTCCCTGTTGGTGGATTCACGGCGCCGGGTGACCGTGCGCCCGCAGCACCGCGAGATGGGCGCGATCCCGGTCGCGCCCCATCATCATTTTCGTCGTCGCCACCACGTCGAGCGTCACGAATCGCAGCCCGCCGATCACGTCGGCCCGCGCGATGAGCTCGGCAACCGTTCCGATTTCCGGAAACCAATCGTCGAAGACGTCCAGATCCCCGCCGAACAACGCCACCCGCCGGGCCGCCGAATAGGGCGCCGCCTCGATCGACCCCGCTCCTCAGCGATCTTCCAGGCCTCCCCGCGGGCGACAATGTCCGGGTCAGTGGGGTCGTCGATCCACCCGCGCGCATACAGCGGCCCGCTCCCGCAGATCACGAAGTCCCCGGTCGGCATACGCAGTGACAACAGCTCCCGGAAGTACCGATGGGCGAGGAAGTCCATGGCGTCCCCTAGTCTGGGAGGACCCTTAGAATACGGTTTGTGCTCCGCCACGGATTGCTCTCGCCGGCCCTTCTGACCCTCGTCCTGGCCTCCGGCTGCGGCGGTTCCGAGCCGGCCTCACCCACACCCACGACCGCCGTCACGCTCACCGTGACGAGCACCGCGTTCACCGAGGGCGGCGCGATTCCCGCCGATTTCACCTGCACCGGCGCGGGAAACCGCCCGCCGTTGCAATGGTCGGGCGCTTCCGCGCAGGCGTACGCAATAGTGGTGAACGACCCCGACGCGCCCGGCGGCGATTATCACCATTGGATCGTGGTCGATCTGCCGGCCGGCACGGCCGGCGTCGGCGCCGCCATTCCCGGCCAGGCGCGCCAGCTGAAGAACTCGGCGGGTGAAGCCGGCTGGACCGCGCCGTGCCCGCCGTCCGGCACCCACCATTACCGCTTCACCGTCTACGCCCTCTCCGCCCCCACGAGGGCCTCCACAGTAGAGAATGCATTCGCGGCGATCGAGAAGACGACGATCGCCGCCGGCACCCTCACCGGAACGGTCGCCCACCAGGCCGCCAGCGGCCGCTAGCCTTCGGCATTCTCGAGGAAGGACCGCATGCGGCGGCGGGTGTGCTCGCTCTCCAGCAGCGTCACCGCCTGCTCGGCCCGTTTCAGCAGTTCCTCCGCGCGCCCGCCGGTCCGGTTGGCGGCCCGCTCGTCGTTGGCCCAGTACTTGAAGGTCTTGATCTGGTGCACGCGGGCCGTGTCGTCGGCCGACCCGATCGCCTCGATGGCCAGGCCCATCTCGTCGCGCGCCTTCTCCACCCGCCCCGCCGTGAACAGGAAGAACGCGTACCCGCGACGAGCGAACAGCGTCTGGACCGGACCCTCGTCCTCGGCCGCGTCGATGGCCGCGCGCCAGGCCTGGTCGGCCTCGGCGGGGTAGCCGGATCGGCTGAGCGCGTAGGCGAGCGCGCGGTATTCCGGACTGGTGATGTCGGTGAGCCGTCGCTGCAGGGTGAAGGCCTGGATCGCGAGCAGCTCGGCGCGCGCGTTGACCGCGTCGGCCGCGTCGCCGTGCGGCAGGAGGTGCTCGAGACGCAGGGTGTTGAGCTCGTCGATCAGCGTGACGAATCGCAGGCGCTCCGCCCGGCGGGACGCGCCGCGCCGCTCGGCGATGCCGTACAGCGAGACCGCCAGGGCGGCCAGGCTGATCGCCAGCGCCGGAATGCCAGCTGCCTGCATGCATCACAGTCTATGTACACCGACGCTTTCCATAGCCGTATATCTATGGATGTTTTGGCATTGGGCGGGGATCGCCCGAGTGCCCGAGACTTCGGGGCAACAGCCGCACTCGCGACTCGGAGGCCCCCTTGCGGAACCGTCTGCTCTCGACCGCGCTGGTCGTCGTCCTGCTGGCCACCCTGGCCCAGCTCGGGTTCGGCGCACCCGCGTACGCCACGCCGCCCGGCGTCCCGACGACGTCGGCGGCCAAGACCCAGCTCGCCGCGCTGTCCGTGGCCGCCTGGACCCACACCACCACCTACGACCGTGACCTCTTCCCGACCTGGGACACGATCTCGGGCACCTGCAACACCCGGGAGACCGTGCTCAAGCGGGACGGCACCAGCGTCGTGGTCAACTCGGCCTGCGCCGCCACGTCGGGCCGGTGGTACAGCCCGTACGACGGCGCCACCTGGACCGCGGCGTCCGACGTGGACATCGACCACATGGTGCCGCTCAAGAACGCCTGGATCTCCGGCGCCTGGGCCTGGACCACGAGCAAGCGCGAGTCGTTCGCCAACGACCTCACCGACCCGCAGCTCCTCGCGGTCACCGACAACGTCAACCAGTCCAAGAGCGACCAGTCGCCGGACTCCTGGAAGCCGCCGCTGAGCGGCTACTACTGCACCTACGCCAAGATGTGGGTACGGGTGAAGTACGTCTGGGCACTGACCATCACGAGCGCCGAGAAGTCGGCGCTGACCAGCATGCTCGGCACCTGCTAGGCAATCATCGGGTCGCTCCGGCCGGCCAGGCCGGGGCGGCCCGGCGGGCCAGGGCTGGGCAGGCCGGGTCTGGGCAGGCCGGGTCTGGGCAGGCCGGGATGGGACAGGCCGAGGCTCGGCAGGAGCGAGATTGCCTGCTGCGTGCCGAGCTCGGGGCGCCGGGCGAGCCATCGGGCGTAGCGCGGCCGTTGCGCCACGATCTCGAGGTACGCCTCCACCGCGTACCCGTAGAGCTCGCCCGCCCTCGCCGCCGCCAGGCCCTCCGGATCCCAGCCGAGCAGGTGCCGCCAGCGCAGCGGCGCACCGCGCAGCGGGACCGCGACGGCGCCCGGCACCGAACGCACCAGGCCCTGGCACAGCGCGATCGCCCCGCCCGCGACGACGAGGTCGAAGGCGCTGCTGGCATCGATGGAGGTGGGCGAGCGCGGCGAGAAGCCCTCGCGGGCGCAGGCGGCCGCGAAACACTCGAGGAAGCACCCGTCGCCGGGCGCGGTGATCCACTGCTCGCCGGCGAGCTCGCCCAGGCCGACCTCGTCCCGGCCGGCCAGCGGATGTCGCTCGTTGAGCAGCACCCAGACGGCGTCGACCGAGACCACCTGCCAGGTGAGCCCGGAGGGCAGCCCGGCCGGCGGGGTCGAGCACGCGCCGACCAGGGCGTAGTCGAGCCGCCCGTCGACCGTCATCTGGGCGACCTCGTTCTCCGACCAGGTGGAGTGGATCGAGACGGGCCCGCCGGGGTGCGCGTCGTTGAGCCGGCGCACGAGCCCGGCCACGATCGGCCCGTTGGTGGCGCCGACACGGTACCGGGCCGTCCCGCCGGCCGTGATCAGCTCGCTGGCCTCGTCGTGCAACCCGGTCACGGCCGGGATCAGCACCCGGGCGCGGGCCAGCACGAGATCGCCGAGCGGCGTCGGCAGGACGCCGCGGCGGTCGCGGATGAACAGCGCGCCACCGAGGATCCGCTCGATGCGCTGCAGTTGGGTCGTGAGGGCAGGCTGGGCCAGGCCGAGCGCCGCGGCGGCCTTCGTGACACTGCCGGCCTCGGCGATGGCGAGCACCATTCGTAAGTGGCGCAGCTCCAGCTCCACAGCATGGAACCTAGAGTCGCTACGTCACTTGCGAAAGTATTTTCACGTTAATTTCGGCCATCTGAGGCCATCGATTTTAAGATACCTATTGTGTCTGGGCTGCAACGCCCCGTGAGGGGCGTTGCAGCTCCCGGTAGACCTGCGCCGGAGAAGTTGACTTTGCGTAAGCACTTCCCATCGGTGCGTGCCTATCGGTAGGCTCTCGGGTCAAGAAACGATGTCGAACTCGCCATCCTTGGCCGAGTCCACGAAGGCGGTCCACTCCGCCTGCGTGAACAAGAGAGCCGGTCCAGTCCGGTCCTTGCTGTCACGGACGGCGACAGCTTCGTCGAGGATCGCGACCTCGACGCAGTTGTTGCCGCCACTGCCATTGCTCCGGCTGCCCTTCTTCCAGACAGCACCGTTGAGATGGTGCGTGAGCAATCTCAAGCACCTCCCTTCAGTATGGGTTTGTCTCGGAGCCCTAAGCGACCAGCAGGCTCTCGATCATCTTGATTGTCTGGCGATGGTCGAGCGCCTTCGCGCTCAATCGCTCGAACTCTTTCCGGTAACGGGCAACCTCGGATGGTTGCTCTTCGTAAGAGTCTCCCGCAAGACCTTCGAGATAGACAACACCCAGATTGATGGTTTCGGGCCTCGAAATCCCATGGTTCATCTGCGCGTCTACGCCCCGGAACTCCAATAGCGCCACCGGTCCACCGAGGAAACCGTGTTCGCCGGCCCCGAACGGGAGGATCTGCAGGTTCACATTCGGTAATTGGGCCACTTCTATTAGATATCGAAGCTGTTCCGACATCACTTCCGAGCCGCCCACGACGCGCCGCACGACCGATTCGTCCATCACCGCGGCGAACTCGAGCGGGCGGGACTCGGTCAGTCGGGCCTGACGGGTCAGCCGCAGCCGCACCCGGCGGTCGATCTCATGTGGCGGATCGGACTGGCGCCCGGTGCGCATCAGCGCCCGGATGTACGCCTCGGTCTGGAGCAGGCCGGGAACGATCACCGGCTCCCAGGTCAGCATCGAGCCGGCGCCCGCCTCCAGGCCGACGAAGTTGCCCGGGCGGATCACGTCGCGGTAGTCGCTCCACCACGTGCGCTCGCGCGACATGCGCGCGAGCTCGATCAACGCCTCGCGATACGCGTCGTCGCGCACGTGATAGAGATCCAGGAGATCGCGGACGTCCCGGGCGGTCACCGCTACGCGGGCCGTCTCGATCCTCGTGACCTTGGCAGCATGCCACTCGAAATGACGGGAGACATTCTCCTGCGTCATTCCCGCGGACTCGCGACAGCGTTTCAGCTCCGCACCCAGCCGGCGTCGCCGGAGCGTCGGGCCTTCGTCAACGGACACCTGGACTCCCCTTGGCCCTCAGGTTTCCTCAGGTAAACGATCCTACGACCAGCGAGCCCATGATCCAACGTGGACCGAAGCTCACAACAAGAAGTCTAGTACTTCTTGTATTGACCTTGAGGTTGGGTACATGATGCGCCGGACATCGAGTTATCACGTCATGTACGGACAGTGATCTAGCAAAGACGTGGGTCTACTTGGGTTTTAAGGGGCGTGGCACGAGTGTTGGCTGACCAGTATTTCCTGATCGCACACCAGGACCGCACCGGCCGATCTCGACTCCATCCACGGGCGACCGGTCTGGGCCTGGCCGCCGCGTTGCTGGGGGAATTGATTCTGGAAGGACGCATCGGCATAGCCGACGGCGACCTCGTCATCCTCGACCGGCATCCCCCGGCTGACGCGTTGGCGCACGACATTCTCGACCTTCTCATAGCCCAACAACGACACCGCGAGGTCCGCACCTGGCTCGCCTTCCTCTCCCAGGACGCCGAGGTCCGGGTCGGCGAGCGATTGGTACGCCTCGGCGCGGTCGACCTGATCACGCGTCGGCGGATGCTCTCCACCGAGGTCGTGTACATGCCGAACAGTCCGGAGCAGCGCAACGCCGCCGCCTGGGCACCGGCCCGGTTGGCCAATCTACTCGTCCGGGGCATCGAGCTCAGCCTCACCGACCGGGTGTTGGTCGGCCTCGTCGCCGCCACCGGTCTGACCAGGCACGTGCTCTATGACTTCGAGATGCACAGGCAAGCATTCCAGTCCCTGCCGAGCGCCGTCGGCGCACTGCCCGGCGACATGCGGGACCTTATCGAGTTCACCGAGGCCTCCGTGGGCTCGGTCCTGACCGTCGGTCGGCGGTGAGTGCCATCGGGCGTCACCACCTCCGGCGTAACAACTTCGACCAATGGGCCGGGAGGATGTTGATGACGCAGAAAGACCCCGTCGAGCCGGACATCGTGGCGAGGGCGCTGGCCAAGAACAGGCTCGGCGTCCCGTCCGTGGTGTTCTTCGGTGTGGCAGGAGCCGCACCCCTGACCGTGATCATCGGAGCGATCTCGGCCACGTACGCGATCATCGGGAGCACCGCGGTCCCGATCGCGTACGTGGCAGTGGCCGGGATCCTCTCGCTGTTCACCGTCGGTTTCGTAGCCATGAGTCGGCACATCGTCAACTCGGGGGCTTTCTACTCCTACATCAGCCATGGCCTCGGCCGGGTCGTCGGCGTGGGGGCGGCGTTCGTCGCCCTCCCGGCGTACTCGGCCATGCAGATCGGTTTGTTCGGCTTGTTCGGCTCGGCCGCGTCCGGCATCCTCGCCGCGTTCGGCGTGATCACCCCCTGGTGGGTGTGCGCGATCGCCGCCTGGCTCGTGGTCACCGTGCTCGGCCTGCTCTGGGTCGACCTGAGCGGCAAGGTGCTGGCGGTCCTGCTGATCGCCGAGATCACCATCGTGCTCATCTACGACCTGACGATGATCAGCCACCCGGCCAACAACCACGTCACGTTCACCTCCTTCGACCCGTCGCCGCTGCTCACCCCGGTTGTCGGCTCGCTCCTGGTGATCGCGATCGCGGGCTTCGTCGGCTTCGAGGCGACCGTCGTCCTCTCCGAGGAGGCGAAGGACCCCAAGCGCACGATCGCCCGGGCCACCCACTGGGCCGTGCTGCTGGCCGCCCTGCTCTGCAGCCTCTCCGCCTGGGCCATGGCGGTGAGCACCGGTCCGGAGAACATCGCCGCGACCGCCGGCGAGCACCAGACCGACCTGGTCTTCTTCCTGGTCGGCAAGCACCTGCCCGCCGCGTTCGTGAACCTCGGCTACCTGCTGTTCCTGACCAGCGTCTTCGCCGCGCTGCTCGCGTTCCAGGCCGCCGTCTCCCGCTACCAGTTCGCGCTCGGCCGTGAGGGCGTGCTGCCGGCGCTGTTCGGTCGTACCCACCCACGTACCGGCGCGCCGCTGGCCGGCTCGATCACCCAGAGCATCATCGCAATCGTCGTGCTGAGCCTGTACGCGGTGGCCGGCGCCGACCCCCTGGTCTACCTGTTCGCCTGGATGAGCACGATCGGCGGCCTCGGCGTGCTGATCCTCATGTGGGCCACCTCGGCCGCGGTGATCGGCTTCTTCGCCCGCGGACGCCGGAGGGAAAACGTGTGGCGGGCGTACCTCGCTCCCTTCCTCTCCTTCCTTCTTCTCTCCGTGGTGCTCACCGCCACGGTGATCGGCTTCGGCGAGCTGCTCCAGGTCGACGGGGACTCGATCTTCCAATGGCTGATCCCGGTCCTCTATCTCGGCACGGCCTTCGTGGGCTTCTGCTGGGCGTGGATCATGCGGGCCGCGCGGCCCGAGGTCTACGCGCAGATCGGGCGCGGCACCGAGCACAAGACGAGCATCCTCGCCGACGCCGGCTTCCCCCGGCCGCTGCACGCCGCCGACCCGGTCGGCGCCGCCCGAAGCGGCTATCCCTACTAGAGGCCCCGATGTACAAGGTCAAAGATCTGGTCATCCGGGATCTCGCACCGGTCTCGGTCGAGGAGATCACCGAGGTCGTCGATCTGGCCATGCGGGACGGGCTGGTCGCCCAGTGGCTCCAGCCCGACACCGCGGCGCGGCATCGCGGCAGCGCCGACTATTTCGCGATCTTCGTCGGGCACGCTCTCCGCTTCGGTGACGTCTACACCACGGCGGAGGGCGGCACCGGCCGCCTGACCGGTGCCGCCCTCTGGTTACCAATGACGACCATGGTTCCGGCGCCGCTCGACTACGAGCGCCGGATCAAGGAAATCGCCGGCGACGCGTACGACCGCGTGTGCGAGCTGGACGCGGCACTCGACGCTGAGCACCCGACCGGCGACCACCATTACCTCGCCTACCTCGCCGTACGCCCCGACCAGCAGGGACGCGGGCTGGGAAGCACCCTCCTGCGCCGGCATCACCGCCGCCTCGACGCGGCGGGCCTCCCGGCGTACCTGGAGGCGAACGACCCCCGCAACCGCGACCTCTACCTTCGGCACGGATACCGGGTCCGGTCCGTGATCGACCTACCCGACGGGCCACCACTGAACCTTTTTCAACCTGGCGACGGGTCTGAAGCCGCCGGGTCGTTGACCGGCGCCGGCGCAGCGGGCCCTGGCCACGTTGAAAAAGGTTCACTCTGGTGCATGTGGAGGCCGCCTATGGAGTGAGGCTTCTCTAGGCTGCCGAGGGGAACTCGTACAACCAGTACGACTGCTGGTCGATACGGTTGAACTGCATGCTGTCCGAGTTCCGGCTGATCATGAGCCGGAAGACCCGGGCCATGTGGCGGACATCGTCGTTGTAGGAGCAGATGTCGAGACCGACCAGGCCGTTCTGGATCGATGCCACGAGGTACATCTGCTCGACCATCTGGGCGAACGCCTCGCGACCCTGGAACTCGGGGCTCACGGCAATGAACCCGATGTACCAGATCTTCTTGGCCGCGTAGTGCTCGGGCCAGTGGCGCTGGAAGTACTGAGGCGAGATCAACGGAACGGCCTCGAGGTTGTTGGTGTACGTGGTGATCCCGCAGAGGGTGCCTTCGTCGGTGAGGGCGAGATACTTGTCGACGCGGGTGTCACTCATGACCTCGTCGAACTCGGACTTGTACATCATGTGCCGTTGCACCGCGAGGGTGTTCAACTCCTCGAAGCAGTCTTGGTAGAGCTGCCATGCAGCGCTGTGCAGATCTTCATCGATGATCTGGTCGACAACTTTGATAAGCATGCTCTGCTCCCCCACGGGACGGCAATCCCGCTTGCTCGCACTCACACTGATCAATGATCTGGTGACCAACAGAGTACGAACAGTGACGGCTCAAACACAATGCGTGTTCGCCAATTGAATGTGCCAATGTCGGCGAGACGGCTACTCGTGCCCGTTATCTGTGCAAGTTGCGGGCCCGCGGCGAATTTTTCCGGCCGCCGCCATTGCCTCTTCGCCCGGAAAATTCATGATCAGTTCCTCGGCAAAGACATGATCATCACACCGCCGCCGGCCGCCAATGGTGGTCGGCGGCGACGCGCATCGAGTCACCCCGAGGAATCTACCGGGGACGGCCCGGTCCTGCTAGTGGTGGGTGCGGACCCCTGTCCGAATCGGACTCCACGGTGGACCGGATCTTGAAAGCGCCCCGTTTATCAGGGCATTAACGCCGCCCCTTTTCGGTCCCCCTTCGTGAACTGGACTCCGAGTGCAGTCCCAGAAGGACTACGCATCTGCGTACTTCAACCGGCCGTGGTTATCGCCATACGCTTTGGCCGGCTCGCACCACCGAATGGAGTACGCATGAAAACAGGCCCTCGCTTACTACTCATCGCCCTGCTGGCAGCCTGCGGCTTCCTGGTCGCACCGACCGGCTCGGCCAACGCCGCGTCCCTGCCGGGCATGGTCCTGACCTCGGCCACCGCGACCTTGCCGTCGCCGCTGGCCGGGCTGGCGACCGGCAAGCGCATCCAGTACGTCTCCACCGACGTCAACGGCACCCTCATCACCGCCACCGCCCTGATCATGACGCCCAAGACCGGCAAGCAGAACCGGGTCGCGGCCTGGGCACACGGCACCACCGGCCTCGCCGACAAGTGTGCCCCCTCGACCAGCCAGAGCGTCTTCTGGCCCGAGGCCCGCGACGCCACCGCCGCCCTGCTCAGCAAGGGCTTCACCGTCGCCGCCCCCGACTACCCCGGGCTCGGCACCGCGCAGTCCCACCCGTACCTGGTCGGCGCCAGCGAGGCGCGCGCGACCATCGACGCCGTCAAGGCGGCCCGCAACCTCGACTCGGCCCTTTCCACCCAGTACGTGCTGGACGGTCACTCCCAGGGCGGCGCCGCTGCCCTGTTCGCCAACCAGATCGCCGCCGGCTACGACGGCAACCTGGTCCTCAAGGGCTCCGCGAGCATCGCCCCCGTCTCCGGCATCGACTCGCTGGCCACGATGATTCCCGGGACGCCCATCCAGGGCTACCTGGTCATGGGGCTGTACGGCCTGCAGGCGGTCGACGCCACCTTCAACCCCAACAGCGTGCTGGCCACCCAGGCCAAGACCAAGCAGGCGGTCCTCACCAGCGGCTGCCTCATGGAGATCCTGACTTCCTACCAGTCCCTGACCGCGAGCCAACTGCTGGTGGGCGGCGCGCTTCCCGCGGCAGTGGTCACCAAGCTGTCGCACTTCGACGAGCCCGCCCAATCCACGACCACGGCACCCGTGCTGGTGGTCCAGGGCGACGCCGACGAGACGATTCCCAAGGAGCTGACCATCTACGGGTTGCTTCCCCGGCTCGAGGCCTACTCTCCGCCGGTCACCTACATCGAGGTGCCCAGCGGAACCCACGATTCAGCGGTAACCCTCTCGGCCACCGATGTTGCGACCTGGCTGGCCGCCCGCTTCACCTGATCCCCGGTGGCGCCGCCCCGCCACCCCTCGTGCCGTCCGTCCTCCGGCGCGACCGCTCAGGCGCCTTCGCGGCCGAGCACCCTCTCACCCAGCTCCACCCGTTCCATGCTGCGCGCGATCGGGCGACGTCCGGCCCCCACCGGACGTCGCCCCGCCGCCCAAACCGCGCCGGATCAGGCGGCGGGAATATGCGAAGGCTTGGCCAGCCGGCGGGCCGGCGTGGCCGCCGTGGAACCCCGGACCACCAACTCGGCGGGGAAGACGTACTCGGATCGCGGGGCGGCGTGGCCGTTGATCTCGTCGACCAGGGCCCGCACGGCCGCGTTGCCCATGGCCGCGACCGGCTGGCGCAGGGTCGTCAGCGGCGGGTCGGTGAAGGCGATCAGCGGCGAGTCGTCGAAGCCGACCACGGAAAGGTCGCGGGGAACCGCGAGCCCCCGCCGGTGGGCCGCGCGGATGGCGCCCAAGGCCATCAGGTCGGAGCCGCAGACCAGGGCCGTCACCTCGCGATCGAGGAGCTGGCCGGCCGCGACCTCGCCGCCCTCGACGCCGAAGAGGGTCAACGCCACCAGCTCGTCGGGCGCGTGCCGGCCGTACCCGGGCACGTGACGCCGCATGGCGTTGTGGTAGCCCTCGAGTTTGCGCTGGACGGCCCGGAACCGCTCGGGCCCCGAGACGAACCCGATGCGCTCGTGACCCAGCGCTGCCAGGTGGGCAACGGCCGATTCCGCGGCCTGCTTGTCGTCGCACGAGATGAACGGCGCGGAGATCCCCTCGGCGTACCCGTTGACAAAGACGATCGGCATCGGGCGGTCGATCAGGCGCTGGTAGCGCTCATGGTCGGCGGTGGTGTCGGCGTGCAGGCCGGCCACGAAGACGATGCCGCTCACCTGACGGTCGAGGAGCATCTCGAGGTACTCGTCTTCCGTGACGCCGCCGGGGGTCTGGGTGCACAGGACCGGGGTGTAGCCGGTCTGGGCGAGGGCCGACTCGATGATCTGGGCGAACGCCGGGAAGATCGGGTTCTCCAGCTCGGGGACGATCAGGCCGACCAGGCCCGCGCTGCGCTTGTGCAGGCGTTCGGGACGCTCGTAGCCGAGGACGTCGAGGGCGGTGAGGACTGCCTGGCGGGTGTCGGCCGAGACGCCGGGGCGGTCGTTGAGGACGCGCGACACGGTCGCCTCGCTGACGCCCGCCTGCCGGGCGATATCCGAGAGACGTGCACGCATGCGGTCACAATAACGCTTCACGGCAGCGCATCCCCCAATAGACCCGGCGATGCGCTCGGCTGAGCCGCAGGCCACGCCGGTCGTGGTGAGAGAAAAGCGGAAGACACCACGACCGGCGGGAACAAGACCTACTTCCAGGTGTCGCTGACGGTGTACGAGGACGCCGTGCCGGTGGTGTATGTCCGGTTGCTCCCGGACTCCCACGTGACGGCGCCGGCGGAGTCCTTCTTTATGTACTTGTACTGGAAGCCGGTGCTCTGCGGAACGATCACCAGGCGGCTCCAGGCGGGGTACGCCGTGGCGGAGAGCGGGATCGCGGCGCTGGTAGTCCCCAGCTCTAGGCACCTGGAAGGGTTTTGCAAAGATCCTTTACGAAGGCGGATTCTCGTCGGTGTAGGCCGTCTCGACGATGACCCGGTAGCTCAGCAGTGTGCCGCCGTGCCAGGACTCGTCGGCCAGCGCGCACCCCTGGCTCGCACCGACGATCAGGCGCGCCTCGCTGCCGTTGCGCCGGTAGCCGAGGGCGACACCCGGCCGGCCGGTCTGGTCTCTGACGTCACCGATCAGGCGCACACCGGGCACGTCGGCGAGCATCCGGTAGACCGCCGCCCGCACCGCCGCGCGAGGAACGTGTCGCCGGCGATGTCGTCCGCGAGCTGTCGGCCGGCCCGGGGCCGCGATTTTCTTACGCGTTTCACGTCGCCGCGTGCTCAAGCCGGGTGATCACCGACCGATGGGACGCTCGTGGACGCATCCGGGCGCAAGTGGCAATGGCAGAGCCACGCCTGGCGTCGCGACCCGCTGCTGATCGGCGCGGTCGCCTGGACCGTGTTCGCGGCGGTCATCTTCATCGCGCTCTCCCCCGACACCGCGACGAACACGCTGTGGCAGGTGCGCACCTTCTGGTTCTTCCAGCTTCCGCTGGACGGCCTGCTCGCGTACTCGTCATGGCGGGTCTTCCGGGTCGCGACCGGCGCGACCCGGCGATTCTGGCTGGTGCTGGCCTCGGCGGTCACCGGCTTCCTGTGCGGCGACTCGCTGCAGACCGTGCTGACCTTCCTGAGCCCGCCCGGCACCTGGTCGACGACCGGCGGCATCGTGCAGTCCGTCTTCTTCACCGTAGGCCTGATCGCGATCGTGCTGGCGATGCTGTTTCATCCGCATCCGGGCCGGTCCGGGCGCGAGCGGCTGGCGTTCTGGCTCGACTCGGCGACCGTGCTGGTCGGCGGCGGCGTGATCGCCTGGGGCTTCGCGGTGAAGCCGGGCGAGTACAGCCGCACCGACATGCTGGCCACGCTGGGGCTCGGCGCGGTCGCGATGACCTCCAGCTTCGCGGCCGTGAAGATGATTCTGAGCGGGAACGCGCCGATGCGCCGGTCCGCGGCGATCCCGATGACCTTCTCGGCCGGCTTCACCATGATCGGCCTGTTCGTGGCGCCGCCCGCGGTCGGCCACCTGGATGCCTGGGTCTACCTGGTGCGGCTCATGCCGTCGCTGCTGATCGCGCTCGGGCCGCGCATGCAGGAGCTGATCGCCCGCTTCGACCCCGAACCGTTCGGCGAGCGTCGCCGCAAGCCGTACAGCCTGCTCCCGTACGGATCAATGGTTGTCGCCTTCGTCGCGTTGATCGCGGTGATGCCGCACGGCGTGAACGCCCAGATGTGGGGCGTCGTGGTGGGGCTCGGGCTGATCTGCGTGCTGGTGGCCGGCCGGCAACTGGTCGCCTTCCACGACAACACGTCGCTGATCGACCGGCTCGACGCCACGATGGCCGAGCTGCGGCGCCAGGCCGAGACGGACGGGCTCACCGGGCTGGCCAACCGCACCCGGTTCCACGAGGAGCTGGGCGTGGCGCTCGGCGAGCCGGCCGTGTCGGTGCTGCTGGTCGACCTGGACGGGTTCAAGGCGGTGAACGACACGCTCGGCCACGCGGCCGGCGACGAGCTTCTCATCTCGGTGGCCGAGCGGATGCGCGGCGCGCTGCGCGCCGGGGACGTGGCGGCGAGGCTGGGCGGCGACGAGTTCGCGGTGCTGCTGCGCGATTGCGCCGGGCCGGAGTCGGAGGAGACCGCGCGCCGGATCCTCGATGCTCTGGCCATGCCGGTGGAGATCTCCGGGACGACGGTGTGCGCCAACGCGAGCATCGGCGCCGCGAGCGCCGAGCCCGGTGAGGGCGCCGGCGCGCTGGTACGGCGGGCGGACGTCGCGATGTACGCGGCGAAGTCCGCCGGCAAGGGAACGTGGAAGCGGTACGACGCCGGGATGGAGACGGTCGCTTCTTTTCATTGATCCGGCTACGCCATGGCCTACTTCACCGAGTCCCCCGACATGTCGGCCGCCAACCACGGGCTGCACCTCGCGGTCAGCACCGACGGCCCGGGTGGGGTACTGATTTCGCGAGTACCCTTCGCGGATGCCGCAGCGGAGAATGGCGTGGCTCGATGCGCTGCGCGCGGTCGCAGCACTACTGGTCGTGTACGCGCATCTGAGCCACTACCTGCTCCGCGGCGCCCGTGAGGTATCGGCCGAGTGGCTGCACGCCGGCCCCGCCGGGGTGATGCTGTTCTTCCTGGTGAGCGGCTACATCATCCCGGCGTCGCTGGAACGCCACGGCGACCTGCGCCGATTCTGGATCGGCCGGATTGCCCGGCTCTACCCGCTCTACCTGGTGGTCTGCGGCCTGATGGCGCTGACCCTGGCGTTCGCCCCGGCCGTGCCGCTCACTCTGGGCGGCACGGTCGCCCACCTCACGATGCTGCCCCAGCTGCTGGGTGCTCCCCTGCTCACGCCGGTGGTCTGGACGCTGACCTTCGAGATGGCGTTCTACCTGATCGTCGCCGCGCTGTTCGCCTTGCGGCTGCACCGGGCAAGCGCCGCGGCGGCCGTAGCCTTCGCGATCGCCGCCGTGGCCACCGCGCCGCTCACCCCCGGCCGCCTCGCCTCGCCTGCCCTTCCCTTCGTCGTCGCCGCGCTGCTCGCCGCCGGCGTGGCCGCGCTGACCAGCCGCCGGCGTTCGGCCGTGGTCGCGGGCGCGCTCCTGCTGCTCGCCCTGTCGGTGATGTTGCTGGTGGCCGGCCAGGACGTGTCGCACGTCTGGGACGGCCTGCTCATCCCGGCCGTGATGTTCACCGGGACCACGATCTACCGCGCCGAGCACGGTCAGATCCCCCGATGGCAGGCGGCCGCGACGGTCGCCGTGGTCGCCGCGGCGCTGCTGGCCAACTGGTTCGCCGAGCTGGTCTCCCTGCACGCGCTCACCCCGAAGTACCTGACCCGGTCGGTGATCACGCTGCTGGTCATCGGGGGCTCCTTCGCGATCGGCATGGCCTACCGGCGGGCGCCGCGCTCGCTGGCCTGGCTAGGCCGGGTGAGCTACTCGACCTACCTGATTCACGTGCCGCTGATCGGGCTGCTCGCGATTCCCCTGACCGCCCTCGGCGAGCGGCTCCGCGGTCCGGTCGAGCTTCTCGCGGTGGCCGGCTTCCTCGGTCTGCTCTTCGCCTTGTCGTGGCTCGCCCACCGCTACGTCGAGCTCCCCGGCCAGCGACTCGGCCGGCGGCTGACCGCTACCCATGAGCCCCGGCCGCTCGGGGCCAGGCCGGAGAAGCAGGAAGCCGGCGATCGCCGTGACTGCCGTGACGGCCACGAGAAACAGCCGGTCGAGCGGGCCGTGCGCGTTGCCGACTAGGCCGAAGACCGTGTGTCCGGCCAGCGCCCCGAAGCATGCCGCGACCAGGTGGCGCGGCGTCCAGGCGAACGCCCGGGCGGCGTGCAGAGCAGCGGCAACGATCAGTGCCGCGCCGGCCATCGGCAGCAGCGACCAGTCGCCGTGCGTGAACAGCGGCTGCTTCGCACCGCCGAAGGGCCAGATCATCGCGAGGAACCCGAACGTCGCGACGGCAGCCGGCACGGCGACCCGCACGGCGCCGGGCGGCGTCCGCGGCGCTCCCTGCTTACCGACCGATCGGTAAGCGGGGAAGCGCAGGCCCAGCACGATCAACCCGGCTGCCAGCACGGCGACGATCACCACAGCGAGCAGCGGCATGGTGTAGCCCGGGTCCTCGGACGGCGGCACGGCCACCCGCAGCAGCACCGCGCCGAGCAGCGCGATCACCCCGCTCGCGATCACCCCACCGCGCCGCAGGTAGGGCGCGGCGCCGTGCCGGGCGAAGAGGAACTCGACGATGATCACCGGGATCGTCACGCTGAACAGGGCGTGATAGACGAGGTTCAGCTCGGTGTAGGCCGTGTTGATCCCGAACAGCCGCGGCGCCCACCCGGCCGCGCCGTACAGATGCGGGCTGGTGAGGCTCTGCAGGGCCAGCCCTTCCTCGACCAGCCCGTAGGCGACCCCGAGCAGCAGCAGGTTGCCGTATCCGCCGCGGCTGCGCCGCAGGATCTCGCGCAGGAACAGGGCGCCGCCCGCGTAGATCGGGGCGAAGACCAGCCACGCCCACGCCATCCGCAGCGGCACGGTCCCGAGGCTCACCTCGGCGCAGAGCGGCGCGAGCAGGGCGAGCAGCATCGCGGCCCGTCGATTCCGGGGCCGCATGTCGGGTACGGCGGGGAACGCGGCCCGCACGATCGGCCGATTCGCGGCCACGATCAACGCGGCCAGCACCACGAGTTGAGCCGCCTCGACCGTCCGGAGCCACCAGGGGAACCCGGCGGCGACGAGCTGCCACGCCACGGCGATGAACCCGGCCGCCGAGACGAATCGGACCCGGCGGTAGGCGGCACGCGAGCCGGCCCGCAACTGGCGGATCACCCACACGTAGAGGATCGCCACCAGGAAGATCAGGATCTGGTTGGGCCCGAGCGCGACCGCGTGCACGGCCAGGGCGAGGACGGTGGTCAGGACGCTGAAACCGATGCTCGCGACGAGCAAGCCCACGACGAGCCGGATCGCGCTGAGCTGCTGTGGAGTGGTCATGGTCCGACGGTAGGAATTCTGGTGATCGACCACGTCCGGCCCGAGGCGGGTCTTGCGTCTACGACTTCAGGAGGAGGGTCGGGGCCGCACCAGGCCGAGGTCGTAGGCGAGCACGACGGCCTGCACCCGATCGCGTACCTCGAGCTTGCGCAGGATCGCCGACACGTGGGTCTTCACGGTCGCCTCGGTGACGACGAGCCGCGCGGCGATCTCGGCGTTCGACGAGCCCCGGGCCAGCAGCGTCAGCACCTCCCGCTCCCGTTCGGTGAGCCGGTCGAGCGAGCCGGCCGGCGCCGACGGCGTCACGTCGGTGACCAGGAACCGGTCGAGAAGCTTGCGGGTCGCCGTCGGCGCGAGCAGCGCGTCCCCGCCCGCCACCACCCGGATCGCGTCGACGAGGTCGGCCGGTCGCACGTCCTTGAGCAGGAAGCCGCTCGCCCCGGCCCGCAGCGCCGCGTACAGCGGCTCCTCCAGGTCGTAGGTGGTCAGAATGATCACCTTGGGCGGGTCGGCGGAGGCGGTGAGCCGGGCGGTGGCCGCCACCCCGTCGAGCCCGGGCATGCGCACGTCCATCAGCACCACGTCCGGATGGGTCTGCGCGACCAGCCGGATCGCCTGCTCGCCGTCGCTCGCCTCGCCCACCACCTCGAGGTCGTCGCGGGACTCCAGGATCATGCGGAATCCGGACCGGACCAGCGCCTGGTCGTCGGCGATCAGCACTTTGATGGTCACGGCTTCTCCCGCAGCGGCAGGTGCGCTTCGACCTCGAAGCCGCCCTCCCACGGGCCGGCCGCGAACGAGCCGCCGAGGATCTCGGCCCGCTCGCGCATGCCGATCAGCCCATGCCCGCCGGGTTTCGCGACTGCGGAGGAACCGTCGTCACGCACGCGCACCAGCACCTCCGACTCGCCGACCCGCACCAGCACTTCCGCGGACGAGGCCCGCGCATGGCGCAGCGTATTCGTCAACGCCTCCTGCACGATCCGGTACGTGCTGACCTGCACCCCCAGCGGCACTTCACCTTCCCCGTCGCGCCGGACGGAAACCCGCAGCCCCGACTCGCTCATCGTCGCGGCGAGCCTTTCCACATCGTCCAGCGTCGGCTGCGGCCCTTCGAGTCCGGGATCGTCCGCGCGCACCGTCCGCAAGAAACCGCGCAACTCCGCAAGAGCTTGCCGGCCCGCCTCCTCGGTGCGGCGGAGCGCCTCCCGCGCCCGCGCGGGATTCGACTCGAAGACGTCGTCGGCCGCGGCCGCCTGCACCACCATCACCGAGACGGTGTGCGAAAGAATGTCGTGCAGGTCGCGCGCGATCCGGGCCCGCTCCTCGAGCACCGCCTGCCGCCGCTCGGCCACCCGGCGCTCGCCGCGTGCCCGCGCGAGAGCGCCCCAGCTCCAGGCCAGGAGCACCGCGCCCAGCCACAGCGCCGCCGCCACCCACCGCTGGTGCGCCAGGGCGGGCCCGCACACCGCGACCACCGCGAGCCCGAGGATCCACAGCGTCTCCCCGGCCGGCCACAGCCACGCGTACGTGCACAGCACCACGAACGCGATGCCCGGCCCGAAATCCGGAACCAGAAGTTGCAGCGCCGCGCAGACCGCGAGGACGACCGCCGTGCCGAGCCGCGGCCGTTCGTCGAGCCACCACAGCGCCGCCGCCTGCACGGCGATCAACACGATGACGAGCGCTCGGGCCCAGAGCGACGAGGCCAAGTAGAGCGCGGGCAGCGAGACTGCCACCGACGCGACGGTGAAGACCGTGCGCCATCGTTGCGGCAGTCGCGCCGCGTAGCCGTCCGCCATACCGTCGATCCTATTGACGTTTGCTCATCATGATCGCCCCGTCACGTCGCGAGCTAGGAGAGGCTCACGACCGTGCCGGTGTGCCGCGCCCGCTCGGCGGCCCAGACCACCCGGTGCCCGGCCAGCGAGGTGGCCGCGTCCGACCGGATCAGCGACGCGTCGCCCGAGGCCACGGCGGCCAGAAAGGCATCCACCAGCGCGTCGTCCCCGTCGCCGTGGTCGGCCGAGACGTCGTCGGTGACGGCGAGGGTGGTGTCCGAACCGGTGCGGAAGTCGACCAGCCGGATCGCGGCGCCGTCGCCGTCGAGGTAGCCGTGCGTGCCGAAGATCCGCGTCTTGCGCTGCTCGAACGGCGTGAACGCGGTCATCGTGAAAGCGACCGTCGCACCGCTTGCCAACTCCATCGTCACGACCTGGTGATCGACGACGTCGTTCTGCCCGTTGTAGACGCACTCGCCGTAGGGGCCGGTGCGCAGGGCCTCGTCAAGATCTGCAAAAGACGACGTGACCACCGAGAGCGGCCAGCCCGGCCCGGCGTTGCGATAGATCCGGGGCGCCGAGTAGGGGCAGTCCGCCTCCACCGCGCAGTCCAGGCAGCGGTCCGCCGCGCCCGCCGGCTTCGACGAGGGTTTGAAGTGTGCGAGGCCGCCGAACGAGCTCACCCTGCGTGCTGGCGATCCGGCCACGTAGAGCAACCAATCGATGTCGTGGCACGACTTGGCGAGCAGCATCGGCGACGAGCTCGCGGTGTCGCGCCACGCGCCGCGGACGAACGAATGCGCCTGGTGCCACCAGCCGACCGGTTCGAGGTGCTGAATGCTGACGACCTCGCCGATGCGGCCGTCATCGATCAGAGACTTCAAGACCTTCGTGTACGGCGTGTAGCGAAGCACATGGCAGACGGCCAGCATGACTCCCGACCGTGCGACTGCCTCGGCGATCCGGGTGGCCGAGTCCTCGACCGGCGCCATCGGCTTCTCGAGCAGCAGGTGGTAGCCCAGCCCGGCCAGTCGCACGGCCGGCCCCTCGTGATCGCGGTCCTGGGTCGCGACGATCGCCGCGTCGGCCACTCGGCTGTCGATGTCTCGCCAGTCCGCATAGGCGACGGTCCCGAACTCGGCGGCGAAGCGCTCGCGGCGCTCGGGTGAGGGCTCGGCCACGGCGACGATCCGCCCGGCCCCGGTGGCCACGGCCCGGCGCGCGTAGCCGACGCCACGCTGCCCGGCGCCGACCAGAACCAGCGACGTGGTCATGCGCCGGCCACGATTACTTCGGTGCCCTGGCGGCGGATCGCCTCGATGCCGGCCGGGTCGGCGCTGGAGTCGGTGACCAGTGTGGACACGTCGGTGACCGCGCAGATGCCGGCCAGGCAGACCTTGCCCACCTTCGACCCGTCGGCCACCACGATCACCCGGTCGGCGCGGCGGATCATCGTGGCGTTGGTGTTCGCCTCGATCTCGTCGTGCGTGGTGAGGCCGCCCCGCGCGCTGATCCCGTCGACCCCGACGACCGCGACCGCCATGTTCAGCCCCTTGAGGGCCTGGTCGGCGATCGGGCCGACCAGCTCGTACGACTGGGTGCGGGACACGCCGCCCGTCATGATCAGTTTCAGGCGGGGGCGCAGGGCGAGCTCGGCCGCGATGTTGAGGGCGTTGGTGACGACCGTGAGGTCGACCCGCTCGGCGAGCAGCCGGGCCAGCAGGTGGGTGGTGGTGCCGCCGGTCAGTCCGAGCGTGAGCGGTCCCCGGGGCAGCAGCTCCGCGACGGTCTTGGCGACCAGGGCCTTCTCTTCGCGGTGCTGGCCGACCCGGTAGCGGACGGGCAGCTCGTAGGCGACGTCGACGGCGACCGCGCCGCCGTGGGTGCGCGAGAGCAGCCGCTGGTCCTCGAGCACCTGCAGATCGCGGCGGATCGTGGCGGGCGAGACCCGGAACTCGTCGGCGAGGTGCCCGGCGTCGACCGAGCCGTGGCTGGCGACGCGTTCCAGGATGGCCGACACCCGGTCGGCCCGGCGCAGCGAACTCATACGGTCCTCAAATGGCTCGAGCCTTCTCCGAGAGTTGATCGAACGAGGGATTGATCAACCGAGAGCATTGATCAAACGCGCAGTCAATGTAGTTCGTTTTCAAGCGATACACCAGTTGGTATTGCGCGTTCTTGGTCAGCACGCCAAGAATCCGGCCATGACAGTGATCGCCTTCCTGGGCGCCGGCAGCGTGGTCTTCACCCGCGAGCTGCTGGCCGACATCCTCTCGTTCGCCGAGCTGCGTGACGTCACCCTGTCCCTGCACGACATCGATCCCGAGCGCCTCGAGACGGCCGAGGCGATCGCCCGGCGCACCGCCGACCAGCTCGGCTGCCGCCCGGTCATCACCACGAGCCTCAACCGGAGAGCAGCGCTCGAGGGCGCCGACTTCGTGATCAACTCGATCCAGGTCGGCATGTACCCGGCGACCGTGCGCGACTTCGAGATCCCCGCCAAGTACGGCCTGCGCCAGACGATCGCCGACACGCTCGGCATCGGCGGCATCTTCCGGGCACTCCGGACATTCCCGGTATTGGCGGGGATAGCGCGGGATATCGAGGAAGTCTGCCCCGACGCCTGGCTGCTGAACTACACCAATCCGATGGCCATGAACATCGCCTACCTCGCGAGACAAGCACCCAAGGTCAAGGCGGTGGGCCTCTGCCACTCGGTCTTCTGGACCGTCCACGACCTGGCCGAACTGCTCGACGTCCCGCTCGACGAGATCGACTATCTCGGGGCCGGGGTCAACCACCAGGCCTGGCTGCTCCGCTTCGAGCATCGCGGCGAGTCCCTCTACCCCAAGCTGGACGCTCTCCTGGAAAAGGACCCTGAGCTGCGCCGGCGCGTCCGGATGGACATGTACCAACGGCTCGGCTACTTCCCCACCGAGACCAGCGAGCACTCCTCCGAGTACGTCCCCTGGTACCTGCACCACGACGAGGAGATCGCCCGCTTGCGCATCCCGGTCGGCGACTACCTGCAGATCAGCGCCGACAACGTGGCCGAGTATCACGCGGTCCGAAAGGCGATGAAAGCGGGCGAGCCGCTCGACCTCACCCGCGACGCCACCGAGTACGCCCCGCAGGTCATCCACAGCATGGTCACCGGCACCATGCGCCGGATCCACGCGAACGTCCCCAACTACGGCCTGATCAGCAACCTCCCCGAGGGCTACGCGGTCGAGGTGCCGGCCGTGGTCGACCGCCTCGGCGTGCGCCCCGAGCGCGTCGGCGACCTGCCCGTGCAGTGCGCGGCGCTCAACCGGAGCTTCGTCAGCGTGGGCCAGCTGACCGTGCAGGCCGCGCTCACCGGCGACAAGCGGATGGTCCGCCAGGCCGCGATGGCCGACCCGAACACGGCCGCCACGCTCACCGTCGACCAGATCTGGGAGCTGTGCGACGAGCTCACCGCCGCCCATGGCGACCTCATGCCCGAGGTGTTGCGCTAGGGCCTGCATCGAAGATCTGAACGCGCACTCGGGAATGTTCGTTTGGTGCTCACATCTTGTGGAGCGATCACAAACGAGCATAATCCTCGAACATGAATGACACTGAGGCCGAGATCACTAGTCAGCCGGAGGTGTGGCTGCGGAGCCTGGCCCTCAGCGACCAGGCCCAGCAGGAGCTGATCGCCCCCGGCGAACGGATGCTCGTGCTCGGCTGCGGCACCTCCTGGTTCGTCGCGCAGGCCCTGGCGGAGCTCCGGGAGAGCGCCGGTTTCGGCGAGACCGACGCGGTCTGCGCGTCGGAGTTCCGGCCCCGCCGCCATTACGACCGGGTCGTCGCGGTCACGCGCTCGGGCACCTCGACCGAGGTGCTCGAGGCGTTGCGGATGCTCCCGGCGTCGGCCCGCACGGTCGCGATCACCGCGGTCCGCGGCGAGCCGGTCGACGACCTGACCGACGCCCAGCTGGTGCTCGACTTCGCCGACGAGCGCAGCGTGGTGCAGACCCGATTCCCCACCACCGTTCTTGCCCTCGCACGGCACGCGTTCGGCGAGGACCTGACGCAGGCCGTGGCGGACGCCCGGCAGGCACTTCGGGACGAGATGCCGGCCGACCCGGCCGACATCGACCACCTGGTCTTCCTCGGCACCGGCTGGACCTACGGGCTGGCCAACGAAGCCGCGCTCAAGGTGCGCGAGGCGGCCCAGGCGTACTCGGAGTCCTATCCCGCCAAAGACTTCCGGCACGGCCCGGTCGCGGTCTGCGGGCCGCGATCGCTGGTCTGGTCGTTCGGCGACACCGACCCCGAGTTGGACGAGCTCTCCAAGACCGCCGGCGCCACCGCGTACCGGGACAAGAAGGACCCCCTCGCCCAGCTCGTGCTGGCCCAGCGCTTCGCGCTGGCTCTGGCCGCCCACCGCGGCCTCGACCCCGACCATCCCCGACTGCTCACCCGATCCGTCGTCCTCACCCCCTGAGCCCACCCAGAAGGCCCACTCAGACGAACATCGAGGTGCTTGATATGACATCCCTTCGGCGCGGCCGGTCGTTCCGGCTGCTGGCGAGCGGCGCGGGCGCCGCTCTGTTGCTCTCCGCCTGCATGGGCGGCACGACCGATGACGGCAAGGACGCCGCCGCGGGCTACGACCCGAAGGCGAACGTCGAGATCACCTGGTGGACCGGGCAGCCGGACGAGCAGGAGAAGGTCGCCGAGCAACTGGCGGCCGAGTACCACACCGCGCACCCGAACGTCACGATCAAGGTGTCGTCCGGGGCGCCGACCACCGACGACCTGCTCACCAAGCTGTCCGCGGGCTTCACCGGCGGCAGCTACCCCGACATCTCGTACGCGTACGGCAACTGGGCCGGTGATCTCGGCGCCAGCGGCAAGACGCAGGACCTCACCTCGTACGTGAATGACCCGAATTTCAAATGGGACGAGATCCCGCCCGCCGCTCGTGAGGTGGCGACCGCCAACGGCAAGGTCATCGGGATCCCGGCGCTGGTCGACAACCTCGCGCTGATCTACAACAAGAAGCTCTTCGACCAGGCGGGGACGTCGTATCCGACCGACGACTGGTCGTGGGACGACTTCCGGGCGGCGGCCAAGAAGCTGACCAACACCGCGACCAAGACGTACGGGACGGCGTACTCGGTCTCGGGCAGCGAGGACACCACCTGGCACCTGTGGCCGATGCTCTGGCAGCACGGCGGCAAGATCCTCGACGGCACGAAACCGGCCTTCAACTCCGACTCCGGGGTGGCCGCGCTCGAGACGCTGCGGCAGATGGCCGTCGACGACAAGTCGATGTACCTGGACCAGACCGACGAGAAGTACGGGCCGCTGTTCAACAGCGGGCACGTCGCGATGATGCTGTCCGGCCCATGGTCGCTGCTGGACATCAAGACGGCCAAGCTCGACTACGGCGTGGTCAACCTGCCCGGCTACAACGGCGACCACCAGACCGTCTCCGGCCCCGACTTGTGGGTGCTGTTCAACCACGACGACGTGAACCGGGCCGGCGCTTCGCGTGCCTTCGTGGCCTGGCTGACCAGCAAGGAGATCGACCCGAAGTGGAACCTCGCGGTCGGCAACCTACCGCTTCGCAGCAGTGAGAAGGACACCCCCGAGTACGCGAACTACGTCAAGGAGTACCCGGGCGGCGAGAAGTTCTTCGCCAACCTGGCCAACGCCAAGCAGGCCAGGCCCACGCTGCCCGGCTACGAGGTGCTGTCCCGTAACGTCGGCGACGCGATCGCCAAGGTGCTGCAGGGTCAGGCCCAGCCCAAGGAGGCCCTCGACGAGGCGGCCAAGAAGTCGGCGGACGCGGTCGGCTGATGGCTGTCACGTTCGCGGCCACCCCGCGTACCCATTCCGCTGCCCCCGCGAAGCGCGGCCCTCGTGGCCGCGCTCTGCGGCGGCACCTCACCGGATGGGCCTTCGCCGGCCCGGCCACCGTGATCGTCATCGGGCTCTCGATCTTCCCGGCGGTCTGGGCGTTCTTCATCTCCCGGGCCAAATGGAACGGCATCGCCCCGGCGACGATGGTGGGCTGGGGCAACTACCAGAAGCTGCTCCAGGACCCCGACATGATCGCGGCGACCCGGCACACGCTGATCCTCACCGCGATCTTCGTGCCCGGCTCGATCATCCTGGGCATCCTCATCGCGGTCGCGCTCAACCAGAAGATCCGGCTGATCGGCTTCTACCGCACCTGCATCTTCGTTCCGTACGTGGCGTCGGCCGCCGCCACCGGCATCCTGGCCGGCTTCGTCTTCAACCCGCAGTTCGGCGTGGTCAACGACGTCCTTCGGCACCTCGGCCTGCCACAGGGGCAATTCCTGGAGAGCCAGCACTCGGCGATCTACTTCATCTGCCTGATCGCGCTCTGGGGCGAGGTCGGCTTCACCACGGTGATCTATCTGGCCGCGCTGCAGGACATCCCGCGCGAGCTCGTCGAGGCGGCGGTGGTCGACGGCGCCTCGAAGTGGCGGGTGTTCGTCCACGTCACGCTGCCCGAGCTGCGGCCGGTCACGGTCTTCGCGGCGGTCTGGCAGACGATCACCGCGATGCAGCTGTTCGACCTGATCTACACCACCACTAAGGGCGGGCCGCTCAACAGCACCCAGACGATCGTCTACTACATCTACGAGCTGGCCTTTCAAACCCAGCGGCTCGGGTACGGCGCGGCCGCCGCCTACCTGTTGTTCATCGTGACCCTGGTGCTCAGCCTGATCGTGATCCTGTACAGCCGGCGGCGCGGCTCGGAGGTGTTCTGATGCTCTTCGGCCGATGGAAGCTTCCGTTCAGCCCCTGGCACCTGCTGCTCATGCCGCTCGCGCTGATCTTCGTCCTGCCGCTCGTACAGATGGTGCTCACCTCGTTCATGAGCAGCGCCGAGATCAACCAGTTCCCGCCCAAGCTGATCCCGACCAGCCTGCACCTCGAGGGCTACCGGCACCTGTTCTCCGAGACCAAGGCGCTGCGCTGGCTGGTCAACTCGGTGATCGTCTCGGGGATCGCCGTCGTGTCGCACCTGGCGCTCTGCTCGATGGCCGGGTACGGGTTCGCCCGCCTCAAGTTCGCCGGCCGGGGACTCGCGTTCGTGCTGATCCTGGCGACCGTGATGATCCCGATCCAGCTGCTGATGATCCCGACCTACCTGATGTTCGCCCGGATCGGCATCGTCGACACGCTCGCCGCCGCGTACGTGCCGTGGCTGGCGTCGGCGTTCGGCATCTTCCTCATGCGGCAGTTCTTCCTCGGGCTGCCGGTCGAGCTCGAAGAGGCGGCGCTGATCGACGGGTGCGGCCGGTGGCGCACGTTCCGCAGCATCGTGCTGCCGCTGGCCAAACCGGCGCTGACCACGCTCGCCATCATCACGCTGCTGTGGAGCTGGAACGACCTGCTCTGGCCGCTGGTGGCGATCTCCGACGACAGCCGGTTCACGCTGCAGATCGGGCTCGCGAACTTCCAGGGCATGCGGCGGACCGAATGGTCGCAGCTGATGGCCGGCAACGTGGTGGCCACCATGCCGCTGATCCTGGCGTTCCTGTTCGCCCAGAAGAAGTTCATCGCGACGATGACCTTCACCGGCATCAAGGGGTGAGCCCGCCCCCGGGCGGGCTCAACGCTCAGCCGGGTAGGTCGGCCCGGAAAGCCTGAGCCGCGGTTCCGCCCGCGGCCCGGGTGCTGAGCGATCCGGCGACCGCGGCCCAGGCGATCGCCTCGGCGACGGGCCGGCCGCTCAGGCGGGCCGCGAGGAAGCCGGCGTTGAAGCTGTCGCCGGCGCCGGTGGTGTCCACCACGTCGACGGCTCGGCCCGGCGCCGCGCAGGCGCCGGCCGGCCACCAGGCACGGGCGCCCCGCGCGCCGTCCTTCATCACCACCGTCGTGCCCCCGTCCACCAGGCTCGCCGCCGCCGCATCCGTTCCGTCCAGACCGGTTATCGCCATCAGCTCATTCGCATTGGGGAGGAAGACGTCGGTGAACGCCAGGATCTCCATGATCGACTCCCATTTCCCGGCCGGGTCCCAGTTGGTGTCGAGCGACGTGGTCAGCCCTCGCTGCCGCGCGTTCCGGAAGATTCCGGCAAGCCCGCTCGCCAGCGCCGGCTGGAGATACAGCGACGCGACGTGGACGTGCCGCGCCTTCGCCAGGAGCTCATCGGTGACATCCGCCGGCCGCAGCGCGGGGATCGTGCCCGGCAGCGTCAGCATGCCCCGATCGTCCTTCTCGGACAGCACGACCGTGATGCCGGTCGGCGCGCCGCGCCCGTCGGCGGCCAGCAGGGTCACGTCGCGCTTCGCCAGCTCGGCCTTCGTCAGCTCGCCGAAGACGTCCTCGCCCACGGCCGCGAGCAGCGCCGTCCGCAGCCCGAGCCGCGCACACCCCGCCGCCGTGATCGCCGCCGAGCCGCCCAGCACCAGGTCGGCCGCCGTCAGCAACTGCTCGGCCTGCCCGAAACGGGGCCGCACGTCGCCGCGCAGCAGCAGGTCGGGATTGGCGTCCCCGACCACCAGAACGTCGAACTCGGCCACGGCCGCCTCCACTGTCCATATGAACAATCCGAGAGCACCATACGCGCATGATCCGCTAGTGACATCTGCGCGTTCGCTCAGCGAAGCCCCAGGAGGTGTCACGGCATGATCGTCACCGTCACCCTGAACCCGGCCCTCGATCTCACGTACGCGGTCGACGCCCTCGTGCCGCACGGCACCCACCGGGTCTCGACAGTCGCCGAGCGCCCCGGCGGCAAGGGCCTCAACGTGGCCCGCGTCTTGCACACGCTCGGCGAACCGGTGCTCGCGACCGGCCTGCTCGGCGGCGCCACCGGCAACCGGGTCGCGGGCCTGCTCACCGCGGAGGGGGTCAGGTCGAGCTTCGTGCGCATCGCCGGCGAGACCCGACGCACGGTCGCCGTCGTCGACGACACCGACGCCACGGGCTTCTGGGAACCCGGGCCCGCGATCACCGCGGGCGAGTGGTCGCTGTTTCTGGCCGAGTTCCGCGAACTGCTGGGGCCGGCCACGGTGGTCACGCTGAGCGGTTCCCTCCCGCCGGGGGTTCCGATCGACGCGTACGCCCAATTGATCGCCCTCGCCGAAGCGGTGGCCGTGCCCACGGTGCTGGACACCAGCGGGGCCGCCCTGCGCGCCGGCCTGCTCGCCGGCCCGACCGTCGCCAAGCCCAACGCGGAGGAGCTGGCCGCCATCCTCCACACCGCAAACGTTCGCCGGCCGGGGCCGTGGGGGCTCGCCGAGACGGTCCGTGCCCTCAGCGCCGGGCCGGTCGTCGTGTCGCGGGGTGCGGCCGGGCTCGTCGCGGTCGCCGGGGACGACGTGTGGGAGTGCGTTCCGCCCGTACCCGTGGAGGGAAATCCCACGGGGGCCGGCGACGCCTGTGTCGCTGCGCTCGCCCGCGGCCTGCGCGATCGCACCCCCTGGCCCGATCTGCTCTCCGACGCCGTCGCGCTCTCCGCGGCGGCCGTCGCCGCGCCGGTGGCCGGCGCCTTCGACCCGGATGTCTACCGGCAGACGCAAGCCACCGCGACGCCCGTCGCCGCGACACCCGACACCACGCCACCCGTCGTCGCGTCAGCCGACACCGCGACGCCCGTCGCAGCCTCGCCCGACACCACGCCGCCCGCAGGAGGAACCCGTGTTCGCACCCACCGGTGACCTGGTCGCCGCCGCTCACGCCGCGCGCGGCGCGGTCGGCGCCTTCAACGTCATCACCATCGAGCACGCCGAGGCCATCGTGGCCGGCGCCGAGGCCGCCGGGCTGCCGGTGATCCTTCAGGTCAGTGAGAACGCGGTGCGCTTCCACCACGGGCGGCTCGCGCCGATCGCCGCCGCCGCGCGCAGCATCGCCGACGCCGCGAATGTTCCGGTCGGCCTGCACCTCGATCACGTCGAGTCCGACGAGCTGCTCGACCAGGCGGCGCCGAACGGGTTCGGCTCGGTCATGTACGACGCGTCCCGCCGGCCGTACACGGAGAACGTGGCCGCCACCACGGCCGCCGTCGCCCGATGCCGCGCGGCCGGTCTCTGGGTGGAGAGCGAGCTCGGCGAGGTCGGCGGCAAGGGCGGCGCGCACGCCAAGGGTGCGCGCACCGACCCGGACGAGGCACGCGAATACGTCGCCGCGACCGGCGTCGACGCGCTCGCGGTCGCGGTGGGCTCGTCGCACGCGATGACCACCCGCAGCGCGAAGCTCGACCACGACCTGATCGCCCGGCTCGCCGCGGCGGTGCCGGTGCCCTTGGTGCTGCACGGATCGTCGGGCGTGCCCGACGAGGAGCTGTGCGAGGCGGTCCGCGGCGGCATGGCGAAGATCAACATTGGTACGGCGCTGAACACCGCCTTCACCGGGACGGTCCGTTCGGCGCTCGGCGACGAGCCCGATCTGGTCGATCCGCGGCGCTATCTCGCGTCGGCACGCACAGCGATGGCGTCGACCGTCGAAGCCGCGTTACGTGTTCTCAAATCAGGTGTAATCCCCGCGTAATCTCAGCAAAGATCTACAGCTCGCTCACAGGCTGTGCCTAGAGTCCGCGTAGCACCCACGGCGACAGTTGCCGCATGACGTTGACGCTCGACCCTGCCCCGGCGCTCCGGACACCGGCCGCACCGCCGACCCGGCGCCGTTGGCTCGGCGACCCGGTGTGGGCCCGGCCCGCGCTGTGGGCCCTGCTCGCCGCCACCGCCGTCCTCTACCTCTGGGACCTGAGCGCCTCCGGCTGGGCGAACGAGTTCTACGCCGCCTCGGCCCAGGCCGGCTCGCAGTCGTGGAAGGCGTGGCTGTTCGCGTCGCTCGACGCCGGCAACGCCATCACGGTCGACAAGCCGCCCGCGGCGATGTGGGTGATGGGCCTCTCGATGCGGATCTTCGGGGTGAACAGCTGGGCGCTGCTCGTGCCCGAGGCGCTGATGGGCGTAGCCAGTGTCGCGCTGCTCTATTCGGCGGTGCGCCGCTGGTTCGGTCCGGTGGCCGGGCTGCTCGCCGGGGCGGCGCTGGCGCTCACGCCGGTCGCGGTGCTGATGTTCCGCTTCGACAACCCCGACGCGCTGCTGGCGCTGCTGCTGACCGCGGGCGCCTACACCACCGTGCGGGCGGTCGAGAAGGGTTCGTGGAAGTGGCTCGCCCTCACCGGCGTGCTTCTCGGCTTCGGCTTTCTCACCAAGATGCTCCAGGCGTTCCTGGTGCTGCCCGGGTTCGCGCTGGTCTACCTGGTCGCGGCGCCGATCGGGCTGTGGCGGCGGGTGCGTGACCTGCTGATCGCGGGCGCCGCACTGGTCGTGTCGGGCGGCTGGTTCGTGCTGCTCGTGTCGCTGTGGCCGGCGTCGTCGCGGCCGTACATCGCCGGCTCGGCCAACAACACGCTGTGGCAGCTCGCGATCGGCTACAACGGACTCGGCCGGATCTTCGGCGGCGACGGCAATCCCGGCGGCAGCAACGGCGGCGGCGGTCCCGGCGGGGGCGGTCCCGGTGGAGGCGGCGGGGGCATGTTCGGCGGGTCGGCGGGCCTCACGCGTATGTTCGGTGACTCGTTCGGCCTCGAGATCTCGTGGCTTCTTCCGGGTGCGCTGGTCGCGCTGGTCGCGCTTTTGATCGGTACGGCCAGAGCGCCGCGAACCGACCGCACGCGGGCCGCGGCCATCCTCTGGGGCGGGTGGACGCTGGTCACCGCGCTGACGTTCAGCTACATGGGCGGGATCGTGCACCCGTACTACGCGGTCGCGCTGGCGCCGGGAATCGCGGCGCTGGTGGCGATCGGGGCCCGGGCGCTGTGGGGATGGCGGGACAGCATCTTCGCCCGGGTGGGGCTCGCGGCGATGGTCGCGGTCACCGCGGTGTGGGATTTCGAGCTGCTCGGCCGGGTGTCGTGGGCGCCGGGGCTGCGGTGGTTCGTGCTGGTCGCGGGGCTGGTCGCGGCGGCGGCGTTGCTGGTGCCGGGTTCGGTGCTGCGGCGTGCCGGGGTGATCGCGGTGGCGCTGGCGGCCGGCGGCGCGGCGAGCGCGGCGTGGGGCGCCGGGACCGCCGGCACGGCGCACACCGGGTCGACGCCGACGTCCGGGCCGGCCGGGGTCTCCACCGGCGGCGGGTTCGACGGTCGCGGCGGGTTCGGTGGTGGCGGCTTCCCCGGCGGCGGGGGCGTGCCGGACGGCTTCCCGGCGCCGGCAACCAGAACGGCGGCGGCAATCAGAACGGCGGCGGCTTCCCCAGCGGCGCGGGTCAGAGCAGCGACTTCCCCAGCGGCGCGGGTCAGAGCGGTGGCTTCCCGGCCGGCGGCGGGCAGCAGGCCGACTCCGAGTTGGTGGCGCTGCTCGAGGCCACGAACACCCGGTGGGCCGCGGCCACGAACGGCTCGATGCAGGCCGCCCCGCTGCAGCTGTCGAGCGGCCGCGCGGTCATGGCGATCGGCGGCTTCACCGGCAGCGACCCGTCCCCCACGCTCGCGGAGTTCCAGGCCTACGTGAAGGCCGGCGAGATCCGTTACTACATCGGCGGGGGCGGCATGGGCGGCGGCCGCGGCGGCGACTCGTCGATCGGCTCGTGGGTGGAGCAGAACTTCACCGCGACCACGGTGGGCGGCAGCACCGTCTACGACCTCACCCAACCGAACGCGGCCGGTTAGCTCCGGCCGTACGGAAAAGCAAGCGGAACCACCAGCCCGCCGTGACCGAAAGTCACGGCGGGCTTCTTTTCGCGCCCCGGACATCCACTCTTGCCGATGACCTGCCCGGCCGCTATGTTAATGGAAAATCACATAGTAGAGAACTTTGCAACACGCTCGTTTCGGTGACTTCTGGCAGCTCCAGGAGGAGGTAAGCGAATGCAAAATCTCAACAGAAGGCACGTCCTGACCCTCGGTGCAGCGCTGGGTCTCGCGGGTGTCGCGGCCCCCGGACAAGCGTGGGCGTGGTCGTCCGCGAACTCGATCGCCGCGACCGACACCGTCACCGACCCGTGGGGCGTCTGGGACGACGCCACCGACCCGCTCGTCGCCTCGCTCCTGGAGAACGGTCAGATCCCGGCCGTCAACACCGCGTTCGACGCGTGGGTCGACAACGGCGACGCGCTGCCCGCCGGGCTGCCCGCCAACCTCGTCGCCTACCTCCAGCAGGTCAACACCCTGCCGCCGTGGGCCGACCGGACCAAGCTGGCGCGCGCCGCCCAGTTCAACAAGCGCATGAGCATGTACCTGTTCCTGCTCTACGGCCTGGGCAGCGGAATCATGAGCACCGTGATCCCGCGGGAGGCCCGCAACGTCTACTACTCCGCGGGCGGCGCCGACATGCAGTCACGCGCGGCCAAGACGTTCACGTACGGCTACGACCTGAGCGCGGCCGACGCCTTCCAGCCCACCGGCCATTTCGTGGTCACGTCCAACAAGACGCGCCTGACCCACGCGGCGGTGCGGCACCTGCTGCCGCAGTCGCCGGCGTGGCGGGCGGTCACGAACGACCAGGACTTCATCCCGATCAGCAACGGCGACATTTTGGTCACCTTCCACAGCCTCGGCACGTACGTGTACGGCAAGCTGTCCTCCTGGGGCATCCGGATGACGTCCGCGGAACAGGAGGCGTATCTGCACCAATGGCAGGTGGCGCTGCACCTTCTGGGAGTGCGGGACGACTTCATCCCGGCGAGCTGGGCCGCCGCGAAACAGCAGTCGGCGTACGCCCTGACGCCGATCATGGCCCCGACGCCCGAGGGCATCGACCTGGCCGGCGTCCTGCTCGGACTGACCGCCCAGATCGACCTCGGTGTCACGCGCGGATTCCTGAACGAGTTCGTGCGCTACGTGCTCAGCGACAAGATCGGCGACTGGCTGCGGCTGCCGCGCGACCTGATCGCGCGCGGCCTCATCGAGGTCGGGTGGCCGGCGTACGTGGCGTTCCGCGAGGGGCTGTCGCCGATCATGCCGAGCGGGTTCTCGATGTTCGACCAGTTCGTGCGCGCCCTGGCGATGCTGTTCCTCAACAACGGCACGTCGGCGTCGTACACCCCGATCACCATCCCGACCGGGAACCGGCCTTCCTAACCCAGAGCACCGATGACCAGGGCGGTCACGGCGTCCCGGTGGCCGGGGGTGTCCTGCCAGCGCAGGGCGCGCCCGGCCTCCACCACGACGCCGAACCCCGCGTGCACCAGCATCCGGGCCTGGCGGGGGTCGAGCTCGGGACGGGCCAGCCGCAGCTGCTGCTCCCAGACGGCGATGTGCTCGCGCTGGGCGAGGATCACGGGCCGCTGCAGGTCGGCCGGCAGGCCGGCGACCTCGGCCTCGGCGACGCTGGTGAGAGCGTTGTGCTCGAAGCTGTAAGCCACGTACGCCGCCGCCAGCGCGACCACGGCCTCGCGCGGGCCGGCCGCCCGCTGCAGGCTGCGTTCCACGGCCTGGGCCAGCAGTCCCGCCGCCTGCAGGCACGCGGCGACCAGGATGTCGACCTTGCCGGGGTAGTGGCGGTAGATCGCGGACGGCGCGAGCCCCACCGCCTCGGCGATCTGCGCGTTGGTGACGTTGGCGAACCCGTCCCGCGCGAACAACGGGATGGCCGCCGCCAGGATCTCGCCGCGCCGCGTGCGCGGCACCGGCTGGGCGGGCAGCTCGACCAGGCTCGCCCGACCCGCGGCCGCCGCCGGATCGGTAGCGGACACGCGCATGGCGGATTCCAGCAACAGGTTCTCGATCCGGCGCTGGGCCATCGAGGTGTGGTGCATCGTGACGGACCCGATCGCGCCGAGCGCCGCCACCGCCCGCAGGCGCTCGTCGGGCAGCGGGAACTCGCGGCCGACCACCTCGGTCACCCGGTCCACGAGCTGCCCGAACTTGGACCGCAGCCGCCGCCGATCCGCGCGCTCGAGGTAGCGGGCCTCCCACCGGTACAGGCCGCCGGACGCACGGTGGGCGACCGTGACCCGGATGATCGCCGCGAGCACGGTTTTCAAGGCCGCCTCGGGCGGCGCGTCGTCGAGTACCGAGACCAGCCGGTCCGCCATGACGTTGGCGGCCTCGGCGAACAGCGCGTACTTGTTCGGGAAGTGCCGGTACAGCGCCGCCGCGCTGATCCCCACGCCGGCGGCGATCTCCTCCATGGACGCCGCGTGGTAGCCGCGCTCGCTGAACACCTGGCCGGCCGCCTCGACGATGAGCTGCTTGCGGTTGTGCGGTCGGGTGGCCGCAGCCGGCCCGGCGGTGGTCATGCGTGCTAGTCAACCACAGCGCGATCGGCACGCCTTCCGGGCAAGCGCGGCCGGTCGCGAACCTCCGATGCTGCAACCGGGAGCGTCAGGCGACCTGGCCCAGGCCGTGGTCGGTGTTGTTGAAGCGACGGCCGCCGGTCTCGGTGACCGTGACGATGTCCTCGATACGGACGCCGAACTTGCCGGGCAGGTAGATGCCGGGCTCGATCGAGAAGCACATCCCCGGCACCAGCGGCTGCTTCTCCCCCGCGACCATGTACGGCGGCTCGTGGGTGGTCACGCCGATGCCGTGGCCGGTGCGGTGGATGAAGTACTCGCCGTAGCCGGCGTCGCGGATGACCTGGCGGGCCACCCAGTCGATCTCCTCGCAGGCCACGCCGGGACGGACCGCCTCGAAGGCCGCCTGCTGGGCCTGGCGGACGATCGCGTGGACCTCGCGGATCTCGTCGGTGGGCGGGCCGACGGTGACCGTGCGGGTGGTGTCGGAGCCGTAGCCCTCCAGGAGGCCGCCGAAGTCGAGGACCACCGCGTCGCCGGTCTGGATGACCCGGCCGCCGGCCTCGTGGTGCGGGTTCGCTCCGTTGGGGCCGGAGCCGACGACCGTGAAGTCGACCTGCTCGTGGCCGAACTTTCGCAGCAACGCGGCCAGGTCGGCGGCCACCTCGGTCTCGCGACGGCCGGCGAAGCGTACGCCCAGGATCTCGCCGTAGGCGGCGTCGGCGGCCGCGCCGGCGGCAGCGAGCCGGGCCAGCTCGTGCTCGTCCTTGACCGCGCGGAGCATCGGCAGGCAGACCGAGAGCGACTCGTACGACGACGCCGGCAGCGCCTTCTGGAGGCCGAGCAGGTGCATCGCCCAGGTCGAGTCGGAGATGCCGTAGCGGCCGTCGGGGCGCAGCAGCGGCGCGACCGACTGGTACGGGTCGCTGCCGTCGGTCCAGTCGACCAGGGTCAGCGCGGGCGCGCCCACCGCGGCGGCGGCGTCGGGGCGCTCGAGGGCGGGGACCACCAGGGTCGGCGGCCGGTCGGCGGTGAGCACCAGCAGGGTGAGCCGCTCAGTGACCGCGGTCGGCTTGTACGCGGTGAGCCAGGTCAGGTCGGGCCCGATCCCGACGAGCACCCCGGACAGCCCGGCGGCCGTGGCGGCCTCGACCGCCCGTCGCATCCGGGCCGCGTAGTCGTCGGCGGTGAACTGTACGGTCATGCGCCCAGTATCGGGGTTTGAGAAAGCCGCGCCTCATCCCCCTGGGGCGATGAGGCGCGGCTGTTGTGTCAGGTGCTCAGGCGATCAGCGAGCGGATCAGGACGATCGCGAAGAACACGATGATGAAGGCCAGGTCGATCGAGAAGCCACCGACTCGCAGCGGCGGGATGACCCGCCGCACCGGCGCGAGGATGGGCTCGGTGACCGCGGTGACGCCGCGGGTCAGCCGGAACCGGAACGACCCGGCCATGGACGGGCCGGCGAGCGCGACGGACCAGTCGAGCACCGCGCGAGCGACCAGCAGCAGTTGCACCAGCAGCAGTACCAGGCTGACGAGGGCGAGCATCTTTCCTCCAGTTACCGAACGGGGTAGCTGCTACTACTGTGCGTCGGATTCCTGTGCGGATGCTGAGCGATCTCTGTGGCCCTAGGCGCACCGCCAGATGACCGCCCGGATGGTGTCCGAGGCGTCGTCCGACTGCCCGGAGATGATCTTCCCGTCGTCGCTGATCGCGTTGGGGATGTTGGTGAGCAGACCAGGGTCGTGCGGGGCCAGTTCCGGCAGCTTGACCTGCTTGCCGCCGGCGATCAGCGCCGCCCGGCCCTGCTTGGTGATCCCGACCTCCCAGCCCTGGGCGTTCAGCGCTTCCGGCTGCATGTCCCAGTCGTCGGCGATCTGCGTCTCGCCGGTGCGGACGTTCCAGCGGATCGCCCACATCTTGTCCGCCGGTTTGCCCGCCCGCGCCTCGTCGCTCTGGTCGGCCACGCCGATCGCCCAGCCGTTGCGGACCGAGAAGACTCGGGCGCCGACCGCCCTCTTCCCATCGACGGTGGGCAGCGGCAGCGCGCGATACGTGCCGTCGGGGAACCAGACATACGGCACCCGCAGGTCGAGATTCCCGACAACGGTGCCGTCCTCGTCGATGTCGCTCGCCGCGGAGCTCTTGGTGCCTTTCGGCACAGGGAGGCGAATCGGCGGCTGCGCCGGGCTCGGCCAGACCACCGCGTGATCGGCTGCGTCGCCCGTGATCGCGCCGGCTTCGTTGATCGCGGTCGCCTCACCGCGGCTCACGCCGGCGAGTTTCACGACCTTTCCGTTCACGTACGCGTACGGCACCGGCCCGGTGTCCGCTTCGGTCTTGCCCTGGTAACTCCAGCCGACCGCGGCGCCGGACGAGTTCACGTCCCGCAGCGACTCCTCCATGTCACCGGGCAGGTCGACCTTCTTGGCCTTGCCGTTGTGCCAGATGACCGCCTGGTAACCACCCTTCGGGTAGGAGCGGCCGACCTGGTAGCTGCCGGTCGGGTCGGCGCCGGAGACCAACGCCATCCGCACGCCGTCGGGGACGGGCAGCTTCTCGATCGTGCAGCTGGTGGGCGGGGTCGCGGCCGGGGCCCGCCACCCCGTGACGCCGGGGATCGTGTAGTCGCCCTTGGGTTCGGCTTTCTTCGAGGCGGAGGCTTTCGGCGCCGCGACCGGGGTGGTCGTGCCGGTCTTGCCGCGGTTGACGCCGACGGCGACGACGGCGCCCGCGATGGCCAGCGTGGTCACGGCCACGATCCCGGCGTATCCGACCCCGCGGCGGGTCTTGCGCCGCTGCCCGTCGGCCATGGCCCGGGCGATGTCGACGGTCGAGGGCTGCGGCGGCTCGGGATCGAGGGACCGCAGCAGATCGGTCTCGGATGGCATTATCGGCTCCTTCATTACGCTGCGGAAAAGCCTGCGAAGTCCCGCTCACCGAGCAGGCGTCGCAGGGTGGCGAGCCCTCGGGAGGTCTGGCTCTTGACCGTGCCGGCCGAGCAGCCGAGCATCACGGCCACCTCCTCGACCGGCAGGTCGTACAAGAACCGCAGCACCAGCACCGCCTGCTGCCGGCGGGGCACGCGCCGCAGGGCCGCGTGCACCACCTGACGGTCCTCGCTGCCGCCGTCCTCGAACGGCGGCGGCTCGGGTAGTTCCCGGAACAGGCGGACCCGGGCCCAGGCCAGCCGTCTCTCGTCCAGGAACGTCCGGACCAACATCGTGCGCACGTACGCGTCGATGTTGTCGGCGGCCTGCGCCCGCCGCCACTTCACGTACAGCGTGGTGATGGTCTGCTGCACCAGATCGTCGGCGCGATGTGAATCGCTGGTGAGGAGATACGCGAGCCGCCGCAGCACGGGTATCCGCGCCGTGACGTAGTCGACGTAATCCTCGTCCGAACCGTCCCGCATCGCCCGTCCCTCCGTTGGGTCATCACCCCTGAGACGGGGGCGGCCGATCGCCTGGTTGCACGTCAATCCCGGAGGGCGCCGATCAGGTCGGCGACCGGGGCCGGGCGGGCGGCGGCGAAACCAGTGCCCGCCCAGAGGTTCAGCGCGCCCGGGTCGCCCCGCTGCGCGGCCGCCGCCCGGATCGGGGCGGTCAGGTGATGCACCGCCGGGTAGCCGATCGGGGCGGCCGCCGAGTAGGCGTCGGTGAAGCGGTTACGCAGGCCGCGGGCCGGCTGGCCGGTGAACGCCCGGGTCACGACCGTCTCGCGGAAGTCGCCGGAGAGCATCGCGGCGCGCTGGGCCGGTCGGGTGCCGGCTTCGTCGGCCAGCAGGAAGCACGTGCCGCACTGGACGGCGGCGGCGCCGACGTCGAGCAGGGCGCGCACATCCGCCGCCGAGGCGACGCCGCCGGCCGCGATGACCGGGATGTCGGTGACCGCGCGCACGGCGGCGAGGACCTCGGCGGCGGCCGACGTGCCCCGGTAGCCGAACGGGCTGGTCGTCGAGGCGTGCCCGCCGGCCGCCCCGGCCTGGGCGATCAGCGCGTTCGGCTCGGCGGCGAGCGCCCGGCGCGCCTCGTCGGCCGAGGTGACGGTGACCAGGACCGAGCAGCCGGCGTCGCGCAGGGCCCGGGTGACGGCCAGGCCGGGTACGCCGAACGTGAAGCTGACCAGCGGTGTCGCGTACGCGATCGCCAGCTCCACCTTCGCCGCGAAATGATCGTCGTCGTCGAGTCGCAGCGGCGGCAGGTCGACCCCGTAGCGATCGGCCTCGGCCTGAAGCAGGCGCCGGTAGCGTTCCAGAGGCGAAGCGTCGGCGGGCGCCGCCATCGGCACGAAGATGTTGAGCCCGTGCGGCACGCCGCGCAGCGACCGCAGATCGTCCTCCACCGCCTCCGGCGTGCGATAGCCGGCGGCGAGGAACCCGAGCGCGCCGGCCTCGGCGGCCGCGAGGACCAGCGACGAGGTCGTCGGCCCGCCGGCCATCGGGGCCACGATGAGCGGGCGCAGGAGATCGCGCATGGCCCGACCCTACTCACAGACGCAGGTGTACCGGCTGGTGGTTGGGGCCACAATGCCTGGGTGGACCCGGTAGTGCGTCGCCGCGCGGCGGTCATCGCCGCTGCCGTCGCGTACGCGCTGGTTGCGGCCATGTGCCGGCCCCTGACCACAGCCGCCCTTGGCGCCGTTCTCGTCGTCGGGGCGCCGCTGTTCTGGGTCGGCGTGCGCCGTCGGCCGCGCCGCGCGGAACCGGTCGGTCGCCGGTCGGCAGTCGTGTGGCTGGGCGCGGGCGGGCTGGCCGCGGCGTTCGAGCTCGGCGTCTGGCTGGGGCCGGACGATGCTGCCCATCCGACGCTGAGCACGCTCGCCGATCCCCTGCTGAGCACGTACCCGGGCCGCGTGCTCGGGTATTTGCTGTGGGTCGGCGCTGGGCTGTGGCTGGTGAGCCGATGACGCCGCGCGCCGCCATCGTCGTGGGCTTCGCCGCGATCCTGGGTCTGGTGATCGCGACCGACCTGTTCTCGCGGCGGGCGGGATCGGGCGTGCGGCCGCTGTCGGCCACGCTGGCGGCGGCGCTGTGCTCGCGGGGCGGGCGCATTGTCATCCTCGGGTTCTGGCTCTGGCTGGGCTGGCATTTCCTGGCCCGGTAGCGGCCGTCTTACATCCGGGCTCTCAGCGCGTCGACCTCATATGCGGGCTCTGAGCACGTCGACCTCGCAGCCCGGCGCGGACGGGTCGAAGCCGTGCTCGGCCAGCCAGCGGATTCCCAGCAGGCTGCGCAGCGACCACCACGCGCGGACCACGTCGAGGTCGACGTCGGCGCCGTAGCCGGCGATGACGTCGCCGAGGTGCTCCTCGTGCCCGAGCGTCAAGGTGGCGAGGTCGAACAGGGCATCGCCCCGGCTCGCCTCGGACCAGTCGATCACGCCGGTGATCTCGTCACCGTCCACGAACACGTGGCTGAGCTGCAGGTCGCCGTGCGTGAACACCGGTGTCCACGGCCGGAGCGCAGCCTCGGCCACCTGGCGGTTGCGCGTGACCAATTCGGGGGGAAGAACGGCGTTCGCGAGGAGCCATGCGCATTCGGCGTCGAGGTCCGTGGCGATCTGGTCGAGGCTCCGGCCGGGCCATGGCGGCAGCGGCGCGTCGTGCAGCATCCGTACGGCGGCGCCCGCCGCGGCCCACGCCGCCGGCGATGCGGTCGACGGCTTGCCGAGGCGGCCGAGTGCTGTCCCCGGGACGGCGGCGAGGGCGAGCACGGACGGCTTGCGCCACAAGACCGCCGGCGTCGGGATCGGCGCCATGCCCATCGCCTCGACCTCGACGTCGGCACGCGCCTGATCGGCGTCGATCTTCAGGAACACGTCTCCGACGCGCAGGGTCGCGCGCTCGCTATGGGCGACGACGACCTGGATCTCCTCCACGCCGGTCATCATCGCGGGATGTCCACCGGCCTCGCCACGGGTTATCGCGTTTGCCGACGCCCTGCTGCTGGCCGCGTTCCTGATCGGCGTGTCGCTCACGCACGCGCTGGGGCTGGCCGGCGACAACACGTTCTCCTGGCTGCCGCTGCTGGTGCTGGCCGCGGCCGCCGGCACCGTCATGCAACTGCGCCAGGTGCTGGCAAGCCCGGCCGTGGCCGAGGACGAGACGTCACAGGCCCACCGCGCCGCCCGCGACTACGCCGCGGTCATCACCAGCGTCGGCATCGACCCCACCGAGGCGATCCGCATCATCGAGGCGGCACTGGGCCACGCCGCGACACCATGAACCACCGGTTGCTCGCTGCCGCTGTGCCCCGCCCGGATCTGCACACGGCCCGCCGCGCCGTTGTGCGGCGGTGACGAGCGGTGACTACGTGCGGTAGACGTCGGCGCGGTGGTCGATGCGGACAACGTGCACCGTTCGGGTCCGATCGTCGATGCGGTAAACCACCCGGTATACGCCGCGGCGGGCGCTGTGGTAGCCGGCCAGCTCGCGGGCGAGAGGCTTGCCCACGGTGCGCGGCTTGTCGAGCAGCGGCCCGGTAATGAACTCGCCGACCGCTGCGGCCACCGCCAGGCGCAGACCAGTCGGGGCCGCCTCGGTCAGCGCCCACCGGGCCGCCGGTGCCAGCGACAGCCGATAGGCCTGGTCAGCCACGCGACTCCCGCTCCACCCGGGCTGTCAGCTGCCGGCGCAGCTCGTCGGCGTCGACACCGCCGCCTGCAGCGAGGTCGGACTCGGCCTGCCGGATTTGCTCGATCGCGCCCGGGGTCGACAGCAGGTCCAGCGTCTCCTCCAGGGCCTGCAGATCGTCCACGGCCATCAGCACCGCCTCCGGCCGACCGTTTCGGGTGATCACCACTCGCTCGTGAGTGTCACGCACCGCGTCCATCACCGCCGACAAGCGGGCCTTCGCATCCGCCAACGGAATCGTATCCATGACCAGAATTCTAGTCACATAGCCCGTCAGCGGCATCCCCCTAGGCCAGGAAGGGCAGTCTTCGGCGGCTTCCGACGCCCGTCGACGGCTACGGCTGGGCGGGTGCCGACAGCACTATTCGGGCCTGCACGTCGCGGTAACCAGCCCGGCCGAAAGCAGCGGCCATCGGGGCGTTCCCGACGTCGGTGGTGGCGGTGATTCGGGTGGCGCCACGCTCGGCGTGCACCCGGGTCACCTCCGCGAGGATGTCGTCGACGTAGCCGTTGCCCCGCAGTTCGGGCAGCACTCCCAGGTAGCCGACGTTCGGTCCGTACGGGGTGGCCGACGGAATGGCGAGACCGGCAAGCTCGCCCTCCGGCGTGTACGCGAGTCGCCACCAGGCCCGGTCGCCCGGCGCTGCGAGATAGAACGCCAGCTCCTTGCGGGCGGTCGCCGTGGCGCCGACAGCCGCGAGGTTCCTGCGGGTCTCGGCGTCGAGGCTGCCCGCCGCGATACGCCGGAACATCTCGAGCATCACCGCATCGTCGGGCTCGGGTTTGAAGACCAGTCGCCCGCTGGGCGCGGGTACGCCGTCGGCCGGGCTCCACTCGTACTGCAGCCGCTGCACCTCGTGGGTGAGACCCGCGGCGTGCGCCGCCTCCCGGCGCCAGGCCACCGCAGCGGCCGCGCGCGGGTCGTCGGCCCACCCCATGGCCAGCTTGACCTGATACAAGGGCAATATGCCGAACGCCGAGTGCGCGGTGTCCAGCAGATCGGCGGCGACCGGAACGGGATCCACCACCGACTCGGCAACCGACAGGCAGTCGAGCACGGCCGGGCGCTCGCTGTCGGTACGACCCCACCAGACCGCGCGGGCCAGCAGCCGGCCGGCCTCGTCCTCGGCGATCCAGGTCCACTCCGGTCGGTACCGCCGCTCGGCAGCTTCAGCGTGATAGGTGTCCGCGGCGACCCAGCTCACCGGGGCCTCCACGGTCCACGCGAGCACCCGGTCAAGGTCGGCGGCCGTGGTCGCTCGAACGATCATCCCGTCATGCTAGGGAGGGCCGGGAATGATCGTCCACCGAGCCGAGCGTTTGACCGCCTCGCCGCTGATCGGACCGTTGTGCACGCCGGACGGCCGAGCGCCCGCGCGTGCCGCACCGTGAGCAGCCCGGCACACTTAGTATTGCCCGGTGCGGCGGCCTACCTGCTGCTGACCGCGCTGCACATTCGTGCGACGCCCGGTTTGTCCGAGAGCAGCGTCGCCTACCACGTGATCCTTTTCGTGTACGCCTTCGGCGGCTTCCGAAATCGTCCGGGTCCGCGAGCTCAAGGGCGGCTTCGCCAGCGCGGACGAGATCGTCGTCTATTGCGCCGAGTTCACCGGCGAACGTGTCGCCGTCATCCGGGACCGCCTGGTCTTCATCCCGCTCTGACGAAGCCACCCCGGCCGCTACGCCGCCAGCGGATCGTCGCCGATGTGTGCGGAGGTGGAGCTGTCGACGTCCAGGACCGCGCGGGCCACGGTCCGGCCGTCCGGGTCGACGGCCCGCAAGTGCAGACGGCCGCCGGCCCAGCCCTCCGGGACATCGGCGCGAACCGCGACCGCCGCGCTCAGCTGGTGGGGCTTGGCCTCCACCGAGGGCCCGAACGAAGCGGGCAGCACGGGCGCCGCCGAGTAGACCGGGCCCCAGGCGTACGTGATCCGGCCGGTGAACGGCCCGCTGCCGTGGTGCGAGACCCGGACCGCGAACGCGGCGACCCGCCCGAGCAGGTCACGGCCCGGAGCGACCGGCTCCACGTCGAGGACCAGCGTGGTCTCGGCGTTGACCGCCTGGGGATCGGCGCCGCCCAGGTCCTTGGGCTGCCGGTCGAAGGTGAGCAGACCGGCCATCTCGTGCTCGATGTCGTACAGCTCGGTGTACACATAGCCGCGGAACCGGTCGTGGCGGCGCAGCTCCTGGGTCTGCCAGCGCAGGTGCCAGCCACGTTCGACGCTGGTGAAGCCCGTGCCGTACTCGCTGTTGAGGTTGGGCAGGCCGCGCAGCGGCTGCCCGGGGACCGCGAGCGCCTTGCTGACCACGAAGTCGGGCCCGAGCTTCACCGGGAAGTCGACGCGGGCGCCGGCGACCAGGCCGTCGAGGGTGCGGGCCCACGAGATCGCGCTTTCGTCGTAGTAGTGCCAGTCGAGCAGGTCGGTGCGGACATGGGTCCAGCCCGAGTTGTCTACGATCGGCCGCGTGTGGTCGAGCTCCGCGAGTTTCTCGTACGCCGAGAGCACGGCGCCCTGTTTCGCGGCGTCGCCCAGCACGTCCCAGTCGAGGCCCCACTCCTCGTTGTAGAGACCCCAGATCACGATGGCCGGCGAGTTGCCGTCGCGCTCGACCATCGGCGCGATCTGCGCCTCGAACGCCTCGGTCGACGCCGCCGAGAAGGTGCCGGTCGACGCCGGTTCGCACCAGAGCAGCATGCCGGTGACGTCGGCGTGGTGGACGAACCGCGGATCTTCCAGCTTGAGATGCTTGCGCACCAGGTTGTAGCCGAGCGACCGGGCGAGACGCAGGTCTTCGGCGAGCGCCTCGTCGGTCGGCGCGGTGATACCGCTGGACGGCCAGTATCCCTGGTCGAGCACGCCCTTTACGTAGAGCCGCGAACCGTTGAGCAGGATGTCCTCGCCGACGACCTCGACCCGCCGCAGCCCGGTGTACCCGCCGACGCGGTCGACGCCGTCGGGAGACGAGAGCTCCGCGTCGACGTGGTACAGGTGCGGCCGATCGGGCGTCCATCGGATCGGGTCGGCGACGGCGAGCCGGACGGAGGCCGTACCGGTGGAATCGAGGATCACGTCGGCCGGAGCCGCGCCGCGCAGCCCGACCCGCACAGACGCCCCGGCCGCATGGTCGCCGGAGGCGGCCACCCGAACCTCGATGCCGTCGAGCCCGTCGTCCGACCGCAGCCGCAGCGAGGTCAGGTGGGTGGCCGGCCGGCTCTCCAGCCACACGCTCTGCCAGATGCCCGACGACGGCGTGAAGCAGACCCCGTCATAGTCGGTGCGCGGCAGGCTGCGCTGCTTGCCGTGGGCGATCTCGCGCTTGTCGTGTAGCGCGTGCACCCGAACGACGATCTCGGCGCGAGCGGCGCCGAGAAAATCGGTGATGTCCACTTCGAACGGGATGTAGCCGCCGATGTGCCGGAGAACCTGAGCGCCCTCGACCCACACGGTCGTCTCGTGGTGGGCCGCCCCGAAATGCAGCACGACGCGCTGCCCCGACCACGCGGGCGGCACCACGACGGAACGCCGGTACCATCCGGTGGACAGCCACTGCTGCGCGATCCCGGAGGCGCGGGTCTGCCAGGCGTACGGAACATTGATCTCTTGATCCCAGACCAGCTCCTCGGAGGAGGCCCGCCCGGCGGGATCGGCGGCGAACTCCCACCGGCCGTTGAGGCACAGCCAGCTGTGCGACCGGTCGAAGTGCGGGCGCGGGTACTCGGTACGGGGCGTCATGCGGTGTCTCCTGTGTGCATTCGGGCCGGTCAGCCTTTGACGCTGCCGGCGAGGATGCCGTTGATGAAGTGGCGTTGCAGGGCGATGAAGATCAGCAGCAGCGGGATCATGGCGATGCTGCTGGCCGCGAGGAGCTCGCTCCAGACGGTGGCGAAGTCGGCGCCGACGCGGTTGCCGGTGATGTTCTGCGCGAGGGTGGAGAGCACCACCTGCAGCGTCTGATGTCGCTCGTCGTTGACGGCGACCACCGGCCAGACGAAGTCGTTGTAGATGTTCATCATGGTGAGCACGGCCAGCGCGGCGATGCCGGTCCGGATCACCGGCACCACGATGCGGCGGAAGACGCCGAACTCGGTCGCGCCGTCGACCCGGCCCGCGTCGAGCAGCTCGTCCGGGATCGCGGCGATGGTCTGCCGCATCCAGAAGATGCTGAATGCGTCGATGCTGCCCGGCAGGATCAGCGCCTGGTACGTGTTCGTCCAGTTCAGCGTGCTCATCTCGAGCAACAACGGAATGATCAGTACGAGCGTGGGCAGCATCAGGGTCAGCAGCACCAGGCCGAAGAGTGCCTCCCGGCCGCGGAAGCGGTACTTGGCGAACGCGTACCCGGCCAGCGGGCAGAAGAACAGCGTCATCGCGCCCTTGACGACCAGCACGATGCCGGTGTTCACGAAGCCGGTGCCGATCGGCACGTCGGCGAACATCGCGCGGTATCCGGCCAGGGTGGCGCGGGCCGGGTCGAAGCCGAGCGGGTCGCTGATGATCTCGGCGGCCGGCTTGATCGAGGAGCTGAGCGCCCACCAGATCGGATAGAGGAACAGCACCGCGAGGACGGTGAGCACCACGTACACGATGGGCCCTGGTTTTTTATTCATCGCGGGCTCGCAGCAGTCGGACCGACACCAGCGAGAGCGCGAAGACCAGGATCACCAGCAGGAACGAGTTGGCCGCGCCGGTGCCGAGGTCGGAGGCGGTGATGTGGTCGTACAGGTAGAGGCCGGCCGTGGTGGTCGAGCCGTACGGTCCGCCCTGGCTGACCACGAACGGCTCGGCGAACATCTGGAACACCGCGAGCGTCTGGATCACCAGCAGGAAGGAGAGGCTGCGCCGCATCAGCGGAACGGTCATCGACCAGAACTGCCGCCAGCGGGACGCGCCGTCGAGGTCGGCCGCCTCGTACACCTGGCCCGGCACCGCCTGGAGGCCCGCCAGCAGGATGATGATCGCGAAGCCGGTGGTCTTCCAGAGGAACAGCAGCGCGAGCGTGGGCTTCGACCAGGCGGTGCTGGTCAGCCAGCCCACATCGGGCAGGCCGACCAGGTTGAGCAGATGGTTGACCAGCCCGTAGTCCCGGTCGAACACGACGATCCAGACCTGGGCCATGGCGACCAGCGGCGTCACGAACGGCGCGATGAAGGCCACCCGGAACGCGCCGCGCAGCCGCAGCTTCGCGTTCGCCAGCAACACCGCCGCGGCGAGGCCGGCCGCCAGCTGCAACGGCACGACCAGCAGCCACATCACCGCGCTGTTGCCCAGCGACGACCAGAACTCGGGGCTGGTCAGCAGGTAGGTGTAGTTGTCCAGGCCGATCCAGCGGGCCTGACCCGCCCCGGTCCAGTGGGTGAAGCTGAGCCGCAGCGCATACGCGAGGGGGTAGGCGCCGAAGGCCGCGAAAACCAGGAAGAACGGCAATATGAAGAGGTACGGGGCGGGTCGGGCGCGCGTCACGCCCGGTCCACGAGGTTGCGCTGGATCTGCTTGGTCGACTCGCTGAGCACGTCGTCCGGCGACATCTTGCCCTCCATCAGCTTCTGGAGGTTGTTGCCGAGGTAGTCGACCGACTTGGCCCACCAGGCCGGGATCGGCGCGGCCGCGGGGATGGTCTTGGCCACGTCCACGGCCACCTTCCACAGGTCCTGACCGCCGAGCGCGTCGACCGGCTCGAACAGCGGCTTGGCCGGGTCGAGCGCGGGCAGGTAGCTGGGCACCGAGGTGTTCAGCCCGCCGGGGTAGGTGTCGTTCTTGCCGTAGACCGCGGTGTAGCCCGGCTCGGTGAAGGTGAGGAACTCGTACAGCCGCCAGGCGAGCTCCGGGTTCTTGGCCTTGGCCGGGATGACGAAGCTGCTGCCGCCCATCGCGCCGCTGCGCGCGCCGCCCGCGGTCCAGGCCGGCAGCGGCGCGGCCCGCCACTTGCCCTTGGTCTTGGTGAGCAGCGTCTGCGGCGCGAAATCCCACCAGATGGCCCAGGGCACGAAGGCCTGGGTGCCGTCCTCGAGGGCGGCGAGGTCGGCGGGCTTGAGGTACGGCTGGTGCGTGACCAGCTTGTCGTCGACCGCCGACTTGATCCACCCGAGGATCTTCTGGTACTCGGCCGATTCCAGGCGCAGCTTGCCCTGGTCGTCGCTGAGGCTGGTGCCCTGCTGGTTGGCGAGCATCTCGAGCCAGAGCTGGCCGAGGAACGGGTCGCCGTCGAGGTGGATCGGTTTGGCCTTGGGGTTGCGCTCGCGCAGCGTACGCGCGGCGGTGAGCAGGTCGTCGTAGGTGCCAAGCCCGGCGGGATCGACGCCGGCATCCTGCAGCAGGTCCTCGCGATACCAGAGGAGACCCGGGTCCAGGTCCCACGGGACGCCGTACACCTTGCCGTCCACCGTGTTGACCGAGAGCTTGTACGGCGCGGTCTTGTCCCGGTAGGGCGCGATCAGCGAGGTCAGGTCGTACAGATGCTCGGCCTGACCGGCGATCTTCGCGTCGTCCCAGAAGCTGCCGTCCGGCACACCGGCGCCGGAGATCAGCGTGTTGGCCAGCTTGGCATCGATGTCCACGGCCTGGTGGTCGACCGTCACCTGGGGGTACGCGGCGCGGAACTTCGCGATGGCGGCGTCGAAGACCTTGAACAGGTCGCCCGAGCGGCTCCACACGGTGATCGAGCCGGCGAGCGGGGCGCCGCTGGAGGGCGCGGTGAGGGCCTTGGGCGCGGTGTCGTCGCCCCCGGCGCCGCACGCGGCGAGGGCGGTCATGGCGCCGAGGCCGGCGGCGCCGCGGAGAAGGGTTCGGCGAGAAAGGGCGCTCATCTGGACTCCCGGTGAGAACGGAGCTGGTGGCAGCTCTGCATCGTTGCAAACAGACTGCACCTGGTTCTGCAACGATGCAAGATCTAGACTGGAGCGAGTTCGCATAGGCTGACGGCAACCGATGGGGAGGTAGCAGGCATGCGCGACGCCACGCTGCGGGACGTGGCCGGCCGGGCCGGCGTGTCGATCCGCACCGTCTCGAACGTGGTGAACGGCTACGCGCCCGTCTCCCCCGAACTGCGCGCCCGGGTCGAGACGGCCCTCGAGGAGCTCGACTACAAGCCCAACATCATCGCCCGCAACCTCAAGCAGGGTCGCAGTGGCCTGATCGGCCTGGTCGTGCCCGAGCTCGACGTGCCCTACTTCGCCGAGCTCGCCCGCGCGGTGATCACGGCCGGCCGCGCACACGGCTACACGGTCGTGCTCGACCAGACCGACGCCGACCCCGACCTCGAACGCGAGCTGCTCACCCGCAACTCCCGGCTCACCCTCTTCGACGGCCTGATCCTCAGCCCGCTCACGCTGAGCGCCGAGGAGCTGCGCAAACGCGGTAACCGGGTCCCGCTCGTGCTGCTCGGCGAGCACGTCTTCGACGGCAGCTTCTCGCACGTGGCGATCGACAACGTGGCGGCCGCGCGCGAGGCCACCCTGCACCTGGCCGGGCTCGGCCGCACCCGGATCGCCGCGATCGGCGACCAGCCCTACCGCACCGGCGAGACCGCGCAGCTGCGCACGGCCGGTTACCAGCAGGGGCTGGAGCGCGCCGGCCTCGCGTACGATCCGGCGCTGGTCCTGCCCACCGAGCGCTTCCACCGACGCCTCGGCGCCGCGGCCGCCGAGCACCTGATGGCCCAGCCGAACCCGCCGGACGCGCTGTTCTGCTACAACGACCTGCTGGCCATCGGGGCCATCCGGGCGCTGCTGCGCGCCGGGGTGCGGGTGCCCGACGACGTCGCGGTGATCGGCATCGACGGCATCGAGGAGGGCGAGTACACCACGCCCAGCCTGAGCACCGTGGCGCCGGACAAACGGCAGATCGCCGGCCTCGCGGTCGACCGGCTGGTCGCCCTGATCAGCACCGGCACACAGGCGGCGCCGGCCGAGGTACGGGCCGGGCACACGCTGCTCGCCCGGGAGAGCACTCTCGGGCGGCCTTGACCGCTCCTGCGTCGCGTTGTCAGACCGCTCGGACTTCGGCGAGCCGCTTGACTGCGTACTCGTCGTCCCAGCAGACGGCGGCTTCCCACGCGGCCGACGCTTGCGCGGCGATGTCGTACGCGCCGTCGTCGAGTCCGGCGGCGTTGCCGGGCAGCACGAGATCGAGATCGGGGACGTCGACGTGCGCCTCGTCCCAGTCGATCAGCGCGACCTGATTCGCGGTCATGCGGACGTTGCGAGGGTTGGGGTCGCCGTGCACGACGCACGTCTGACGTCCGGTGAGCCGCGCCCATGCTGCCCGGCATCGGGCAACGCCCTCCGGGGGCATGGCGCCGAGGTCGACCTTCGTCCCGGTCTCGGCGTGCAGGAGGTCGGTCGACGATCGCCAGCCTGGGCGCTGCGGCCAGCCCCGCGTCAACCGATGCAGCTCGCGCAGCGTGCCGGCCACGCGGCGCCAGTCGGCCTTCGTCTCGGGTGGTCCGCCGTCCAGGTAGGTCATCACGACCAGGCCGTCGGCGAACAGCCGGCCGTCCGTGGTCGGGATCGGCACCGGCACGGTCAGACCCGCACGGTCGAGGTGTCGGATGAGCCCGGTCTCCCACGCGAGATCGGCGTCGCTCCTGGCACCGAGACGGCCGACCGCGAGCTGCCCGTCGACGCGCACGCTCCACACGTCGTTGGCGACTCCGCCGGCGAGCGGCTCGATGCGAGCGACGTCGTCACCCCACTGCCCGAGCGCCTCCCACCCCACCGGCCAGATATTACGGGGTCGCCTCCCATTGGTTCAGCAGGCGTCGGCCGGGCAATGATGGGGTCATCTCGGCGTAAGGAGCTGACTGATGCAATACCGCACCCTGGGCGGCACGGGCACGATCGTGTCGACGCTATGTCTGGGCACGATGACGTTCGGCAACGAAAGCAGCGAGGAGGTGTCACACGCCCAGCTCGATCGCTTCGTCGAGGCCGGCGGCAACTTCATCGACACCGCCAACGTCTACTCGCGTGGCGTCTCCGAGGAAGTCATCGGCCGCTGGCTCGCGGCCAGGTCCGGCGTACGGGACCAGCTCGTCATCGCCACCAAGGGCCGCTTCCCCATGGGCGACGACCCGAACTCGGCCGGACTGACCCGCGTGAATCTGGCCCGCGCGCTCGACGCGAGCCTGAGCCGCCTCGGCCTCGAGACGATCGACCTCTATCAGGCGCACGCCTGGGACCCGCTGACCCCGATCGAGGAGACGCTCGCGTTCTTCGACGACGCCGTTCGCGCCGGCAAGATCCGGTACGTCGGCGTCAGCAACTTCCTCGGCTGGCAACTGCAGAAGGCGGCGATGATCACCCAGTTCCGCGGGCTCGCCCCGATCGTCACCCTGCAGCCGCAGTACAACCTGCTCGTACGCGAGATCGAGTTCGAGCTCGTCGACGTGTGCCGCAACGAGAACATCGGCATCCTGCCCTGGTCGCCGCTGGGCGGCGGCTGGCTCACCGGCAAATACGTACGCGACAGCGAGCCCACCGGCGCCACCCGCCTCGGCGAGGACCCGGGCCGCGGCATGGAGGCCTACGGCCCGCGCAACTCCGACACCCGCACCTGGCACATCCTCGATGCCGTCCGCGGCGTCGCCGAGGAGCGCGGCGTGTCGATGTCGCAGGTGTCGCTCGCTTGGCTCGCCGACCGGCCGGCCGTCACCTCGGTGATCCTCGGCGCACGCACCGTCGAGCAGCTCGAGGACAACCTCGGCGCCGCAGGCCTGCACCTGTCGGAGAAGGAGACCGAGCTGCTCACCGAGGCCAGCACCCCGGTGACCGGCGAATACCCGTACGGCCCGCAAGGCATCGCCCAGCGCGGCCGCAAGATCTGAGAACGCGCTGAGCCGGCCCCAGGGCCGGCTCAGCGACGGGCGGCCCTCGATCGCAGCCCGATGGTCATCGCGACGGCACGCTCGCCCAGGCCCCGAACATCGGCGGGCCCAGCACACAGCCGTCGGCGGCGAGCGTCTCGGCCAGCAGCCGGTCGGCCAGTGTCGGCGGATCGACGTCGGCGCGGCTGGCGACGCCGTGCAGCTCCATCAGCGGCACCGTCGCCGAGATCACGTTGGCCCAGGCCCACGCCGGCGCGTCCGCCCCGCCCGCGGCGAACAGCTCGACCAGCAGCTCCGGCTCCGGCAGGCCGGCGAACCGGAACAGGGTGAACAACGTCAGCCCCAGCCGGCATTCGATGCCGGCCTTCTCCAGCGCGGCCAGGAAGTAACCGTGCACCTCCGCCCAGCGCGGGGTCAGCGGGCCGGCCGGCAGGTAGGCCAGATCGGCCTCGTGGACGCAGATCAGCCCGCCGGGTCGCAGCCGCGACGCGGCCCGGCGCAGCGCGGCGACCGGGTCGGACAGATACATCAGAACCAGCCGGCCGATCACCGCGTCGAAGCCCTGTTCGATCCCGTCCAGCGTCTGCACGTCGCCGACCCGGTACTCGACGTTCGGCGCGCCGGTCCGCCGCCGGGCCAGCTCGACGGCCGCCGGGTCGCGTTCCACGCCGACCACCGCGCCGTGCGGACCGACCAGCTCGGCGGCCAGCCGCGCCACGTTGCCCGCCCCGCTTCCCAGATCGAGCACACGCATGCCCGCCGCCAGCCCGGCCCGCTCGAGCAGTCGTCGCGTGAGCGGATCGAACACCTGTCCCTGAGCGACGAGTCGCTGGTCCTCGGCAACCCGGTCCGCGAACGGGTAAGTCATCGCCACCACCTTCTTCTCCCGGTTCTGTTCTTGTAGGAACCCGGTTCTGTTCTTGTAGGAACAGGGTGGCGGCGGCCGTCGTGGTGTGTCGTTGGGTCAGCGCGCAGACGCGTTCACAACGCGTGCGAACCTGCGGTACTCCCCCGGCGGCAGGCCATGCGCGGCGCGGAAGGCCCGGCTGAAGTCGGCGGCGCTGGCGAAGCCACAGCGGGCCGCGATCGCGGCCACCGGGTGGGCGGCGAGGCTCGGATCGGTCAGGTCGCGGCGGCACCGCTCCAGCCGTCGCGACCGGATCCAGCCGGCCACGGTCAGCCCCTCGTCGTGGAAGAGCTGGTGCAGCGACCGCAGCGACATGTGGTGGTACGCGGCCACTCCGGCCGGGGACAGTTGCGGGTCGCTGAGGTGTTGCTGGATGAAGCCCTGAACGGTGACCAGCAGGGCGTGCCGGCGGTCCTCGGGCGTGCCCCAGTCGTCGACCTCCAGTTCCCGGGCCAGCCGGGTGGCGAGGATCTCGAGAGCGGCGGCGGACAACCGGGCAGCCTCCGTCGGGCTGTAGTCCTCGACGTTGCCGGCCAGTTGGAGCAGGAACTGGGCGGTCAGGTCGCCCATCCCCGCGGTGGCCGGGATACGCACCGCGCTGAGATGTTTGCGACCGCTCGGCGACAGCGGCAACAAGGACGGCGGGAACATGAATGTCATGACCCGGGTCGGTCGTTCGTCGACACCGCAGGAGACCTCGTACGGCCGGCGAGTGTCGTAGAACGCGAACTCCCCGACGGACAACCGCGCCTGCCGGCCACCCTGATCGACCACTGAGGCGCCGCCGGCACAGACGAGGAAGAGCTTCAGCATGTTGGGATCGGCGTGCGAAATCATCGCGGTGGTGCGGCGGACCGTGATCGGCATGATGTCCAGCACCACGACCTGCATCGGACCGAGGCCGCTGGCCCGGAATTCTCCGCGATAGTCGGTCGGGCACCGGCCGCGGCACTCCATCGGCACCCACATCGTGGCCGACATGTCCCGGATGAAATCGAAGCGGTCTGCCGGAGGTATGTCAGCGGTGGTGACAAGCGTGCTCATGGCTCCTCCACCCAGGGAGAGGGCTATGACGATACGCCGATGTGTCGCTCTGACCGGACGTCTACCGGACACCTACCGGCCGGAGCGGCGGCGGCACGCGCGCTTGTGTCGATATGGTCACCGCCATGACCGATGCCGACCCCACGGTTGGACTTCCTGCACGAGCACGACTTCACGCTCTTCCAACGGTTTCCCGTGCTGGAGAAGTCCGACGGCGAGCACCGATTCCCGGAGGGTAACCCGCGTGTCCCGCTCTTATATTCGCTACGAGCGACACGGCCCACCGATTAGCCGGCGTCAGAGCACGAAGCCGGCCGTCGTGCAGCTGCACGGCGCGCTGCCTCAGCGATAGAGCGATGCCAGGAGCTCTATCGCGTCCGGGATGTCAGGTGTGGGGATCGCGCCGAATCCGAGGACGATGCCGGCCTGGGGTGGGCTGTGCTGGTAGGTCCGCCGCAGGGAGGAGAGCTGGAGTCCGTGCCGCGTCGACCGTACGTTCAGCTCTTTGTCGTCCGGTGTGTCCGGGGTTTGCAGCGTCATGTGGAGCCCGGCCTGGCTGGGCAGAGGTGTGAAGCCGGAATCGGACAGCGATGCCACTGCCGCGCGGACGGTGCGGTAACGGTCGGCGTAGACCTTGCGGGCGCGACGCAGGTGGCGGTCGAGGTGCCCTTCCTCGATGAAGGCGCGGAGCGTGTGCGTGGTCACCGGGGGCGGGCCGGCGTCGACGGCCTGCCGGATCGCGGTGATCGCCGGGACGAGGCCGGGCGGGACGACCGCGAACCCTACGCGCAGCGCCGGGCTGAGCATTTTGCTGAAGGTGCCGACGTAGATCACCACTCCGTCGCGGTCGAGCCGGTGCAGTGGCTCCAGTGGACGGTTCTGGTAGCGGAACTCGCTGTCGTAGTCGTCCTCGATGACGGCGGCGCCGCGGCGGGCGGCCCAGCGCAGCAGTGCGATCCGGCGTTGCCGGCTGAGGACGACGCCGAGCGGATATTGGTGCGAGGGCGTCACGTGGACCAGCCGCGCCGCGGCGGGCAGCGCGTCCACGACCAAGCCGTGCTCGTCCACCGGGACGCCCACCACCTCGATGCCGAGGAAGCGCAACAGGCTGGTGATCGGGGGATAGCCGGGTTCCTCGACGGCGGCCACGTCGCCGGGGCGTAGCAGGACGCGGGCCATGACGTCGGTCGCGTGTGAGGCGCCGTGGGTGACCACGATCTGATCCGCCGTGGTGGCGATCCCGCGGGACCGGGCGAGCCAGTGGGTGAGCGTGCGGCGCAGCTCGATGCTGCCGGCGGGGTCGCCGTAGTACCCGAAGTCCCGGGCGAGCCTGGTCAGGGCCCGGTTCGTGCAGCGTCGCCAGTCGGCGAGGGGGAACAGCCGGGTCTCGACTCGTCCCGCGGTGAGGTCGTAGCGCGGGTGCGATTCCAGGCCGACGCCGTACCGCCGGACCGCGGCGGCCTGGGCGGTGGGTGCCAGCGCGGTCGGGGCCTCGGACAGATCGGGTGGGGATGAGGCGTGGCCAACGACGATGCTGCCACCGCCGCGGCGGCCCTCGACGTATCCCTCGGCGGTCAGCCGGGCATAGGCGTCCGTGACGGTGGAGCGCGCGATGGCGAGCCCTTGGGCGACGCCGCGGGAGGGTTGCAGGCGGCCGCCGGGCGGCAGTCGCCCGTCGGTGATCGCCTCTCTGATCTGGTCGTACAGCTGCGTGCTCAGGCTGCGCTGATCGTCGTTGTCGAGAAACAGTTCCATGGGCGGTCCGGTTGTCCGGGGGAGTTTGGTCTGCTCGCCATAGCAAAGTTTGGACCTGTTGAGGCTACCAAGTCGTCCGTAGCGTCGGAGCCGTGCAGCCGAGTAGCAGTCTGATTTGTGTGAGCTCGTCAGGACCTCGCCGCGTCCACGAGATGGTTGTGGCCCTCGACTACGGACAGTTCAGCCTTCGCGGCGCCTCTTCCCCGGAGACCGACTACATGCGGCTGCTGGAGGACGCGATGGCGGGTGCGCACATCGCCAGCGATACCTACAGCATCGTGGTGCTGTCGCCCCACCAGAACAACTTCGCGATGCCACTGCGCATCGAGGAATGGGGCCATCGGCCGCCGGAGGACGACGCCGAGTGGGAGGAAGTCTTCGAAAGCAGCCTCCTGGTACGGGGTGGCGTCGTGCGCTATGACAGCCCCGCGCTGCACGGCACGACATGCGAAGTGGCCGACGGCAAGTACGCCGTTCGTGTCTCCGGTCGGGGCTTCGTCAGCCTGGGGTGGCCGGGCTCGACCACTCCGGGCGACCAGTGGCGGATCCAGCTGTGGCCGTACGCCGAGGACGCTCCCGACCGCCGGATCAAGCAGTGGCATCCGCCCGAGGGCTCGTCATGATCAGCGCAGATCGCGCCGGCGGGCGTTCGCGGGGCGTCCGGCTGTTGTTGATGTCGATCGTCCTGGCATCGCTGATCGCGCCGGGCCTGGCCGTGCCGGCGACCGCAGCGCCGTCCGCCCCGACCGTGGCCGACCCCGCGGGTGTACGGCGATCCGATGGTCCTCGACAGCAGCCGATGGACGTGCCGGCCGGATGCGCCTCGCGGTCCCAGCAGGTCACGTTGCCGAGCGGCCGGACGACCACGATCGAACGCGGCTGTGCACAGGTCGATACCTCGCGGATCGGTCAGGCGCCCACCCGCCGGGCGGACGCGGCCGGCACCGCATCGGCCGCCGCCGAAATCCCGTCGATCTGTCCGGCGAGGCTCACGAACGACGTCTCGTACACCCGTTTGGCGGTCTGCGTATACATCCCACTCACCTTCGTGGAGCGGGTTCAGGTGGGCCCGGAAGTCCACCTGATTCAGATCCGCTTCGACGCGGAGGTGTGGGCGTTCCTCGACCCGCAAGCACGCACGTGGAACGTGCACGCGATCATCACGCCGACCAGTATCACGGGTCTTTCCCCGGGTGAATTCATGGTGGCGACCGCATCGCTCGCCTGCACCGACTCGGACTGTGCCACGGTGCCCATCATTCCGCCGGACGGCGTCCTCGGCACGATCAGCCCGAATGTGCCGATGGCTGCCTCTTTTTTCGTCTCCGACACCGCGACCGCGGCGACCACCTACCTGAACACTCCGCTCTTTATCGACTTCCGGTACATGGACCTGCCCTGCAACATCGCGCCCTGCGTGCCGGCGCGCGTCAACCTCGGTCCGGGACATCCCATCCGATGCGACAGCGTGAATCTTCAGCAGGGCTACGAAAAGGGCTGCGTCTACTCTCCCTACCGGCCCACCTGGGCGGTCAGCGACGCCCTTTATCCGAAGGTCGGCCTCGTGGCCAAGCACATGGCGAAGGCCACCGGAAACCTGGCCGGTCAACCGGGTCTGCCGGGGCTACCGGGCTACAACACGCCGTTGACATATACCGCGAACGAAGCCGAAAACCGCAGGGTGGCATGCGGCGGCAAGACAGCGCCGCCGGATGAGGCCCGTCTCGGCAATACGAGCTGCGATGAGTACCCACTCGCGGCCACGACGCAAGGAGCGGCCTCCGGCGATCCCTACAGCATCTGCTGGGTGCCGCCGGAAGCGAACAGCTCGCAAGGCGGCCAGTTCAGCACGTTCCGGTTCCGCAATCGCATCCTCGAAGCTGACGATTTCTTCGTGAGCGCCCACTACGCGGGAGACAATCCCGGGTGTAACGACGACGAGGGCGGCGGCGGCACGCCCGCCACTCCGAACAATGCCCTGAACAGCATGTTCAACTCGTACGGTGATTCCGCGAGCTGTGCCGAGTGGAGTGGCGGAGACGCGACGAACTCGGTGGTCCTACCGGACGGGGAACGGGCATGGTTCTTCTCCGACACGTACCTGAACTCGCCGGGGGAACGCAAGGGACTGTGGCACGCGAGCGCGTTGCACAACTCGATCGTCGTACAGGATGGAAATGGGCTCAAAAAGACCATCACCGGGGGGAACACCTGTCAGGAGCACAACCAGTTCGTGAGCTTCTGGGATCGGTACGCGAAAACACCGGCAGCGGCGAGCGACGGTGGGTTCTTCTGGACCGGCGACCAGAAAGTGGTCGGGTCCAACGTGGTGAAGTTCTACTACCACGGGCTTTCGAATGGGAGCAGTTTCGTCATCGACTATTCGGCGGTGGCCACGATCCCGGTCAGTTCGTTGCAGAACGACTCCGTCGTCACCGTCAACCCGGCGCGGTTCTCCTGCGGCTCGGCCGGGATCACATGGGGCACCGCATTGCTGACCTGGAACGGCGCCCAGTACGTCTACGGCTGGAAGCCCTCGGGGACGGGCAGTGACCGTGTCTACCTGGCCAAGACGTCGGCCGGCGGTCTGACCAGTCCCGGTTCGTGGCAGCTGTACACCGGGATGAGCGGCGGCAATCCGACCTGGGGTGGTTGCGGAAGCACTCCGGCCGCGCTGCCGATCACCAACGGCACCACCGGTTTCAGCGTCGTGTCGGTGAACGACAGCCTGTGGCTCGTTCAGTTCGACTACACGAGGGGGCAGCTCAATGCGGAGGGCACGATCGGCGCCCATCCCGCGACGACGCCGTGGGGATTCGGCAACCGCAGCGTCGCCCTGTACGAGCCGCCGACCGGATTCGTCGCTTACCCGTACTACTACCAGCAGTACGAGGCGCGCGTGCAGCCCGGTCTCGGTGGCGCCGGCAAGATCGTGATCTCGTACAACGTGAACACCTTCTCGGTCGACACCGGCTGCGTCAGCGCGAACGCCCACGACGCACGGATCTACCGGCCCCGGTTCATCGACGTCCCATCGGCGGCGTTCAATCCGGCGGCCGCGGCCGCCGCGGCGGCACCCGCCGGGTGGGCCTCGACAACCATGTCGAGCAACTCGCTTGCCGGCTACGGCATTCACCGCAGCGGACCGCCCTTCCCCACGGACAACCCACCGCAGGCCAAGCCATCACGTGCAACGGCGGCCGCGACCGGGATCGACGGCTCCAGCGACTGGTACTACCTGACGCTCGGCGACGATTGCCCGGTGTTCGGCGGTCTGCTCAGGGCGCCGGCCGCGACGGTCGACTCGCACGGCATAGTCGCGGCCACCTGGGACAACGGGGGTACGGACGTGTGGTACTACGTCTGGATGTGCGACGCGACGCTGCATCCGTGCTCGCCCCAAGGAACCGGCTCCCCGTGGTTCACGCCGTGGCCGGCCGGGGAAGAGGGCCTGTGGACCATCGCTCCTGCCGGCTACCTCGACCCGATCGACCTCACCACGTCACCCGAGGCCGACACCAACGGTCACCGGTTCGCCTTCTACGTGCAGTCGTTCGGAGCGGCCAACGCGGCCGGCGGCGGCAATTCACCGACCACCACGATCACCGTCAGAAAGTAGTGGCCGCACTACGACCCGTCGATTATGGCCCGGCATGCCGGGTTGAGGCGGGTCACAGCCGCCGGACCTGCCGAAGCCCAAGTGATATCGTGATATCAGGTACGCGTTCGGAGGTGCCCTCGTGCCCAATATCCTCATACGCGATCTGAGCCAGGAAGCCGTCGACCGCATCGATGCCGCGGCCGCGAACCTCGGCCTGTCGCGCAACGAGTACTTGCGTCGCAAGTTCGAGGAGGGCACCAGCCCCACCGGTGAGCGGGTCGTCACCGAAGAGGATTGGCAACGATCCGCGGAGGTTTTCGCCGACCTGGCCGACCCCACGGTGATGGACGCCGCATGGCGGTGACGGCCTGGCTGATCGACAAGTCCGCGTATGTGCGCCTCCAACTCGACCAAGCGGCGAACCGCGACGAGTGGAGCGCGCGCATCAGTCGCGGGCTGGTCCGGCTCTCCACGATCACCCGGCTCGAGCTCGGCTACTCTGCGCGCTCCGGAGACACAGGTCGCCGGCAGTTCGCTCGCCCGCCGCTGTCCTTCATGCCGATCGAGTACTTGACACCCGCTATCGAGGACAGGGCATTCCAGGTACAGATGCTCCTGGCAGACCGCGGCCAGCACCGCGCCCCGTCAATTCCCGACCTACTGATCGCGGCGACGGCAGAGAAGGCAGCGTTGACCGTCCTCGCCGTCGACAAGGACTTCGACCTCATCGCCACGATCACGGGGCAGCCCGTCCAAATCCTGGACGGCTGAGCCGTGATCAGCCGCCCATGGCATCGCCCAGCTCAGAGCTCATGCTCTCAACGCCGGACCGGCAACAGAAGAGCCGCCTGTCAGACCTGACAGGCGGTTCGGATGCTACTGACTCGTGGGCGATACTGGGATCGAACCAGTGACCTCTTCCGTGTCAAAACTGCCCGGTCACCCACGCTGACCTGCCGAAACGTCGTTCCGGCAGGTCAGCGTTTTGGTATGCGCACCCGTTGCCAGCCGTTCAGCACCGTTCACGCCCGTTCGATGCACCCACCAGGTGGGCCCGGGTGGCAGCCGGTTCGGGGAGCAGCCGCGACCCCCACTGCGCCGTTCGGCAGCAATCATCGTCTCCCGCTCCCCACATCCGCCTGCCACGCAGCCACTACCAGGACAAACGAGGCCGATCCGGGAGCACGCCGGCCATCCCTCCCGACGTCCCGGACGCGGCGCGGAGTTCAAGGATGACATGCATCCGGCTCAGGGCGGGGGCGAGCTGAAGATCGACGTGTAGGTCGGTGAGGTCCGCGGTCGAGTGAACGCCGTTGACAAACCCGGACGTGGTGGAACCTCCTCAGCCGGCAGTTCGCCGAGACGTTGGCAGCAGTGGTCCACGCGAATCCACCGGGACAGACGCCGGCGCGCTCGCGCGTGTGTTCGTAGGGGCCGGTGCCGACACGCAGTTACCGTTACGGACGATTTACCGTGGGTAGCTGGTTAGATAGGGTTTCTGTCCGTGGAGCCACCCTTCTGGGCACCGGAAGCCATTGACGTCAGCCGCGCGAACTCGGCGCGCATCTACGACTACCACCTCGGCGGCCGGCACAACTTCGAGGTCGACCGGAAGGTGGCCGAGCAGATCACGCGGATTATGCCGGAGCTGCCGGTCATCATGCGGGCCAATCGGGCGTTCATGCGCCGCGCCGTGCGCTTTCTCGTCGGCGCCGGGATCCGGCAGTTCCTGGACCTGGGCTCGGGCATTCCCACGGTCGGCAACGTGCACGAGATCGTCCAGGCCGCCGCACCCGAGTCCAAGGTCGTCTACATCGACACCGACCCCGTTGCCGTCGCGCACTGCCGAGCGTTGCTGGCCGGCAACGACAACGCCCAGGGCTTCTCGGCCGACCTGCGCGACGTCTCGGAGATCCTGGCGATGCCCGAGGTGAACGATCTGATCGACTTCACCGTGCCGGTCGCGATATTGCTGGTCGCCGTCCTCCATTTCATCCCGGACAGCGACGATCCGGCCGCGATCGTCGCCAGCTACCGCGACGCCGTCGTGCCGGGCAGCTACATGGTCATCTCACACGCCGCGGACTCGGAGGACGGGAGCGCACCCGCCGGTGCCGACGCCGCCACGGCCGCGTACTCGAAGCGCGTCGCCGAGGCGACACTGCGGACCCGGGATCAGGTCGCCGCGCTGTGCGCCGGCATGGAACTGCTCGATCCGGGCGTGGTCTACGTCAACCAGTGGCGGCCGGATCCGCAGGACACCGAGGAGGCCGACCCGTCCAGGCGCGTCGCGCAAATCGCCGCGGTCGCCCGCAAACCGAGTCTGTCGCTCGAGGGCTAGCGCCCGCCGTCCCGGAACGCCGGTCGAGCCCGAGGGAGGCCCATGCGTGGCAACGCCGCCGCCGATCCGGGCCCGGCTGCTTGGGCGAGCCCGGCGGAGCGCCTGCGACGGCTGGCGCCGGCCGGCCTGCCGATGCCGTGGGAGGAGGTCGTCCGGCTCGGCACCGAACTGGGCCGCGCGCTCGAACGGTGGCACAAACAGAAGGGCCTCCACGCGGCGGTATGCCCGGACACGATCATCGTCGAACGCGGCCCCGGCAACCAGGTGCACCGCGCCTACCTGATCGGGGTGGACGCGGCGCCGGTCGGATACGTCCACTACGCGGCTCCGGAGCAGACCGCGCGGTTCTGGCGCGACGTGGACGGGCGGACCGATCTGTACGCGCTAGGTGTGCTGCTGTTCGAGCTGGCCACCGCAGCGCCGCCGATCCCCGCGGAGAGCCCGGCACAGCGCACGCATCGCCAGCTGACCGCCGAGGTGGTGCGGCCGGCCACGCTGTCGCCGGGGCTGCCGCCGGTGCTGGAGGACATCATCGGTCAACTGCTCGCCGTCGCGCCGGAGGATCGTTACCAGACTGCGCGCGGCGCCGCCATGGATCTGCGCCGGTGCCGGGACGAGCTGACCGTCGCCCCGGGCTCCGCCGGCCGGTCGCCGCGGCAGTTCACGCTCGGCCGATGGGACACGCCGGACCGCCTGGTGACCAGCGGCCGCATATACGGCCGCCGCGACCGGCTGGCCCGGGTCACCGGTGTGTACAAACGGGTCGCCGCCGGCAACGGGGCGGCCGCGGTCAGCATCACCGGCGATGAAGGGCTGGGCAAGACGGCGCTGCTCGGACACGTCACCGACGGGTTCATCCGCGACGGCGGATGTGCGGCCCGGACGGCGGCCGGCCCGGGGGACGCGCCGTTCCCGACGCTGACCCGGCTGCTCGACGATCTGGCCGACCAGCTGCTCATGCAGGCGGACGGACGGCCGGAGCGGTGGCGCGTACCGCTGCGCGACGCGCTCGGCCCGGCAGCCGGCACGCTGCTGACGCTGGTACCCGCGTTCGGGTCGCTGCTGCACGAGGCCGCGCCCGCGGAGCAGGGACCAACCGCGGCCGAGCACGCGGAGCAGGGTGCAAACGCGCGGCATCGGCTGCGGCTGGCCGTCGGGCGGCTCCTCGCGGCGGTCGCCGATCAGGAAGGGGCGCTGGTCCTGGCCCTGGATGACGCGCACCGCGCCGACCCGGCGAGCCTGCATCTGCTGGCCGAGGTGTTCCACGAGTTGCACGACGAGCCGCTCCTGCTGCTGCTGGCGTACACGCCCCGTGAGGTCAACGAATCGCACCCGGTCGCGGCACTGCTGCGCGGGCTGGTCGGCGATGTGCAGGCGGTGACGGTGCCGCTGCGCCCGCTGCCCGACGCGGCGCTGGCCGAGCTGCTGGCCGACCTCCTGAACGCCGAACTGCGCCAGGCCACACAGCTGGCTCGCGTCGTCGCCGCGAAGGTCGGGTCCAATCCGATGGTGGTGGTCGAGGTCCTGCGCCAGCTCCACGATCGGCGGCGGCTGGTGTTCGACACCAAAGGCGGGGCGTGGCAGTGGAGCGCCGCGCAGGTTGAGGCGGCGAGCGAGCACGCCCCGGCGGCGGCCCCGCAGCCCGGGCTGGCGCGGTATGGCGCCGAGGTGCACCGGCTGCTGCGAGCCGCATCGATGAGCGTGGCGGTGCCGGCCGGCCTCCTGCCGGCCGTGACCGACCGATCCGCCGCGGACGTGCACGGCCGGCTTCGTGACCCGCTGCGTGACGGGCTGCTCGTTCCGGACGGCTCGGGCGGGTACCGGTGGGCCCACGAGACGATCCGGCAGCAGTTCCACGCCACCCTCACCGACGAGGAGACCGCGCTGGTACGGGCGGCGATCGTCCGGGCGGTACTCGACGATCCCGCGGTCGTCCCCGAGCTGGCGATCACCCAGCTCGCCGGCGCGGACCCGTACATCGCCGGCGACCGGCGCGCCCGGGTGGCGGAGCTCCGGCTTGCGGCGGGCCGGCGGGCCTACCGGGTCGGCGCGATCACCGCCGCCCGCGACCATCTCGGCGCGGCGGTCGACTCCCTGGCGCCGGACGCCTGGGCGCACCGGCCGGAACTGGCCTATGCGGTGCATTTCGCGGCGGCCGAGGCGATGCGCGACGCCGGTGCGGGCGAGGCGGCCGAGTCCATGACGGAACTCGCGGCCCGGTACGCCGCCGATGATCTGGACCGGGTGCGGCTCTGGGCCCTGCGCACGCGATGGCGGCGGATCGACGGCGACCGGGCGGCGGCCTTCGCCGCGGCCGCGGAGGCGCTGGGCATGCTCGGCATCACGGTGCCGCGCGACCAGCCCGGCATCGACGCCGCGCTGGCCGGCGCCGTCGCATCGCTGCGCCCCCGGCTGGGGGACGGCGCGGTCGACACCATGGTGGACGCCGAGGCGCCGCCGTCGTGGAGCGAGCAACTGGCGCTAGACATCATCGCCGACGCGCTGACCCTGGACGCGATGGGCGAGAACCCGGCGGCCCTACTGGCCGCGACGGGGGTGCGGCTCGTCCTCGGTACGACCGATGCCCCTCGCTCCGCGCGCCCGATCGCGGTGAGCCCCGCCGCGGCCGTCGTGTTCGCCTGTTACGCCGCCGCCCTTGCCGACCGGGCCGGCGGTGGATCGGCCGGGCAGGCGGAGCAGGAGGCACTCGACGAGCGGACGGCCGCGCGGGCCGCTCGCGTGGCGCTCCAGATGTCACCGAAGGTGGCCGCCCGGGTCGAGCCCGTCGTCGCGTACGTCCGGCCATTGTGGATGGCGAGCGCGACAGCGGCGTCCGAGGCCTTGAGGCGCGCCTTCCTGACTGCGGCGGAGGACGGCGACGTGCCGGAGAGTCTCCACAACCGGGTGCTCCACGTCGCGTACCGCTTGGTCACCGCCGGCGTCCCCCTCGACCTGCTCGCCGCCGAACTGGAGGGCTCACGGCTCGCCGTCGAGCGGTACGCGACCGGTGCCGTCGGCCGGCTGCACGGGATCCTTACCGGGGCGGTGGACCGGTTGCGCGGGCAGCCAGACCCGGCCGCAGCGGTCACACCGGCCAGCGGGCGCGCGACGGAAGCGCGAACGGGCGGTGCCGTGCACGTCTCGACCGCGACCCTCGCCGTGGAGATCGCCACCGCCGCCATCGAGGGTGATCACGAGCGGGCGATCGACGCCGGCGGCGCACTGGCCCGCAACCCCGGCGCACGCAACAGCCTGCTGGTCGCGGTGGCCGGCTTCTACCGCGCCCTGGCGCACGCCACCCGGTGCGACGTGGCCGTGCCGGGCGACCGAACCGAGGCCGTCGCGGCGTTGGCCGCCGCGCAGGCGATGCTCGCCCCGGCCGGCGGGGCGGGCCTCGCCGCCATGGTACTGCTGCTCTCCGCGGAGCAGGCCCGCCTCAGCGACGATCCGGCCCAGGCCGTCTCCGCCTACCAGCAGGCCGTTGAGGCGGCCCGCGAACGGGGCGAGACCGGGCTCGAGGCGCTGGCCGCCGAGCGTGCCGGCCTCCAGGCGCTGAGCCGCCAGGATCTCGACGGCGCGGTGGCGTACCTCCGCCTTGCCCGCAGCCGGTACGACGACTGGCGGGCCGGTGCGAAGGTGGCGCATCTGGACGAGGCTCTCGACCAGGCGACCACGCAAGCGCCGCGCCTGTTGGACCAGCTCGACCTCCTCGCCGTCGTCAACGCGTGCCGCAGCATCTGCGCCGAGTCACGCCTCGAGCCGCTCGTGGCCACAGTGCTGCGACTGCTCGTCGAGCACGGCCGCGCGGACCACGGCGCGTTGCTGTTGCCGGGTCAGTCGGGCCTATGGCTCGCGGCCGTCGCCGACACCGATCACACACAGGTGTCGGTCGTATCGGCGCCGGGCGAGCCGATGGCCGAGTACCTTCCGCTCACCGTGATCCGGTCGGCCCGGCGCAGCGGCCGCCCGGTTCGCGAGACCATCGACAGCCTGCCGGCCGAGCTGGCCGACGACCCGTACCTGCTCGGTCACCGGCCTCACGCGCTGCTGTGCGTGCCGATCGTCCGCGACGGTGACATCGTGGCGGTCGTCTACCTGGATCGCCGGCAACCCGCGGCGTTCGAGCACCGAGCCATCGAACTGCTCGACGTGCTCTGCACCCAGGCGGCGATCGCCCTGCAGAACGCGACCACCCAGGCCCGCCTCATGGAGGCGGACCGCTTCCTCGACGCGACGTTCAACGAGCTTCCGGCGGCCCTGATCCTGCTCGGCCCCGAACTGACCGTGCGACGCGCCTCCCCCTCGGCCGAAGACGTGACGGGCCTGCCGGTACGGCCGGGCGCACCCCTGCTGGACCTGCTCGACGTGCTCGCGCCGGTGGACGCCGACAGCACGCCGTTCCGGGCCGAGTCGGGCCTCGCCGCACTGGGCCACGGCACCGCCCCGATCCGCCGCGACATCACGATCATCGCGTCGACCGGGGAGCGCCGGGTGCTCAGCACGACCACGATCCCGGTGCGCGACGAGGGCGGTGTGCTCCTCGGCGCGACCATGATGATCGACCGTGTGGCCTGAGCGTGTACCGTTCGCAAACTCGGCGAGAAACATGCGTAGCCAGATTCGCCGTCGGCGCGGTGAGGCGCCGGTGCCCTACGTGGGGTACACGGCGCCTCCCGTGCATCGGTTGAGCGGGCCCGTCGTGGTGGTGGGTCCTGCCACCCGAAGCAGGACCCCGGTCCGTTATGCCCGGTTGACGGCGCGCCGCGTGGTGATCAGGCCGAGGGCGATCATCCCGAGCCCATGGACGAGTCCAGCTTTACCAGTGAGCCCGTTGTCGGAGGGTGCTATACCTGCCGTGGTAGCGGATTGTAGCCGGGCGGTGACCAGGGTGGATTTGGTGGGCTATCGACGTCGGTCATGCCATACGTGTCGGCCGCCGCAGCCGCTTACGGCGGGGCGGTGGTCCAGAAGGCCACGGACGCTGCGGTCGAGGAAGACGCGGACGAGTACGACTTCGACGAACTCGACGAGCTGGCCCACGCGTACGCGATGATCATCCACCGCTCCCAGGGCTCAGAGTACCCAGCCGTGGTCATCCCGGTCACGACCAGCGCCTGGATGATGTTGCGACGCAACCTGCTCTACACCGCCGTCACCCGGGCCAAGAAACTCGTCGTCCTCGTCGACTCCCGCCGCGCCCTCGCCGCCGCCATCCGCACCGTCGGCGCCGGCCGCCGCCACACCGCCCTTACCCACCGGCTCGCCAGGTAGGCCGCGAAGCCATCATCGGGCCGCTCTGGCGCCTCCAAAGTGGTACTCCGATCGGGCGTCAGCTACCTGCCCGAGTACGCTTCGGCGCCGTGCCCGTATCTCGCAAGCGGAAGAAGAAGTCGCCGTCCGGCCGTCGATCCCCGGCTCGCACCGGGGCGCCGACCCCGAGCAGGGCCGCGCAAGCTAACCCGTTGCGGGACTTGTTCGAGTACCGGCGCCAGCTCGACGCCCATCGGACCGCGCTGGCCATGGAGACCGCCGGGCCGATGGTCGACGCGTTGATTACCGCCGCTCCCGGCTGGTCCGACGACCAACTCGAAGACGATTTCTGCGTTCGCTTCGGCGTGACGATGACCCAGTACGAGAGCCGCGAGCTGGAGGACCACGTCAACCCGGACGATCTCGTTCGCGCCGTGCTGTCGGTGCTGGACGGGCGGCTGCGCGAGTCCGAGGGCTCAGGCAGCGGGCTCACCATGGTGCAGCGATTGCTGGCCGTCGTCGCCGGTGTGCTGCCGGCGCCGCTGAGCGAGTCAGCGCAAGACCTGGTCGCCGAGCATCTGGACGCCGACGTGGCGCGGCGGGTCGCTCGCGGGCGTATGGTGACCGGCCCGGCCCGGTGGGCGCGGAACAGTTACGGCACCCGCTGGGCCGTGGTCGCACCCTTCACCTCGGCGGACGGCGCCGACCGGTGGTACCTGTGGGACGTGGACACCTGCGGATACGAGGTCGTCACCGTACACAGCGGCTTTCACCTGTCCGCCGAGGCCGCGCTGGCCGCATGGCAGCAGGCCGTCGGCCCCTCGGCCGCGGAGGCCGCCCTGACCCCGGCGGACGACACCGAGACAATCGACGCGCTTCTGGCCGGCGAACTGGAAGACACCCGGCTCGGTGGAGGAAGCCAGGCACAGTACGCCGAGTTCCTGCGCACCCGCAGGCTCGGCAGCACCGTACGGCAAGCGGCCGGCCGAGCCCGCGGGCGCACCCTCGTTCGGCTGAGCGCGGACACCGCTGCCGAACGGTTCGCCCGGCGGCTACGGCAGATCGGCCTTCACGACAGGCCGGCTGGTGACGAATCCGACGAGGGCCCGGCCGGGGCCGGCGAACTCGCCGCGGAGATGGCCGGGTCCTGGGGCCCGCAAGAATGCCCGAGCCTGTACCCGTACTGCTCACCGCACAAGGTCGCCGCGGCGGTGTCGCACCTGCGTGACTTCTACAAGGACGACTTCGCCGCCGAACTGGTCGCGGTGTTGCCTGAGTGGATCCGCTTCCTCGCCGAACACACCGGCATGACCGCCGAACTGACCGAGCGCTGTCTCACCTACGCCTCCGGCGAACTCCAGTTCCCAGGCCTGCTCGACGAACGCGAAGAGCCCAACCCCATGGCCCGAGTCACCGAGTGACAACGGAAGCGCTGTGCCCGCAGTTCGCAGCTCAGGGCAGCACCGCGTCCAACGGGCCGGTCGGTCTGGCGTCGTCCGCGTGACCGGCCAGGGGCGCGTGTGCGCCTTCAGCGAGGAGTCGTTGGCGAACCAGGTAGCGGCCAAGATCGGTGAGATTCGCGGTCAGGCCGGGCTGCGGGTGTAGCGCCCATGGCGCGACACCGATGGCGGCGGCAGCGGCTTGCTGGTCGTTGACTTCGTCGTCGATGCCGGCAACGGCGACGGCGCCGTGGTCGGCCAGGTCGGAAAGGGTGTTGCGGACTACGGCGGCGGCCAGCCCGGCGAACAGTGCGGGATCGCCTGGCGGGAGGCGGCGCTCGTACTCGTCGAGCAATTGGTCGATCATCGTGTCCAGGACAGCGGGCTCGCCGGTTGCCGTGGCGGTGTACAAGATTCCGAGGAACCGGGGCATCCAGGGCCGCAGCCAGTCACGTAGGTGCTCGCCGTTCTTCGGCACGGCCGCCGGCGCCGGGGGATCCAGCAACTCGTCGGCCAGATCGCACCAGAAGTCGAGGACCTGTCCCGGTTCTCCGGAGCCGGCCAGTGCGCTCGCGATGAGATTCGCGCCGGAGCCGGCGACGACTCGGGTGCGGCGGAGCTGAAGGACGTCGAATTCGATCGCCAGCCGCCATATACGGGTCAGAGCCGGTGTGCCGCTTGTTCCACGGCCGCCGGCCGGTAGGTCGAGCGCCGCCAGCAGCGCCGGAACATCCGCCTTGCGCGGCTCGCCGCGATCGTCGACGGTCTTGCCCTCGCCGACCCACGCTGCCACGGCCTGGAGCCGGCTCAGCCAGCCGGCCCCGTCAGTGGCCACCATTTTGGCGAGGTCGGCTGCCTCCGGCAGCACGACGGGCGGGAACTGCGCCTGCTGCTCACAGCCACAGTCGCAGCCCAGGTCCGGCCACGCCAGATGCTTCGCGGCCGGCGCGCCGCGCCCGAGCATCGCGACCTGTCCATCGTGAATGAGCAGATGCCCGGTGGCGTAGCCGGGGCGCTCGTCCATCAACTCACCCAAGACCGCGCGGCGGCCCTCGGCATCCCGGGCGTTGAAACGCTGCGCCCAAGCGTCGAGAGCCGTCGGCTCGGCGTCCAGCGGGATCCCGTCGGCGAGGATCGCGTGGAACACGCGCTTCGCAAGCCGCCACCGGCTCATGTCGGACATCGCGACGGGATACCGAGCCCCGAGCCGGTCCACCTCCTTGAGCAGGGTCGGCACGCGGACGCTGGCGGGGTGCAGCCGGTCGGCGGCGTCGAGGAAACGCAGAAAGGCCCGGATCGTGTCCAGTCCCTGCGCGGCGAGATCCCAGTTGTCGACCTGCCGGGGCACGACATAGGTCATGAACAGGTCGTGGACGTCGCCGCTGCGCCACCGGGTCGGATCCGGCCGGTCAAGGTACTGCGCGCGGCCCTGAAGCAGGATCGTGATCCGTTCCCGCCATTCAGTGCCGGCCCCGGCGCTCAGGACAAGCCCCGCCGCCGAAGCCCACTGCACGAACTCGTCGATCACCGTCTGCTGCAAGCGAGGCACCGCGCGACCCTACCGCGGTCGCCTCTCCCGACTACAGCGCCACCGCGCCGAGCCGCCGGTGGACGACCTCGAAGACCTGCGTACGGTTGTTGTCCCAGCAGCCCGTGATACCGCTGACGCTCGAAAGGGTGAATGCCGATGTCCGAAGACGATCTTGGCGCCGCGGCAGCGTCCGCACCTGCGCTACGGCAGGTCACTGCCTTCGCACGCTGGGTAGGCGAGGGTCGCAAGCTGACCCAGACCGGACAGCTGACCATGGCCGATGCCCGGCATCTGGTCAGCCTTCTCGATACCGGCGACGAAATCGATCCTGTCATCGGTGAGCGGGTATTTCGTACGCGTAGCAGCGCGGAACTGCCTGTCCTCGCAATCGTGGTGGCCTGGGCCAAAGCCGCCGGACTCGTCCGCCAAGTCCGTGGCCGGCTGGTCCCGGTGAAGAAGAACCAGCGGCTGATCGATCGGCCGGCCCAGCTGTGGACAGTCATGTTCGCCGCGTTCAACGAGCTCGGGCCAGCAGCCTGCCCATCCGGGTGGTTTCAATCGCTGCTTGGCGAGAACTTCGCTGACGGTATCGCTTTCCTTTTCGGTGGCATCGCGGATGGTGGTGGCGCCGCGCCGACCGAGGTGGTGCAGGAGGAGGTCTGGTCCGCGCTCAGCGCTCGCTATTACCTGGACGAAGCCACCGGCGAGCAACTGGCTCGCCTGCGCGAGTCGACCGGCCACGACGTACGCCGCGTCGTGGCCGGTTTGGTGAGCCTGGGAGCGCTCGCCGAGGAGGAGGCCGCGGCCGGAGTGCTGCGGCTGACGACGCTGGCCGAGGGGGCGCTGCGCTCCCGGTACGGCGCTGTCGCGCCCGGCGACCAGATCGCCCAGCTCAAGATCACACTGCTGGACATCGACCCGCCGGTGTGGCGGCGCGTGCTCGTACCCGCGACGATCCGCCTCGACCGGCTGGACCGGGTCATTCAAGCCGCCATGGGCTGGACCAACTCACACCTGCACATGTTCATCCACCCGAGCGGCCGCTACGGCGTCCCCGACCTCGACTTCCCACTGCAGGACGAACGCCGCACCACCCTGCGCGATCTCGCCGCTCAAGAAGGCGAAACCTTCAGGTACGAGTACGACCTCGGCGACAGCTGGGACCACGCGATCGTGCTGGAACAGTTGCTGACCGCCGAGCCCGGCGGCCGATACCCCACCTGTGTCGCCGGCGCCCGCGCCTGCCCACCGGAGGACTGCGGCGGTGTCCACGGCTACGCCGATCTCATCGACACACTGGCCGACCCCACCCACCCCGAACATCAGCACCTGCTCGAATGGCTAGGCATCGAGAAGGGCAGCGACTTCGACCCGGCGCACTTCGACACAACCGATGCCAACCGCCGGCTCGACGCCGTCATACTCGCCGCAACCACGACCGCCTGAGACTCGACCAGCTGAGATCGGCTTCCCCTCAAGCTGTAGCCAGGCCGGTCGGTGGCTGTGGCGCACCACCTTCATCGAACGAACCTGGCGACCCGCCTGCGACGGCCACGCCGCCCACGGCTGGGAACCGCTCCTCCCGGCTTCCGGTTTCACGACCTGCGACACACACACCGCACCTGGATGGACGAGGACCACCAATCTCGGCCGAAGCCGCCAACTCACGCCCGACCACAACACGGGGTAACCATCCGTAGCCAGACGAGGCGTCGCCAACTTAGTCACGTGCACGGATCTGCCGCCGTCCGTGCTTCCGCCATCAGCGAAGCTCGGGTTGTCCGGCTCCGCCGATATGGATGGGGCTGTGCTGCCTATCTGACCGCGGCGGATTTGGTCATTCGAGCTGAGTTCGTCGGGCATGCTGAACCTGTGGAGCACCAGTGCAGAGCTCGTGGCGGATGATCTTCGGCTGGTTCGCCCAGCATCACCCCGATGTATGTGGGGAGTTCCGAGGGCCGGCCGACGAGAAGGACATCGAAGCCGTGGAGCAGGCGACGGGCAGGTCCCTGCCCACCGACCAGCTGGCTTGGTGGCGACTGTGCGACGGCACCGAGAGGTACGGCCCGGTCCCGTTGCACGTTCCCGTGGCCTGGGCGCCGGCCTCGACCGCCCTGGCCTTGGACAGTCACCGATCGCTGACCAATGACCTCGCTCGCTACTGGCCCGACCTGATGGAGCAGGACAGCGAGCCAGCCGGTACCAGCACCGACATACCGTGGCTGCCCAGCTGGCTGCCCATCGCGCACGACCTCGGCGGCAACTACTTGTTTCTCGACCTTCGTGAAGGACCGGCACACGGCTGCGTCGGCGTGCAATACAACGACGACGCCTTCACCGGAGAACCTGCGTGGTGGAGCGTCGCCGACATGCTGGCCGACGTGGCCGATGCCCTGACCAACGACACAGACATCAATGGCTGGTACGCCGAGGCCGCCAACGGCCACATCCGTTGGCGGTCCGGCTGACACCAGAAACGACAATGCACGTCTCCCATATCGTTTTGCCGGAGCCCAACGCTGAATCGCGAAGATCCCACTGCGCATCCGGATTTGCCGCCGATAATGCGCGGCGCCCTGGCAGTGAGCACGGCGAGCAGCAGATGTGCGTCATCGCCCGCGGCCTGATGAGCCAGCCGGACTGATGATGATCGACGAGCTGTCGCTGGGGCTGGCGCCGCTGATCGTCGACGAGATCCTGGAACGGCTGCCGGACATCGCGGCGGCCGGCACCTCGGTTCTGCTGGTGGAGCAGGATGTGGACGCGGCGCTGTCGATGGCCGAGCGCGCGTATGTGCTCGAGACGGGCCAGATCACTCTCTCCGGCCGGGCCGGGGAACTGCTCGCCGACAAACGGATCCAGGAGAGCTACCTCGGCATCGCGTGACCCCCAAGGGTTTTCTCCACCGATCCGCTTTCGCCCGACCCCCAGAGACTTAGATAAACTTCCATGTGTCCAGGTGACGCCACCGCTGAGCGTCAGGTGGAAGTGGCTATGTACGCGACCATGAGTGACCGCCGCGTCCGGGTTGCGATCAGCTCCGATCGACGGCTGTTCCGGGACAGCCTCGCCGCGAGCCTCGACCGTGCTCCCGGGCTCGAGGTGGTGGGACACAACGCCGAGGCGGCCCTGCCTGCCCTGTGCGAGGTGGCACGGCCCGACATCCTGGTGTTCGACGTCGGCCTCGACGTCGGCGCCAGCCTCGGCTCCCTCGAACGGTTCCATCAACGCTGTGCCGATGTTCGGACGATCGTGGTCTACGACCGGCTCTCCCCCGATGAGATGAAATGCGCCCGGCAGGCCGGCGCGAACGCCCTGGTTCCGGCCACCCAGGCCCTCGACGCGCTTCTGCTGGTGCTGCGCCGGTTCGTCGACCGCAGCGACGACGTGTCCGAGGGCTCGCTCAACGAGCAGGAACGCAAGATCATCGCACTCGTCACCGCCGGTTGCACCGCGACCCGGATCGCGGAGCTGCTGCACCTGACCCCGGCCGCGGTCGAGAACGCCAAGCGCCGCGTCTACCGGAAACTGCGCGTCGGCTACCAGGGCGAGGCGGTCGCCCGGGTGGTCGGCCTCGGCCTGCTCGACCATTCGCACGACCGGCCGCCGGACCGGATCGCCGGTGGGAAGTTGCTCGTCGTGCTGCGCGGGTCGGACCCGGCCACGCGCCTCATCACGCTGATCGTCCTGCTGCATGCCCAAGTCGCGGTCCAGCAGGACATCGCGCCGCGCATCGTCGGCAAGCCATGGGACGAAGCGCAGCGCGGCCCGGTGGTGCTGGTCCTCCTGGATCCGGGCTCGACCGACCGGCTGCGCGCCGACGACAGCGCCACGCCGACCGTCCTGGTCCACTCCGCGCCACTGTGCCGCGCAGAGCTCGCCGACCTCCTCCTGCACGGTGTCTGCGCGATCCTCGCGGCCGACCGGATACCCGATGACCTGCTACCCGTGCTGACCGTCGTCTCGCGCGGATACGTGACCCTCGATACGAGCGAGGCCCGCGCCCTGCTCAACCAGCAGCCCGGCCCGACCAGCGGCTCCGGACTGCCCGACCTCACTCCCCGAGAGGCCGAGATCCTACGATCGATAGCCCGCGGCCACACCGTCAAGCAGACCGCCCGCGCACTCGGCATCGCCATCAAGACCGTGGAGAACACGCAGGCGCGCATGTTCCGCAAGCTCGGTACCCACAATCGGGCCGGCTCCCTGGGCGTCGCGCACGCCCTTGGCCTGATCGATTCACTGGAGGAGCAAGCTCGCGTACGCGGGAATGGCACTACCCAGCCAACGAGGCGGACGCTCTAGCCGATCTGGTACGGGCGCATCATGTCGTTGTCTTCGTGGTCAAGGATGTGGCAGTGCCAGACGAACCGGCCGGGCCGGTCGAACGTCGCCTTGATCCGGGTCGTCTGGCCGGGAAGCGCCATCACCGTGTCCTTGGTCCCCGTCTCCCAGCTGTTCGGGGCGGACGCGCTGCCGCCGAACGGCCGGCGGTCGAGCACCTGGAACTGTACGAGGTGGACGTGGATCGGGTGCCCGTCATCGGTGAAGTTGTTCAGCTCCCAGATCTCCGTGGCGCCGGCGGCCGGGTGCTCCGTGACCGGCGCATCCCAGTGCAGCGGGTTCGGGGTGTTGTCCGCGTTCATGGTGCCGAGCAGGGCGAAGATCGGCGCGTCCGGGAAGAACGAGGACGTGATCTCGTTCAGGGACAGCCTCCGGGTGACCGAGGCGGCTCGCGGCGGCGTGACCGGCGGCAGGCGCAACTGGCTCGGCGGAACGCTCGTGTCGGGTGCGGCCAGCGGGCCGACGACGAACTGCATGATCTGGCCGGTGGTGCCGGGGTCCGACGGTTCGACCTCCGGCGGCTCACCTCCGCCGAACGGCGCGTCCGGGCCTTCGTTGATCAGGTACAGCTTCGTGCCCACCGGCAGACCGGTGAAATCGACGATCGCATCGAGCCGTTCGGCCGAGGCCAGCCAGGCCGTGTTCACGGCCGCCGGAGCGGGGAGGAACCCGCCGTCCGCGCCGATGATCCACATAGGCAGCGCCGCGGTCGCCGGCCGGGGAGTCAGCGGATTGGTCACGATCTTCAGCAGGTAGGTACGGGCGTTGGACGCGTTGAGCACGCGGAACCGGTACCTGCGCGGCTCCACGGTCAGGGTCGGCCAGGTGCTGCCGTTGACCAGATTGGTATTGCCGAAGAACTCCGGGTTCCAGTACGGCGGTGTGTCGGTGTACGGGATCCACGGTCCGTTCGGTGGCGTGTCGCCGAAGAACCCGCGGCTGGTGGGGAAGAACAGCGAACCGTCGGAGTTGAAGGACTTGTCCTGAATGATCAGCGGGATCTCGTGGTAGCGCGTGCCACGCGGGTCGCCGAGCCGCGGCGCCGGTCCGGGCAGCACTCGGTCCGGAAGGTCGCTCGGGCCACCGCGCAAGGCGTACAGGCCGGCCAGCCCGGCCTGGACGTTCACCCGGGTCATGCCCAGGTCATGGCTGTGGTACCACAGCATCGTGGCACGCTGGTCGTTCGGGTACTGCAGCACCGCCTTTCCCGGCTGCCACTGGCCACCGAACCGGGCCGCGGCCTCCTGGCTGAACCGGTCCCAGAACGACCCGACCGTGGCGTACCCTCTCGGGATGTTGCGCGCCGCGGGCAGCGTCCACGCCTCCGGGTACCCGTCGCTCTCCTCGTAGCTGTGCCCACCGTGCAGGTGAACGACGAGCGGGATCGGGCCGGTGTACGGCGGGGGCGTCGAGGTGACGTGCGGGGTGTCGTCGCGGCCGTCCACCCCACCCGGCGGGTTGGTCCAGTGCAGGGTCGGATCGATCGTCAGCGGGTGCGGCACGAAGTTGTTCTGGCCGTCCACCAGACGGTTCCACCACGTGGCGCGGACCTGACGACCGACGCTCGCCTCGATCGTGTAACCGGGTGTGTGGAACGTCCGGACGTCGGTCACCGAACCGAACCCGAGCACCGTCGTCGAGCCGAACCCGGCCGGCAGCATCTGCTGCCGGAACCGGCTCGCCGCGATCGAATAGCCGTCGACCCCGGACGTCGAGCCCGCGGCCGGCATCGCCGGAATGACGAACAGCGGCGTCACGTACTTGGGAATGGTTGTGGGGTCGAGCGTGCCGCCGGGGACCGGTTGCGCCAGCGCGGTTCCACCGCGCAAAAGGACGCCCGCCGGAACGAGCGTGGCTGCGCCGGCAATGGCGCCCGTCTTGAGGAGTTGCCGTCGAGTAGGCATGCGCGGGCTCCCTTTTCGAGAATGCACATGGTCATCCGCTGCGCCGCCTGGCGATGCGGACAGCCGGCGCTTGAGGAGTGCGGCCATCTGCGATCTCCGGCGGATCCGCCCGCCGACGGGGGCCGGCTTTCGAATACAGTGAAGTACCTGACAACGCACCCTGACAATTGGTTGTGGCAGACCAGAAACCCCCAAGGGCGCGCCCGTTAGGCAATTTACCGAAGTGAGTGCCTATTCCAGGCTGATCACCGCCAGGCCGGCCAGCGTGGTGGCGAAACCGATCCATTGCGGTTAGCTGAGCAGCTCGTGCAGCCTGATCCGGCCAGGCCGGACGCGTTCGCCGCGGCCCGCGTGGCGATCCACACCGGCGACCACACCGAACCGGCCGCGATTGTCGAGGCCGCCCTGACGGCGCCGCTCAGTGGCGGGCGACACGCCGGCTACGCCCACGCGGCCGCCGCGGAGTTGGCGGTTGTCGCCGGCCACCCGGACGCCGACGCGTGCATCCGGGCGGCCGCTGCCGTTGCGGCCGAGAATGACTGGGCGGCCGCCTGTCTGGACCGGACCCGGGGCCGGTTGTACGGTGACGCTGAATCGCTCGCCCGAGCCAGCTTGAACTCCGGATCCGGGTTCGGCTCGCGGCGAAAGAGGCGCCGGCCCGTCAGTAGCGTTCCACCAGATGAGCGCGACTGGCCGGGAGCTCGTACGAGTCCGGCCAGAAGTCGGTGATCTGGGCGATCTTGCCGTCCTCCGCGAGATCAAAAAACACAGGCCGGGCTGGGCGCGCCGGCGGCACCTCGGTGGTCGATCAGGGTGGCCGGCAGGCTCGGCTGTCCGTCGGGGAGTTCGCGTTCTACGACACCCGCCGGCCGTACGAAGTCTCCTGCGGTGTCGACGAGCGGCCGACCCGGGTCATGACATTCATGTTCCCGCCCTCCCTGTTGCCCCTGTCGCCGAGCGGTCGCAAACACCTCACCGCGGTGCGCATCCCGGCCACCGCGGGGATGGGCGACCTGACCGCCCAGTTCCTGCTCCAACTGGCCGGCAACGTCGAGGACTACACCCCGACGGAGGCCGCCCGGCTGTCCACCGCCGCACTCGAGATCCTCGCCACCCGGCTGGCCCGGGAACTGGACGTCAGCGACTGGGGCACGCCCGAAGCCCGCCGGCACGCCCTGCTGGTCACCATCCAAGGCTTCATCCAGCAACACCTCAGCGACCCGCAACTGTCCCCGGCCGGCGTCGCCGCGTACCACCACGTCTCCCTGCGGTCGCTGCACCAGCTCTTCCACGACGAGGGGCTGACCGTGGCCGGCTGGATCCGGTCGCGACGGCTGGAGCGGTGCCGCCGCGACCTGACCGATCCGAGCCTGGCCGCCCACCCGGTCGTGGCCATCGCGACCCGGTGGGGCTTCGCCAGCGCCGCCGACTTCAGCCGGGCCTTCCGCACCGCGCACGGACTGCCACCGGCGGAATACCGCAGATTCGCACGCATTGCTAACACCTCTGCGCTCTGACCGAACGACACCCGGCGCCGGTCGCCGCCACCCTGGTCCTATGCCAACGGAGGTGGTAGCGATGACATACCCATTCGCTGACCGGGTCGCCGAGGACCGGCGACTCGTCGCTCAGGGGCAGGTGTTCGATCCGCTGGCTGTGGACATCGCGCCGACGATGCTGCGCAAACTGGCCGAGAACACGCAGCGGGCCGGACGGGATAATGTCCGCGGCTTCCTGTCCCACCAGCCGTGGGACGCTCAGGGGCCGTCGACCTGGTGTACAGCCTCATCGTGTTCCAGCACATCGCCGACTGGACGGCCATCGTCGAGTATTTCTCCCGGATCGGTGCCTGCCTCGCTCCGGGCGGCGTGTGCTGGGTGCAGTTCGACACCCGGCCGGTCACGCTTCCGTACCTCGCGGTCGGCCGGCCTTCGCAGCCTTGATCCAGTGGCCGATCTCCTTGCTGATCTCGCCCTGGAGCCAGACCGCGTTGTCCTGGGGCTGCGGCTTGGGCTTGATCTGGAACTTGGACTGGAGCACGGTGTGCCCCACCCACACCTCGGATCCACCGGGAACGCCGACCGCGGCGGCCGACCAGTTGATCGTCCCGTCGTAGGTAGCCTCGCGGCCACCGTCTGGCCCATCACCGAAAACCTGAACGCCCGGCCCAAGCTCAGGACGGCCCAACGCGACGACCATCTGCTCGAAAGCACGCGAACCGAGGCGATTAAGGTCATAGTCCGGCACTCGGTCGTCCCTCGTTGCAGCGGCTAGAGTCCGCGATCCGCGGGGATGACTCGTCCGGCCCGTCTTCAAACTCCCGCTCGGCCGAAACGACGAAGGGCCAGCCCTCGACGGGCTGACCCTTACCGACCGTGACGCAAGCCCGCTGGTACGCGCACTGCCAACTATGGTGGGCGATACTGGGATCGAACCAGTGACCTCTTCCGTGTCAAGGAAGCGCGCTCCCGCTGCGCCAATCGCCCTTGGCTTTCGCCGAGGTGGAGACGGGATTTGAACCCGTGTACACGGCTTTGCAGGCCGTTGCCTCGCCTCTCGGCCACTCCACCGAGTCGGCCCCGCACTAACCTGTGAAGGCCTCTCCGAGCGGACGACGGGATTCGAACCCGCGACCCTCACCTTGGCAAGGTGATGCGCTACCAGCTGCGCTACGTCCGCTTGTCTTCCCAGGGGGCTTGCACTCCCTGGCGACGGATGAAACCTTAGCCTGTTCCGCCTGGCCTTGCCAAACCGGGGTGGCCCGGCGCGTCGCGGGAAGGACGGGAGCTGGGACTTCGCGGTTATCCACAGGCGGCAAAACTCCCGAGCGGGCGAAGACGCCGCCGGTGTTGGATGAGGCCATGAACTTCCGGCAGATCAGCGCGGCGGAGCGCACGGCGACGATGTTCCCCCTCCAGGCGTACGCGTTCATGCCCTCACCGTGGCCGGCCGAAGACGAGGAGATCAACGCCCAGCGCATGAAGTTCTTCGAGTCCGCGGTGAGCCTCGTTGCCGAGGAGGACGGGCAGGCGCTCGCGGCAGTGGCGGCCTTCCGCATGCGGCAGAACGTGCGAGGGCGGCTTCACGACATGGCGGGGGTGGCCTCGGTGTCCTCGCATCCCTCGGCACGGCGGCGTGGGCTGGTGCGCGAGCTCATGCGGCGGCTGCTGCGGCAGATGCGTGACGAGGGCTGCGCGGTGAGCGTCCTCTATCCGTTCCGGGCGGGCTTCTACGCGAGGTTCGGTTTCGTGGGAATTCCGCGGTATCGCACGGCGGCGTTCGCGCCCGAAGGGCTCGATCATCTGTTGCGCGCGGAGCTGCCGGGCGAGGTGACGTGGCTGCCGATGAGCGAGGCCTTCGACGAGTGGGATGGGCTTCAGCGGCATCTGCTCACGCGCCGGCATGGGTTCGCGGTCTTCGACGAGCTGCGGGCCGCCGAGTTCCGCGACGACAAGTACTGGGTGGCGGTGGCGCGATCCGGCGGCGAGGTGGTGGGGGCGGTGCGCTACCGGATCAAGAGCTACGGAGGCGATCTGATCGCCGACCACCTGCTCTGCGCGAACTCGATCGGGCGGGCGCTGCTGTTGCAGTTCTTCGCTCGCCACGTCGACCAGGTGTCCCGCGTCGTCGTGAAGATCAGCACCGACGAGGTGCCCGAGCTCTGGGGCACCGACATCCAGGTGGTCACCGAGGGCAAGGTCGACCGGCCGAGTCACGGAGGGCCGATGGTCCGGGTTCTCGACATGGAGGCGCTCAACGGCGCCGCGGTCGGGCCGGGCGCGATCACCGTCGAGATCCCCGACGACGAGCTGATCGGCGGGGTCTGGCGGCTGGAATCCGTCGACGGCGCCCTCGCCGTCACGAAGGGCACGACGCCCACGAACGGCACGACGCCCACGAACGGCACGACGCCCACGAACGGCACGACGCCCACGAACGGCACGACGCCCACGAACGGCACGACGCCCACGAACGGCACGACACTCACGGAGGGCACGACGCCCACGGACGGCACGACGCCCACGGACGGCACGACGCTCATGAAGGGCACGACGCCGGCGGCGACGCTCAGCGTGGGTGGCTTCAGCGCGCTGCTGTACGGGGTGCTCGACCCGGTCGAGGTGGTCACGCGGGGCCTGGGCGAGATCCCGCCCGAGGCGGTCCCGACGCTGGCGGCGATGTTCCCGCGCGAGATGCCCTACCTGGTGGCGGATTTCTGAAAGGAGGCGGGGCTTCTGAAGATTCAGGCGCCCTGGAGGGCCTGCTGAAGGGAGGTGTCTTTGGGGGACGAGATCGCGGGTGGCCGGTTGCGGGCGGCGTCCCATGCGGCTTTACCGCTGGCGAAGTAGTCGCGGACGGACTTCTCGACCAGCAGTCTGGTGGGGCAGTGACAGCGGGCGATCACGCCGTCGGCGTCGATGCCGAGGTGGCGGCACAGGGTCACGGCGCGGTCGACGTGGTACGACTGCGTGACCACCAGGGCGCGGGTGACGCCGTAGACGTCACGGGCGCGGATGCAGGTGTCGTACGTGTCGAGGCCGTACGGATCGGTGACGATGCGCTGGGCGTCGACGCCGAGCTTGGTCAGGTAGGCGGCCATGGCCGCGGGTTCGTCGCCGGATCCGCCGTGGCTGTCGCCGGAGACCAGGACCACGCGGGCCCGGCCTGACTTCACCAGCTCGGCGGCGGTCTCCAGGCGGCCGGCCAGGCGCGGGGAGGGCGTCCCGTCGAGGGTCACCTCGGTGCCGAGGACGATCGCCACGTCGGCGGTGGGGGCGTCGGCCTCGTCGTGCACATGGCCGTGCGCGGAGATGACCGTCCAAGCCCAGGGGGTGCTGACCACGAACAAGGCGGCGACGACGATGGCGGCGAACAGCAGGAGTAAGCGGCGGCGGTGCCGGACGAGCCTCATGATCCCGCGAGCCTAGCCAGCCCGCGCCAGCAATCGGAGAGCGCGCTCAGCCGGAGGGGCGCCGAGGCCCCGGCGGGCTGAGCCCGGGTGCGCTGAGCCCGGGTGCGCTGAGCCCGGGCGCGCTGAGCCCGGGTGCGCTGAGCCCGGGTGCGCTGAGCCCGGGTGCGCTGAGCCCGGGCGGGCTGACGGGACGGTCGCCCAGCAGGGCCGCGCCCAGCGGAGTGATCGTGTGGAGCACCGCCTTGCCGACCCGGCTGGTGTGGATCAGCCCGGCCTCCCGTAGGACCGCGGTGTGCTGGCTGACCGACGCGGCGCTCACCCCGACACGACGGGCCAGCTCTGATGTGGTGCTTCCGTCGCCGATCGACTCCAGCACCGACGTACGGGTTTGGCCGATCAACGCGGCCACCGATCCGCCGTTCGCGGCGGGCCCGGCCGCCCAGAAGGCCGCCGGATCGCGCTCCACCGGATACACCAGCACCGGCGGCAGCGTCGGATCGCGCAGCACGTCGGGGGCGCCCCACGAGAAGTACGACGGGACCAGGATCAGGCCCCGGCCGTCCAGCTCGATGGACTGCTCGAAGGGGGTGTCCACCTCCAGCACCGGAGAGCTCCAGCGCATCATCGGCCGGAAGCTGTTCAGCAAGCCGTCCACGCCGTGGTCGAGCAGCGCACGGGCGCGGCGGGACCGGTCCGCCTCCACGTGGGCCTGCGCCTCCGACCAGTACGGCGCCACCGCCACCTCGTGGTGGGAGCGCATCGCGCCCGCCACCCGTTCCAGGACGGGCCGGTCGCCCTCGGCCAGGCGCCGCATCCAGGCGGGGGTCGGCTCGCCCAGGCGCGCGAGCTCCAGCATGTCCTGACGCAGGCGAGCGGTGGGCGTGGAAAGCAGCGCCTCAATCGCGTACGGCAGACCCAGTTGCCCCTCGGCAGGCGTGAGGAAGTCGGGGTAGTACGGGCCGCGGACCAGCGGCAACAGGATGTCCAGGTCGGCACGGCGGGTCGCGCGGATCACCTGCTCGCGCCACGGGCCGAAGATCGGGGTCTGGCCGGGGCGCGTCAGCCGGAACATCGTGAACACGGTTTCCCACATGGGGTCGGGTTCGCCGGCCATGCGGACACGGCCGATGTCCTCCGGCGTGAAGTGGACGCGCAACACGTCGGCCTCCGGCTCCCTTGCACTGTGGCAAGCAAGTTTATCCGGGCCGGACGCGACCACCCACTCACGCAAAGCAGGCTATAGCTGCACAAACATTGTCCAGGCGGGCGCGGCCGCCGGCGAAGCCGAGCAGTCGGCACAGCGGCCGCGCCCGTCGAGCCGCCGCCGCGCGCGCCCCCGCTGGGACGATCCCCCGTGTTTCCCACCGCCACGGCGGACGGCTCGCCCGGTGGCCGGCTCGACCCAAAGACCATCGCCGCAGCTCGGGGCCGAGCTCAAGACGTTTAATCCCACGCTGAATAGTTGCGAGGCCGTCCCGTCCCATTTCCGACCCGGAAGGCCCCGATGTCCGAAAGCAAACGGGGCCTCGCAAATCACAGCGCGCCAAGGATCAAAAGGGCGCCAAGGATCAAAAACGTCACACCCCGGTTCCGTACGGGATAGGTATCTGCCGAACCTGCAAGGCCGGTTCCCGGTACCCGTCCGCTTTCTGGCGCTTCGGGAGGGTCACGTCGTGGTGCTTCAGCGGCTTGTACGGCACCTGCGAGAGCAGATGCGTGATCACATTCAGCCGCCCGCGCTTCTTGTCGTCGGTGTTCGTCACGTACCACGGGGCCCACGCCGTGTCCGTGGCCCGGAACATCTCGTCCCGCGCCCGGGAGTAGTCGTACCAGCGGCTGTACGACTCGAGATCCAGGTTCGACAGCTTCCACACCTTGCGCGGGTCGTTGATCCGGCCCTCCAGCCGCCGCGTCTGCTCGTCGGCGCTGACCTCCAGCCAGTACTTGAGCAGGATCACCCCGCTGTCGACGATCGCCCGCTCGACCTCGGGCACCAACGCGAGGAACTGGTCGGACATCTCGGGGGTGCAGAACCCCAGCACCCGCTCGACCCCGGCCCGGTTGTACCAGCTCCGGTCGAAGATCACGACGTCCCCGGCGCCGGGCAGGTGCGGCACGTACCGCTGCAGGTACATCTGCGACTTCTCGCGCTCGGTCGGCGCCGAGAGCGCGATCACCCGGAATGTCCGCGGGCTCACCCGCTCGGTGATCGCCTTGATCGTCCCGCCCTTGCCGGCCGTGTCCCGGCCCTCGAAGACGATGCATACCTTGGCGCCGGTCTTCTTGACCCACTCCTGCATGGCGACGAGCTCCCCGTGCAGCCGGCGCAGCTCGTGCAGGTACTCCTTGTTCTTCATGCGTGGCAACGGCTCGGAAAGTTTCGTCATCCGGACACGGTCGCACCTCAGAACGTGCGGGTTGTCACCCCGGGCGGATGGTTCCCGCTCAATATCCTGACCGCATGTCGACCGCGATGATCTACGCCGAGTTCGCCGCCCGGGAGGCCCACGCCGTCTCCGACGCGTACGAAAAACTCGCCGTTGCCGTCTCTCGCGACCGTGACCTGATCGCCCGCCTCGACACCCTGCCACCCGCCAAGCGACAGCCGAATCTCCTGTTCGCCGCCGTGCGTTTCCTGGACGGCCCGGTCACCGACCCCGGCGCCTTCCGCGATTTCACGACCGCGCACTGGCCCGCGGTCGAGGCCGAGATGCTCACCCGCGCCACCCAGACCAACGAGGTCGGCCGCTGCGCCCTGCTGCTGCCGATCCTGGCCGCGCTGAAACAGCCCGTCGCGCTCCTGGAGATCGGCGCCTCGGCCGGCCTCAACCTCTTCCCCGACCGCTACTCCTACCGCTACGGCGACCACCGCCTGGGCGCCGGCGAGCCCGTCCTCGACTGCGCGCTGACCGGCCACCAGCCGCCGACCACGTTGCCCGAGGTCGTGTGGCGCGCCGGCCTCGACCTCAATCCGCGCGACATCACGAACCCGGCCGACGTCCGCTGGCTGGAGTCGCTGATCTGGCCCGAGCACGCCCACCGCCGCGAGCGCCTGCGCGCGGCCGCGGAAACGGCGAAGCAGAATCCCCCGCTGCTGATCAAGGGTGATCTGGTCGACGATCTGCCGGCCCTGGCCGAGCGGGCGCCCACGGGCGCCACGCTCGTCGTTTTCCATACTTCGGTGCTCTATCAGGTGCCGGTCGAGCGTCGCGAGGCATTCATTCGTCTCGTACGGGACCTGCCGGGTCACTGGATCTCGGTGGAGAATCCGGCCGTCCTCGAGTACGAAAGCCTGCCCGACCCGCCGGACGAGACACTGCACAACGTGCTCGCCCTGGACGGCCGCCCGCTGGCCTGGTGCCGTCCGCACGGCCAGGCCATGAGCTGGTTCGCCTGATCGCGTCGCGGAGGACGATGCGGCGGTCGCGGGCCCGGTTCAGTTCAGATCGGGCCACGGGTCGGTGACCGCGTGCAGCAGCCGGTCGATGACCGACCGATCTCCCACGACGGAGACGTTGCCATCGGCCAATGCGGCGGGGAGCGTGGCGGGATCGGACAGCAGGGCGCTGAACGTCGTGGGCTCCGCACGGAGCGAGACGTCCGCCGTCGCCGGTTCGCCGGGCTGCACCTGAACCCGTCCGGACGCCATGCGGACCGTCCAGACCCGGCCGTCGAGCTCGAGACGGCAGCTTGTGGCGGGCGCCGCGGGGTCGGGGCGAGCGGCGCCCTGCAGGAAGATCAGCACGGAGGTGGCGCTGAGCGCGGCCGGCGGCGGGGGTTGCGGTGCGTCGATTCCCCAGTCGCCCAGCGCCCGCAGGATCGGTTCCAGCTTCCGGCCCCGCTCGGTCAGTTCGTAGACCCGCGTGCCCTCGGCCGGCGCCTGTCCACGGCGGATCACCCCGTTGTGCTCGAGCTCCCGGAGCCGGTCGGCGAGCAGGTTCGAGCTGACGTGGGGCAGCGCATGCCGCAGCTCGGAGAAGCGCTGCGGCGTCAGGAGAAGCTCACGGACGACCAGCAGGGCCCATCGCTCCCCGACGACGTCGAGGGCCCGGGCAATCCCGCACGAGTCCCGATAGCTGCGGCTGGTCGGCATGGCCACTCCCCTCGTCCCATCCGATCCTAAACCACCACGACTACTGATTGTTTTCAACAACTAGATGTGGTTGCGTTGTCGTGACACCTGGTCACACGGCGCGCGGAGGGGACACCAGATGAGTGCATTGCTGCTGGAGGACAAGAACGCTGTGATCTACGGCGGCGGGGGCGCCATCGGTGGCGCTGTCGCACGGGTTTTCGCCCGGGAAGGGGCGCGGGTCTTCATCGCCGGGCGGACGCGGGCGAAGCTCGACGCGGTGGCGCGCGACATCGCCGCCGCGGGTGGAAAAGTCGAGACCGCGGAGGTCGACGTTCTCGATCAACTGGCGGTCGAGAAGCACGCCGACGCGATCGCGGCGACGGCCGGCCGCATCGACATCGCCCTCAACGCCGTGAGCGTCATGCACGACCAGGGAACTTGGCTGGCGGACCTCTCGCTGGCGGAGTTCATGCGGCCGATCGACGGCTTTCTGCGGACGCTGTTCATCACCAGCAAGGCGGTGGCGCGGCACATGGGCGGCGAGCGTCCCGGCGTCATCCTGACCCTGTCCGAGCCGGGCGCCAAGCTGGCGGTGGGCGGCATCCTCGGGCACAGCGTGAGCGCGGCCGGCAAGGAGGCCTTCACGCGGGTTCTGGCCGCGGAACTGGCGCCCCGCAACATCCGGGTGATCGGCATCCGCCCCCACGCCGCCGTCGACGCGCCGGCCGCGGGTTCCTACACGAAGGACCTCTTCCGGCAGATCGCGGCGACGGCCGGGCAATCGGTCGAGGAACTGCTCGACGGCGGCGGGCTGGCGCAGGGAACGCTCCTGAAGAGACTGCCCACGCTCGCGGAGATAGCGGAGACGGCCGCGTTCCTGGCTTCGGACCGGGCGGGGGCCATGACCGCAACGATCGTCAACCTGTCGGGCGGCGCGCTCGTCGACTGAGCCCGGCCCGCCCGGCCCGCCCGGTCCGGGACCACGGCGATTGCTCTCCCGGCAGAGCATCCGGGTTAGATGCGGACAGGAACGCAGCGGGGATGACGGTCAATGAGCTGCAGGAACGGGACGCCCGAGGATTCCTGACGAACCTCGAGGATCTCGTCGCGCGCCGGGTCGACGCGGTCTTCACCGCGGTCGAGTGGCTCGAGAGCCGCGGCTGGGAGGTCGTCAACGTCGAGTCCAGCGGCAAGGCTGAGGCGGTGCCGGCCAGTCCGGCCGGCACCACCGAAACTCAGCCGACGACGGACCGCAGCGGAATCGAGGCCGCTCGCAGGTCGCCCACCAGGTCGCGAAGGAACGGGTGCTCGTCGAACATCAAGCCATCCGGGTTCGGGATGGTCAGGTACGCCGAATCGCCCACGACCGCGACCGTCGCGGTGTCGGTGTACCGGCTGACCAGGCTCTGCGTCCGAGCCAGGTCACCGACCGCCACCTGGAGGCGGCTCGGTCGCCACTCGCCGCCGAGGTTGACCGGCGCCGGCTCGGCCGCCGCGGCCGCCCGCGCCGGGTCGACCCCCGACGTCCGCAGCGTCGGCGGCGCGGCCGCCGCCGGGTAGAGCAGCGCGTTGGCCACCAGCTGCAGGCCGCTCTCGTTGTACGCCCGGAACAGCGGGTTGTACGCGAACAGCACCGCCCGCCCGGCCCCGGTCGGCTCGTCCACCACGACCGACGTCCCCTTCAGGGCGTCCTCGTGGACGGTGTAGCCGTTGTGCCAGAACGTGTCGTCGCTCGGGTAGGTGATGACGTTCGTGCCGGTGGTGCCCGGGTTGAGGATCGGGTCGCCGTTGTTGAACTCGAAGTCCTCGGCCGGGCGGCCCGACGCGACGGGGCTGCTGGTGTCCACGTCCACCCGCAGATGCGAGCCGATCACCAGGTAATCGGCCGGTTTGGGCTTCTCGGTGGTGGAGGTCAGCCCGGCCGCCCGGGCCAGCCGCGTGCCCTCGTTGCGCAGGCCGATGTAGGTGTGTCCCTGCGCGATCCAGTTCCGCAGGTTGGCCTGGCCGGCCGCGGTGAGGCCGCCGGTCGCGTTGCTGCCGTCCGGCACCAGCAGCACGGTACGGCCCGTGAACGCCGCCGTGTTGTCGTTGATGTCGGCGGTGGTGACCGGCTGGAGGTTCAGGCCCCAGCGCCGGCCCAGCACGTACCGGGCCTCGCCGTAGGAGCCGGAGGTGGTGGAGATGCCGGTGCCCCGGAACAGGCCGACGTCGGGCAGAGCGATCGCGTCGCCGGCCGCGGGCCGATGGCGCGGGGTCAGGCTGACGCCCAGTGATCGGGCGAGCCGATCGACGGCCGAGGTGACACCGGCGGCCGGGAGCACGACCTGGTTGGCGTCGCGGACGGCCGCGACGCCCTGGCCGAGCAACTGGAAGGTCAGCTGGGCGGCAGAAGCAGAATCCAGCGCGTACGTGTAAGAGCCGTGCCGCGGCGCGGTTCCCGTCCGGCCGCCCTCGATCCGCTTGACCAGCTCGGCCTTGGGCTTCACGACGTCGCCGGTGTAGAGGGTGTCGATGCCCATCAGCAGCGGGTTGCTCCACGAGGACACGTCATAGAAGTACGGGAACGGGACGTACGGGTCCTCGCCGAGGGTGGCCTGGATCCAGTGTTTCTGCGGCTGGTCCATCGGGATCCAGTACGCGCCGGCCGGCACGCTGACGTCAGTGCCGCTACGGCCGCCGAAGACGCGCGCGTTCCGTACGGTGAGAGGCTTTTTGATCTCGTAAACCTCGACGTCCATCCGCCGCAACCGTTCGACGAGCCGGCGAACGTCGCCGAGCTGGCGGCCGGGCATCAGGAAGTACGACCTGATCTTGATGTCGGGCACCGGGAACTGGACGGTGTTGGTCGGCTGGACGACCTCGTTGGGCTCGAGCGCGCCGGCCCGGCCCTCGGCGAGCGCGTCCGTCCACATCTTGTAGTAGCTGTTCAGCACCTCGCGCTTGTTGGCGGCCGCCCATCCGAGGGTGGCCCACTGGGTGTTGAACTGCTGCTGGACGCGGTCCTGGACCGCGGAGGCGCTGCCCTTCTCGTACGTCATGCCGGCCGCGCCGAACCCGGTGGCCGGCACCGTGTCGCCGTAGCCCATGTAGAACAGGTCGTAGACGTCGTAGTTGAAGTAGCACTCGGTGGTGACGGTGGCGGTGCATGCGCCGTTGTAGCCGAAGGCGGCCTTGTTGGCCTCGCCGATCCGGTTGATCCAGTCGACCGGGGCGTCGGCGATCTCGTGGTGGATCGGGTCGGCGTTCGGCGGGAAGAAGTACCGCTGGCCGCCCATCTCATGCGCGTCGATGAAGACCTGCGGCGGGTACCGCCGCAGCAGCTCGAGCTTGCTGTCGGTCTCGGGCTGGGTGCGCGCGAACCAGTCCCGGTTCAGGTCGAAGCCGAACTCGTTCTGCCGCCGGTTGGCGTCGCGGCCGTCCGGGTTCTGGGTCGGCAGGATCACCGTGATCAGGTTGTCGTTGCGCTGCTTCACCGCGCAGGAAAGGCCGGCGGCCAGCTCGTACAGCGTCTTGAGGGAGGCGTCGGCGCCGCTCGTCTCGCCGCCGTGGACATTGCCGGCGATCCAGACGATGGCCGGCTTGCCGGCGGCTATCCGGCGGGCCTGATCGGCACGCATCTCGCGCGGGTCCCGCAGGCCGCGAATCTCGTCGGCGATCTCATCGACGTCCACGTGCTTGTCGGACACCACGGCGTAGTTCAATGGCTGACCGAGCACGCTGGCGCCCATCGTGCCGGTGACCACGCGATCGGACGACTTGTCGACCGCGCCCAGGTAATCGCGGATCTCGCCGTTGGTGACCACCCGCTGCTGGCCGAGGCCGAGCGGGAAGCCGAGGAACGTCTCGGGGCTGGGCACCGAGCTCAGGTGGGCGGCGGGGTCGTTGCTGCATTTCGTCGTGGTGGGTGGCCCGGCGATCGCCGGGGTCGCGGCCAGCGGTGGGATCAGCGCGGCGGTCAGGAAAAAGGCCAGGTGAGGCAGGCGCATCGTGTCGTCGTTCCCTTCTGGGGAAATGACTTCGAAATGATCATCAGCCTATGGCCTGGAATTTGAGGGGGTCAACGTTTCCCGACAATTACCTATTGGTTGCCGAGAATGCGCAGTGCGGAATGGTATGTATCGATCGCCCGAACCGCCGGCCGGTTATCGTGGGTGGCATGCCTACCCGATTCGGTGCCGACCGGGCCTGGGGTGAGCGGGCCGCAGCGCCGTTGCGGCGGCTCGCCGGGCGGGGCGCCCAGCCGACCGAGCGCGAACTGGTCGCGCTGCGTGACGGGCTGATGCGACGCGACGAGACCGCGGCCGCGCTCGTGCGTGCGGTGCGTGACGATCCCGCGCTCACCATCAGAGACCTGCACCGGGCGCTCGCCGCAGGGATCGACGCCGACGTGCCCGAGCCGGTGAAGGTGTTCTTCGACGCCGTCCGGGAGCGTCCGTCCTGGGTGGACGATCGGCTGCTGGCGCGCGGGGCGCAGGCCTGCCGGGCGTACGGGATGGATGCCGGCCTGGTCCTCGCCTACGGTTCCCTTCTCGGGGGTTATCGCACCGCGGCGGCGCTGGAGCCGCTCGTGCGCACCGGGCGGCTCACCGGCGGCGAGACGCTGCGCCGCATCAAGGAGACGTCGATCTGGTGGCGCGCGGTGACCGCGCCCGGCGGGCTTGACACGGACGGTGAAGGGTTCCGGCTCTCGCTGCACGTCCGCGTCATGCACGCGCTGGTCAACGAGCGGCTGGCCGCCGATCCCGGCTGGGACTGGGACACCCGCGGCATGCCGATCAATCAATATGACCAGGCCAGCACCCTGGGCGTGTTCAGCACGAGCTTTCTGCTCCACTTGCGCCTATTAGGCGTACGCGTGACGCGCGGCGACGCGCGGGCGGTGATGCACCTCTGGTCCTATGTGGGCTGGCTGATGGGCGTCGACGAGCAGTGGCTCCCGCTCGACGAGCGCCGGGGGCGCCGCCTGCTGTACCACTTCCTCGCCTACGACCCGCCGCCCGACGGCAACAGCGTGGCGCTGGCCCGCGCGCTGATCGACATGAACGACGACGTGGCGGACGGGTGGCGGCGCGTCTACGAGCGCGAGCGGGCGCTGTCGGTGAGCACCTGGCTGCTCGGCCGCGCCGCGATGCGCGACCTGGGACTGCCGCCGCGGCTGCCGTGGTACGGGCTCGCCCGGGTGGCCGCCAATCTCGTTGTCAGCCAAGGGATCGGGCGGCTGCCGGGTGGCCGGTCGCTGCTCCTCGCTCGCGGCGAGCGCCAGGCCGCCGCTCAGTTCGCGCGCTGGGCTCATTGACCGGCAAGCTGCCGAAGTCCTGATCGGCCGGCGGGTCAGTGGCCACGGAAGGCTTCCTCCAGCCACCACGACGGGCGGATGGCGGTCACCTTCGCGTCGATGACCATGGGGGCGGTTCGCGGGCCGGCCGCCCACGCCGTCACCGGGGCGAGGTCTGACGCGTCGCGGACCGTCACGGCCTCGCAGCCGTAGCCGCGGGCAATAGCCGCCAGGTCGGTCTCGGGGAAGACGACGGTGTCGAGGGGGTGGCCGTGGGGGCCGAAATGGTGGACCTCGGCGCCGTAAGCGTTGTCGTTGTAGACGACGATCAGCATGCCCAGGGACAGGCGGCGGATGGTTTCCAGCTCGGCTATCGCCATCAGGAAACCTCCGTCGCCGCAGGCCGCGACGGGGAGACGGTCGGGTGAGGCCAGGGCGGCGCCCAGGGCGCTGGCGAGGCCGAGGCCGATCGACTGGAAGGCCTGGGTGAAGCAGAAACCGCGCTGGTCGGGTACGGAGAGGAACATCGACGGGTAGCCCATGAAGTTGCCGGAATCGACCGCGACCATCCGCTCGGCGGGAAGGATGTCGTCGAGGGCGATGGTCAGCGTCCGCGGGTCGATGTGGGTGTCGTCGCCGTCGTCGGCATAGGGGACGTCGCGCCAGCGAGACTCCGCGGCCAGCCGTGAGCGCACCGCGGGCCGTCGATAACCCACGGTCGTGCCGGAGAGAGAGGCCAGGACGGCTCGGGCGGTGGCGGCCACATCCCCGACCACGCCGACGTCGATGCGGTGGTGGGCGCCCAGGGCGGACTCGTCGAGATCCACTTGCACGACCCGCGCCGACGGGGAGACCAGGGCGCCGTGGCGAGTCGTCCACATGTTCAGGGATGAGCCCCACGCGACCACGACGTCGGCCTCGGCGATCAGGGCGGCCGCGAGCGGGGTGGCGAAACCGCCCGAGACGTCGAGGGCCCACGGGTCGCCGGCGAACAGTCCCTTGGCCGCCGCCGAGGTGGCCGGCAGGGCGCCACAGCACGACGCGAGGGCCGACAGTTCGGCGCCGGCATCAACGGCGCCGCGACCGGCTATGAAGACCGGGCGGGCGGACGACGCCAGCAACTCGGCCACGGCCGCCACGGAGGAATCGGGGGGCGGCGGGCGGTCAACGGCGGGCGCGCCCGGAGGCGCGGCCAGCACGGCGGGGGCCGCCTGGACGTCCAGAGGCAGGTTCAGGACGACCGTGCGGCGCTCGGTCACGGCCACGTGCCACGCGCGGGCGGCATCTTCCACCGCCGTTTCGGGCGAACGGACCCGCAGCGGCGTGGCGCCCACGGCCTCGGCCAGCGCGGACTGGTCGACCCGGAAGTTGGAGCGGGGGGCGGTGGCCTCGGCGGCCAGAACCAGCATGGGGGTGCGGCTCTTCGCGGCCTCGGCGATGCCGGTCATCGCGTTGGTCAGGCCGCAACCCTGGTGGACGGTCACGATCGCGGGGCGGCCGCTCACCCGGGCGTAGGCATCGGCGGCCGTGGCGGCGCCGGACTCGTGGCGGGTGGCCACGAAGCGGGCGCCCGCGGCGAGCAAGGCGTTGGTCACGTGAAAGTTGCCGCTGCCCACGACGCCGAAGACGTGGTCGGCGCCCAGCTCGGCGAGGGTGGTGCCGACGGCCTCGGCTACGTTCATCTCTCGACTAGCGCGAGGACGCGGGTGGGGCTGCCGGAGCCACCGATGATCGGGAGCGGGGCGGCGATCACCACCGCGCCCGTGGGCGGGAGCAGGCGGAGGTTCTGCAGCTGGGTCAGGCCGTACTTGCCGGCGCCCAGGACGAAGGAGTGGCAGGGGAACGGCGGGTCGAAGGAGTGGGCGGCGCCGGCGTCGGTGCCGACCGTCTCGACCCCCACGCCGATCACGGGGGACTCGGCGGCCAGCCACTTGGCGGCCTCGACCGAGATGCCCGGGGTGTGCGGGCCGGTCTCGTCGGCGTTCAGGAACAGCTGCTGGTCGTTGGAGCGCGCGTCCCAGCCCGTACGCAGCAGGAGCCAGCCGCCCGCCGGGAGCGGGCCGTGATCGGTCTCCCATTTCCGCACGTCATCGACCGTGAGCAGGTAATCGGGGTCGGCGGCGACGCGGTCGGACACATCGATCACAACGGCCGGCGCGACGAGGCGCTGGGGGCGGATCTGGGAGACGTCGTCGCCGTCCTGCGCGGTCACCCAGTGGATGGGTGCGTCGAGGTGGGTGCCGGTGTGCTCGCCGGTGTGGATGTTGTTCCAGTACCAGGCCGGCCCGCGGTCGTCGTAGCGGCTGATCTCCTCGAGGCTGAACGTGATCGTGTCGGCGAACGGGGGCGGCAGCTTGAGGATCGGGGTCTCGCTGGACAGCGGCGCCGTGAGGTCGATGACCTCGATCGTTCCGGCGCTGATTCCGGACACCAGATCCGACAGGACGCTCATCGACCCTCCACGTGATCGTCGCCACACGACAGAAGGAGCCTAAGGCCAACCAGCGGCAAATCGACAGAACTCTCCCCGAGGAGTGCGCCCGGACGGCACTATGTCGCATGAGGACCGAAGGAGGCCGACGATGACCAGTTCCGTGGCGTCCGTGCCGGACACCGCCTTCCTGAACGCCGACGACATGCCGGGTCAGATCAAGGGAACCCCCGAGCGGCTCCCGGACGGGGAACGGCCGCTGCCGCGGTTCTGCGGCGCCGCCTACGAGCAGACCGACCGGATCACCTCGCGCGCCACGTTCCGGCTGCGCTACACCAGCGCGGGCGCCCCGCCCGAGTCCACCCCCAAGGCCGAGGTCTACCAGGACATCCTCGTCTACCGCGACGCGGGCGCCGGCGCGTTCATGACCGCGCTGCGGGCCGCGGTGACCGGCTGCGCGTCGCAGAACGACGACGCCGGCGTGCCGGTGGCCAACTTCCTGCGGGGCGACATCGGCGCCGGCGACGAGTCCGCGCTGCTCGAGCATGCCCGGCCGACCACCGACGACGAGGGCAATCCGGCCGGCGACGGCTCGGTGCAGAGCAGGTTCTGCGCGGTGGTACGGGTCGGCGACGCGATCGCGTTCCTGGCCGTGGTGGGCTGGGAGTCCTCCTCGGCCGACCGCGGCGACACCGTGGCGCTGGGAAGAAAAGCGGCCGAGCGGCTGGCGGCCTGGAGGGCATGAAGAGCGGCTGGCGGCCTGGAGGGCATGAAGAGCGGCTGGCGGCCTGGAGGGCTCAGACAGCCGCGGGCAGGCCGGCCGAGCTGAACGCCCGCCCGTCGTCGGTGACGACCGCCGACTCGTACCCGTCGGTGGCGAGCTTCGCCAGCCAGGTCAGGCCGGGCTCGCCCATGGCGAGCGCCGCCGTCGCGTACGCGTCGGCCAGCGCCAGGTCGGGCCCCACCACGGTCACCGACCGTAATCCGTGGGCCGGTTGGCCCGTACGCGGATTGATCACGTGATCGCCGCGCTCGTACGTTCCCGAGGTGGCGATCGCCCCGTCGGTCATCGCCAGCACCCAGCTGACCTTGTCGGCCTCCCAGGGGTGCCGGATGCCGACCCGCCAGGGGCCGCCGTCCGGGTGGTTGCCACGCATCCGGATGTCGCCGCCCGCGTTGATGTAGTGGCTGGTGGAACCGGCCGCGAGCAGCAGCGACGACGCCACCTCGACCGACCAGCCCTTCACATACCCGGACGGATCGAGCGGGCCCCCGGCGTACGCGTCGAAGTAGCCGTCGGTGTCTCGCCAGAGATCGGCGCAGACGGCCAGGACGTGGCGCAGGTCGTCGGAGCAGTCGGCGGCGGTCACCTCGCCGCGGCGCATCCGGCTGACCTCGCTGTCGGCCTTGTAGGTGGAGAACCGTGCGTCGACCGCGTGGAGCCAGTCGCACACCTCGCCGATGAGGGCGGCGAGCGGGGCCGCGGGACGGTCATCGGCGAGCTCGATGCTGACGGCCGTACCCATGACCTGCTCGACGTGGCGCACGAACGGTGACCCTACGCCTTGGCGGAGTCCAAAGCCGATTGCAGCGATTGCTGGTAGGCCTGGGTGGTGTAGGTCGCGCCGGAGACCGCGTCGACCTTGGCGCTCTGCACCTTGAGCGTCGACTGCTTGAGGGCCGCGATCGCGGGCGGGTTGATCGTCGCGCTGTTGCCGGTGACCGGGTAGGTCGCGTCGGCCGCGGTGATCTTCCCGTCCTCGATCTTGATGGAGACCTGGATGGCGCCGTACGGGTAGGCCGTGTTCTTGCCCTTGAAGACGCCGTCCTTGAGGCCGCTCTTGTTGGCCTCCTTGGTCGGCTCGGCGGATTTCTTGCCGGACGGCTTCTTGGAGGCGGAGCCCGTCGGCTTCGGCGACGGGTTGTCGACCAGATTGACCTGGGGCGGCGCGGCGGCGGGCGGCGCCGGCGGCTGGACGCTGAGGCGCACCCCCACGATGAGGGCGGCGCCGGTCAGCGTCCCGACGGCGGCTGCGGTACTGCGTCGCATCTCTCCTCCGAAATACCCGACATGTCCGAAAATTAGAACTCGAATGGATCCAGGTGCAGCTGGCTGTCCGGAACGTCGAGCTCCCGCAGAGTGCTGACGGCCGCTTCGACAAGACCCGGGGGGCCACACAGATAGACGTCACGACGCGAGACATCCGGCACGAGACCCAGCAGGCCGTTGGGCGTGAAGAGACGCCGCGGCCCGGGATCGTTACGCGACCCCACGATGTACCGGACCCACGCGTCACGACGCTCGGCCAGCTCCTCGAGCTCTCCCCGGAACACCAGCTCATCGGGCCGCGAAGCCCGGTAGATCACGATCGTGTCCGGCGGCATGTCCTCGAGCAGGGCCCGGATGGGCGCGATGCCGCTGCCACCCGCGATCAGCAAGGCCCGGCGACGCGTACGCCGCTGGGCCGTGAACACGCCGAACGGCCCCTCCGCCCACACCGGCGTCCCCGGCTTCATCAGGCCCAGCCGCTGGGTGTGCCCGCCCACCGCGGTCACCGTCAGCCGCAACCACTCCGAGTTGGGCGCGGCCGACAGCGAGAACGGGTGCGACTGCCACCACCCGTTGCGGGTCAGGAACCGCCACCGCATGAACTGCCCCGCCTGGGCCGGCAGCTTCTCCAGGTTCTTCCCGTCGATGTAGATCGAGAACGTGTTGGTGGCGCCCTCGGCCACCACCTCGGCGACCTCGAAGCGGTGCCGGATGTTCAGCCAGAGCGGCTCGACCAGCCGCCCCCAGACCAGCGCCGAGATCACCAGCGCGGTCAGCGCCGGCCAGAAGACCGAAGCGAACCGGCCGCTCAGGTCGGCGCCGGAGGCGACCTGGTGGCCGTACCCGAGCAGGAGCACCAGATAGCCGGTGAGGTGGATCAGGTACCAGAGCTCGTACGGAAGCTTGTTCCGCGCCGCCCGGATCGAGATCAGGCTGATCACGACGAGGATCACCGTCGCCGCGACCGCCTTGAGCATGTCGGGGAACGTGGTGACGATCGTCCAGGTCTGGTCGACGACCCCCGTGTCGGCGGTGAGCGCGTAGCCGTACGCGATGAAGACGATGTGGGCGAGCACCGAGACGACCAGGGTGGTGCCCAGCCAGCGGTGCCAGCGCAGCAGGTCACGCGCGCCGACCCACTCCTCGAGCCACGAGACCCGGCTCATCATGAGCAGCTGGATGAAGAGGATGTAGCCGCCGATCAGCCCGGTGATCCGGCCGGCCGCGAGCATCGCGGTGGCGGTGTCGTTGACCGCCCCGGCCTGCGTGTCGAAGAGCCAGAGCGAGACGCTGGTGGCCAGGCCCGAGAAGAACAACAGGATCGTGAGCAGGCGGTTTCCGCTGACCGCCTCGGCGGGCGGGCGGTCGTCGGGGATGGGCGGCTGCGCCGGGCCGGTCGCCTTCCAGCCGGTCGGGTCGGTCTGCGACTCGATCAGGATGTCGCTGCGGCGGAAGGCGTCCTCGTCGTCGAGATCACTGCGGCGGTAGGCGTCCTCGCCGTCGAGGCCGTCGTCGATGTAGCTGTCCCACGTCGGCGACCGGCGGTCGTCGATCTCGGGGATCTCGCGCACGTCGGAGGCCCGGTCATCGTGATCGTCCCGCCACGGGTCGATCGGCTCCGGCATCCGGGCGGAGTGGCGCGACTCCTCGTACCGGGCATGCTGCTCGACCGGCGATTTCTCCTCGTACTGGGAGTACTCCCCGCTCGGGTACTGGGAGAATTCGCCGCTCGGGTACTTGTCAGATTTATCCGGGCGAAGCGAGGCGAAGAACTCCGCGTCCTCCTCGCCCTGCGCATAGCGCTGTTCACGAGAGGTCTGGAACATCGGCGGTCCTTGCGCCATCGTCCTTCACCCGTCCAGCAATCGTCCCGCGGCGCCTGCCACCCCCTGCGGCCGGCGTGACGACCCGGTCTCGGGGAGCCGTCTGATGGAGATACGCAGCGGTCGTGAACATCGCTCAACGGGATCCGGAAAATATCTGCGGCACGCCTCGCGATAGCGTCGCGCCATGCGCGCCGACAACCCCGACCTGGTCACGGTGGTCGGCATCGGCGCCGGCGGGTGGTCAGACCTTGGTCGTACGGGTCAGAGCACGCTCGCCGGCGCACAGGTCGTGCTCGGCAGCGCGCGACAGCTGGAACTGCTGCCCGAGTCGGTGACCGCGTCGCTGGTTCCCTGGCCATCGCCCCTGCTCCCGGCGCTGCCCGGCCTGCTCGCCGCCCATGAGGGCAAGAGGATCTGCGTGCTGGCCAGCGGCGATCCGATGTTCCACGGGATCGGCGCCACCCTGGTGCGGTTGACGGGCATTGATCGCATACGGGTGATTCCGCACCCTTCATCGGCGTCCCTGGCCGCCGCCCGGATGGGGTGGCCGCTCGCCGCCGTCGACGTGGTCAGCCTGGTCACGGGCCCGGTCGACGCCGTCCGCCGCTACCTCAACCCGGGGCGGCGGGTGCTGGTGCTCTCGCGCGACGCGTCCACGCCCGCGGCCGTGGCGTCGGTGCTGACCTCGGCCGGGTACGGGTCGGCCCGGATCACCGTGTTGTCGCAGCTGGGCGGTGCCGACGAGGCGCTGGTGTCGGCGACGGCCGCCGATTGGTCGCTCGTGTGCGATCCGCTGAACGTGATCGCCGTCGAGTGCGGGGACGGGCCGCGCTTGTCCCTCGTGCCCGGGTTGCCGGATTCGGCGTACGAGACCGATGGGCAGCTCACCAAGCGTGAGGTGCGGGCGGTGACGATGGCGGCGCTCGCGCCGGTGCCCGGGGAGTTCCTCTGGGACGTGGGCGGGGGCTCGGGCAGCATCGGGATCGAGTGGATGCGCAGTCACCCTTCCTGCCGCGCCGTCACGCTGGAGTCCTCGCCCGCCCGCTGCGCAACGATCCGAACAAATGCCGCCATGCTCGGCGTTCCGGGCCTCGAGGTGATCGAGGGGCGCGCGCCCTCGGTTCTGGCCGGCCTCCCCACGCCCGACGCGGTGTTCATCGGCGGCGGTTTGACCGCTGAGGGCGTACTCGATGCGTGTTTGTCATCTTTGCGCCCAGGCGGTCGCCTGGTGGCGAACGCCGTGACCGTCGAATCCGAGGCCTTGATCGCCGCCGCCTACGCCCGGCTGGGCGGTTCGTTGACGCGCCTGACGGTGAGCAGGGGCTCGCCGGTGGGCGGCTTCACGGGGTGGAGAACGATGATGCCGGTGACGATCTGGTCGGTGACGACGTGACAGTGCACTTCATCGGCGCCGGCCCCGGCGCCGCCGACCTCATCACCGTCCGCGGCCGGCGGCTGATCGAGTCCTCCCCGGTCTGCCTGTACGCCGGCAGCCTGGTCCCCGCCGAGCTGCTGGAGGCCTGCCCTCCCGGCGCGCGCCTGGTGGACACCGCCGGCCTCGACCTCGACCAGATCCTCGCCGAGCTGACCGCCGCGCACGCCGCCGGCCTGGACGTGGCCCGCCTGCACTCGGGCGACCCGTCGGTCTTCAGCGCGATCGCCGAGCAGATGCGCCGCCTCGACGCCGCCGGCATCCCCTACGACGTGACCCCCGGCGTGCCCGCCTTCGCCGCCGCGGCGGCCTCACTCGCCCGCGAGCTGACGGTCCCCGGCGTGGCCCAGACCGTGATCCTGACCCGCACCGCCGAGCGGGCCACCGCCATGCCCGACGGCGAAGATCTGGCGACGCTCTCCGCCAGCCGCTCGACGATGGTCCTGCACCTGGCGGTCCAGCGCATCGAGGCGGTCGTGGCCGAGCTGCTGCCCTCGTACGGCCCCGACTGCCCGGTGGCGGTGGTGGCCCGCGCGTCCCGCGCCGACGAGGAGATCGTGCGCGGCACCCTCGCCGACATCGCCGCCACGGTGCAGGAGGCCGGCATCCGCCGCACCGCGGTCATCGTCGTCGGCCCGGCCCTGACCGCCGCCCAGTTCCCCGACAGCCACCTCTACTCGACGACCCGATGCCGCCCCTGACGGTTCTCATCCTCGGCGGCACCACCGAGGGCCGCGCGCTGGCGGCCGCGCTCACCGGCTGCACGGTGATCAGCTCGCTGGCCGGTCGGACGACATCGCCCCTGCTCCCCCGCGGCGAGGTGCGCATCGGCGGCTTCGGCGGCGTCGAGGGCCTCGCCTGGTTTGTGGCGGAACGAGGTGTCGACATCGTCGTCGACGCCACCCACCCCTTCGCGGAACGGATCAGCGCCAACGCCGCCGCGGCCGCCGCCATCGCGCGGGTGCCGCTGCTGCAGTTCCGGCGGCCCGGATGGGTCGAGCAGGCGGGCGACGACTGGCGCCGCGTCCCCGATCTGGCGCGGGCCGCCGCGCTCCTCCCCCGCCTCGGCGAACGCGTCTTCCTGACCACGGGGCGGCAGGGGATCGCGGAATTCGCCGAGGTGGACGAGTGCTGGTTCCTGGCCCGCTCGGTCGAGCCGCCGGCGCCGCCCATGCCGAAACGGCTCGACGTGCTGCTCTACCGTGGCCCGTTCACCGTCGGCGGCGAGCTGCGACTCATCCGCGACCACCGGATCGACGTGCTGGTCAGCAAGGACAGCGGCGGCGCCGACGCCAAGCTGGTGGCCGCCCGCGAGCTGGGGATTCCGGTGGTGCTGGTCGACCGCCCCGCCCCGCCGCCCGCCACCGCGACCGCCGGCACGGTGCAGGAGGCCGTGACCTGGCTCGAGAGCCGGCCCTAGCCGGGCCGCCGACCACCCAGGGCGGGTGATGCCGCCGCCGCCGGAACGGACGAGGCTGGCCGGATCCGATAAGGCGCGACATGGGAGGTCTGATCATGATCGGCGGGAGAACTGCTGTGAAGACACGTCTGTTCGCTCTTGTCCTGATGCTCGGCTTCGTCGTGGCCGCGCCCGGCGCGTCGGCCGTGGCATCCGCGGAGACCCGGCAGAACCCGTACCCGATCAGTTGGAAGCCGTGCCCGGACCGGCCGGACTCCCAATGCGGCACCGTGCGGGTGCCGCTGGACTGGGCCCGCCCGCAGGGCGAAAAGATCACGTTGTCGCTCGCCCGCCATCTCGCCACCGATCCCGCCCGCCGCGTCGGCGCGCTGTTCGTCAACCCCGGCGGGCCCGGCGGCGAAGGCGCGGGGGTCGCCGCCAACGCCGACCTGATCTTCTCCCCCGAGCTCGTGGCGCGCTTCGACGTCGTCGGCATCGACCCGCGGGGCATCGCGGGCAGCGTCCCCATCTCCTGCCGCATCCCGGACCCGCAGCCCGGCTACACCCTGTTCCCGCGTACGGAGGCGCAGTTCGCGCAGATGGTCCGGTACAACCGGGCTCTCGGCCGGGGCTGTCTGGAGCAGACCGGCCCGCTGCTCGGCCACGTCGACACCGTCAGCGTCGCCCGCGACCACGAGGCGGTGCGGATCGGACTGGGCGAGCGGACGTTCAACTGGCTGGGCCTGTCCTACGGCACCCAGATCGGCGCCAACTACGCGGAGCTCTTCCCGGGTCGGGTCCGGGCCATGGTGTTCGACGGCGCCCTCGACCACAGCGCGTCGAGCGTGGGCCTGCTGGCCGACGAGATCGCCACCGTCGAGGACGCGTTCAACCGGTTCGCCGAGTGGTGCCGCACCACATCGACCTGTGCGATGGCGGGACAGGACGTGGCCCGCGCCTATGACGAGATCGTCGCGCGCGCCGACGCCTCGCCGATCCCGGTAGCGGGCGCGGACCATCCGGTCACCGGCGAGGACATCCGGATGCGCACCCCGTCCTACCTGGAGTTCAAGGAGCCGACCGTGTTCGGCCCGGTCTCCGGCTGGGTCGCTCTGGGCGCCGCGATCCGCGACACGCTGGCCGGCGACGCGTCGGCGTTCGCCATGCCGCCGCTGCAGAGCCCGACCGAGGACATCTTCGGCTCGCTCGCGGTCGTCTGCCAGGACTACGCGCTCGAGGTGCGCACCTTCGCGGACATGCAGCGTCGCATCCAGCTCGGCCGGTACCTGGCGCCGCACCTGCAGGGCGGGAGCCAGAGCTGGCTGATCAATCGTTGCATCGGCTGGCCACTGCCGCCGTCGAACCCGTCCCGCGCTCTGAACGTGCACGGTGTGCCCCCGGTGCTGATCGTCAACGCGACCCACGACGCGAACACCACCTACAAGTGGGCGCACGTCGTCGCCGGGCAGATCCGCGGCAGCGTGGTCTTCACCCGGGTCGGCGACGGCCACACCTCGTACCTCGTCTCGCCGTGCGCCCGGGCGGTCATCGACCGCTACCTGATCGATCGAGCGCTGCCGGGGCCGGACCAGGTCTGCACCGATTGAGCAGCCCGGACCTCCGCCGCCCGGATCTCCGCCGCCCGGACCTCCGCCGCCCGGGCCCCGGAGACGCCGAGGTTGCGGTACTCGCCCGGGGCCAGGGCCAGCACCAGGCGCTCGGGCCAGGTTCGTGTCGGACAGCCGTCGACCGGGTCGCCCCGGTGGACGGCGATGCTGTCGCCCAGCACGGCGATACGGCGCCAGGCCTTGTCTTCGGTCATGCGGCGGACCGTAGGCGGCCTGTCTGGAGACTTTCTGGCAGGTCGTACAGTCCAGGGCGTGACCGACGTCCGGTTGCGGTTGCTGGGACCGGTCGAGCTGCACGTCGACGGCCGGGACGTGCCGCTGGGCCCGGCACGCCAGCGTACGGTCCTGGCCGCCCTCGCGGTCGACGCCGGACGCCCCGTACAGATCGACACGCTCGTCGATCGGGTGTGGGGCTTCACGCCGCCCGACCACGTGCGCGGCGTGGTCTACAGCTACGTCAACCGGCTGCGGCGGGCTCTGCGGGCGGCCCGCGGCCGGGTGGCGCTGGCCCGGCGATCGGGCGGGTACGCCCTCGAGATCGACCCCTCGTGCGTCGACCTCCTCCTCTTCGACCGGTTGGCCCGGGGCGGTTCCCTCGAAGAGCTCGACGCGGCGCTCGCTCTGTGGCGCGGCCCGGCGCTGGCCGACCTCTCCGGCGAGTGGGTGTCGCGCACCCGCGACGTGCTCGCGCAGCGGCGGCTGGACACGACGGCCGACTGGGCGCGGGCGCAGCTCGCGGCGGGGCCGGCCGAGGTGGTGATCGACGTGCTGCGGCCGCTGGTCGAGGAGCACCCGCTGGTCGAGCCGCTGGCCGCGTTGTTCATCGAGGCGCTGCACCGGCAGGGCCGCAGCGCCGAAGCCCTCGATCGATGGGCGGCCGTGCGGCGGCACCTCGTCGCCGAGCTTGGCGCGGAGCCCGGGCCGCAGCTGCGGGCGCTGCACCAGGCCCTGCTGCGCCCGGCCACGTCCGCGCCGAACTCCCTGCCGGCCGACACCCCCGCCTTCACCGGCCGGCATCGCGAGATCGCCCGTCTCCTGCGGGCCGGGCCGGGCGTGCAAGCCATCGCGGGCATGCCGGGGGTGGGCAAGACCGCCCTGGCGGTGCACGTGGCGCACCGGCTCCGGGACGCCTTCCCCGACGGGCAGGTCTTCGTCAACCTGCACGGCCACACCGCCGGCCGCGACGCCGCCGACCCCGCCGACGTGCTCGCCACCTTGCTCACCGCGGACGGGCTCGACCCACGGCGGCTGCCGTCCGGTGTGGAGGCCCGGTCGGCGCTGTGGCGGTCACGACTGGCGGGCCGGCGGGCGCTGATCGTGCTGGACAACGCGGTCGACAGCGCCCAGGTGGCCCCGCTGCTGCCGGCGGCCGCGGGCTGCCTGGTGCTGGTCACGAGCCGGCGCTTCCTGGGCGACCTGCCCGCTGACGCCGTGCCGGTGTCGCTCGACGTGCTCGCCGCCGACGAGGCCGGCGCGATGTTCCGCCGGCTCGCGCCCGCGCCGGCGGACGACCCCACCGAGCTGGTGGCGGCCTGCGGCCATCTTCCGCTGGCGGTCGCCCTGCTGGCCCGGCTGCTGCGCCGGCACCCCGGCTGGACCGTGGCCGACCTGCTGCGCGAGACCCGCGAACGGCTCCTCGACGTGACGGCCGAGCATGCCAGCATCGCGGCCGCCTTCGATCTGTCGTACCGGCACCTGCCCGCGACCCGGCAGCGCTTCTTCCGCCTCCTGGCCCGGCACCCGGGCACCGAGCTCGAGCCGCACGCCGCCGCCGCGCTGGCCGGCGTGCCGGTCGCTTCGGCGGTCACCGAGCTGGACGCGCTGCACGCCGACAACCTGCTCACCGAAGTGGGCCGGCGCCGGTACACGATGCACGATCTGATCCGGTCCTACGGTAGTGGGCGCTTGCCCACTTCAAGTGGGCAAGCGCCCACTCGGGCGCCGTCCGATCCGGACGGTGCGGCCACCGCCCGCCTGCTCGACTTCTACGCGGCGACCGCGGCCACCGCGAACGCCCGCCTCGCCCGCCTGACCCGCCCCGGGCCGCGACCCCTCCCCCAGGAGATCGAGCACGCGGAGATCGAGCCCGCCGGGATCGAGCCGCTGGCCTGGCTGCGCACCGAACGAGCCAACCTCCTGGCCTGCCTCGCCGCGACCGGCGAGCCCGCGAGGATCGTGGCTCTCACCGCCGGGATGGCGGAGCTGCTGCGCCGGGACGGGCCGTGGAGCGTGGCGCTGACCCGGCACGCCGACGCGGCCGGGCACGCGACCGGCGTCGAGCGGGCCAACGCGCTCGTCGATCTGGCCACCGTGCGACGGCTCACCGGCGACTACCCGGGCGCCGCACGCGACGCGCGCGAGGCGCTGGCCGGCTACCGCTCGCTGGGCAATCGGCTCGGTGCGGCCAATGCGCTGACCGTCCTGGCCAAGGCGCTGTCCCGGGCCGCCGGCTACACCGAGTCGATGCCGGTCATCGCGCAGGCTCTCGACGTCTACCGATCGCTCGGCGACCGGCCCGGTGAGGCCGGCGCCCTCGTCGAGCTGGCGATCGCCCGCGGCATGACCTCCGACTTCCGCGGCGCGCAGGACCTTCTCAGCCAGGCCCTCGGCCACTACCGCTCATTGGGCGACCGGCCCGGCGAGGCGTACGCGTTGCGCCTGCTCGGTATCACGCGCGGCCGGTTCGGCGACTTCGCCGGCGCGCGGGAGCTGCTGACCGACGCGCTGGATCTCTATCGCCGTCTGGGCGGGCGCCTCGGCGAGGCGCTCACCCTCAACGATCTGGGCCGGGCGGCCGCCGGGTTCGGTGACTATCCGTCGGCCGTCAGCTCGCTGCGCGCCGCCCTGCGCAGCCACCGCCGCCTGGACCACCCGGTGGGCCAGTCGACCGCGCTGCACTACCTGGGCGCGGCCCTGCGCCGCTCCGGCGACCTGGCCGGCGCCTCGACCGCCCTCCAGGAGGCGCTCGCGCTCGATCGCGAGATCCACAACCGGAGCGGCGAGGCCATGGTCCTCAACGAGCTGGGCGCCCTGCATCGGCTCACCGGCGACGTCGAGCGTGCGCTGACCGCCCATCGCGAGGCCCTGGCCCTGGCCGACCAGGTCTCCAGCCCGTTCGATCGCGCCCTCTCCCTGGCCGGCTTCGGCCGGTGCGCGGTGGCCCGGGGACGGCGCCGCGAAGGGGCGGCCCAGCTACGCACCGCGCTGGGGATCCTCCGCCGCATCGACGCGGCCGAGGCGACGGAGGTGGCGGCCGACCTCGCCGCGCTGTCCTGAGAGCCGTGCCAGAAATCCTCAAGGTTGCCGTCGCACGCTGCGGCCGGGAAACCTGCCACGCGACGGAGGATCACATGACCGAGCTTTCGTACGCCCACGGGACGTCCGCCGAACCGTTGCTCGCGGACACCATCGGGGCTCAGCTCCGGCTCACCGCCGACCGGCTCGGCGACCGGGAGGCGCTGGTGGACGTGCCGAGCGGCGCCCGGTGGACCTATCGCGAGCTCGACGATCGGGTCGACCGGCTGGCCCGCGCGCTGCTCGGACTGGGCGTCACCAAGGGGGACCGGGTCGGGATCTGGGCGCCCAACTGCCCCGAGTGGGTGCTGGTGCAGTACGCCACGGCCCGGATCGGGGCCATTCTGGTCAACATCAACCCCGCTTACCGTACGCATGAATTGCGTTATGTCCTGCGGCAATCCGGAGTCGGTCTGCTCGTCGCCGCCGAGACGTTCCGGACCTCCGACTACCGGGCGATGATCCGCGAAGTCCGGCCGGACTGCCCGAGCCTGTCCACCGTGGTCTTCCTCGGCGCCGACTGGAACGCCCTTCTCGACCGGGCCGGCCTCGACCGGGCCGGCCTCGACGGGGCCGGCCTCGACGGGGCCGGCCTCGACGGGGCCGGCCTCGACCGGGCCGGCGGAGCTTCCGGCCCCGATCCGGAGCTCTCCCCGGACGACCCGATCAACATCCAGTACACGTCGGGGACGACCGGCTTCCCCAAGGGCGCGACCCTCTCGCACCACAGCATCCTCAACAACGCGTACTTCGTGGGGCGGCGGCAAGGCTGGTCGGCGGCCGACCGGGTCTGCGTGCCGGTGCCGTTCTACCACTGCTTCGGCAACGTGGTCGGCACCCTCGCGGCGATGACGCACGGCGCTTGCATGGTGATTCCCGCGCCGTCGTTCGACGCGCGGGCCACGCTCGCCGCGGTCGAGCGCGAGCATTGCACCGTCCTCTATGGAGTGCCGACGATGTTCATCGCCGAGCTCGAGCTCACCGGTTTCGACCTGTCCAGCCTGCGCACCGGCGTGATGGCCGGGTCGCCCTGCCCGGTGGAGGTGATGAAGCGGGTCGTCGCCGACATGGGCATGACCGAGGTGACGATCTGCTACGGCATGACCGAGACGTCACCGGTGGCCACGCAGAGCCGCCCGGACGACGACCTGAAGCGGCGGGTGACCACGGTCGGCACCCCGCTCCCGCACGTCGAGGTGAAGATCGTCGATCCGGTGACCGGGCTGACCGTCCCGCGCGGGGAGCCCGGCGAGTTCTGCACGCGCGGCTACTCGGTGATGCTCGGCTACTGGGACATGCCCGAGCGCACCGCCGAGGTGATCGACGCGGCCCGCTGGATGCACACCGGCGACCTGGCCGTGATGAGCGCGGACGGGTACCTCAACATCGTCGGCCGCATCAAGGACGTGGTGATCCGCGGTGGCGAGAACGTCTACCCCACCGAGGTCGAGGAGTTCCTGCACACCCATCCCGGCATCCTCGACGTCCAGGTGATCGGCGTCCCCGACGACCGGTACGGCGAGGAGGTGATGGCCTGGGTGATCCCCCGGGACGGCGCCGAGCCCCCGACGGCCACGGCGCTGCGCGACTTCTGCGCCGGGCGCCTCGCCTCCTACAAGATCCCCCGCTACGTGAAGGCGGTGGACGCGTTCCCGCTCACCGTGACCGGAAAGGTCCGGAAGACCGAGATGCGGGAACAGTCGATCCGTGAGCTCGGCCTGGAGGCGGCCGCGGCGACCGCCACCGCCTGAACCGTCCGGACTGACGCGGGGTATTCACCAACGCCACTGCCGAACGCACAGAGAGGAGCACATCGATGAATCCACGCTGGAGCCGCCGCGCCGGCGCGGGGCTCGCCGCGGCGGGCGGCGCCACGGCGCTAGTCATGCTGGTCGCCTCACCCGCGACGGCCAGCCCGTTGTTCTGTGGCGCGGGACGCGGCCTGACCGCGCAGGTCGCGGTGCAGGGCGCGGTCGACGACGCGCAGAGCTCCGCACAGTCCGAGGGGTTCTACGGGCCGTGCGCCCTGTCCGGGGAACCGCAGATCTTCGAAGTGTTCGACGACCCCTATTTCGGTCACCTCTTCCGCGCCCAGGTCACCGTGACCTGCCAGGCGTAGCCCTCGTCAGGACCCGTCCGATCGGCGACCGGCCGGACGGGTCCGCCGGTCGGTCAGCCGTATGCGGCCGGCGACCGCGTCCGTGCCGTCGGGGAGGCCGGTCACCCGCACCAGCACGACCGGCAGGCCGTAGGAGGGGAAGGCGTCGGCGAGCGCGACCGAGCGGGCCAGGACCTCCGGCGCGGGGTGCGGCACGGTGGGCGCGGCCACGATTCCGGCCTGGAGGTCGATCACGACCAGCGCGGTCTTGGGGTCGAGAGTGGTGACGGTCATGCGGGGGCGCCTTTCTTGTCGGCGGCCGCGCCGAGGCGGCGCAGCGAGGGGTCGGCGAGGACCAGGACCAGGAGCAGAGAAGCGACGACGATCAGGAAGATGGCCAGGTCGTGCAGGCCGGCGGTGTCGGCGCCGTGCTTGAAGAACATGCCGGTGGCGGCCGACGAGACCATCGCGCCGAGGTACGAGAACGTGCGCAGCAGCCCAGCCGAGGCGCCCATCCGGTCGGCGTCGGCCTGGAAGTACACGGCGTTCTGGTTGGCCAGGCTGTTGAGGCCCTGCGGCAGGCCGAAGATGAGCGAGATGACCACCGGGATCCAGAGCGCGCTGGCCGAGTTGAGCACGAGCATCAGGGCGCACGCGACGACCTGGCTGACGGCGCCGACCAGGAGCTTGCCGCGGAACTCGGCGCGCCGGCCGGTGACTGCGGAGACGCCGATCGCGACCAGCGACATCGGGAGCAGGATCAGGCCGGCATGCGAGGCGCTGAGGCCGCGGCCCGCCTCGAGCCACTGGGTGAAGCCGTACAGGTACGCGTACGCGATCGTCTGTGCGAGCAGCGCCCGGAAGTACGTCGCGATGAGCGGCGCGTTGCCCCCGAACACCCGCACGTCGAGGAAGGGATCGGCGTACCGCCGCTCGCGCCACCCGAACCCGGCCGCGAGGCCTGCGGCGAGCGGCAACAGCCAGATCAGCCTCACCGCGGGGTCCATCAGGAAGATCATCATCGCGGTCAGCGTGCCCGCGAACAGCCCGATGCCCAGGAAGTCGAGCCGGTGCGGGAACGATGTGCCGCCGTCGGCGCGGGGCAGCAGGATCGCGCCGAGCACGAGGCACAGCACCGCCAGCGGGATGTTCACCGCGAACAGCGCCCGCCAGCCGGCCGCGCCGATCAGCAGGCCGCCGAAGGTCGGGCCGATCACCACGATGGTCTGCGCCGAGACCGACAGCGCGGTGAGCACGCCGCCGGGCTTCTCGACCCCGGAGCGGCGGATCAGATACATCGCCGCGGGGTAGCCCGCGCAGGTGCCGAGGCCGAGCAGGACCCGGGCCAGCACCAGCACGCCGAGCGTGGGGGCGAGCGAGCCGATGATGCCCGCGATGCCGACCAGCGTGGCGCCGGCCAGGTAGAGCTTGCGGGCGCCGTACCGGTCGACGAGCCGGCCGACGACCGGCTGGCCGGTGGCCGTGGCCAGGTAGAGGCCGGAGACGAGCCAGGCGGTCTCGGCGGGCAGCGCGTGGAACGCGAGCCCGATCGGGACGAGCGCCACGGCCAGCGTCGACGAGTTGATCGGATTGAGGATGGCCCCGAGGACCATCGGGAGGATCAAGCGGCGGTCGAAGGTGCGGGCCGGCGAGACCGCGACGGCTGTGGTCACTTCTCCGCCAGCCGGTCGAGCAGGGCGAGCGCGGCCAGGATCGTCTGCCGCTCCGGTTCGGTGAAGTCGGTGGCGAGCGCGTGGGCCATCCACTCCTCGCGCTCGCGCCGGGTGCCCTCGACGAACTCGACGCCGGCCTCGCTCAGCGAGATCAGCTGCCGGCGGCCGTCGTGCGGGTCGGGGGTGCGCCGGAGATAGCCGTGCTGCTCGATGGCGCCGAGGGTGGCGGCCATCGACTGCGGCCGGACCCGCTCGGCCGCCGCCAACTCGCTCGCCGTGGCCGGGCCGCCCTTGGACAGCCGGCTGAGCACCGACGTCTGTGAGGGGGTCAGGTCGCCCACGTCGGCGACCTCGCGGAACCGGCGGCGCAGGCGGCTGACCACCGCCCGCAGCTCGCCGGCCACCCTGATCGCCGAGGCCGGGGTCTCTGTCATGGTTCAACGGTAAAACTATTCAGTTCAGACTGCCAAGTTTTGACTGACTGATCACTGACCTGACTGATCACTGACCTGACCAATCACTGACCTGACCAATCACTGACCTGACCAATCACTGGCCCAGCAGCCACCGGTGCGGCGCGGCCAGCTTGCGGGCCTTCGCCGGTCCCCACGAGCCCGGCTCGTAGGAGATCGGCCGCGGCGGCGTGTCCAGCAGCGGCTTGACCGCCTTCCAGGCGGCCGACAAGCCGTCCGGGCGGGTGAAGAGCGCGCGGTCACCCTCCAGCACGTCGTGGATCAATCGCGCGTACGGCGGGAGCGGATCCGCCTCGGGAAGTTGCGCCAGCGGCAGCGAGACCGAGGCCGGCTCGAGGTTCTCGGCGATGCCGGGCTTCTTCGCCAGCAGCGCGAGATCGACCTCGCCGTCGCCGGCCAGCGAGAACGACAGCACGTTCGCCTGCGGCGGCAGTTTCCGGAAAGGTTTCGCGGGCGTGCGCAGAACCAGGCTGACCCGCTGCTCGCTCGCGGCCATCCGCTTGCCCGTACGCAGCAGGAAGGGGACGCCGCGCCAGCGCGGCGAGTCGATCCACAGCTTGGCCGCCACGTAGGTGTCGGTGCGCGACCGCGCGCCGACCCCCTTGATCGCCCGGTAGCCGGCGAACTGCCCGATCACGGCCTCGGCCGGGTCGATCGGGCGAAACTTGCGAATCACCGTTTCGCGTGCCGCCTGCAGATCGGCCGCGCCGAGCGACGCCGGCGGCTCCATCGCCACCTCGGCCGCCACCTGGAAGAGGTGGGTGACCAGCATGTCGAGCACCGCGCCGGTGGCGTCGTAGAACACCGCCCGGTTCGCGACGCCCAGCGTCTCGGGCACGTCGATCTGCACGCTTTCCACGTGCTCGCGGCTCCAGATCGCGGCGAACGCCTGGTTCGCGAAGCGCATGGCGTGCAGCTGCTGGGTCGCCTCCTTGCCGAGAAAGTGGTCGATCCGGTAGACCTGCGACTCGTCCAGCACCGCGTGCACCTGCCGGTTCAGCGTGCGGAACTCGGCCGGCGACGTGCCGAACGGCTTTTCGTAGACGACCCGCGACCCCTTGGCGAGCCCGTGCACACCCAGCGCCTTGGTGAGCTCGGGAAACGCCACCGGCGGCACGGCGAGGTAATGGACGAGCTGCGCGTTCCGGCCGGCCTCGCCGCGCGCCTCCTCGATCACGTCGAGCAGGCTCCCCGGCGAGTCGGAATTGAAGCCGCCGCCGGCGAAGCGCAGCCGCTTGGCGAACTTCTGCCACGGACCCTTGGCCGGCGGAGTTTCCGAAAATTCAGACAAGCTTTCGCGTACGCGAGCCCGAAAGTTCTCGTGCGACACGTCGCCACGGCCGTTGCCGACCAGGATCCAGTCCTTGGGGAGCAGGCCCTCGTTGGCGAGGGTCCAGAACGCCGGCAGCACCATCCTGGCGGCCAGGTCGCCGGTGGCGCCGAAGAGCACGAACACGGTCATGACCGGGGTGTTTGCCCGCCCCGCACGAGCCTCACACCGAGTGTGACCGGAACGTCCCCCGGTACGCCTGCGGGGTGGTGCTCAGCCGCTGGGCGAAGTGGTGGCGCAGGGTGGCGGCGCTGCCGAAGCCGGTGCGCTCGGCGATCGCGTCGACCCCGAAGTCGGAGTCTTCCAGGAGGCGGCGGGCAAGCAGCAGGCGCTGGCTGGTGAGCCAGTCGTGCGGGGTCGCGCCGGTCTCGCTGCGGAACTTACGGGCGAACGTGCGCGGCGCCATGTGGGCCAGCCCGGCCATGGTCTCGACGCTGTGCGGCCGGTCGAGGGTCTCGAGGACCAACGCGAGCACGGGCTGGAGGGTCTCGCACTCGATCGGCTGCACCGGCGTCTCGATGTACTGCGCCTGGCCGCCGTCGCGGTGCGGCGGCACGACCATCCGGCGGGCGATCATCGTGGCGATCGCGGAGCTGTGCTCCTGGCGTACGAGATGAAGGCCCGCATCGACGCTCGCGGCCGTCCCCGCGCTGGTCAAGATCTTGCCGTCCTGCACGTAGAGCACGTCCGGATCGACCTTGGCCGCCGGATGCCGCCGGGCGAGCTCGTCGGTGTGCAGCCAATGCGTGGTGCAGCGCCGCTCGTCGAGCAGTCCGGCCGCGCCCAGCGCGAACGCGCCGGTGCAGACGCTCATCACCCAGGCGCCGCGCTCGTGGGCCCGGCGCAGCGCATCGGTCACCGCCGCCGGAACTTCGTGCCGGCGATATGCGTACGGCGTGACGGCCACCAGATCGGCGTCGTCGACCCGGCTGATGTCGTGCTGGACCCCGATCTCGAAGCCGGCGTGGCCGATCACCGGGCGGCCGTCGGTCGAGCAGAGCGCGAAGTCGTAGCTGGGCAGGCCCTCGGCCGTGCGGTCGTACCCGAACAGCTCGCAGAGCACCCCGAGCTCGAAGATGGCCACCTCGGGCAGCGCGATCACGGCGACATTGCGGAGCATGTGACGCAGCATACGGCCAGTTGGCAGGATTTTGAAGGTGTATGGCATCTCTGCCACTGTCGACCATGAGCGAACCCGAGAAGACTCTGTGTCATGGCTATCGCGCTTGCAATCTTCTTCCTGGTCATCACCGCCTTCTCGATCGCCGGCCGCGTGTCGGACTCACGCGACAGCGCCGATTGGAAGCCCACCGATGGCGGTTTCCGCCACACCACTTGACATCCACAGATCTCAATGAATGAATCGACCGAGCTCCCACCTTAACGGAGGTTCGGTCGTGACATTCCACTCTCTTCGGACGGCCTCCGTGGCCGTGGCGGCCGCTCTGCTCGCGAGCCTGGTGATCTCCTCGCCCGCACAGGCCGCGACGGTCACGTACGGCCAGGACGTCTCGAGCCACCAGGGCAACGTCAACTGGTCGGCACAGTGGAGCGCCGGCTCCCGGTTCGCCTACGTCAAGGCGACCGAGGGCAGCTCGTACACGAACCCGTACTTCGCTCAGCAGTACAACGGCTCCTACAACGTCGGCATGATCCGCGGCGCTTACCATTTCGCCCTCCCCAACGGAGCCGGCGGGTCGGCACAGGCGGACTACTTCATCGCACACGGCGGCGGGTGGTCGGCGGACGGCAAGACGCTGCCGGGCGCGCTCGACATCGAGTACAACCCGTACGGAGCGACCTGTTACGGCCTGTCCCAGGCGAGCATGCGCTCCTGGATCTCAGCGTTCCTGAACCGCTACCACGACCGCACCGGCCGCTGGGCGACGATCTACACGACCACCGACTGGTGGACGACCTGCACCGGCAACTACAGCGGGTTCTGGGCCAACTCGCCGCTCTGGCTGGCCCGCTACGCGAGCGCCCCGGGAACACTGCCCGCCGGCGCGCCGACCTGGTCGTTCTGGCAGTACTCGTCGACGGGCCCCTTCGCCGGCGACTCCAACCAGTGGAACGGCTCGCTCGACCGCCTCAAGGTCCTGGCCTGCAACGGCGCCTGCTGACCAACCCATAGTCAACGAGACGCCCGGTCCGCTTCTGCGGTCCGGGCGTTCGTCCGTTCGGTCACTAATCCCAGTTGGTGCCGTTCGTGATGGTCGTCGCCAACCGGCGACAGCAGTCAGACGCCGTGCCGCCGTGCCGCCGTGGCCGGAGGGCCCGGGAGGATCGGGTGACCCTCCCGAGCCGTGATCGGATCAGAGATGTCCCGGCGTGCAGCCGGGCGTGTAGAAGCCGTTCACGACGACCCCGACGCTGGCCGCTGAGCGGTTGCCGGCCGCGTCGATGGCCCGGACGGTGATGGTGTTGGGGCCGGGCTTCAAGACGTGCAGCACGCCCCACGCGCCGGAGATGTGGCCCTGGTCGGCGAGGAAGCCGATGGACACACCGTCGGCGAACGCCTGGTACTGGAGGTTCGGTTGGGGTGTCACGTTGTCGGTGGACCGGTTCGAGCCGATGATGACCATCAGGCACTGGAAGCCCTGGGCGTACCCGATGAGCGGCGTGGTCGGCGGGGTGGTGTCCGCCGCGGCCGAGGCGGTGCCGGCGGCCAGCGGAAGCGACAGCAGCACGGTGGCTGCCACGGTGGCGGCCCGGCGGAGGGATGATCGGAGCATACGCACCTCACTCGTACCTTTTAAGTAGTGAAACTTGACATGAAGCCCCGGCTACCCCGCGCAAATCTGATTTAAACAGTGGATGTTGGTGATATTTGATGGTTGCGCCGGACCGCTGGACCGCGGTGGCGGCGCTGGCCGACTCGTCGCGGCGGGCGCTGTACGAGTACGTCCGGCGCGCCGGCCACCCGGTCGGCCGCGACGAGGCCGGCAACGCGACCGGCATCTCGCGCGGGCTGGCCGCCTTCCACCTCGACAAGCTCGTCGAGGCCGGGCTGCTGCGAGCCCGGCACGAGTCGCCGGCCAGCCGTCCGCGGGGCCGGGGCCGGGCGCCCAAGGTCTACGAGCCGGCCGGTGCCGGCGTGGCGGTGGCCATCCCCGAGCGCCACTACGAGCTGATCGCGGAGATCCTCGCCGATGCCGTCGCCACCGAGCCCGCCGACGCCGCCCGGGCCGCGTCGCGGCTGGCGCACCAGCGCGGGCGGGAGGTCGGCGCCCGACTGCCCGAGAGCGGCCATGACCTGGCCGGTGCGCTGGCCGAGCTCGGCTTCGAGCCGGAGCCGGACCCGGACGGGACCATCGTGCTGCACAACTGCCCGTTCCACGTGCTCGCCGTCCGCCGGACCGAGCTGGTGTGCGGGCTCAACCACGCGTTCGTCACCGGCATCCTGGACGGGCTGGGCGAGACCCGGGTACAGGCCCGGATGGTGCCCCGGCCCGGCAGCTGCTGCGTACGCATCGGCCACTGATCCGCCCCGCCGCACTGTTCGTACAGCTCGGCCCCGGTGCGAGCCGGCTACACGCGGACCGCAGCCGAGCCGGCCTCGCGAGGGTCAGCGCCGTAGCTCCTTCGTCCGCCGCGGTTCTGTGGACACGGCGCCCTCGTCACCCATCTCCGGGCGACAGCCGTGGTATGGCGGTCATGACCCGGAGGCACGCGTCACGCTCCTCGGCGGTGCTCGCCAGCAGGTAGATCATTGTGAGTCGGCTGTGCCGCCGACCGGTGACGTGGTCCAGGGCCGCGCCCACCATCGTCCGCGCGGTCGCGGCGGCGGCGCCTCCGGCGACTCCCGCGCCCAGCAGCGGGAACAGAATGCTCGCCACCCCGCTCAGCTCCTCGGCGGCGACCAGCGCATTCGTTACACACCGGCCGAGATCGGCGACCGGGCGGTAACCCTCGCCGGGCTCACCGCGAACTGCCGCCACGTGCACGACGTACCGAACCCCGTTGCGGGCCGCGAGTACGCCCGGGCCGGTCACGACGGTCGTGCCGGCGGGTACCGGCCGTCGCCCGGCGACCGCCCGTTCCAGCTCGTTCGCAATGTCGTCCCGGATGACGTGGCCGGCGGTGTCCCGGAGCGCGCCTTCGAACCGGATGATCGCGGAGATCGAGTTCTCCTCGTAGCGGGACATCCGCATCTCGGTATTCTCCGAGTTCACCCACACGTCCACCCACGTCACACGGCGGATGTCGCCAGTGACGAGCCCGATCCCGGTAGCCGCCCCGCTGATTCTGTACTCGAACGTCTCGTTGTACGGCAGGACCGTCGACCGGGCGGGGGAGGCGGCCGCCGCGGACCGGGTCGCGGCATCTTCGGCGATCCGTTCCCAAGCGTCCAGCCACGGGCGCAATTGGTCCGGGCGTACACCCAGGACGCGAAGAATGTCTTCGTACGCGTCGGCCGGGCACAGCCGCACGCCGCGCAGATAGGGGTCGAGGGTGCTGGCGGGCCGTTGGACCCGCGCGGCGATATCGCGCACGGAGAGCTGCACCTGCCCCTTTCGCGCCGCCCGGCGGCGCAGCCTGGTGAAGGCCTCCGCAAGGTCCTGGAGCGTGTGCAATCCGGCCGGGTCCGGGACGGTCGCGCCGCTGGTCATGGTCCCTCCGCGATGGTGGGTTGGCCGTGTCCATTGTCGCCGTCTCCGGCCGCGGGGACAGACGCGGACAGTTGCGGACAGCCGTGATCGGCCGGTCCGGGTTCGCGCGGCCCGCATCCTCGTCTCATCGAAACAATGGGTGAGCCGGAAGGAACGGTCATGATGCGACATCAGCGATGGGAGATCGACGGGTACGACTACGGCGACGCGACGACGTGGACCGCTACCGCGATGACCGCGCTGACTACGGTCGTACGCTGGTTGATCATGTTCCTCGGCGATCACCTGGTCGGCTGACCATGATGGCGAATCTGCCGGAGGGCGGCTCCCGGTGGGAGCGGCTCACGGAGCGGGAGAAGGCGGTCGCACGCCTCGTCGCCGAGGCGATGACGAACCAGCAGATCGCCCGCCGCCTGGGGATTACGACGCACACGGTGAACTTCCACCTGCGACAAATCTTCGCAAAGCTGGAGATCTGCTCCCGGGTCAGCCTGGCCCGGCTGGTCGAGCCGCGCGAACCGTGGTAGCCGATCGGGTGACGCGGCCATCTCCCGCGGCGAGCGGGCAGATGCGGGTCGGCGCCGGCGACACCGGCGGCCAGACCGAGACGCTGATCGACGTGCCTATCCCGGACGTGCTGGCCGGCGCGGTCGTGCACACCGCGGAACTCAACCTGGCCGTGACCGGCAGCAGCCCCTGCCCGGCCGCTGCCATCGCCGCGTACGCCCCGACCGGCACTCTGACCTCGCACAACGCAACCCGGGCTGTGGCTGGTCCGAGGCGATGGCACCGGCGGCTTCGCCGGACCGGCCACCGACATCGGCGTCAACGGCGACGGCTTCCACGCCGGCCAGCCATCCGACTTCGACGGCGCGCAGGTGGTGCCCGGCCGCTATGCCGGCGGCACGCAACAGGATGTGTTCACCTACTGGCCGGCCGGCGACAAGGCCGGCACCGGGGTCGAGCTGCGGGGCACCGGCGACGGCACGGCGATCCAGCCGACGCCCTACGACACCGCCACCCTCACCCCGCTCGGCTACCTGAGCGACTTGGACAACAACTATCCGCTGCAGTTGGTCAACGCGAGCACGGCTGCGGACGACAACACGCCGTACCCGAATCTGGTTGGCATCTCCGGCGCCTCCGGCGCCTACCACCTGGCCCATTACTCCTGCCTGTGGAGTCAGAGCGTCTGCGCGTGGTTCTACGACATGCCCAACGCCACCCCGACCGGCGGCACCGACTGGGACACCTGGACGCTGGCCGGCGCCGTGCTGGACGGTCACACCACGCTCCTGCTCTGGCAGCGGAGCACCGGCAAGCTCTACGCCTGGGACGACGTGACGACCGACCCGGACACCATGGAGCTGCACTACAGCCAATACCAACTGGCCGACGACTGGAACACCGGCCAGTCGCTGACGCTGCAGGGCGCGGACATCAACAGCGACGGCACGGCCGACCTGTGGACAGTCGGCGACGGCGCGACCGCCACCGCCTGGCTGGTGACCGGTCTCGCCGACGGCCACGGCACGATCACCGCCCAGCCCAGCCACACGATCGCCACGCAGTAGCGGCCGCTCACTCTTCGGCCAGGACGTCGGGTCGCGCAGGGGCACGGTCGAAACTGCGCGACCCGTACGCGCCCGCGGGGTCGTGAAAGCGAAACCTGGGCCGCTGCGACAACGAGGGTGAGCGGCGTGGTGTTGGTGAGTGGATTCGGCCGCCCGATGGAGTCAGGGCAGCGGGACGAGGTAGGAATCGACGCTCGGTCCTTCGGTCCTCGGCCGTGACCGTGTGAGGTGAGCGAGGCCCGTCGCTTTCACATGGTGAATGTGAATCTTCGCGGTGGCCGCCATGGACCCAAAGTGTCGTACGTGTGTTCGAAGATGGTCCTCGTGTTGGCGGATGTGCGGCAGTTGAGTCAGGACGCGGCGAAACTCGCCGCGGCCCCGTTGTGGCCGCTGTCCGACGACGAGCTCACCGCCATGCTCCGCACCGCGCACCGGCTGGAACAAACCGCCGCTGCCCTGAAAGCCCGGCTGGTGCAGCAGGCCACCACCCGAGGCCTGCCCGCGGCGCAGGGCCACCGCCACGTGGCCGGGTGGCTGCGCACACTGCTGGTGCTGGACCCGCAGCCGGCACGGGAACTCGCCGAGCAGGCCGCCGCCCTGCGCCGGCCGATGATCGAGCAGGCCGTGCTCGACGGCCATGCCGATCTGCGCCAGGCCGCCGTGATCGCGGCGACCGCCGAAGCCATCCCCGCCGACCTCGACCACCTCGACCACCCGGACGGCCTCGACCACCCGGACGGCCTCGACCACGCTGACGGCCTCGACCACGCTGACGGCCCCGACCGCCCCGACCGCCCCGACCGCCCCGACCGTTTCGAGCGTCTCGCCGTGGCCGATGTTTCCCGCATCGTAAGTCAGGCCGAACGCACGATGATCGAGATGGCCGCACGGCTACCCGCCCATCAACTGCGCCGGATCGGCGAACGCATCCTCGCCTACGTGGCACCGCACCTGGCCGACCGGGCCGACGAAGCCGCCCTGGCCCGGCAGGAAACCCGCGCCCACAACCGGCGCGGCCTGACCCTGTCGCTGCCGGTCGACGGTCTCGTCCGGCTCTCAGGCGTGCTCGGCGTCGAGGACGCCGCCATCGTGCACGCCGCCCTGCACCCCCTGTGCCGGCCGATTCCCGACGACGACCGGTCGCCGGCGCAGCGCCGCGCCGACGCGCTGATCGATGTGTGCCGGCTGGCGTTACGCACCGGAAAGCTACCCGACGACGGTGGTGAACCACCCCAGCTGGCGGTCACCGTCGCCTACCATCCCCTCACCCGCGCCCTGGGTGCCGCGGCCACCGACACCGGCCAACAGCTAGCAGCGGCAACCGCGCGGCGGCTCGCCTGCGACGCCCGGATCCTGCCCATCGTCCTCGGCAGCGCCGGCCAGATCCTCGACACCGGCCGCACCCGCCGCCTCGCCACCGGACCCCTGCGCCGCGCCCTGCACATCCGCGACCAAGGCTGCGCCTTCCCCGACTGCGACCGGCCACCACGCTGGACCGACGCCCACCACGTCACCGCCTGGACCACCGGCGGCACCACCACCCTCGACAAGCACAGATCTCACTAATTGGTATCAATAGTTAGCACTAAAGTGGCAAATGTGATAATCCGGTCGAACCCGGTGGACCTTCCGGGGCTCGAACCCGGTGGACCTTCCGGGGCTCGAACCCGGTGGACCTTCCGGGGCTCGAACCCGGTGGACCTTCCGGGGCTCGAACCCGGTGGACCTTCCGG
>NZ_JBITDW010000008.1:350294-435342 GCF_044454685.1 Actinoplanes sp. NPDC051513
TCCGGGGCTCGAACCCGGTGGACCGGACGTGGCACAACCCGAACCGCATTCACCCTGTTCAGGGGCCGATCGTCATGCTGGCGGCCGTACGCCGACGCCTACCCTGACTAGCTCACCGGTCGCGACCCGCCGCAGCGCCGCCGGACTGATCCGCTCCACGAACAGCCTCGGCGCTGCTGCCCAGGCCGTCCGACCACCGCTGGACCGTGACACTCAAGGCAGTGATCGCCTACCGCCGGCCTTCTGCCGAGAAAGGCGCCATCCTCGATGCTCGCATCACCACACCGGGTGTGCGTCGCTTGCAACATGGTCAGGACAACGACCGCGCGGCCCGCGCAGGACGAGACCCGTTCCACCGGAGCCGCCCACGTCGGCTCGCCGGGACTTCGCGTCAGCGTGGAGCCCAACCTCTCGACACAAGCGACTACGTTGCGCAGCGGAACGGTCGTTGGAATCCATGATCAATTCACTCATCTGCCGATGAGAGTGCATCCTGTCTTTCCTGGCTCCACGCAAGAATATTGATTCTTGCCGCCTCAATGACTACCTTGGGGAAATTTTTACGCAGGCTGCGTTTCCGTGCTGCGAGAAGTCTTCCTCGAATCTGTTCCGCCGCCCACAATATTTCCCCCAAGACCGCGGATGTGTCCGATTTAGCTTCGGCAGTCGCCGTGTGACAGTCGACGAAGTTTGTAGTACGCCATCAACTTCTGTGTGATTTACCAATTGAGTCGACACTGAAGTAAATGACGGACGGGCGAAGCCGGGTTCGGAGGCGGCGGGGATCTGACTGGGGCCGGCCGATGCTGGATCTCGATATCTCTCGACCCACGCCGCGAGGAGTACACGAGTTGCACCCCCAACGCATCCGAAGCCATCTTTACCGTGCGCACGATCGGCGCCGTCGCCTACCCAACGACCCAGATCTGGTGCGCCGATTCTCCACACACGAGTAGAGAAGCGAGGTCAGCGCGATGCACCCAGCCCTATCACGAAACAGTGAGCTAAGTCAGGTTACATAGATGGATCGGAGGTGCGGTCCGCGCTAAAAAGCTTCGCCAGAGTCTAGATCCGGACCGTCCGTTTCGAGCATGCGCATGAGTTCCGCCCTAGTCCTCAATCGAATTAGACCGAGTCGACTCATCGAGCGCGAAATTCGCTCACGAGAAGGCATATGCGCGTCGCGATGCAGGTCGGCGATACGCGCCCAGGCAATAAGAACGTCGTCGGTGACAATGGCCGCGTCGTCCGATCCATCGAGCAGTTCGCGGACGAACTTGCGAATTGCTGGAAGCGCCTGCACATATACCTCAAGTGCCGACAGATCGGTTCGAACTGAGCAGCAACTTGACGCAACGTAGTAGTACGCCATTAGTTGACGTCCTCGTCGGGATCGTGGCAGCAGGTCGGTTAGAATTGATCTGACTGCAGGGAAATCGACGTCGTCCGAGGATACCAGGCCCTCCCGTATGGCCTTTGTGAAGACGTCGACCCATGCGTCGGCTCCATTACCCGTTTTGCAGTAGTAGCCGGCCGAGGATTGTGGCGGTACGGGTTCACAGCTGCCCGAACCCTCACCACAGGAAGTACTGCTTCCGCAATTTCCCCCTCCATTTACCGGCTGCGGAAGCAAGGCCGCATAGACCTCGTTGCCGTTTAAGCCGATCGTCGGTGCGCCACCGAGTCTTTTGGCATCCAGTAAGAGCGCGGTGCGTAGCGAAGAGTCGAAATGATGCAATTCGTGCTCAACACCCCAGTAATCGGCCTTGAACTCGTAGAACGTGGATTGAGCTGGCAGCTCGCCTAGACCAAATGCCGCGAAATGCAGGAGCCGGATATCGTCGAGGTCTGGCATCGCCTTGGCCGTAACCGCTAGCTCGTCGACCTCGCGAAAGCTTCTTTCCGTACTTTCGAAATATCGGTGTAACATTCCGTTTGGTGCCCGAGAAAACGTGCTTATTGCGTGGATTGAGCCCGTAGATACACTATCACGCGTGCAACCGGTTCCGTGAGCGAATACGAATGCCCAGATCACGTCTCGTAGTTCTTGACTGGAGATAATCTTGGCATTCAGCAGCCCAGTTAGATTCTCCATACCACTGGCTCGTATCCTTTTGTAAAAGAAGTGACGTAGGTCTGCCACGCCGATTACATCCAGAAAGCGTCTGTTGTGCCGATATGAGTGGCACGGCACATCCAGATCGAGCTCACTATCAAGAATTGATATTGACATCCGATCCACCTAGCTCTCTTCGTCGGGAACGTTCGCAACCTGTCTCTCCTTCGCTATTGATCTGTCACGAGATGCGCCGCGATCAATGGCGAGTAGTCGGTTTAGCGACTGGATGGCCTTGCAGCAAGTCGAATGATTCGATGATATGGGTTCGGAGATAATAACATTGCACCGCCCTAGCTACGGGTCGACACTCAGAGATACCCCTCGCCGAGATGATACAGATCAATTGAAGTTGCTGGATCAATCGAACGTACGTGCACCACCGAATGATTCGCTCGGGTGAGCTCAGAACAATTCGGCACGAAACGAGGGCCTGCCAACCTCGCGATCGATTACCGGAAATGTCCGAGTTGTCTTGGTGGACCGTATTGGCCGAATACGAACCGCACTCCCGCAGTTCAGGGGCCGATCGTGACGCTACCGGCCGTACGCCGCCGCATGCTCTGACCGGTTCACCGCCCAGCCCGCCGTACCACCGCCACGCTGATCCGATCATGCCAACGAGGGGTCTCCGATTCCGTCGGCTTCGGTCGGGTATCCGCAGGTCCGGCGAGCCGACCTCCCGGACACCGATTGTGCATCTCGCGCGCGGCCCGAAATCGTTCCCGGTGAGTTGCGGCTTGATCACCCGCTCCCGGCTGGCCGCCGCTCGCCTCACCCCCTCCACCGCACGCGGCACCCTTGACCCCGGGCCGTGAGCCGTTCTATCGGCGTCCGACGGCCAGTGACGAGGCGGTCAGGCGTTCGATGACCAGTTCGAGGCCGGTAACGGCCCAGGCGACGCCGTACCAGACGTTGTCGGTGCCGGACCAACGCCGGATGCGGATCTCGTAGGTCTCGCCGCTGCGGGCGGCGAACTCGGCGATCTCGTAGCTGTTGTCCCACGACGCGCTGACCGCCACAACGTTGCCGGCCGAGTCTCGGACGTGCAGGTCGAGGTCGACGGTGAGGTTGGAACCAAACAGGATCGGCGAGCCAAACAGGTCGAACGACGAGATGACCGAATCCCAGGCTAGGGCGACCTTGACGTGCGGCCGAAGCGTGGTGAGGGGCACGTGGACGCGGTAGACGTATGTGGCGAAGCCGGTTCGGTCCACCTCTGCCGGCCGGAAGGTGCCGACGTCCCAGCCCCGCCGCGTTCCTGTGTTGTTCCGCGGCTGCCGGCTTTTCGCGATCTGCACCGCTGCCTGCGAGTCCAGGGCGCCCGCGCCGTCCGCCCCGTCCGCCCCGGCGATCAGATCGCCGCGCCAGGTGCCGCCGGCCGGGTTGCGCCAGGCGGCGGTCAGCAGGATCGCCCGGCAGCCCTCGGGCCACGAGCGCAGCGTCGGGCTCGTCTGCTGGATCAACGCGGCGCCACCGGTCACCGCCGGCGCAGCCATGCTCGTGCCGCTCATCGTGAGGCCGACCGTGGTCACGGCGACGCCGTTGGCGGCGATCTCCGGCAGCTCCCGGTCCCCGTGCGATGCCGACGGGTTGCGGAAAACCGAGTCCGAGGCCATCGCGGAGGCGCTGTCGTTGTGATTGCCGACGGTCAGCCGGTTGTAGCCCTTGTGGTTCACATATTCGGTGCTGACGCCATTGCCGGCAGCTTCGCAGATGGTCGGGTACGGCCAGTGCAGAGCCAGGTTGTCCTTGTAGATGTCGTCGTACGACAGGGTCGACGTGGTCTGTTCGCTGTTGCGGTGGAAGCTCTGGCTGATGACCGTGCAACCGCGGTCCTGTGCCGCCCAGCGGATGGCGGCCAGATCCATGCTGTTGGCCGAGTGCAGGTTGCAGTCCGGCGCGTGTCCGTGCGGCGCGCCGCGCTCGACGTTTTTGAGAATGCCGTGGGTGTGCCGGGCGTGGCTGGCGGTGGCCGGATTGGCCAGGAAGCTGGCGGTGATGGCCAGCATGCTGACGTCATCGGGTCCGTTCTCGTAGACGGCGACGTTGACGCCTTTGCCAGTGGCGCCTGCGGTGTGTGCGTCATCGGCGTTCGCGATGGCCAGTGAATTGGTCAGGTCCAGTTCGCCTTCGGGCTCGTGCAGGAAGACCGCGGCGACGTCGTCCCGGGCAGCGAGCTCGGCGATCAGGCCGGCCGGCATGCGTCCGTAGACGACGGGGGCAGCCTCGTCCGCGCCGTCGGCTTCGAGCTCGAAGCGGCGCGCTTCCTCGGTGAACCGCCCGGTCATGCCCTTCCACCTGGTTTGGGCGTCGCGGTCGGCATCCGGCCGGCGGTCGGCCGGGTCCAGATCGGACTTTTCCGGCACGGGCGCTTCCGGATCATTCAGCCATACGGCCACTCGCACCGGCTCACCCGGCTCGGCCATGCGAGCCGCCTCCCAGAGCGCGGGGTGCACCGCGCCGTACTGCTCGTGTCGCCGCCGGGCCAGCCCGGCCAGCTCCTCGTCGAGGTCGACCTGCTCGCCGCGCTGGTTGTAGGCCAGCTCGACCGGCATGCCGGACTTCCGGTCCTCGGCCTTGAAGACGTCGACGTATTCGCCGTCACCGACGCCATCCATGGATCGCCGGCCGACTTCGAGCTCGCCGATGACCAGACGGGCGGCGTGCTGAACGAGCACACCTTCCGGCAGCGGCGCATCGGTGCCGACCACGACGAAAGGAATCGCGCTCGGCACGTTCTCCGCCTCGGGCAGCTCGTCTAGCCGGAGGGTGTGCGCGCCGATCGGCAGCCCGGCAGTATCGATCTCCACGGTCCTCCCGTCGCCTGTGCGGTACACCCGGATCCGCTCGCCGACGACGCCGATGCCGCGCACGGCTTCCTCAGGGACCTCGGCGCTGAAGCGCACGATAACCTGAGTGCCCCGCCGGATCACCTCGTCGGGCCGGACGCTGACCGGATAGCCGGCCTTGTCAGTAATTCTCGGTGTACCTGGCGCTTCGAGCATGGCCCTCTCCGATCGTCCCGTCCGCCTGGGTCCACCTCACTGTCCCGCTCGGCGGCAGGTGCACCACCGGCATGTCTGTGATTTTGCAGTGCTGGGCGTAGTGTTCCCCCATCGCGGTGAAGGCTCCCTTCGGCTCACAGAGAAGGCCGGGGTAGGTGTCGCCGGTGCGGTCTTCGAAGACCTCAATTCCGTTGCCGGCCAGGTCGGATTCGCCGCGAGGGTCGCCGTCCGGGCCGTGCGGTAGGTTGCGTGGGGCTACGAAGTAGACGAAGGCGCTGTCCACGCCCTCGCTCTCCTGTTGCTGGTAGCCACCCCTGCTCACTCAGCCCTGACCTGCGCGCGCAGTCCTCACAGCCGGAGTTCGTGAACAACAGGAAAACCTGAGAGGTAACAGTAGGAGAAGACCCACAGGAAGTTGGCTCGCGGGTCCGGTTCGACGAGCCGCCGGAAGCGCGAAACCTCTTTGGTGTAAGCGTAGAACGTGTTGTGCGGCCTGGCGCGGCAGATATGCAGCCACGCGTGCAGGTACGCGTCGGAGAAGAAGTCACCCGAGTCGTGGACCCGGATCCACGCGTTGCTGTAGCGGCGCGCGCCCAGCTCGCCGGTCATCGCGGCCTGCCATCGGCCAGGTCGTCAATGACATAGGCCAGGTTGGCGTGGTGCCTGCCGCGTACGGCGGGCCACAGGTAGGTGCCGTTGTATTGGTTACGCCTGGAGTTGGAATATGCGGAGTTCGCCGTGAGTCACGATGAGGTTCGGCCGCGGTGCTGCCTTGACCCGACCTCGGGCAAGCTGCTCACGATCGGCTGTGGGTGAGGCGGCGCCAGAGGGCCCAGATTGTCGCTGTCCGGGGCCATGCGACGGGAGCCCACCGATCACGCGGCGTTATGTTGAGTGAGCTGACCGCGACCGGATTTGCCGAGAACAGTGCCCGGCAGGCAAACATTGCTTCTTGATCGCGACACGGTGCGGGGGCTTGACGCCTTCGCGATTGCTAAGCGCCTCTTGAAAGACGATAAACGAAATACAAGGGATTTTCGCGAAGCCCGTCAAGGCGAGCTTCCCTAGAGGCGAAAAAGCCTACACCGGATTTGACCAGTCCAAGCATGCCCGGCGATGGAATAAGTGACGCCCCTAAGGCGGTAGTAGCGCGTCGGCGAAAACGCCGCTTCGCCTCTTCGATCCCAACCATGAGGCGGCCCAGTTCGATATCCAACTTCGTTACAGACTTCTCAAGCCAAGCTTCAAGTTTGGAGTCATCGAAGTCGTCTGGTGAGTCGTTAGCCAGCTCGAGCAAACGAAGTCGGAAGCGCGTCAGATCGCGTGCCAGCAACTCGCGCCACTCGATAACCGTAGGTATCGATAAGCCTCCAAGGTCAACTCTGTTTCGGATAAATCGCGTTCCAAGCGCCTCCGCGAGGCGTTCGCGGCGAACATTAGCATGACTCGTGACCGGCTTCATTAGAGCCGCGCCAGCATCGTCGATAACTTCGAATGGCGAAATCCTTCCTAACTCCCCAGCTAGTTTCTCATACGATGAGTTGAGAGAACGGGGCGTGGCGCCAAGCATCCAACCCCAGTCGTGGATCTTCAAGACGCCTTTGTCGGCTGCGAATTCGAGTTCTTCTGCTGCCGCGATAATTCGCTCCGCAGGAGGGCACGCATCTCGAAACTTCTGTATCAAGGCGAGCTCGCCGCGAAGAGCCTGCAATCGTTCCTCAGGTCCGAAAAAATCTGGATCGTCAAGAACGAGGGAGCGATCTTGGTGCCAGCTATTCGCCCGGCCAGCATTAACGCCCGATGCGATCATATTAAATGCTGGCAGGTCGATCTCGAGCAACGGGTCGAAGCTATTTTCGTCGACTGCACGCTGGGCGAGCGCTAGCGCTCGGTTCCAAGATTGTTCAGGTAGCGGATCTACGCCTTGCAGGACTATTAGATTGGCGTGATAGCCAATCAAATCTACAGAACTTCCTAGCAATAGGGCAAATCGGGTTCGCCGATATTCGTCCAGGATGCCAAACGAACCTCGTATCGCCACCGCGGCTCTGAGGTTCGAAATATCTCCGACGACGGCTGATATATCATTTTTCATGGACTAACTATGCTACTTCAAGTCGTGCGCGGGAAGCCCCTGCGTGGCGACCTCTATCCCTACCATGGTGATCGCTCGCGCGACCAAGACCACGAGACAAGATGTGCGCCATGACGTGCTCTTCTGCCGCTGACCGCTCGTTACGCTGCGTGATCTGCGGTGCCTCGGCGCCGTCACGAGGCGCTTCTGGGATCCGGTGCCCGGCTCCCGCAGTGGATCGCCGCAGTGCTCGCCAGCGACGTCACCGAACTGCACTCCTTCGCCAAGGGCCTGCAGCGGGATCTCGCCGCGGTCACGGCCGGGCTGACCCTGCCCTGGAGCTCCGGAGCGGTCGAAGGCCAGGTCAACCGCGTGAAGATGCTCAAAAGACAGATGTAAGGCAGGGCCAGATTCGACCTGCTCAGGCGCCGCATCCTCCAACCCAACTGACCGGTAGCCCGACCACCCACCACACTTCCCGTGACAGAACCGAATTAGGCGAGCGGCGACAGTCCCCGGTCGTGGGGTTGCGCTGTGTCGCCCCGAGCGAAGCCAGGGAGAGTATTTCTCGGGTTCCGCATCGACGGCCCGTTAGGCGGAAACGGTAGGGGTAATGTTCCTCCACAGATGGTCCAGACGCGGTCGCCCGGCACCTTCGAGGTCTTCGTCGAGCCATCCTGGCTCTCGCCCGTAGGCGTCCGCCCACCACTTGGCGCGATCTTTGCCGCGACCGGGCAATGGAATGACAACCGTCTCACGAACTAGGTGTCGAGCCAGCAGCCGACGGACGAAGACCCCATCCGCAGTTTGGACCCCAACATTCTCCTGCGCGGAATCGGTTGCTCCGAGGCTCACGGCGGGACCAGTCGACAAGACAACACCCTCCGCGTTGTCCGGCCACCGTACAGCGGTGTGGATTGCTGCGGCGATCGCCTGTAGCCGCTCCGACGGCGCTCCTTGAGCCCATTCGGTGAATTGGAACAATCCGTCGAGGCAGTCGACGCGGATCCACGCCGGCCACGGTCCGCGAACCTGAACTGCTTTGGTCGACAAGGTCCTACCGAGACGATGCCAGCCGTCGCGGTACTGCGCCGCGCCACTAAACACGACCGTGCCCTCGGGGACCGAGCCTCGGTAGACAGTCACGGCGCCGATTTCACTCGGGACCACATGCACGTTGAGCGCGCCCGTCATGGAACTCGCGTTCTCGTCAATAGCAGCGATCCAGTTTTGGGTGTCTTCCCAGACCATGTGGTCGTCAAGGCAGACGACGCAGGTGACACCATAGCGCTGCTCGATCAAATGGATAGCGTGCCGGAGCCGAACCTCGTAGTCCTGCCAATCCAGATCTATCGCAGCCCGGGGAACGGTTGTCGTTTCCACCAGCCACCCCTGGTCGGTGTGACCGTCGATCAGCAGGTCTCCGCGCTTCTTCGAGCCGGGAATCGCAGGCTCGAACATCACCGCACTTCCCCTGTCTCTGGCAGCACGGGCGACTTCCAGCTGCAGCAATACATGACGCCACAACGAGCTATCGGCACCCCGCCGAAGCTCAGCTTTGACCTTGGCGAAGGTCGGCTCAGAAACATCGTGATCGAGGCGCAGGACCAACGACAGCGCCTGCGGCAGCGCGTATCGGTGGGTGCCAGCAAAGAGCAGCTCGCCGGGGAGGCGACCCTGTTTGCGGTACTGTCTGGTAAGCCATGAATCACCCAGAAGCGACCGCAGGCGCGCGTACGCCCAGCGCAAGGTCGCGACGCCCTCCTCCGTCAACCTTCTGCTGCTCGCTAGATCATCCAGATCCGACCACGCCGGCTCGCTTCCCAACATCCCGGAATACTCCCATGCGCACCCTCAGAGCCCAATCGAGTTGCTCGTCGGGCCAACGTCATCGACGTCAGGCCGCACGGAATATGCCCCTGACGATTCGGTGTACGTTCATCCTGAAAAGCCGGATTCAGCGCCGTCCATCGAGCGGGCAACGCCTTCCGACGCGCTTATAATGGCGCGTGAGGGCGCGCTGAGCAGGGTGCCCGAGGCGTTGCTGGTGACCGGCGGTCAAGCAGCCCGCCAGCGTGCCCGGTCCTCTCCCGATTTGCGGGTGCATCGCATCTTCGTGCCCTTGCTGGTGTAGCCGGTCGCGCCCTCCGGGGTGCAAAACGCTCCCGGATGTACACCCTGTTGGCCGGCCGGAGGTTTACTGGTCGGCTTGCTGGCAGGTTTCGTGGTGGTGGGTTTCGGCTTCGGCCGTGTCGTGGCCGGTTTCGGTATCCCCGTCGGCGTCGGCGGGGTCGTCTGCACGAGTTTCACCGTGGCCGTGGGCGTCGGTGATACCTCGCTGGTCGTGGGCGTGGTCGTAGCCTCCGTGGTGGATCCGACGACCGCCGGCGGGGTGGTCTGCTGATCGGGTTGGCAGCCGGCGACCAGGACACCGAGGACACCGAGGACGGCAAGGGTGTGTTTCGGGCGCTGGTTCATCGCGCCGATGATCGACGCCTGCCAGCCGGATGGGATCGGCTGTCCGTGTCGACTCCGACGATGATCGGCGTTCCGGCCGGCGCACCCGAACCGGCCACGACAGCCTCAGCGCGACGTCGACCACGGAGGTCGTCTACAGGGTTGCGGTCACCGTCAGCAACTTCGCGTCGGCGTCAACGCAAAAGACGCGGCAAATCAATGCAGCCGATCTTGAAGCGGAGGCAATCGTCGATGATCTCCTTCGAAGGCCGGCGTTCAACTCACTCAGCGACGAATGTCACTCGACTTGCTGTTAAACGTAGGCCTGCCAGAAAGGAGCCGTGACCACCGGTTGCCTGAATTCGTGGTCTATGTAGTCAGGAAGATCAAGGCCGTAGACGATGATGTCGGTCAGGTGGTGGACAGAGAGCACCGAATGCCCCGACGTGGTACGACCGGCCGGGAGATAGCGATGCGCATACACCGGGACCAATCGCGGCGCTCGAGCCAGCAATCTCTCAGCTTTGCGGTCCACCTCTTTGGCCGCGGTGGGACGCTTACCCCACCCGCCGGGCCAATGTCCATCACGGATGTCCGCCAAGGCCGCTGTCACTGGCCATTCGACCTGACGGCGCAGCACGTCCGAATCGAGGTCGCGCCAGTTGGGCCATCCCCAACTGACTTTGTCCGGGTCGTCATCATGATCCGCCGCCCAAACTGGTAGCGCCGCGGCGAGGAAGGCGCGATGGTCGTCCGCGAACTCGAAGCCGAATTTCGCCTCGGCCGCTGCCAGTTCGTGATCGGTCAGACCAGGCTCAACGCGCACGGTGCCGATGCTCGCCAACCGACGCGCTGCTTCAACTCCCACCTCATCACCCACGCCTGGCAGCGTACCGGGCACGCTATGCGGCCAGACCCGGATGGTCTTTCCAACGAGTGCGAGTTCGACGCCAGGTTTTGCCGACGCGGCGAACAGCGTCGTGAACGCGGCGGCTATGGTAACTGCGGCAGCGTATTCAGTGCGCGTCCTTTTGCGCTTTCGGGGAGTGAGAGACCATGGCCAAGCAAATCATCACGGTTCTTACCGACGATCTCGACGGTGGTGACGCCGACCGGACCATCGAGTTCGGGCTCGACGGCGTGAACTACACCATCGACCTGTCCGACAAGAACGCCGGCAAGCTCCGCAAGGCACTCGACCCGTACCTGTCTGCCGCGTCTAAGGTTGGCCGCAGCGGCGCGAGCGGGCGTATTGCCTCCCGCGGCTCGGCGGCCTCGAGCCGGTCGAATCGCGAGCAGAATCAGGCCATCCGGGAATGGGCGGCCAAGAACGGCTACGAGGTGTCGGAACGAGGGCGCATCCCGGCCTCGATCGCAGAGGCCTTCCACGCCAAACGCTGACCGACAGGAACGACCCGGTGAGTCAGTCGCGGTCGTCCCCAGAAGGCGGCCATCACGGAGCGAAGGACATATCGCGGGCGGTGCGCGTTCTACGTCGTGATGCGGACCTGGCCGTCGTCGCTGATCGTGACGCCCGCGATCTTTGTTCCTGGCGGCAACCCTCGTATCTGGTCGTGCAGCTGTCCGGTGATGTTCACACCCACAACGAAGTCGATGACACCGATGTTGCTGACGTCGATCCGGCCACCCAGCGCCGGCGTGATCTTGAAGTCGTAGACCTCGTTCGGGCCCGGAGTCAGGCCGGCGCGCTCGGCCTCTGCTGCCAGCCTGCTCAGCAGGTACATGTTTTGTCCCTCGGCCGAGTTCAGGGTTGCGCTCAGCCCGTCCGCGGTCCGCCAGGGCCGGGTGAGCGTGCCTTCGACCGTGTCCAGCCACCAGAACCCGTCGGCCGCGGTGAAGAAGACGTCGCCGAACGCGGAGGTGAAGATCGGCTTCTTGCCCGCCAGGTCGAGCCAGGCCCATGATTCGGTCGCCTTGGCGTACTGGTCAGGCGTGAAGGTCCTCGTCAGCTGCACACCGCATTCAACCAGCACCCAAGGACCAGGTCGACCAGCAGACCAGCCAACTGCCCAAGACTATGCGCAAAGCAGCTGCAAACAACCGAAAGGGGGCGAAGTAGCCAGTCATGCACCGTCGGACCTCGAGAGCCACGTCAGGTAGCGCCCGGATCGCGGCTTGTGAGTTAAACCGATCTTCACGGTTTCGTACTGTTGGATCGCGTTCCAACGCCGACGTACGAAGCGTGACGGGCCAGGCAGGCTGCCGCGCGCTATCGGCGGCATGTGAGTGCGACGAGAGGTTCGGGTACCGGCTCCAAACTCCGCCGTTTCTTTGAGGGCGACACGACGCCGTCGTTGCTATTGCTGATTGGCGCAGTGGTTCATTGTTCGTCACTTTCCACTACGTCGGAGAAAGCGCCGAGTCGCAGCCGCGCCGCTACGTGACCTATAAACCAGGCGAAGAAGTCGCTGTTCAGGCCACGACCCTCATAGACCGCGGCACGCCAATCCGGCCGCACGAGTACGGCGAGGTACTGCTGCACGATGCGGTCCCGCTGCTCGGCCCTGCAGCCGCAGCGGTGCGGAGGCTTGGCCGCCAGATAGTCGGCGATCATCGCGGCATCGACGTATCGGTTCACCGTCGGCTGCTGCCGGGCGAGGCGAGCAGCATGGGCGGTCAGCAGGACAGGCGCCGGCGGGTAATCCTCGAGGGTCATGCCCATGCCACCGCAATCCGTCATGACCCTCAGCAACCGGCCGGTGTGATCGATCAGCTCGTCGTCGGTATCGGTGCTGGTGATCGCCTCGTACAGGTGCGCCGCGGTGGCGACCTTGCCGGCGAAGTAGCCGTTGAGGTAGTCGCCGTCGCAGGCATGGCGCAGCAGCCATGCCCGGGAACCGGCGGCGCCTCGTCGGCACAGTGCCTCGACGACGTAGACCCGGCCCCAGCCCGCGACGCGTTCGGCGAGCCACTGCAGCGCTTCGGCACCTTCACGGCGGCGTTGCAAGGCCTCGGCGGCCAACGGCCCGAAATGGTTCGACAGCAGGCCGATCGTTTGGATCAGCGGGATGTCCTCCTCGGCCTGATCGGCGGCCAGCAGCGCGAGTCCGACCGTGGCGGCATTGCGATCGGTGCTGTGCCGCACCAACCACCGGCCGGTCTGCCGCACGCGCTGCCGATCCGCGCGCAGCGCCGCAGCAACGATGTGGTCGTTGCGATGGATCGGGACGTAGACATCCCGCAGGGCGTCGACGAGTTCACTCGCCTGCGCGTCGGGCCGGCTGAAGTGGCTGTCGAGGATGACAGCGGCATCGGCCCCGTAGAGTCGTTGATCCCTCACGCGCCGGGTTGACGGCCGCAGGCGGTGGCGCTCTTCGTCCGGATACGGCTCGCCGTTGCGAGGTAGAACGCCGTCAGGATGTTGCTGATGCAAACGCAGAGCGTGTTCGAACAGAGTGATCTGGGGTCCGAGCAGTCCAGGCTCGGGCGTCACGCTCACGGGCGGACGGAGGACTCGATTCTTTCGATCATGGCCGCGATGATCCCACCCCTACACGACCTTCAGCAAGCGGCAGCGTCCATCGCGCCGCACCGATGTCCGGATCGCGCAGGCGACCGTAGGTGACGGCTGCTGGCCAGCGAGTGCGCACGCTTCGCGGCAAATGAGGATGCCCAGCCTGCCTTCGAGGATCATCAAAGGATGGGCGTTCAGGTCGAGCTCCATGCGACCGACAAGCGGATACGACGCTTCCCGGTCCGACCGGCGTGTTTTTGATGCTGCCTGGCGACTTCGACCGACTGATCTCGCTCGGGAATCCGGCACTCCGGCTGCTCGGTCAAATCGATCCGCACGGCGAGACCCGCCTCGACGCGAGTCAGGTGCAGCAACTGGTCACCGAAGTGGAGCTGCTACTTACACAAGCGAGGGCCGGCGCCGAGCGCCGCGGGCTGATGCCGCTGCACACGATAGCCGAGCGTAGGAATGAACTCGACCCCATCCCCGCGAAACAAGGACGGCTTGGCCGCCACAACAGCATTGTCGCCGGCGCCCCAGACCCGGTCTGCCGTGCCTCGCCACATCCATTCACTGGTCATGTGGCAGCACCGCGCCAGCGCTGCTCGCTCCCCTGCGGGTTCGACGAGAGGGTCGTTTGCGTAATAAACTTGGCGCATGGTCAACCCAACTTAGGCGGTGGCAAGGACAAGGGCCTCTAGCGAGTCGCTGTCCTCCTTGCGGCGTCGCATCAGGCAAGTGGCAGCAGCCAAACGGCGAAGATCGGTCGCTAGCGCCTGTTCGTGCGCGAGTACCGCCTCGGCCGCCAGCACCAAGGCGGGCACCCGGATCGCGGTGGCGGCGTCATCCGTCATCGGCCGCTGCCGCCCGAGGATCGGCGTCGCGGTCTCCCGGAGCTGGCGAAGGACAACACCGGCCCAGACCGGCGAGGAGAAGCCACGATTCACGTCGTCCGGCAGATGCCTTATCACGTCGGACAACCTGCCCAAGTCGACCGAGATCGGTTCTGGGCCGGTGGCGGAAAGATGCAACAGGGCCGCGCCGAACCGCGTCACCGCACTCCGGTCGTCTTCCTTGGCGCGCGGCTCGAGTACGGCGGAGGTCGCCAGAGTAAGGCTTGTGCCAAGAGCGGCTCGAGACTGCAGGAAAGCGCGTTCGGTACGGACGCAGGTGACTGGTTCGGTGGCCATGCCTAGCTGTTGGTGCAATAGTGCCCGCGGCAAGGCCATCAGCGGTCGTGAGTCAGCGAGTTCGTGCAACCTCCGGCGAGCCCGATTGATCTGATCGCGGGTTGCCCGCGCGATGGGCAGGGCGCTATCAACTCCCAAATCACGATTCCATTCCTGGGCAATGGCGACGTCGCGCCCGAGGGAGGCAGCCTTCTCGAGACGTTCAACAACGCGCCCGATCGGATGCTGAGATAGGGTTTGATCGATCTTTGCGGCGATCTCGAGGTCAATACCTGGCAGGGCGCGCAGCGCGCGGTCGATGGTAGTGGCCGCCTGGTGCGCCTTCTTCAATAAGGTGCGCAAGTCCTCCAGGGCGGTTGTATTCTCCAGGCCGACAGTGTTGTGTCCGGAGCGGGTAGCTATCATGTCCCGGGCCAATTCCTCGGCGGCCTGGCGGATCGGTACGCCGGTCGGGCCGAGTCGCTCGGCTGTATTCACGGCGGTCACGGTAATCAGCCGGACAAGCACGCCAGACGGGCTGAGGTCCGTGACAGCGGCGGCGAGCAAATCGCTAACCGAGACGACGTTCGCCGCTGGACGCCCAGGCGCCGCCCAGACCGAAGGGCCGCTCGCTTCTCCGGCAATATTCCATACCTGCTTGGCCTGCGAGCGGAGGATCTGCGCAGCCGGACCTGCGCTTTGCACCAATGCGTCCAGCTCGTTGGAGCTGGGCAGGCGGTAGATCATTCCCGCGCCCTGATGGATGCCATTACCGCTCATACTGGTCAATGCGTTGATCCAGCGGACGAAGGCGTTCGCGTCGGTGCTCCACACGCCGCGAACGGGCGCGTTTGGCTTGCTAGCCGGGCGACCGTCTGGAGGTGGTGTCCCAGAATCTTGAAGAAATAGCCAGTAAAGGTCGGCGGCGACCGGGTCCGGGCAGACGCGCGTGCCGGATGGCGTCGGCACCAGCCTCCGCAGGTTCCGGCTGGCCAGGACGCTGGCCACCAGGCGTCGACTCTCCGTGCTTGCCGATGGGTCGAAGGCGTTTTTCAGTACCTCTGAAAGGCGCTGCCGCAGCTCCGGCGCGAGCTCGGCACCAATCTCGGCACACTCGAAAGCGAGCGACAATGCCGTCGGCGTGCCTGAGCGAAGCGCAGCCGCGACGATCGAATCGGCATCGGCACCGGACAAATATAGTAACGTGACCTCGCGCCACCATGGGTCATCCACTGCCTCGACCAACACCGGCTCGAGGCCATGCTCCTGAATGTACCTGGCGGCCAGGTACTCTTGGAAAGTTAAGTGAGCAAAGGCGTAGAGGTCGCGTTCCCGTTCGACGAGCAGGCCATTCGAGCCAACATCGTTAATAAACTCCTCCGGCGTGACGTCCGTTGAGACGCGTTTGAGCCGAGGCCGGATACCATCAAGCAGCTGCCTCAGGCCGATGTCACGGGTGCCAGAGCGCATCATCTCGAAAGCCAGCCACGCGAGCAGCCGCTCCTTACTGATCCCCGGCAGGTTCAGGTTCAACCGTTTGGCTTCCTGACGCCGCCAAAGCATCACCTGACAGACCTCCCCGTAGAGATCGGCCCGGCTGTTCGGCAACGACCGGCGGAACCGGTGCACATTAGCGATCATCGTCAGCAGCAGCGGATTGATCGTAAAGTCGTAAAGCGCCGGCGAAGCGGCCAGACGATCAAGTAGATCGTCAGCGGCCTCCTGAGCAAGCATCTCCACCTCGCGCCCGGTACTGCCTGTCGCGCGCCGCTCGACTGCCAGGTACCACCCTTGCAAGAATCGACGCACCTGGTCGGGTGTGAATGACAGAACCTGCAGGGTGGTCGCGGACTCCACGAAAGCGTCTCTGTAGCCATGCGGACGGGATGTCACGACGAAGTCGTTGCGCGGGTGGACGGCGATCTGCTGGTTGACCCAGGCCACGATGTCACGGCGCTGATCGGCGTTCGCGACCTCATCCAAGCCGTCGAGAAGTACCACGCACTTGCCGCGCATAAGTCGGCTCTCCCACCATCCTGCCGGCTCCGGGACCGCCAACTTCGGAAGCGACTTGCGGATCAACACAGGGAGCGGCATCCCCGGCTCGGCAGCGACGGCCTTGGCGTGATCGCGCAGCTGCAACAGCACCGGGATCGCGCGGCGGCGACCCTGGGCCGTCCGTGCCGTACGTCGTGCCACGTGGTTGAGCAGGGTCGTTTTCCCGCTGCCCGGCGCGCCGATCACCGCAAGCGCCATTGGTTCGTCTTGGTCGAGGAAGTCCCAGATCGATTGGCGCCGGGCGCTGTCGGTGGGTGCGGAACCGAGAAGGTCCGGGGGCACCTGACGAGGCGCTCGGGCGGTGAGTCCAACGTCAACGAAGACCTCGTCCAACTCCGGACTGAACGTCCCGACTGTGGCGAGGCCCTTCGCGTCAAGGAAGCGGCGCGAGTCCATCACCCATTGGCCGTAAACCTTGCCGTAGCGGGAGAGGCGCTGGTCCACCAGGCGATCGAAGGCTCCGCCCCATGCGGCCAGGTGGCGGTTCATCGAATCGGCGGCGACCTTCAAAAAGAGCCAACCCACCATGAGGATCATGAGCCATGCAGCAGCGACCAGCAGGGCAAGGGCGGGATTCTTGTTGACGAGGCTCTGCCAGACGGCGATCAGCGGAGCGGCGCAGACAACAAGCAGCGTGAGCACCGTCCGCCGTGCGCGTTCCAACCGGATCACCCGCCTCGGACACTGAGTAACTCAGCTATGACTTTCAGTATCCATGCTTGGTCCCCCGGTACGGAACAGCCCTATCGGTAGAGTCGTGACGCTTAGGCGTCTCGGCTGACTGCGCTGAGGAAGTGAGCATCGAGCGCCGAGTGCCCGCCCAGTTGTCTCACGGTGACCAACGGGACGACCGGCGGGACCGTCGGCGGACACATGGGCTCAGCGCCTCGACCTCGTGCTCGAGACCGCCGTGCAGATCCGACGGGTGTGACCTGTCCACGCCTCTCATCGTCGCCGCCACCGGCGGGAAGGGCGAAAACGGCAAAGTTAGACTGGCCGGGCGCGATACCTCTCTCGGCACTCGGCTTTACACGCGACAGGACGCCGAACGCAAGGTCGAACAATTGCGAAGGTGCATGGGCGGCACTTCCCATCCTGATCCGGATGACGAATGGCCATCCGATAGTTGCGTGATCGGATGCACTGTCATCGGCAAATTCGGAAGCTCTGACCGGGTAACGGCCAGGGCCGCCGTGACCGGACGTGACGCTCGCCGGGTCCCGGCACGGCGAGGCAGCCACACCCGGGAACGCTAGAAACTCGCGCTGCGCACCACGGACCGCCAGCCACACGCGAGGCAGCGGACCGCACGTCCGGCTTAACGGGCGTCCTGACGCAGTGCAGCCTCTCCGGGGTCGAGCCGGACACGACCACGGCCCGGCCGGTGAACACCACCGGCACAGACTCCCAGTCCAGTACCCAAGATCCGCACGACCTGCCCAGCCGGGCGAGGGCCACCCGCCGGGACAGGCCACTGCCACCGCGACCCGCCGAGGCAACACACGGCCGGGCCCAGCCGACAGCAACCAAGACCCGGCACGGCGACAGCGAGGACGGCGGTGAGGTTCCGTGGCGTCACCAACCGCGATCTCGAAGGGAGCAGGCTACCCGTCCACCACACCCCGCCAAACCACGAAAATTACCCCCCGCTACCTCAGGGTGATTCCGGGGGAATCGGCAGGTCAACCCCTATGACTAGACGTCCACTTGGGGAGCAGTTTTGGGATGTATCTGGCCACCGAGAGCGGAGGGGACAGGCGGAGTGCTCTGCGCTATGACCGTCCTGGGCGTCCTGGCCGTGTACGCATTCGCGTGCTGGCGCTGGCCGTTTGGCGAAGTGCTCGAAGTGCGAAGGCAAGGGCCGGCGGGATTCTCCGACCGGCCGCGCGTTCCGGCTCTGCAAGCGATGCAAGGGTTCCGGCCGGCGGATCCGGACCGGCCGGCGGCTCTTCAACTGGCTCCGGGTCCTCCACGACCAGGGCCGCTAGCGAGATAGGCGCCCCATTGCTGATGATCTATGAATTCCGGTCTCATCGAGGCATGCATAAGCGAAACAAGTGGCTTGCGGAAGCAATGCGAGAGCTAACCGACGAAGTCCAGGAGACGACGGATCCCCTTACCCTTCAACGCGCTGGCGCAGCGGCCCAGGTCTTCGCGACCCTCGCCCTCGCCGAGGAGGTCGCCGCGCTTCGGCAACAGGTCGCCACGTTCCAGAGCGTCCTAGCCGATGCCCTCGGTCAATTGAGCGTTGATCTCGACGCCGGAGCGAAGGCGGTAGCGGAGGCCATTGACCGAGTTGACGTCTAGGTGTCACCCGTGCGTGTCGGGAGTGCCGATGAGGGCTCGCCGCCCTTGGTGCAGCGCGGATCAGCCCGGTGCCCCAAGCCGCTCCGGGTTCGACGTGACGCTGAGTCGCGCGCGGATCGCGGCAGTTGAGTACGCGCTTGAGCTGCTTCGGCAGTTACCGTGGTGCGGTGCGGGATATATCGGCCGAAATCTTCGCGGGGCTGGCTGCTGCCGAATTGACTTACCAGCAGGTCGGTGCGACTCGGGACGCATCGCTACCGCCTGGATACGGCCATGTGTTTCGCGACGTCGTGGTGGGCGAGGGCCGCGACACTTTCGAACGCGCTGCCGAGGGTCTCCTCAGCTGGCAAATGCATCGCGCGGCGGGCCTGGCACCCGCAAGCAATGTCGAGATAGCCACTTCCGGCGCCATCGTGGTACTTCGTGCCGGCTTCAGACCGTTGCGTCTCACCATCCCGTGCCGAGTGATCTACACCGAGGAAGGAAGTGACCGCCGCGGGTTCGCCTACGGCACACTCCCCGGTCACCCCGAGCAGGGCGAGAAGCGTTCCTGCTTGACCTGACGGATACGGGCGAGGTTCATTTCCGCATCCGAGCCTTCAGCCGCCCGGCATCGCTGCTTGCTCGAGTTGGAGGACCCGTGACGCGTCTTGTCCAGGCCTACGCGACGAACCGCTACGTCACTGCGACTCGACGGCTTGCTGACCCGACTGCCTACCTCTGAGCCGTTCGCCGAGGCGTTTGTTTCTCGACTCGAACGCGTGCGGAGGCGACTCAGATTGACGGTCACGCCAGCTGAAGGCCGTCGTGGCCGGCGCGCACGGTCGGCGGCAGATGAGGATGCCGAGCGCGTGTTCCGGTGCATCGCGGCGGATACTCACGCCGTGGAGAACGGATGGGCACACATCGGCAGGCTCTGGACCAATGGCGAGCCCTACCTCGCCATGGATTCCGGGAGCCGGGACCGCTGGCTCGGCTTCAGCCAGGACGAGTATTTCGATCGAATAGTTGAGATGGGTCCGGACGAGACCGGCATCCTGGTCGGCGAACAGATGGCCGCTGTCGTCGGGGCCGACGGCGTCGTGCGTGACGACAGCTGGATGGAAGTCTTCGAGTCCAGTGACGGCACCGTCGCCATCATCCAGGCATCTGGCGAGGACTACCTGCGCACGCTTGCCGCCGGCCTGCGCTACGCCGAGGATTCGGCCGATCCCTGCACATTGATCAACATCAGCAGCGGTGAGCTGGCCATCTTCAGCGCCGCCTGCGACGGCTCGGGCGAACACTCGATGACGCTTCTTCCGGCACGGGCCGGCGACACCCCCACGGAACACGGAGCACCCAGCAGGGAGCCGGACACAGGGTTGCTCGTCGCGGTCCGAGTTAGGACGTATCGGGTCACCGCCCGGTGGTACACCGAACTCGACGACTCGAGCTGCTTCGCTCGCTGGCTGCTAACCCCGATCAACCGGACAGGCGATGACCAGGGCGGCAACGCTGCGATCGGCGCGACCGGTGCATGAACTACGAAGTGTCACGGCCGAGCGTAGGGTCGCGCTCGATCAGCGGCAAATCAGCGCATCGGCTGCCGGCTCTGGCACGCATCTGCCTCGCGCGTCTGCCGATGGCCGACGCTCAGGCCCGCTTCTGTGGGTAAAGCAGCGGATCGATCTGAGCAAGCATCTCGCGTAGTTCGATGGCTCCCTCACGAACCCGTGTACTGGCGTCGAGCGCCAGAGCATCGCATGCTTTCACCGCGCTGTCCCTCTGCGCGGCGAACACCATGAAGACAGCCGTGACTGCCTCGTGGATGTAGGTACGGTGTTGAAAGTCCGCCGACAACAACGCTTCAGCGACAATCGTGAATCCTGCGGCGTCCTGTCGCCGGAGCAGCGCCTCTGTGGTCGTCCGCGTGACGAACGTGTCGTTGACATCAAGGATGAGCCGAACCAGCATCTCTCGCGATTCCGTGGCCTCGGCGAAATTCGCGAGGGAACGACCCGCGTCAGCTCGGTCTTGATAGTCGCCGCTGTCCGCGAGCTGGATCAGCGCAGTGACTACCGGGCTCCTTCGATCCTGGATCACGAAGAGATCGTTTCATACGCTCGCGCCGCTCCCACGGTGCATGGCTGGGCCACGCAACGACCGCGCACGGCAAGAGTGGACGCGTGGAGACGGCCAGAGGTGACTATGGGTAGCACCCGCTTCGCGGCAGAAGAGTACAGCCGATCTTGCGGCCCCAACTCGCCGAAGACCGTGCATGAACGACGTTGCGCGCGTGGAGTCCAGAGGCGAAGGGGGCTGATATCGTGTTCGTCGGAATCTACGCAACGATTCCATACGCCGACAAGCATTGTCGGCTACGCCAGCAGCAGTTGAGAAGGGCGTTAGTATGGCGCTATCAAATGATATAGTCTTGAATTTCCGGCGCGGCGACGAACCTAACCGCGGCCTAGTGATTGATGCTGTTCAGAGTGCCGGATTTTCCGTTGAGAATATACAGTCAGAATACGCAGTTCGTCAGAAATGGGGTCTGATACTCAAGCCGAATAACGCTATTGCAGATCTGTTCAGGCTCGATCGCGAAATACTGCTTTGGTGCACGACCTTCCCAAGCTTTCAGGCCAGAGATATAGAAGACATGCAGGCGATGCTCCAATCAAGAGGTGTACGCCTCAGTCAGAGCTTTGCAATTCTGGTTTCCAGATACGATCCGCAAACGCGAAGCAGCATCGAGGCCGAGTCGTCATTCGATACCACGATAGTGCACTGCTCTCTTGATGAGCTGCGCGCTATGCGCGGCAATGACGTTCCTGCACTTCGGCAGATTCTTTTGAGCCGTCTCTATACACGAAACTTCTACGATCTGCCGACTGCGGCGGTCCGGGCGGCGGACTTCTTCGGCCGACGATCAACGGTCGACGACATTGCTGACGAGTTGGCCAAAGGAGGCAGTCAGGTTGGAATCTTCGGCCTGCGCAAGATCGGCAAGACGAGCCTTACAAACAGGGTCATCGAGTCCGTAACACAAAGTGGAAGATGCATTATTGCGAAGATTGACCTGCAATGGATCACTGCGATCGATCCTCGGCCGGAGTATTTGCTGTGGGCCCTTGGCGAATCCATTTTCGCATCCGGACGGATAGCTCGAAATATTCGCGGATATAGGCTATTTGGGAAATTTGCAACTGCCAGTGACGCGCTAGGTCAGGGACTTTCTATTTGGGAGGAGTTCGCGCACGACATTGCGCTAGTCCTTAGGAGTACTGCGCGCAGGTTGGTGATCGCAGTCGATGAAATCGAACGTCTCATCGAACTACCCGACGGCTCAGCCTTTGTGCGAATCTGGAGAGTTCTTCGGGGATTAGATCAGCAATCGCCCGGGAGGCTGCGTTTCCTTGTCTCAGGCACTAGTCCTGAGTGTGTGGAGAATTCTATTGTCGGCGGGCAAGATAATCCTCTGTACCGATATCTATCCGTTCGATATCTAGGCCCCTTGGATGCGGCCGATGCGGCTGAACTGCTACTTAACCTGGGTGGACCGATCGGACTAAGGTGGAGTCCAGAGGCAATAGAGTATGTTGTCGAACAGACGGGCGGCCATCCGGCACTGCTACGCACAATCGGCGGCATCGTTCACGCTAGCAATTTGCCGCGTGAGAATCCCGTTACCATCGACAGGGGTGCCGCTGTTTCCGCAGCTCGTTCGCTGGTTTCGTCGGACAGCGCTGTTCTTGCGCAAATAGTCGCGTCACTCGAGGATCAATACGCAGATGAGTTTGTGATGTTAAAGCTCCTGGCCGAAGGGCAGGTCTTCAACTTTCGTAGTCTTGCATCTGATTACCGGGACGAGATGTCGCATCTTATGGGTTACGGCCTCCTGCCAAACGGTGAGACGAGCGAATTCGTCTCAATCAGACTCCTGCAAACATACTTGCAGGAGACGGCGGAGCCCCGGAAAGATATTGGCAGCGCTTCTTCAATATTGCAGCTCGGTGCGCCCGTGGGGAGATGGACGGTTATAGCAAAGTTGCGTTCTGGCGCGTTCGCGGACGTTCTCGTCGGCGAGGATGCTGACCATAACCGGGTGGCAATCAAGGCATTTCGGTCAGCACGATTTAGCTCGCTTGAGCGCGAGGTTGAGTATTTGCAGGCTTTAGATCACAATGGAATCGTCAAATTTATAGAGGCAACACGATCAAGCGATGGCGTCCCATGCCTGGTAATGGAATATCTAGAAGGGGGACCCCTATCGCAGCGTTGCAACGCGACTACTGCACCGAATCTTGATGAGTTTGTTGAGATATCAGCCGCGCTACTGGACGCACTTTCGTACATGCACCCGGCCCCAACGCCTGCCGCGGCGATGAAGTCTGAAAGGGAGGAGATAACCGCAGCAGAGTTTGAAGAATGGGAACGCGCGCGTTTGGGTATTGTTCATCGTGACATCAAGCCTGACAACATCGTCCTGACTCCGTCGAGAGGGCCCGTCCTAGTCGACTTCAACATTTCAGTGCGAGCGGCGAACCCTGTCATTACAGTCTCCGCCACACCCGGCTATTTGCCCCCAGACTTCAATGGCGTCTCCTGGACTCCTGACGTCGATATTTATCAGCTTGGTATTACTCTGGCACAGCTGGCGGCGGGTATTCAATTCGACGGTGAGAACCTGGATGATTGTCTTGAAGTCGCCGACTCCAGGCTCGGAAGTACAGCTGCAAACTGGCTTCGCACGTTGGTAGCGACAGGTGACCGGCCCTCAGCCGTATCGGCGCAGAGGGAGCTGATGAGAGCTTTTGGTAGTAGGCGCAGCGGTCAATGAGTTGATTCATACTGATTTAGGAATGCCACATGAGCGCCTGTACGGCGTGCTCATCTCGGCAGATCCGCGCACTCACGGTCAGATCTCGTCACGATCATCTGCACGGAGAGTGAACGGGCTCCTCAGCTACCGCCCGGCGTCACAAGTGGTAGAGATCCACAAGTGGTGCCGATTCTCGCGAACATCTCGGCCCGCGCGGCGCCGGCAAGGTCGCGCCGAAAGTCGCGAACATATGGCGCCAAAACTCGCGGACGAAGCCACCCATTGCTCCGGATCACCGCGGCCCTATGGCGCGCCAAAGTCGAAAGCATCTGATCCGTAGCATGATTCAGGCGCCTCGACGATCGATAGCCGCCTCTGGAACGTGCTGATTTAGTCGCGCCCGTACTGACATGGTCGTCGACATCCGATCACCCACCGATCACCACGCCACGCCATCACACTCTGTGAACACGCCTGAAACGCTGCCGGTTGGTTCAGACTGAGAGGCCCATCCAGGCGGGCAGACAGCGTCGACGCAAGCTACTTGTCGATCGCTTCGCTAGTGCGGATGGCGGTGTAGATGTAGCGCCAGCGCTCCTTGGTGCGTGGTGGATCGCCGCGAAACTGGATCGCGCTGAGCATGCGGACGTCGGCTTCGGGAAGACCGTCTTCTTCGGCGTACTCACGAAGGCTATCGGGGACATCGGTAGCGGCTGCGGGGAGAATCTTCCTGCCAAGCAGGTCCGACATCGTCACCCCGAGCACCTTGGCGATGGCGTAGAGGCTCTCCGCCGACGGCCTCCGAGCCGCCGGATCGTTTTCTAGGGTCGACAAATAGCCCTTGCTGACATCCGACTGCTCGGCGAGCTGGCTCAGGCTGAGCCCTCGCTCCAGCCGATATTTGCGGATTCGACCCCCCACGCTGCCCGCGTCCGTATGAGCTGGGCGATCAGTGGAGTCAGCGTCCATGGCCGGAGCCCGAGCCTACCGCGGTGATCAGGGCAAGTACTCGCATATGCCGCTCTCCTCGACTGCCGGTGTACGGATACTGGCCGGCGCTGATTCGGACTCGTGTCGTCTTGTGGGTCGCGACGTTTTGCAGGGAGGTAATTTCGTCGACCGATTCGCCGCCTAACGCCCGACCGAAGGGACTGTCGTCGGACACGGATTTGTGCTTTGGCAGGTATAGCCGCTGCCTGTCGTTTGACTTGACGGATTGCACCCGCAGCGCCGGTTCGGCGTCGGGCTGGCTGGGTTTACACGCTGGTTCGAGGATCAGCAGCATGGTGGGTTCGGCGCGCAAGGACACGAGTCGCCGAGCGGTCGCCTCTAGGCTCGCGTCGTAGCGGTCCGCGAGGTCCTCGACTAGCCGTACCGTTGCGCCGTTACCGGCAATATCGGCCTTAAAGGTGGCCCTGGGAAAGAGCAGTTCGGCGGCTCCGAGGTCGCACAGCGTCTCGATGCCGACATCGCGCTTCGGCGTTTCGTCCGGTGGCGTGGCGGGGTCACAGCGGTACTGCGCGACCGAGGTGAAACCGGGCATGTAGGTGTGTTTCACCTCATGGAAGGCGGTGAAACGCTTCTTTCCGGCAGGGTCCCGTCGGCGCAGCGTCATTCGCAGGCCAGCCGGCCCAGGCACGAGGCAGCCGGCCCAAGGAATATCTCCCTCGGCGATCTCGGCGATGTCACGCATCGAGGCGATGATCTCATGGCTGACCGGAGGCTGCATGGCGAGTTCGTCGAGGGTCCGCTGGGCGAGTCTGATCACCAGCTGAGCATCCGGCGCTCCGGGCGCCTCCAGCCGGGCGAGCTCAAGCTCGGAGAGTGACGCGCGCATCTGTTCCCCACCCAGAGTCGTAGGTTCCCGATCGAGAACGTATCATCGTTCCCGATCAGGAACACTCGGCTCCTGATAGCGAACGAGTCGATGTCCGACCGCACGCCGGTCGAATCGGCGGAGATGGAGTCTGACGTGGGCGAGGTTCTTCCAGATCTTGGGGCGGTCTTCTGGCCGGTCGGCACGGGCGACAGCTCGACGGTTGTAGTCACCGACGAGGTGTTGGTGCAGGTCGACCTGAACGACCGCGCGAAGGCCGATGATGACGACACGCCTGAGGTTCCAGTCGTAGATCTGCTGGTGGAGGCGTTGCCCACCGGTCCGGATGGCCGGCCCTTTCTGGCGGCATTTGTGCTGACGCACGCGGACAAGGATCATTGCAGCGGCTTCGCCGACCTACTGGACAAGGCGACGATCGGTGAGCTGTGGGCTACTCCGCGCATGTGGCGTGAGTACCTCGACGACGGCGAGGATGTCGAGTTGTGCGAGGACGCAAAGGTCTTCCACGAGGAGGTCAAGCGTCGCGTCGAGGCGGTGAAGAAGGCAATCGCCGACGACGATGGGATCGCGCTGGGGGACCGTGTCCTCGTGGTCGGCTACGACACCGACGAGCAGAAGCACGCCTACCACGACCTCCCGGAAGAGTACCTGCTGAAGCCGGGGATCAGCGTCACCAAAATCAACGGCGTTGACCAGGCCGGTCGGTTCGAGGCCTTCATCCATGCGCCGTTCAAGGACGACTGCGCCGCCAAGCGCAACGAGACCTCGCTGTCTCTGCAAATCACCCTCACCGAGGACGGAGGCCGGGACGGCAAGGTCTTGCTGTTCGGGGATCTGGCGTACGAGACGATCATGAAGATCTTCGAGTACAGCGAGGACCACGGCAGAGAGCAGTATCTGGAGTGGAATCTCTTGCTGGCTCCTCATCACTGCTCCAAGCACGTCATGTACGTGCGTGAGGGCGGCAAGGACATCCTGAAGACCGACATCCTCGAAGCTTTCGAGCGACACGCCCGCGACGGCTCGGTGGTCGTCGCGAGTAGCCACCTCATCCCTGCCGCGGATGTCGACGGCGCCAACCCACCCCACAAGAAGGCAGCCGATCGATACAAGGACTACTTCGACCGGTTCATCTGCACGATGGAGTGGCCCTCCGTCGAGGACCCATCGCCAGTCGTCCTGGGCGTTGACGAGAACGGCGCACAGATAGTCGAGGATGAGGTCATCGAGCTCTCCGCCAAGAGAACAGAGGCCGCAAGGGCCGCTGGCCGGAAGCTCAGGCGGTTGTCCGAGGTCGCGGCAGCCGCCACCGCCGCAGGCCGATACGCGGGAGGCGTGGTGTCGATCTCCGAGACTGCGGGCATGACCGGCGCCGATCGGGTCCAGGCCGCCATCAAGGCCGACCGCGGCTCTGACGCCGCGCCCACCACCGCCGTCGGGTTCGGGCGTGAGCGCTGACGGCGCCGACCTCGCCCGCCGTCAGCTGCGCGACCTAGTCGAGGTAGCTGACGGCGCGGTCGAGGTACTCGAGGAGTGGACGAACGCCGCAGGGAATACCGCGTTCACTATCTCGCTGGATACCTCCGGGCTCGAGCATGCGCCGGCCGGAATCGCGGTACGCGACAGGGAGCGCTTCAAGGTCATCATCATGGACGGCTTCCCGTTCGCGCCTCCGATCGTCTTCTCGGTTCACGAGCGCTGGGCAGGTACGCCCCACGTCCAATGGGGAAACTATCTATGCCTCTACGCCGTGCCGTCGGTTGAATGGAACCCAGCGGACGGCATGCGCGGGTTCATCGGCCGGCTGTCGAAGTGGATCGAGAACGCAGCTGCCGGAACCCTCGACCCTGACGGCCAGCCGCTGCATCCACCGGCGGTCTATACGAGTGCCGACGCTGGTCGGCTGCTGGTTCACCCGAATTTGGGCGACCTAGTGCCCTGGTCTGCGGACGGATCCGGCAGCGACGTCGGCACGCTGGTGGCCTGGTGCTCGGTGAACGGCGACCGCAAGCGTGTCGACGTCCTGGAGTGGGTGGACTTGGACTCGGCAGTGGGTCGAGCCGAGGACGCTGCCTTCGAAGTGTTCCACCGCGGCAGACCCCTGATCGCTATCCCGGTCGTCCTGATGCCAGACCAGCTCGGATTCGAGTACCCGACGGACGTGAAGTCGCTCAGCGCTGGGCTCTCCGAGTCCGGCTACGACCGGATCACTCTACTGAACGACCTGGCGGTGTGTACACACGTCAACAGAAAGTTGCGGGCTCGGCAGGTCGAGCGCGATGCGAAAGCTGCGGGAAACACCTGGGACGAGACCCCCGACGACGGGGCACCGCTGTTCACGGCCATGCTCGTCGGCACTCCCTCTCGGCGTGTCGAGGGAGACGTGCGCCTGGCCCACCTGGCCGCGTGGAAGCTGGACGCGCTGAGCGGGAGGGTCACCGACCTGTTCGCGCAGATCCGCGACCTGCGGGCGTCGAAAGAGTCTGCCAAGCTTCAAGACGAGGTCCGTGACCTGGCCTTCAGCCTGTTCGACTCCTCGCGTATCGCCTGGATGGACATCATGGAGACCCGGCCCGAGGTCACCCGGCGGCGCGACCAGGACACCCCGTCGAGATGGCTTGCCGGCCGGCGCCTCCTCGTGCTCGGGTCGGGGGCGCTCGGCGCGCCAGTTTCGGAGCTGTGCGTTCGGGCTGGTGTGAAGGAATTGACCGTCGCCGACTCCGCAGTGGTGAAACCGGGGATCCTGGTCCGGCAGCCGTACACCGACGCCGACATCGGTCGCGGGAAGGCCCGCGCGCTTGCGAGCCGCCTGTCCGCCATCCGCGACGACCTTGATGTCGAGCCGTCACACGGAAACGTCCGCACCAAGTTCTTCGCCCCGGATCAGGACCTGAGCGCGTACGACCTGATCATCGATGCGACGGCCGACGCGTCGGTCCGCTCCGCCATCGAGTTGGCCCGAAAACACGCCGCCGTGCGACCACCGTTGGTCACGATGGTCATCGGACACAACGCCGAACGCGGGCTGGTCACCACGAACCTGCCGGCGGCGACCGGCGCGGCAGCCGACACCTTCCGCAAGGTGTCGCTCCTGGCCGCGTCGAAGACGGCAGAGTGGGTCGACGTAGGCGACGATCTGTTCCCAGCGACTCCCCGCACAAAGTTGTTCTTCCCGGAGCCCGGCTGCTCCTCGCCGACCTTTGTCGGCTCGGCAGCGCAATCGACCGCGCTCGCCGGGATGATGCTCCACGAGGCGCTGATGGTCCTCCACGCGGCTGACCAAGGGCGACGGGATACAGAAAGCGGCGAGCAGGTGTCCTTCGCCTCCGCTGTCAGGATGGGCGCGGCGGCCACAATGGGCACCTCGCGGGTGAGCTGGCCGGCCGATGTCGTGGGGACTGATGAGTCGGGAGAGTACGAGGTCCGGGTGAGCGGAACAGCGCTCGCCGAGGCTCGCGCCGAGGTGCGGCGCGGGGATCGGATTCGGGCACCGGAGATCGAGACTGGCGGGATGCTTCTCGGAGCGTTCGATGACGCGACCGGCATTGTGTACGTCGACAAGGTCACCGGTCCGCCGCCGGACAGCTACCTGTCCGCGACGTACTTCCACCACGGTGTCGAAGGCACGCAGGAACGCGTCAGCGCCGAGGTCAGACTCACCGCGAGCACCTGCGGGTTCGTCGGCTTCTGGCACACCCATCCCTTCGGATACGCGCACCCGAGTCCGACGGATGAACAGGGCATGGCGTCGATCGTTGCTCCGGACGGGACCACTCGCCGGGCGTTGATGATGATCCTGGGCGGCGACGAGGCAAACTGGCGTGGATGGCGCAACGGTGACGTCGGAGCCCGACCCGACATCTACCTCAAGGTCGTGCCGCGCTCAGACGGCCCGATCGTCAGCGGGCATCCCGGATATGTGGGCGGCCTGCATCTCCAACAGCTACCCGACGGTTGGTACTTTCGCGGCGGAACCGGCACGCCCACACGGATACGCCACGGCGCCGCGGCGGTTACAGGACCAGTCGTTCGCTCACCATCCTGGTGGCCATGGCGCAGGAGGCGCCCGTGAGTACAGCGGCCGAGCGCCCGCGAGTGGGACTGGCGTTCTCAGGCGGCGGATTTCGTGCCACCGCGTTCGGGCTCGGAGCGCTACGAGCGCTCCATGACCGCGGAGTCCTGCCTGACGTGCAAGTCGTCTCAGGAATCAGCGGCGGTAGCTTGCTGACGGCGATGTGGGCCTACGGACCCGAGGACTTCGGGGAATTCGACTCGACCGTCGCCGACCTCCTCCGTCGTGGCCTGCAAATGGAACTCGCCATGCGCACCTTCACGCCACGCAGAACGATGGCCAACATCCTCAGCGCCACGTCTGCGGCGCTGCCCGGCGGAAAGAACCGCCCTCGCCGGAGCACCCGAACCGAAGCACTCGTCGATGCCCTTGCCGCCCGGCCCTTCGGCGTCAAGAAGATGACCGAGGTCACCCACCCCACGTTGAGCACCGTCCTCTCGGCAACGGACCTGTCCACCGGCAATGCCGTCCGGTTCGGCAGCGACGTGTCCTCCTGTTCCCCACACGGCACGATCATCGAACCGGTGCCGGTCGCGGACGCGGTCGCCGCCTCAGCTGCATTCCCGGTCCTCTTGCCGCAGTTGAACCGCACCTACACCTTCACCCGGACCGACGGCACTCAGCACATCAAAACAATGTTGATGACCGACGGAGGCGTCTACGACAACCTCGGTCTCAGCCCGCTGCTCCCAGGACGATCGAGGCAATACACCAGTCACGTGTACGACCTGGACTACCTGATCGCGGTCGACGCCGGACCCGGCCGGACAGCACCCCTGGCACCGAACTTCATGCTGGGCAGACTCAAACGGAGCTTCGAGATCGCACACACGCGCAACCAGGACGGCTCCCGCGCCCGGGTCCACGAACTGGCGGCTGCCCGGCATGTGAAGGGATTCGTTTACTCCTACCTCGGGATGCATGACGCCCGCGTCCCAATCCCGATCGTAGATCTTGTCGAGCGTCAGCAGGTGGCCGGCTACCCGACCAACTTCGCCCGGATGTCACCCACGGACCTGGAGGCCATAGCCACCCGCGGCGAGCAACTTACGCGCACCCTCATCGAGTTCTACTGCCCCGCACTCGGGGCTTGAACAGCCAGCGCGATCACTATCCGAACTGGGTATTTGCGATCACTTTGTCGGCGCCGTCGTCGGTGCGAAGCTCGCCATGGTGTGCTTCAGCGGCTGATCCCAACGCATTCGGTCGGACTCGGGGCAAGCCCAGATGACCACCATGGTGCGCGATGCCTGCACGATCCCGCGTTCTGCATAGGCCCCGGATCTGCCGTCCGCGCCGATGCAGATGTAGCTGTAGCTGTCGTCGTTGAGCTCGGCGCGGTCGACGTAGCCACCGACCATGGTCAGCTGATTGTGGCATTGGTCGAGCTGGTCCGCCGCTGTGGAGCCGGTCGTCGGTGGCGACGAGCACCTCGACGGCGGCACCTGAACGTGCGCGGCCAGCGTCGCGCCGGTTACCGACTGTCGTCGTTGTCCGCTCGACCACGCCAGAGGGTGAGGTTGCTCTGGAAGGTCTGGGTGTCGCGGTGGTCGGGTCCCAGGACGCGCACGATGTCGTTGAGTATCTGCTCGTGTGCAGTGACCGCGCCGACCGGGTCTCCGGCTTCGCCGCGGCAATGCGCAAGGTTGGCGCGAGTGGTCAGGGTGTAGGGGTGGTCGGGTCCCAAGATCCGCAGCCAGTCCTCCAGCAGCTGCTCGTAATCGGTGAGGGCGCCGGCCGGATCTCCGGCCGCGCGTCGCCAGGATGCGAGGCTATTGCGGGTGACCAGGCTGGTCGGGTGGTCGGGTCCCAGGACCCGCAGGACGTCGTCGAGCAGCTGCTCGAAGGCGAGGACAGCGCCGGCGGGGTCTCCGATCTCGCCCCGCAGGCGGGCGAGGTTGGCGCGGACGCTCAGGGTGAGAGGGTGGTCGGGGCCCAAAACCCGCAGGGTGTCTTCGAGTAGGTCCACGAAGGCAAGTCCGGCGCCGGCCGGGTTTCCGGCTTCGCCGCGGCGTTGCGCAAGGTTGGCGCGGGTGGTCAGGGTGAGAGGGTGGTCGGGGCCCAAAACCCGCAGCCGGTCCTCCAGTAGCTGCTCGTATTCGGTGACGGCACCGGCGAGGTCTCCGCTCTCGGCCATCCATAGGGCGAGGTTGTGGCGGGTGGTCAGGGTGTCGGGATGGTCAGATCCCAAGACCCGCAGGGAGTCGTCGAGCAGCGCCAGGAGGATGAGTGTGGCGCGCGGCGGGTCTCCGGCCTCTCCCTGCCAGGTGGCGAGGTTGTTGTAGATGGTCAAGGTGGCCGGGTGATCGGGTCCCCAGATCCGCAGCCAATCCTCCAGCAGCTGCTCGTAATCGGTGACGGCTCCGGCCGGATCTCCGGCCGCGCCTCGCCACGATGCGAGGTTGTTGCGGGTGGCCAGGCTGGTCGGGTGGTCGGGTCCCAGGACCCGCAGGACGTCGTCGAGCAGCTCCTCGTAGGCGAGGACAGCGCCGGCGGGGTCTCCGGCTTCGCCTCGCCAACGCGCCAGGTTGCTGCGGGCGGTCAGGGTGTCGGGGTGATCGCGTCCTAGAACGGGCAGGATGTCGTTGAGCAACTGCTCGCAAGCGATGACGGCAGTGGATACCAATCCGACCTTGCCGAGGCTATCCGTCGCTCCGAACAGCACCGGATGGATGCCATTGCTGGTGCCAAGGGGAATGTTGGCGTTCAAGGCGGTGGTGTTGGCACGTAGTGCTTGGGCGTGCGCCACGTCGCGTTCCACCGGTGGCCAGACTTCGAGCAGGGCGTCGGCGGCGGTGGCGGCCAGCGCGGACTGGTGGCCGGGGTTCGTGTTGTCGCGGACGGCGCGTTGCAGCACGGCGTGTATCCGGGCGGTGGTGGTGGGTTCGTCGACGGTGAGCAGGCTGAAGCGGTGCAGGATGTGCAGGGCGTCGTCGAGGTCGTCGGGGTCCACCGGCCGGTCGAGCCGTTGGGCGCAGTATGTGGCTGCCGCGTCGGTGGTGAATATTTCGGCGGGGATGCCGTTGGGGTCGAGCAGGGCGGCCAGTTCGAGGACGGGCCGGGCCAGGCCGGCCGGTGCGAGTTGGTCGGCGCGCTGGATGGACAGGGTCCAGGTGGCGGCGACGATGTCGCGGTGCTGGTCCGGCAGGGCGTCCGGGGCGAGGTCGGCGAGTCGGCGACGTTGGTCGGCCAGCAGGGTTCGGTAGCGGGCGCAGGTCATCCGGGGGCCGCGGTCGAGGATGTAGGCGGCGGCCTGCGACAGCGCCAGGGGCAGGTGGCCGAGATCGGCGGCGAGGTCGGCGGCCTCTTCCAGGCGTTGCGGCTGTTGTTTGAGTTTGTTGTGCAGGTAGGCCACGGCCTGGTCTGGCGTGAACACGTCGACGTCGATGAGGTGCCGGCCGGACAGCAGGGCGGTGTCGCGGCGGCGGGTGGTGACCACGGTGTGCCCGCCGGTGGTGGTCGGGGGCCACAGTCCGGTTAGGTCGTTGGGGTCGTCGAGGTTGTCCAGCACGATCAGCCAACGCCGCTGATGCGGTTCGTTCAGCCAGCCCAGGAACCTCGCCGCGGCTTGGTCGGGTTCGGCATCGTCGATACCGGTGATCCGGGCGGCGGCGTCGGCGTACCCGGTCAGGATCGCGGTCCGCGAGGTGGCAGTGATCCACACGATCAGATCCACGTGCCCGTTGTCCCACAGCCGATGGGCCAGGGCCGCGGCAAGCTGGGTTTTGCCCACGCCACCGAGGCCGGCGAGGACCTGACAGAGGACCACGGTTTGCCCTCCGTGGGCAACAGCGTCGGCGAGGTCACGGTCGGCGGGCCGGTCGACGCGCTGGATGGCCAGCGCCGGTAGGGCGCCGACGAGGACCGGCCAGTGGACCGGCGCGCGGCTGTGAACGGTGACCGGGCCGTGGAAGATGCCAGTCGGGCCATGCGCGTCGCGGATAGAGATACCGGGCTGATCGGTTGCCTCGCCGGCAGTGGGCTGCCCTAGCCGACTGCCGGCGGCGTCGGGGGGATCGGCAGCGCCTGATGGAACGTCACCGGGGCATGGAACTCGCCGATCGCCCCGTAGTTCGTTTCAACGTCGATGTGCAAGGCCCGTGCCTTGTCCGGATCGGCCGCCGCGAGCAGCCGCCGCGCGACCTCCAAGATCTGCTCGTCATCGGCCGCACCGGACTGGGCCAGCGCATCACCGATACGGGCCTGCCACGCGCCCGGCTCGGTCTCGTCGACTTCTAACGCCTGCGCGACCCGACCGTCGTGGCTGCCCAGACGCTGCTTGAGCAGCGCTTTCAGCCCGGAATAGGCGTCCTTCACCGCCGCGGACGCCGCGTCCTTCACCCCGACGCCCGCACCGGCCGCCAGCGCCGCCGTGATCACCTCAACCGCCGACATGATCCACTCCCACCGATCGATGATGCCTCATTCTGACCGACAGACACCACCCCATCACATGCGAGAGCTTCTCGCGCTTGTGTAACGGCTCCACCGGCCGCCGGCGTTGACGACCTGGCGGGCCGTCGTGGTCTGGTGGAAGCCGAGGGCATCGGCGATGACCGGTGCCGGAGCTTGGAGCACGAGCTGCCGCAGCGCGGAAACGCGGGCCTCAACCAGCGGGAACCCGAGTTCACGCAGCCGCCGGTGTAGGGTGCTGTAGGCAAGGGACTGGCCGGGATGCCGCCCGGGGAACAGCCACGCGGTGCCGGAACTGGCGGAGCGTCGGCGACCTGCTCGAGCAGCGCGTCGAACGGTGCGGGCACCGGGCTGGATGGCTCGCCGAGGCGGATGCGGAGCTGGCCGTCGATGGTGGTCAGGTCGTCGGTGGTCAGGCGGACGATCCGGCTCAGCGGCTGGGCATGCAGCAGCAGGCAGGCGGCGGCCCGACTCGTTGCGGGTGCCGTGTAGTCGGTGAGGTAGCGGCGGAGCAGAGCCAGACGGCGTTGCTGGGTGAACGAGGCCGCTGTCTGGTAGGTCAGCCGGGGCGCGGTCAGGTTGCGGGGAAGATGACCGTGGCCGATGGCCCAGATAAGGAACCCGCGGATGTTGTGGCGCTGGTGGACCCGGTGTTCGCCGTACCAGGTGTCGATGTGGGCTTGAGTGACGGCGCGGGGAGAGATGCCAGGCTGGTGCAGCCAGGTGAGGAACGCCTGGGCCTGGGTGAATTGATGGGTGACGTACTGCTTGGCGGTGGCTCGCAGGGGTCGGCGGGCCGCGTCGGCGCGGACGCGGGGGAGGTGGTGCCACAACGCGAACTGGCGCAGGACCTGTTCGTGCGGGTGGTCAGCAACGGCAGCGAGCCGGCGGCGTAACCACGACTCGATGTCTGCTAGGTGCCGGTCGACGGGCGGAAGCAGGCCGCAGCAATCGGGGAGACCAACAGGTCGATGACCTGCCCGTACTGGTCGATCGCCCGATAGACGTAGCGCCAAACTCCGTTGACCTTCACGTAAGTCTCGTCGACGAACCGGCGGTCGCCCGGCGTGTGCCGGGCGGACCGGGCGGCGTCGGCCGGCAGCACAGTGAATCGCTGCATCCACCGGTAGACCGTGACGTGGTCGACCTCGATCCGGCGTTCGGCGAGCAGTTCCTCGACGTCGCGGTAGGACAGGCCGTGGCGCAGGTACCAGCGCACCGCCACCACGATCACCTCGGCCGGGAACCGGAACCCGGCAAACGCCGAGCGGGGAGGTGACCAAAGACGCGGCCGAGCGGCATGCTTCACCGAGCAAGCCTTGAACACTCCGGCCAGTGAACGCAACAGACCCGGCCGGAGTGTGCCGGTACTCGGGCAACACGGCAAGGGACGCGTCTCGCGTGTGCGTCACGGCGATCCGAATCCGAACGTCGCTCGCGTGCCAGGCCCGCGAATGTGTTCGCGGGTGCGTACTAACGAGGTGCGCCGGTCGCCGCTACGGTTACTCGCCGTGACGATCAGCGGCGACGGCCTCCGGGATGACCCGCCGGTGATCATGTCCGCCACCCTGCCGGTCGAACCGGCCCTGTTCCGTACCCACGCCGGAAACCTGGATGCGGTGCGGGAACTGCTCGGCGAAACCCGGAACACCAGCCGGCAGATCGAGGACCAGCAGGCGTTCGGGCCGCTGTGCGCATCGATCCTGACCAGCCTGGCCGACCGCTATGACCGCTACCAGGAGCAACTGGAGTATCTCGAGGAAAACCTGCTTCTGATGGTCCAGAGCCTCCACCGCGTCGCCGACGGCACAACGCAGCTCAAACACATCGTCCGCCGCGACGACGACGTGGCGACAACGGACGGGACACCGCTCGTCGAGGGCCCCTCCCACTCCCTGCACGGGCTCATGGACACCGTTATCACCAGAGTGCGCAATCGGGAATGGGTAGAGCCGCAGCTCGCGGACGCCGCACCGGTGGCGGAGTTCGCGGCGCCGGTCGACGAGCTGACCGCCGCGCTACGCGCCGGCGGGCTGCGCTACGCGATGACCTGCGTGGGCCCGCTACGCCGGTTGCTGGACGAGCTCACCGGAGCACCGGGTGTCGCCGCCTCACACGCCGCGATCTGGCACACCGTCAGCGCTGATCTCCAGCAGCTCAGCGTCTTCCTCCACCAATCTCTCGATCAGGATCTACCACGGCGAGACCGGTTGGACATCCGCTCATACCGGGCGCGCATGGCCTACAACATCGAAGCTCTGATCGGCTGCGCCGAGATCGCCGAGGCCATGGCCGTCATCGTCAAGGCGGCCGGCGACCTGATCCTGCTGACCCGCGACATCATCCGCGGCATCATCGGCAACCTGTTCGCCGACGTCATCGTCTGGGCGCTCGACAGCAGCACCGTCACCACCCGCCCGGTACTGGCAGTACGGCTCGGCACCGTCGCGGCCACGACATGGCGTATCGACACCTACATCACGGCCTGCACCGACAGCATCACTACGCTCACCCGGATCCTCGATGGCTGACCCACCTCCAGCAGTGCCGGCAAGCCGTGAACCTCCGACGTTCCGCGACCGCTCTGTAGACAAGCAACGGCTAGTCGTGAGTACACTGGTCGCATGACAGGCCATCTGATGGGCACAGCGGAGATACGTCAACGACTCGGGGATATCAGCCGGCAACGCGTATATCAGCTCACGCGGCGTCCCGACTGGCCCACACCGTACGACGATTTGATCCAAGGGCGGGTGTGGAGACGCGCCGACATCGAGACCTGGATCCACACGCACCGGCCGGATATCGCTGATGCGAAGTAGGCCGCCACCTCACGGAAAGATCATTCGACGGTCTCGGCGGCTGAGCGGCAGCTAGCGTGGATCGGGTGTTAAGCCATGATCTGCTCCGTGGCCTCAGAGCTGCGGCAACGCTGATCGAGAAGACGAAGGATGTTGACGTCTCCAGCCTGAGCGACGATGAGTTCGCCCAGGTCGACGAAGTGTTGAGCCAGATCATCGGGAACGCGATCCGCATCCGGTCACGGCTCAACAAGTAGCGCCCTGGGGTGCTGGTGCCTTCTGTCCGGACCTGCCCCACCTGCCGCAGCCGTGGCCGGCCTTCCGGAGAGTGACCTCGCCAGCGTCCTCAGTGTGGCTGGACGCGAGGTGGGTGGCAACGGGCTCTACGCCGCCTGTGGATAACTACGCAGGCGCCACCGCACCACCGACCTCGGCCGCCGCTTCCTTGCCGGTGAGCCGGGGGCCGAGCAAGGGTGCGGATGACTACTCAGTTACGCCGCATTGCTTCCGCGCTCGGGTATCCCCCGTCATCATCAACGCTGCCGTTTCCGCAGTACAGCGGCAAGGTCGGCGAGCGAAGTACAAGCCTGTAGTTCGCGGCTCGGCGCACGATTCGTGCCCGTCTACCGCCTCCCGTCCAAGTTGATGCGCTCGAACGCCTGTTCTAGTCTCGGCCTGTGGCGAAGCAGGTTGAGCACTGGAACAACCGTCAGTGGGGCATGGCCCGGCGCGACGTATACCTGCTGCGGACCGAAACCGGCTGGCAGGTACGCGGCCGCCAGGGCGGCGACGACCGCCGGGAAGTCGTCTACGACTTCGCCCACGAGGAAGACGCGCGGGCCATGGTCGACGCCCTGAAGCAGAAAGTTCCGCCCCAGTTGGCCAACTGGGCCCTGGTGACCGAAAGCCAACCCCCGCTGACCACACCGCCCGGCTGATCCCCCAGCGCCGGTCAGCACTAGGCCCGGCACTTCGCGGCAAGCACGTAGCCGCCACACCAGGTCGGCGCCTCGACCCAGGTCACCTGCCAGCCGTTGTCTTCCCGGGTAGTGATCCGCCACGTCCGGGCTCGGCTCTTGTACGGCATCGCCCGGCCGTCCACGCCCCCACCACGTCGCCGACACGTCCGCGGTGCCCTCCACGTCGCCACGAACAGGCGAGCCGGCAGACAGCGCCCCGAAGTCCAGTCGCGACGGCGGCGGATCGGTGCTCGACCAGAGCCTTGTTGATCCCGTCACCGACGTTGTCGTGTAGCCGCCGCAGGTGGCCCCAACGGGCGATTTCCGGGACGAAGAACGCCTCCCGGTACGACTCGGGTTGCTCTGCCCGGTGTCCGGCCTCCTACTCGCCCCGCGACTTGAACCGCTCGACCACCCGTTCCCGTTCGGCGTCGAACATGTCCGATGCCCGCTTCAGGAACAGCATCCCGAAGATGTACTCCTTGAACTCGGAGGCGTCCATCTTGCCCCGAAGGATGTCCGCCGCCGCGAACAGGTGGCGCTCTAGCTGCGGCAACGTCAGTTTGCGCACGTAGTCATCTCCCAGTAACCCGTCAGGCACTCCATCGTCTGCCCTTGACGGAGGGTGATGGAGATCGGGGTGACGGGCTGGCGCGTTATGCCAGAGCGCGGAGCGGTCAATGGCTTTTCGCCGGCACGGCGTACGAGTACCCGCGCAGCGGCCGGTGGGCTGGGTGAGCCCTCTGGCTGCGGACCGTCGGACTCTGCTCCATCCAGGCCAACACCCATCGCAGGCGGGCCACTGCATGGTTCCTGCTGTCCCTCATAGCGTCGGTCACTTCGTGCTTGATCGCCGAGCCGGTGTCTGAGCGGATGCAAGCACGAGCGCCGTACCCAGCACGGCCGCTGCCTCGTCGCTGCCGGCGGTCAGCCGCTGCAGGATCGACTCCGGCAGCGTCCCGATCCCGAGACCTGCCTCCGCGGCGCGATAGTTGAGGCGGCGACGTTGGGCGTCGGTGATGCCCTCGATGGGGTCGCGGAAGCCGAGCACGTCGCGGGCGGCGTACCCGTCGGCCGAGCTGATCGCGTTCTCTGCGACCCGGGTGAGTAGGGCCGTCGCCATGCTGGCCCTGATGGTGTTGGCGAGGGTGGCGATGGTGAGGCCGAGCCGGGCGCGGTACGAGGCGTAGTTGGCGGAGCTGTTGCTGCCGTCGTAACGGCCGACGGCTGCGGTGAGCAGCGGTACCGCGCCGGTTGGTGCGGTCGGTTCGTCGCTGGTTGGGAGGCACATCAGGTGGAGGCAAGCCGCGATGTCGTGTTCCCAGGTTTCGGTGGTGGTGCTCTCGGCGAGCAGCATGCGCGCTTGCGGGCGGGTGCCGTTTAGGCAGTGCGTGATGATCTCGGTTTGGCGGCCTTCCATCAGGTGGTCGCCGATGCCGTTGTGGTGGCGTGCGTGTTCGGCGGCCTCGTCCCATCGGCCGGCGAGGGCGAGTGCACGGACGCCTTCGCCGATGAATTGGAGCCAGACCCATTGCCGTAGCTGGCGTCGGTCGGCCGGTTCGCCGGTGAGGTTGGCTAGGGGGAGGGTCTGTTCAGCGACGATGAGATCGCAGTGCCGGGTGACGGCGTGGTACATCGACTCCAGTAGGCGCAGGGCGGCGCTTCCCTGGTCGGTGCGGATCTGGAGGCGGGCGAGGTTGAGGACCGGTTCGAGCACGTAGCGGGCCTCCCGGATGGTCAGGCGCCGTCCGGCATGGCGGTAGGTGTCGATGTGCTGCCAGCACAGCCGCCGGGCGAGGTCGGTAAGGCCGGCGTCGCTGGCGATCAGGGCGGCCTTGTTGAGGGCGTGAGCGGCGTCGGCCATGCCGTGATCGGCCCTGTGCCGGGCGGTCTCTACAGCGTCCGTGATCTCCTGGATGCGTGCCGGCAGCGCTGGGCAGTCGGGCCGAGGGCGGCCCAGCAGCGGGAACCGGCGGACGGCGGCGGTGAGCGGTGACGCAGGCATGGGTCAGCTCCGGGGTAGGGTGGCGGCTTTCCCGGCGTGGGCGAGGATGCCCTGGGCCTGGGCGGACAGACCAAGCCGGTTCCAGTGGAAAATCACTATCTGGGCGGTCGTGGCCCGCAGGCCGCGATCGAGGCGGTTCGCGGTGGCGGCCTCGCCGAGGAGCTTGCCCGCCTCGATGAACGCGGCCAGCCAGGGAGCAGCGCAGGCGAGGTGTCCGCCGGGTGTGAACAGTGGCATGGCGGTGGTGATGTCGACCGCCAGCGCGGGCCGCATCTTCACGGCGAGCGCGTCGATTCCCGTGGTGTCGTGGTCGGCGGGGGTGGGACGCATTTGGGCGACCCGGTCGAAGACGTCGCCGGTCTCGAACCAGTCGAGCCCTGCGTGTTGGAGCATGGCGCGGATGAGCAGTAGGGACAGTTCGCGGCGGCCGAGCGCGGGGCTGCATTGCCCGGCGTAGGTGAGTACGCCTCGGCTGTCGGCGCAGAACAGGTCGTGGACGATGGGCATGGCGGCCTCGCCGCCAAAGGCAGCAGCCTCGGGTTCGTAGAGGCCAGGCTGCCAGCCGGTGATCGTGCCCGCCGTCACGAGGCCGTCGAGCAGCGCCGCTACGGCGCGGTGATCGGAGCTGCGCACGCGCAGCCGCCAGTGCGGGTACTTCCGCAGGAACCACCAGGCCGCGACGTTGTCGAGGTCATCCAGACGGGCCGCGACGTGGGCGGCGAACACTGGTTCCGCGTCGGCCCAGTCCGGCCACGCGAGGCGCGCCTGGAACCAGACTCGCTCTCGCCTGCGGGTCAGGGCGGCCCGCCCGGCGGCTCGGTAGGTTGCCACCGCGTCGGACAGGTCGATGTCATCGACGGCGGAGTGCTCGACGGCGGTGCCGGCGAGCACCGCTTCCACCCGCTCGGCGAGTTGCCCGGTCGTGAGTGTCATGCGATCAGCAGGCATACGTCCCACCTTGTGCAGGTTTGGCCGGCGCGGATGGTCTCCTGTGCCAGCAGGACGCCGGTGGTGCCGGTCAGGAATCCGCTGTCGTCGCCCTCGGCTTCGTGGCCGGTGTGGGTGATGAGGTCGACGAGGGCGGGAAGCTGCCGGGCGATGACGGGATTGGTGGTATCGGCGGCGGCCCGGTGCGCGGTTTGGTAGAGCCCGGCTAGGCCGTGGCAGATGCCCAGGTCGGTGAACCGGTCGCGCTGTGGGCTGATCAGGCAGGCGGCGAGGGCGTGCTCGGCGACCGTCTTGCGGGCGCGGTCGCGGGTGGCGATGGCCGCAAGTTGCAGCGCGCGGGCGATGCCGGGCGTGCCGTAGCACCACGACAGTCGTCCCGGCCCGTCGTGTGTGAGGTGGCCGGTGCGCAGTTGTTCGCGGGTGATCCACTGGGGCCACCACGGGCCGTGCGGGGACTCCTGCCGCCATTGGTCGAACCAGCCGCACAGCCAGCCGATCGCCTCGGTCTGTCCAGGGACGTGATGGCCGTGGCGGGTGGCGTGAGCGAGCAGCGCGAGCAGTCCTGCCGCGCCGTGCGCCATCCCGAGGTTGGCGTGCCCGCCTGGCGTCGGATACAGCGGGTCGGGGTCGTGCTCGACCCACCATCCGGGGACGTGCAGGTCGTCGTGGTAGCGGGGTTCGACGAGCCGGACAAGGTAAGTCAGCAAGTCGCCGAGTTCGTCACTGTCGGGCGCCTGGTGCAGCAGGAGAGCGCCGAAGCCGATCAGGCCGGTGAACAGGTCGTATTCGGCGAAGGTGGCTGGGCGGCTGGCGCGGAGCCGCTGGGTAGCGCTGGTCAGGCGGGTGCGGGTGAGCCGGCGGACGCGCAGGTCGAGGGCTTGCCGGGCAGCCGGGTAGCGGTCGCGGCCGTCAGCGGTCGTGGTGTGCAGCAGGAAGGCGATGGCCGGCGCGCCGTAGTACAGCCCGGTGTGTAGGGCGGCGTCGACCCGGGCCGCCGCCTGTTGGATGAGGCGTTGGGCTGTGGCCCATTCCCCGGTGCCGTTGACCGCCCGCTCCACCGCGAGCAGCGCGTGACCGACGGTGCCGGTGGCTAGGGATTGTGCGCCGGATTCCGTCTCGGTGAGGGTAATCGGCGTGGCGGCGGTCATCGGACGCCTGCCGGGCGGAGGTAACGCATGGCGACGGCCCGAGCGAGATGGTTCGTCTGGCGCTCGAAGTCGGGATCGACCCCGAGTGCCCGGTGGTGATGCTCGCGCAGCAGGGTCCGCAGCAGGCCAGCCGGGGCACCCTCGGCGTCGAGCGCCAGGTAGTAGGCGTGCAGCGCCTGGTGCCGGGCTTCCCACGCGGCGAGGACGGCGTCACCACCGGCCAGCGCCCGGAGCCCGGCGAACTCACCGACCGGGCACGCGAGGTCGCGGGCCAGATCGCCGACCGCCCGGTCGGCGGGCTCGGTGTGCCCCTTGAGCTGCTCCAGCAACGTCCCGTAGCCGGCTATCGGGTCGGCCGCGAACCCGGCGGCGATTTCGGCCATTGACACGGCGGCGAGCGCCTGGCCGGATACGCCGGTCTGCTCCACCAGGCGAAGCTGTGCGATCGCTGCGGTGGTGTCGGCGGCGAAGACGCACTCCGCCAGAGTCAGCAGCCGACCGTAGCGGCCGGGCTGCTCATGGTAGGCGGCGAAGACCAGTTCATTGGGCAATCCTCGAGCCTGCAGGTCGTCGGCGAACTGTCCGAGGCGGGCGGCCACCGCTCCGTACGCAGTGGGCGTCATCAGCCGGAAGAAGACGGAAAGGTGCTGGTCGGCATCGAGACGAATCATGTCCCGGTGCCGACCGGCCCACCACCACAGGACGCCGAGGTCGGTCAGGCTGTCGGCGAATGCTGGTAGGTGTCTGGTCAGCAGGTCGTCAAACCGGGCGGGATTGCCGATCAGGCGGGCGTGGACGACGGCGGACGCGCCGGGACGGTGCGTCGTACCGGTCGTGGCGGCGGTAACGGGCACGGGCCGAGCTACGGGATTGGCGAGCGTCATCGGGATGACGAACTCGGCCGGCCGGTCGAGCCAGCCGTCGCGGTCGGCGGGTGCGTCCTCGCGCAGTTCGAGCCGATCAGCGCGGCTCAGCCGAGTGTTGAGCTGCCGCCGGTCGGTTGCGTCGTCCAGGTTGATCGGCAGGCGTAGCTCGTCGTGGCACACGATCACCCGGGCGGGGACGCGCCAGTGCCGCCGCCACCGGTCGAGGGCCTTGTCCCACGTGTCTGCGTCGCTGTCCGGGTGCGATGTGGTGAGGTCGGCGGCGTTCAGCCACCAGCCGGCCGGGGCCAGCACGGTGTGTCGGTATCGGATGCGGGGCGCGTAGGGCAGGGTGCGGGCGGCGGCGCCGAGATCGAGCGGGCCGAACACGGCGGTGCGGGCGTCGCCGACTTCGGCGAGGAACCGAGCCAGCGGCGGCATCTGCACGGCCGCCAAGGCGTGCGGCAGGTACGCGATGACCCTGCGGCCGGTCGGCGCGTGGATGAGGTAGAGCTGGTCCGCGTCGGCGGTCACCGCGAGGTAGTCGATGCCGATCACGTCGCCGTCCGGGTGCTCGCCCACCGACACCACCTGAGCTGTGTGCCGGCCGACGCGCACGACGTTCTCGTTGTGCACCCGTCGCGGCGGGAACGACACCTGCGCCAGGATCACACCCCGGCCCTTGCCTGCCGCATAGGCCCGGCCCATCCGGTCGCGGTCGGCGGCAGGCAGCAGGTACGCGAATCGTCCGGCCATGCTGGTGTGCGTGCGCGGCGCTCCGGTGATCCGCAGCTCGAACTGTCCGCGGTTCATCGCGTCAGCGGAGGTCGCGTGGACGGAGACGCCGAGCTCTAGCCGGGCCGGCGGCACGATGGCGGTGGGGTCGCCGGTGGTCAGGGCCTCGATGTCGGCGTCGGACAGCGAGATCTCGTCGGCGCCGTCGCGCATGGCCCGCTGCACGAGCGCCAACACGTGGGCGTCGCGTTCGGTGAGCATGCGCCACGCCGGCCGTGCCCTTGCCGCGCTCAGGTATCCGGGCGGGTAGCCGAGGCCGGAATCCGCGACGAGGTCGCGGACGCCGACCACGGCGCCGGGACCGTAGCGGGCGCGGAACCGCGCGTGGTAGTCCAGCCACGCCTGTGACCCGAACGGCTCAGTGGTCACCCGCAGCAGTACCCCGGCCGCGCACGCGGCCTCATCGAGGACCCGCTGCGGCAGGCTGATCGTCGCGTTGAGCCGGACGTCCACCGCGAGCGGCGGCTCGGCCGTCGCCGGCACGATCGCGGCCATCAGCTCCGTGGCCACCGCACGGAAAGCCGCTTGCCGCCCCGGGTCGGTCTGCTTGTTGTGTCGTCGAAGCTGTGCGTGGATCTCGCCGAGCTGGTCGATCATCGCCAGCATCTCGGGCAGGTGGTCGGTGTCGGCCTCGTGCAGCGCGGCGAGTACATGGCCTAGGGGATCCACGGCGGTCATCGGCGGGCGAAGATTCGTGATCAGGACTTGGCCGTCGATCAAGCCATGCAGCATCGCCTCGATGGTGCGCGGATCGGCCTGCGGAAGCTGATCCGCGAGATGCGCGACGAGCTGGTCGAAACGCACCGGTGTGGCGGCGCACGCCAGCGCGAGCCGCACCGGCCGGGTGCTGCGGGTCGAGATGTCCCGCAGCGGGCCGGGCGAGCGCTGGCCGGGTGCGGGGCGGGCGGCAACGATGAACCGGCCGTCGCGGGTGACGCAGACGCTGTTGGCCACGACCGTCAGCGTGCGGCGCAGAGCGTGGTCCTGCTCCAACGGGTCGATGACCCGAGTGAGCCAGTCGGCGTCGGCGCGAGCCACGGCGGTGTGCCGGTCGCTGATCCGCGCACCGGCGGGGCCGATCGTGACGGCGGTGACTCCGGCGAACAAGCCGAATGGGGTGGCTCGCCGCTGCCACCGGGTCAGATAGGAGGCGGTCGCCGCGACGGCGCGGTGGACGGCTCGCCGGGGTGGGGCACCGTCGCTGAGGAGCTGGCTCACGCGGCCGGCGAGGTCCGGGCTGGCCAGGGTGATCGCGTCGCGCAGCTCGGGTTGGGACCATTGGGTGGCCAGCCAGGCGAGTTCGTCGACCGCCGTGCCGGCCGGTGGTGGGCTGTCGACGGTGCCGCCGGTGGTGCTGGCGCGGACCAGCACGGGGCCGACCGGCCGGTAGAGGTGGACAACGGTCGGCATGTCGCTCCTTCATGCGAGCAAAGGGGTGGGGGCCGTCGGAGCCCGCGAGGCGGCGCGGGCTCCGACGGCGTCAGAGGGATGTGCTACGCGGTTTACCGCGGGTCGTACGAGGACGTGGAACAGGCGCTACCGCTGCACGTCGAGCCGCAGCCGTCGTTGGTGTTGCACATGAACACCTCCAGCGGCGTCGTGGCCTCGACCACGCGCATGTCCAGCTCGAAGTCGTCGTCGGTGACGGCCTCGACCTCGGGGGCGGTGGGGGCGTCGAGGACCGCAGCCAGCGGAGCCATCGACATCACTCTCCTTACGGGGTGCGAAGGGTTGTTGGCCACCTGGCCGGCTGGTGCGAGTGAGCCGCGCGCTGCTCACCCGCGTGACGGCCAGGAGATCGTGACGACGCCGCGCGTCTTGTCCATGACGGCGGCGTCGGCGGGAATCTGGGTCTCGTCGCTGCCGACCGGCCAGTACCCGAACACCGGCTCGGTGTGCCGGCCGTCGCGGTCCCACGCCCGGACCTGCTCCACCAGCGCCATCGCCGCCAGTTCACCGTCGCGGCCGTACGCGCGGGAGCCGAACTCCACACCGGCTCCGTCGAGCGCGGGCCGGATCGCCAGATAGGCGAACCCGGCACCATGCACGGCGCCGAACGGGAACCAGGTGCCGCGATCGGTGGCCAGCTGCGTGCCGTCGTCCGCCGTCAGCAGGCAGAACCCGGGCAGGTGCCAGGCGAACCACAGGTACAGGTCGGCGAACGAGGTCCGATGCGGGATCGTCACCCCAGACCACACCTCGGTCCGGTCGGTGGCCAGCAACCCATCGAGCGCGCTCATGTCGTCGGGTACACCGGAGTCGAACCGCAGCTTCACCTGCTTGCCGTTCGGGTCGGTCAACAGGAACACCCGCTCGTCGTGGCGGCCGGCCCCTTGCATCGGCACGAACCCGGCCACCTCGATCGACGTACTGACCAGATGATCACCGGAGCGGCGGAACCCGATGGTGCGGGTGACCCCGTTCATGATCAACGGCAGTACCAGCACACCCTGATCGGCGAGCAGGTTTAGCCAGACCGGTGGGATGTCCCAGGCGCCGACCGTCACGATGATGGCGTCGAACGGGCCTTCGCCGGGTACGCCGTGCTCGGCGTCCGCGACCAGGACCCGAACCCGGCCGCCGTAGCCGTTCTCCTCTACCAGCCTCGCAGCGCGGTCGGTGACCTCGGTGTCGATGTCCACGCTGACTACGCGGCCGCTTTCCCCGACGATCTCAGCGGTCAGGGCCGCGTTCAGCCCGCCGGACCCGACTTCGAGCACCGTCATGCCCGGCCGGAGCTCGGCCTGCTCCAACATCCGCGCCTGGATGTAGGCCGCGGACACCGACGAGAGCGCCACACCATGCGCGTCGCGCTTCGTCACCACCGCGTCATCCACGGCATACGCCTTGTCGAGCGGCACGTCAGCTGGGAGGAATCGCTCGCGGGCCACTGTCCGGAACGCGGCCTCGACCGCCGGCGTGGTGATCTTCCCATCGGCGCGGAGGCTTTCGACGAGCGCGGCGCGCAGCTTCGCTGCCCGATCCGCGTTCGACGCTGAGTCGGTGGATCGCCCGGTCGGCGCGGCGGCCTGCTGGTGCGCGGCGGTTGGGTCAGTCATGGTGTTTCCCTTATCATTGGCACATTCTGGACAACGGACTTCACGGGTATCGCGGCACCGTGAGCGGGCAGCTGCACAGCGTCGCCTGCACTTTCGGAGCGGCCTCCACGGTTCACGCCGCACCTTCAGACAGGCCGCCAGCTCGACGCTTGAGATATTCATGGTTTGCGGCCCATGCCACCCCAGGTGGATACCGCCGAGCGGGGCGGCGCCTGCCCGTCTTCCGGGCTACGACGCCACTCACTGATCAACCCGGGCCGTCGCGACCCGCCACCCGCACGCTCGGGTTGGCCGATCAGGTGCACCCCTTCGAAGAACGCGCTGACCTCGGCCCGGGTGCGGGCATAGAAGCCGTCCTTGCCGGGGTACTCCTCCTCGATCAGCCGCGCGGCCTGCTCGGCGGGGATCAGGTCGTGGCTGCCGTGCGAGAGCACCAGCAGGCTTCCCGACGGCAATGCGTCGAGCAGGGTAGCGACCAGCCGATACGGGTCGTCGGCTTCGGGCACGAAGTGCATGACCGCGGCGAGCATCAACGCCACGGGCTGACCCAGATGAAACGTCTCCCGCAAGACCGGGTTGTCGAGGATCTTCTCCGGCTCCCGTACGTCGCCGTCCAGGTAGGCGCAGCAGCCCTGCGGGGTGCTGGTCAGCAGGGCACGGGCGTGGGTGAGCACGAGCGGGTCGTTGTCGACATAGACGATCCGGCACGACGGGTCAATCGCCTGGGCGACGTCGTGGGTGTTGTCCGCGGTGGGCAGCCCGGTACCGATGTCCAGGAACTGCCGCACCCCCACACGCTGAACCGCGTAGCGCACCGCCCGCCGCAAGAACCGCCGGTTCTCCCGCACGGCCGTGACGATGTCCGGCCACCGCTCCGCGATGGCGTCGCCCGAGGCCCGGTCGGCCTCGAAGTTGTCCTTACCGCCCAGCCAGTAGTTGTACCGACGAGCCGAATGCGGCACCGACGTATCCAACGCCGGCACACCGATGCCACTCATCGCGGGCCAACCGGCACGGTCGGGGCGGGCCAGCGACGGCCGGGGCGAGATCATCGGGCACCTCCGTCTGTGGGGCCTGGATCGTCATGTCTTCGGGCGGGGCCGCTTCGCGGGTGGGGGCCGGGTACGCGGCGCCGTTTTAGCCGCTCGGGCACCCCGCGCCCGCCCGAGCGCGGCTGCCGCGTCCTGGCCCACGCGGCTGCGCTATTGCGGTGCTGGCTTTCTGCATCGTTCGGTTGAGGATTGCTGGCCTTGGCTCGTTGCCTGGCATACCAGGTGCGGGCCGTCTCGATGCCCGCAGCGATGACGACCGAGGACACGATCGCGCGTAGCGCAGGGTGGGCGCCGAAGTCAGTGAGCCAAATGACCAGCAGCGAGTTCAGCGCCAGGAAACCGGCCATGATCGCAGCGCCCCCCAGAAGGTCAGTGAATCGGGACGGGGCAGGCCGCTGAGCCTCGTGATCATCTGGCGGCTCGGTCAGATTCCGCCAGATCTGCCGGCCACGCGAGGGCTGGCTCGAATCACCGGCATCTGCCGGGTGGGGATCTCGGTTCGCGAATGGCTGGCAGCCATCGGGCGCCGGCACAGCGGGACGGAGCTTGCCGTTGTCGGTCATGACCGGCTCGCCCGATCCTGCGGGAGGGCCACCGACGGGTGGTGGAGCCGCCAGGGACGCTCGGCGGAGACGGGATCGGGTGCCGCGTGCGCGATCCGCGGCCACGCCGTGTGGTCGCGCACCCGGCGGGCGCGACGGCAGAGGGGTACCGCCACATGCCGGTCACCACCGGTGCTTGCCGTGGTGGTGGTCGGCTGGCGAAAGCGTGCGGCGACCGTACGGCGGACATCGGGTGTCCCGGAGCGAGTGGCCGGCGCGGAAGTCATGGCAGGGCACGCTTTCGTTGTCGCAGTCAGTAGAGGTCGGGGTGAGGTGGTGTGCCGTCCTGCGGTCAGGAGACTTGCGGTTGCCGGCACACCACCTCGTCACCGGCCGGGCAGCACGGGGGGACTGCTGCGGCCGGTCGCCTGGGGTTATGCGGTGACAGGTTGCGGAGCGCGCCACATCCGGTACAGGCAGATGTCGTCGTCGACGGTCAGGTCGAAGGGGTCCATGTTGGTGTAGTGGTGTCGGCGGTAAAGCCGCGCGTTGTCTGTGTTGGTGGCTTCCAGGTAGGCGGGGATGCCGTGGGCGTCGAGCTGCGTGTGGGTGTGGTTCATCAGGTGGCTGCCGAGGCCTTGACCCCATTGACCGGGCCGGACGGCGAGGAACAGCAGGTGCCAGTGCGGTGGCTTCGGGTGGTGGGTGTCCATCTGGGCGTCGAGGTGTTCGAACTGGTCCAGGTGGTTCCCGGCGAGCTGGGCCAGGCGGGGCGCGTAGTCGTCGGGTTCGCTGACCGGGCCGGTGCGGTCGAACCACACCGCGCAGGCCGTGTGGTCCTCGGTGAGCACCGCCTGGCCGGCGCCGCGGATCGCGTGCTCGGCGTGGAGCCGGTACCAGGCTCGGGTCACCTGCCAGCGCCGGTCCGGGTCGGGCACGAGCCACTGGATGACTTCGAGGTGGTCGAACGCGTCGGCGACCACGTCGGCGACCAGGTCGATGTCGGCTTCGCCGGCGATGCGCAGCCCGGGCAGGGTGAAGATGGTCATCAGGCGGTCCTTTCGATAGTGCCGGAGAGGCGGGAGGTGGCGGCGCTGGGCGCACCGCGGTCGATGCGCTCGTTCACCTCGGGCTGGTACCAGCCCGTGACACCTCCCAGCGGCGGCCGGGGTCGGGCGCCAGCCAGCGGACGACCTCCAGGAAGCCGAAGGCGTCGGCGACCAGGGCAGCGACCGGGTCGATGTCGTTAGTGCCAGGCGACGCGCAGGGCCGGGTGGTGGTCATCGGGTGGTCCCTTGGAAGACGGCGGACAGGGCGGAGGTGGAGGCGGAGACCGTGGCGCGGGTGCCGCGGCCGATGCCCTCGTAGACGGTGGGTCGGGTGCGGCGCAGGATCAGACCCCAACAGATACCGGCGGCGAAGATGATCAGGAATGCGAGGGGGACGATCCGGGCGGGGCCGGTGCCCGGGTCGACGGCGAAAAGGAGGGGCAGGTTGTCGGTCGCGAGGTAGGCGACGAACAGCAGGATCCCGGACGCCAATGTGGGTGCGAGGAGGCGGTGCCACAGCTTCTCGCCGTGCGGGTCGCGGGCGAAGTAGGCGATGACCGCGATACTGGTCAACGTGATCAGTAGCAGCACCCCGAAACCGCCTGTGGTACTGCCCCAATAGAACAGCTGGACCAGCGGATCCCAGCCGGCGGCCGCATATAGGGCGAGCACGGTGAACACGAGCACGCTTTGAATGACCGACGCGGTGCGGGGTGCGCCCTTCCTGGTGGTCCGGCCGAGCACCCTCAGCAGGACTCCCTCGCGGCCCAATGCGTAGGCGTAGCGGGAGACGGCGTTGTGGAAGGCCAGCTTCGCCGCGATCAGGCTGGTCCCCAGCAGGATCGCCCCGACGGTCAGGGCGGCTGTACCGAGCAGCACGGTGGCCTCGTTGAAGAACAGGTCGGGGCCCTCGGTGGTGGCTCGCGCGATGATCTGCGGGCCGCCGGCGGAAATCACGACCAAGGACGCGAACACGTACACGGCGCAGATGGTGGCGATGGTGGCGTAGGTGGCGATCGGGATGGTGCGAAGCGGGTTCTTGCTCTCTTCGATGTAGACCGCGCTCTGCTCGATCCCCGCGAATGCCGTCATCCCGATGACGAACAACGTTCCCGCGCCAGGTCCCCACAGATTGGCCGGCGCCAGGGCGGCGAAGGTGAAGTGGAAGCCTGGGGTGCTGATGATGGCGATGCTGTAGACGACCACCAGGATCGTCTCGCCGACGACCAGGACGATCAGCACCTTCCCGGACACCTTGACCTCGTTGGCGCCCAGCACCGCGACCAGGATCAGCATGATGAACGCGGGGATGAACCACGGCGTGCTGACGTCGAACCACTTCTGGAGCAGCGGCACGGCGATCGCGGCGGCGAACCCGCCGAAGCAGCACAGTTCGAAGCTCAGGTAGGTGGCCAGCGCGACCCACGAGGTGCCGACCCCGAATGGGCGGCCGATGCCCTGCGCGACGTAGGCGCCGAAGGCGCCGGTGTTCGGGATGTGCCGGGCCATCGCGAGATAGCCGACGACGAACAGCATCAACAGCAGCGCGACTGCGATGATCGCGATCGGAACACCGACCAGCCCGGTGGCGGCCAGGGCGGTGCTGACGACCAGCGCGACAACGGTCAGCGGTGCCACGGAACTGGCGATTGTCGTCCCGACGGTGAACGCGCCGAGCCGGTCGGCGGCCAACGCGGACGACACACTCAGGGATGCGGTGTGCCCAGTAGCTGGTGCGGACACCGGGTTCCTCCTTGCAGAAGGTGAGGGGTTAGAGATGGTGTGATACATCGAGGGGCGCTAGAGCAGGGCGGCATCCGCGACTGCGTTGTCCGCGGCCTTCAACAGCTCCCGCGAGGTCGTGTCCAGCCGCCGTTTGAGCTGGTCCGCCAGCCTGGCGAGGTCATCCGGGCCTAAGGTGGCCAGCGCATGCTGGTGCAGGGTTGTCGCCAGGAACAGGCCGGCGAGCAGCAGCTGGGGGTCGTCCAGCCGCAGTCCACGCGTGAGTGCGGTGTTGATCGCGGTCGCTGGGGCGCCGGCCACCGTGGTGTCGAGGGGCACCCAGTGCACCTTCGAACCACCCAGCAGCCGGCGACGCTCCTGCTGCTTTACGAGGCCGGCCCGGGAAAGCCGGTCGATCACCCGATCTTCGGCACGATGCTCGCGTGCCAGAAACGCGATCCAGTCGCGCAGGTCATGACCGCGCCTCCGATGCCGGTTCGCAGCCTGTACCGGCGCGGTACCCCATGCCTCCCGGGCGGCCGGATGCCAGCTCTGCCTTTCCGGCGCCGGCTCCATCCAGCCGCGGCCGCCGGGGGCCGGCGCAGACCAGCTCTGGCCTTCAGGCACCCGCCTCTGGGCTGGTGCCAACGGCTCCGGCGGGGGCAGGCGCTGCTCTTCTTCCGCCATCTTTGCCAGCAACGGCCGCAGTGCGAGGTCGCTGGGCAGGTCCGGCGTCGTGCGGAACAGCTCGCCGTCGCTGAGCTCAAGAAACTTGTAGTGGATCAGCTCGGCGAGCAACCCGGCGGCGAGCCCGACGCCGAGGGGGCCCTCACCGATCACCGGTTTACCGCTGTACCGGTCGTGCGCCGCAAGCCACAGCTGATCGGTGAGCCTCGCCGGCCCCGCTGACGACATGACAACGTCCTTCCCCACCCAGTGGGCTACTCGGCTGAACGGGAACTCGGGCCCGACTGAACTACCGGCACTGTCGGTCTGGTCGTCCGTTCTCTTGCGTCGACGGCCGCTCGGCTGCTCGCGACCGCCGCTTCGTGTGGTGTTGCCCGGTGCCTTCGAGCCCTGCTGTGTGCCGTGTAAATAAGCCGATGCCCGCGTACATCTACCCGGTGTTCCGGATATCCCCCTCGGGCTGGTCGGCGAGTTCGGGGTGCCACTGCGGGCGTCGTGCGGGCGGCCCGGGTACGCGTGTCTCGCGGGCGGGTACGGACCGGCACGGTGAAGCTGTGGCCTGATCCGCACCCGCCCACGGCCGCCCTCGGTTGGCCGTTGGCAGCAGGCATCTCCGGAGGCTTGACCAGATGCCTGACACAGCCGGTATGGGCGGTTGAGGGACGACAGGCGGGGGCTCTGCCGTCCCGGATCGCACGCCACCGCGGCGGCACGGCGCAGCACGGAGACGCGGACGCTTCTGGGGGTTGGGCTGGGGAAAGCCGCCGCCATGACGGGTGCGGCGTGCACACCCCTCCGGCCGACCTGGCGAGCGCAAGAGCAGCCCCGGCCTGCCCTGTCCCGCGGGTTCGAGCGGTCGACCTGAACCGGCGTCAGCTTGAGCATGGGCGAGGACTGCACGCCACCAATCACCCCGTCGACGCGTGGGCTTACCGACCCGGCGAAGACCAGATCAGCTTGCGTAGCAGGAGCGGGGCGGCGTGTGGCCGGTGTCGGTGATCCGTTGGCGGTCATCACGTCCTCCTCGGCAACGGCCGGATCTGCTCGCCCGTTGGTGCGGCTGTCTGACGGGATGATTGGCAGACCACAAACATCGATATGTCGCGTGTGGTGTGCCTACGATTACCGACAGTCCGCAGGTGTGGAACCCCGAATTAATAGGGGTTTTAGCACCGGAGTTAGTAGGGAAACCGCCATTGACCTGCGACTTTGTCACCCGATTGAACGGTTATAAGGATCTTGTCGCCGAAATCCGGGGTTACGCTTTGGCCGCGCCGGACAGTCCGCAGTGGTCGGACAGTCGTAGTGCGCTTTCACATTTGTTGGCGTCCGGAGGTCTGTTGATGATCAGCCCTTATGTGCGGCGTCGTCGTCTCGCGGCTGAGCTGAAACAGCTCATGCAGGAGCACGGCTACTCCGCCGTGCGGCTCGCCACCGCAACCCGGATACCTCGGCAGCGGATCAGCCAAATACAAAATGGACACGTGGGTCCAAGCGATGCCGAGATGATGCTCATCCTCGAAGTACTCAAGGTAGGCCAGCGCCGCTGGGAAGAGATCATGGCCGTAGCCCGCGATTGTCGGGAACGCGGCTGGTGGGAGAAATTTCGCGACGAGATGGGGCCGCAGCAAGCCCTCTACGCCGACCTGGAAGCCGGCGCCCGCTCGATCGCCGAGTACCAACTCATGGTGCCCGGACTGCTCCAGATTCCGACCTTCACCGAAGTTCGCGTCCGCGCCAACCGCGGTACCCGCCCCGAGCACTTCGACCCGGCCCGCGCGCTGGCAGCACGCGCCTTCCGGCAGCGCATCCTCGAGCGGGCCGGCGGCCCGAAATACGAGGTCATCATCGACGAGCAAGCCGTGCGCCGCCCGGCGGCACCTCCGGATGTGGTGCGCGCCCAACTCCGGCACCTCGTGCGGATCGGACGCGAACGCAACAAGATCACGATGCGGATACTGCCCCTGTCCGCCCCGCTACCCGGTTACGTGGTGCCGAAGTCGTCGTTCTTCACCTACCGCTTCGCCGACCCGAGGGACCCGACCGTGGTCGCGGTCGACACCGACGGCGAAGACCTGGTCCTCAGCACACCGGACAAGACCAGCCACTACCTAGACCTGTACCAGCGCATTCAACAGGCGGCCCTATCCCCGGCCGACAGCCTCGACTTCCTCGCCACGATGGCCGAGGAAAAGCCCAACAACTACGCAGGGAACCGAGTATGAGCATCAGCAAGTTCACCAACTGGTTCAAGTCGAGCGACAGCGACGGCGCCAGCAACTGCGTCGAGACGGCCTTCGCCGCCGACGGAACCGTGGGCGTTCGCCACAGCAAGAACCCCACCGGCCCGGTCATCGAGTTCAGCCCCACCGAATGGGACGCCTTCATCACGGGCGTCAAGAACAGCGAGTTCGACCGCAATCGGGCGAACCACAGCTAGACCCAATCTGGGCGACGGGCGGCGGCGAACCGGTGTCGCCCGTCGTAGCAGGCTCCATCCGATTGCCAGCTACCGGTGACTAGGCACCGGTTCGCGCCCATCCGGCGGCCGGAACATCAACAGCGGAGGTTAGCGATGAGCGGCAAGGCCCGTGGTGGACGACGCACGGAGATCCCAGTCGACTACGTGCAGGCGAACCCGGCCGGCAACCGGCGATCCCGGGCGGCTGCACGCCAAGGAATCCAAGGCCGCCGAACACGGGCGAGCCATCGGCACGGCCCACGACGGCGTACCGATGAACCTCCACACCAGGAGCGACCAGGTCCCCTACCTCGTTGCCGGCGAGCGCGCGAACGGCAACCGCACGCCTACAGGAGGCGACCCATCGACCAAGCATTCCAACAATGCCGCAGGCAGCGGCCTCCAGACGGGGTAGCTGGTTGAGAACGCATGGTCGCTCCTGCCATGCTGACCACAATGCCCAAACCCGCAGCCACCGGAATAGGCACCGATGAAGGAACGGGACGGTGACGCCATGGATGCCACGCCCGCGCCAGCACCCGCCCGTACCTCTCGGACGGACGGCAAACCGACCAAGAACGCGAACACAAAGCTGATATACGCTCGTCTGCGAATGATGTCGTCCAGCGGCTCGGATGAGCCGATGTCGCGACAAGAATTCGCCGAAGCGGTTAACGCCTGGCAATGGGAGCACCTGAAAGTCAGAGATCACCTCGACGAGAACGATATTGGAAGCTACGAGCGCGGCGAACACCACTGGCCTAGGCGGCCGCGAAGGGACGGCTTTCGTGGCGTCACGGGTGCCGTGACTGACGCCGAGCTTGGCTTCTACCGCAACCGCCGGTCGCCGTTGGCGGGTGTAGCTATCCCTGGTCCTGAGCGATCAGATCATGAGGACGGCCTTATCGTAGAGCCGAGCAATGGGGTCGTCCGTAGCGCCCTGATCAAGACCGCTGGGACAGCGCCGACCCTGATGCTCGATGATCTTGACCGCATGGATGGTGTGTGGCGGGACGGTCACCGATGCAGCGACGAAGAGCTCGTTGCGATCCTGACCTGCAAGCTCGCCGACAGCGCGGCAGACGACGGGTTCCATGGCCCCCGCCATGCGCTACCGACCGTGCTCGGCATCATCGCGACCGTACAGCGCAAAGCGCGGTCGGTGGATTGGGAGACGCGCCGCCCTCTTATGCGAGTCGGTGCTGGGGCTGCGGAGTTCGCCGGTTGGCTGTACCGGGACATGGGTCATCCCGTCGCGGCAGACTATTGGCGAGATCGGGCATCGGAATGGGGATTGGAAGCAACTGACTACGCCATGGCTGGCTATGTCCTGATCAAGAAAAGCCAGGCATCGTGGGACAATCGCGATGCCGCCCGGATGCTCGGGCTTGCCGAGGCTGCCCAGGATGGGCCCTGGCGTCTCCCTTCTCGAATCATGGCCGAAGCGGTCCAGCAGCAGGCGCGCGGACTCGCGATGGTGAATGGCAACCGTCAGAAGGTTGACGACACTCTGGAGCGGGCGCGCGAACTTCTCGCGCAAGGGGCTGGCGACGACGGTCCACTCGCTGCCCACTACGGCGAACAGCTGTTCAGGCTACAAACCGCCATCTGCTATGGCGAGTCCGGTCGGCCAGACGAGGCCGCCGAAATCTATGCGACAACCTTGAAGGCGGAAGTCTTCTCGACACGCGATTTCGCGTACTTTTCCGTACTGCAGGCCCAGACCCTAGCAACTATTCAGCAACCAGACAAAGCCGCATCAATTGGCTGCTCAGCCTTTTCTGCTGCCACCATGGCAGGATCCGCACGAACGATGCAAGAGTTGGCGCGGCTGCGGGTCAATCTGCATCCTTGGCGGAAACGACCTGCGGTCGCCTCATTTGCCCGGCTGATGGAAACGGTCTAGTCACACAAGCCAGGCGGCGATATCCTCGATCGCCTTCGCCTGCCACAATTGAGTCTGCGGATCTACATACTGTGGATCATCATGGACGGCAATCCCGTGCTGGGCGCCCTCAATCTCAATCAACCGAGAGGGCGAGGGAATCCTTGCAATGTAGTCGCGTGAACTCTGCACGGGGATGAAGGTGTCGCCAGTGCCATGCAGAATTAGCGTTGGTGCTTTAATGTTGCCGAACTTGCGATCTGGGCGTACATAGAATACCTCGTTCAGTATGGGACGGCCAAGCTTGAATGTCGGCGAATGTGGTAGGAACCCGCTCTGGGTCAGTTCGCGACCCGCCGACTCGTCGATCTGACCGTTATTCCAGTACGGCTTGTCGTCGATGAAGCGCTTCTTGTAGTTGACTAGCGGATTAATTAGAACGAGTCTGCTGATTTCAGATGGAAATTCGGCCGCGTAATAGCCGCAGATACCACCACTGAAGCTCGCTCCCAGTAGATTAACGGGCGGACCGCCGGCGAGTTGCCGGACGTGCGCGACCGCAGCGTTGATGTCGTTTAACACGCCGGACAGTGTGAGATCCTCTTGCCTGCCCTCGCTTTCGCCGTGACCTCGAAAGTCGAAGCGGAGCGACGCCACCCCGGCTGACGCCAGGCCTGTAGCGAGCCGGCCGAAGAAGCCGCCTTCCTCGCGGGTTACGCCTCCACCGTGCACGAGGACGACGCAGGAGCCAGATGGTCGCTGCGGCGCGACGAAGGTTCCACGAAGAAGTAGGCCATCTGCACTACGAAAGCTTGTTTGCATGGTCGCGTCTTGCAGGGCGTCGTCGGTCATGGTCGGCGTTCCCTCCAGCCCGGTCGGCACCGCTCGAAGCTTAGCGGTTCCGCGTCCTGCCGTCGGAGGCTGCTGTCGTCGCTCCGGAGTGAGTGACCCCGGGCGATCCACTGAGCGTTTGAGGGTCCAAATTCTCGCGGAGCGACCGTTTCTGCGCCATAGCCATTTTCTTGACAGTCTCGCGGTGATCTCTGACTCGCGGTGTTGGTACGGACGGGGCGCGGTGAAGCGCTGGGCTCGCCCGCGCCCCGTTCGGGTCCTACTCGTTGGTGTTCGTGCTCGCGGGCGGGTTGGCGAGTACGCGGACGGTGGTGCTGAGCTTGATCGGTGCGTCGTCGGGGCCGCGTAGGTGTGGGTGGATGTAGACGGGGCGGCGCAGGGTCCGGCCGGGTCCGTAGGGCTGGGCGCGCCAGTGTCCGGTGACCCAGACTCGCTCGGCTGGGGTGGCGCGGTCAGCGGGCTGCCGGTGTGGCTGGCCTCCTGGCGGTGCTTGGTCGGCGGTGCGGAGACGGACGAGCCGGACGTCAGGTAGCGGCCGGTAGCTGCGGGTGTATCGCTTGCGGGTGGGTTTGTCGAGGTCGGCGGCTGGGCTTTCGGCGACTTGTTGGCCCATGAGCAGCCAGGTCGCGAGGGTCACGGCAATGCCAGCGTGGTCTCGCGGGTTGATCTCGGCGTCGAGCGGCAGGATGTGGGTGGAAATGGGCGCGAGCCAGCCGATGTCTTCGCGTATGTGTTGCTGGACGTGCTGGTCGAGGCCGCTGCCGATGGTCCGGTATCGGACGAGGTGGATTGCGGTGTCGTGGGTGGACCAGGTGATCGCGGCGGTGTGGCCGATGGGTTCAGCCCAGGCGAGGATGCCGACATCGCCGGGGATCAGGCTGGGGTGCAGAGCCGTGTTGGGCAGCCTTGGTGTGGCGGCGGTGGCGAGGTTGGTGAAGGTGGGGTCGACCCAGTAGAGGCGACTTTGCTCAAGCCGGTCGGCGAGTTCAGGTCGGTCGATGCTGAGATGTGCGGGCAGCGTGATCGTGCCGCGCAGGAGGCGGAGGAGCCGGTCGCGGATCCTGGGCAGATCGCGGGCGGTGATCGTGGTATGGGGCCAGGCGGTAGTGGTGATCAGTGCGCGGCCGGGCTGTAGTCCGGTGAGGAAGCTGCGGTGCAGCTGGGTGACCCTGGCCTGGACGCCGGGCTCGAGTGTCGGCAGCAAGCGGAGAGCGCGCTGAGAGATTCGGTCGAGCCGGTGTTGGGTGATGTCCTGGTAGCACAGGGCGCAGGTGGCCCATCGGTCGCCGTAGTTCTGGACGAGTCCGCCGTCGGTGGAGGTGATGACGGCCGTGAGGGTGTCGCCGGTGATGGTCCAGACGGGGTGCGGGTCGCCACAGAAGTCGCAGGTGCGGCGCACGGTGTCGAGGCTGGTTACCGGGACGGGCACGGGTTGGTGTCCGTGGCCGGGGCGGAAGCCGACGGGGTGGATGTAGCTGTCGCCGAGGGTGTTGAGCGGGGTCAGGCAGTTGGCGCAGGCCATTTCTGGGCGCGGCTGGGTCATTCGGTCACGCCCCGGTTGTGCGGGGCTCGGGCGTTGACGGCGGCCTGCATGCCGTCGATGAATGCCCTCGCCTGGTCGGGGTTGACTAGCAGTACGGTCTTGACGGTGCCGTTCTGTTGCCAGACGACGGTCCGGTAACCGTGGGAGTCCGTATCGTGGCACCACTCGGCAAGCAGCCGGTCCTTGCCGTAGGTGTCGAACGCGGCGTCAAGCTCGGCGCGGATGGTGTGATCCCAGGCCGGCGGGTCGGAGAGATCCTGCCCGGTCAGGTGACGTAGCAGCGCCGTGGCCGGGAAGTAGAAGTCCGTGTCGCCACGGTCCGGATCGCAGATGCTGCCGGTCGACCAGTCCGGCGTGCCATCATCGTGGAACTCGTACGCTTCGATGAGTTCTTGGCCGATCATTGCGTAGGCGCTCGCCGGTGAACCGTTGGCGACTTTCACGATGTATGTCGTCTCGGCTTCAAGCGTGCCCACACCGGGCGCGGTGACGTCGGCGGTCGGCGGAATGGTGCCCGTCGCCAGGTCAGAGTCGGGGTCAGGGTCGATGGGTGAGAGTTCGTCCAGCGGATGTAGGTCGGCCTGGACGTACGGCTGCTCGTCGATCTCCAGCATCCGGATCCGGGCGTACGCCCGTTCGCCCGGGTCATCTGCGGGAAACGGCCCGTAGAAGGCGAGGCCGGTGAGGGCGTCGCCGACGGCAAGGATCTGCCATGTGTTGCCCGGCAATGTCATGCCGCCGAGTTGGTGGTAGAGCAAGCGGCCGAGTTCAGCGAGTTGGTCCGGACGGCCGGTCAGCTCGTTCCCGTTGATACGGACCGTGACCTGCCCGGGTACGGGGCCGTTCGGCCCGGCTTGCAGGATCTCGATCGTTGCGGCGCCGCAGCTGATGGTTCTGCTCACTCGGTCACCTCGCCGGCGTCGGGAAGGTCGCGGCCGGCCAGATGTTGATCGCGGCGGCGGGGACCGTGGCGTCCAGCGTTCTGCGGCATCCGCATGTCCGGTGTGTAGATGCGGTAGCTGCCGCGCTGTTGTTTGGCGTTGTAGAGCGCAATGTCAGCGTGGCCGAGGATGGTGTCGAAAGTGCCGTAGGTGCCGTCGAAGACGGCGACGCCGGCGCTGGCTGTGGGGTGCACGGTCACGTCGCCGCTATGGGTGTGCAGCGGGACCGGCTGGGCGAGGCTATTCAGGATCGCGGCGACCGAAGTGCCGGGCTCCAGGCCGCCGCGCAGCAGGATCGCGAACTCGTCTCCGCCGAGCCGTGCCGCGATACCGCCGCGGAGCTTCGCAGCCAGGCTGAGCCGTTCGGCGGCGGCACGCAGGAGATCGTCGCCGGCGTGATGGCCGTGGCTGTCGTTGATCTGCTTGAACCGGTCGAGGTCGATCAGAGCGACGATGGTCGGCTCGCCCAATACGGCGCGGATGGTGAACTTTCTTGCGGCTGAGGTCCGGTTGGGCAGGCCGGTGAGCCGGTCGTGACCGGCGGCGTACTCGGCGGCGCGGAGCAGCGCTTCGAGGGTTACGGACCAGTCGCGCAACTCGGTGAACTGGCCGTTGAGCGTACGGATGGTGGGCTGGGCGCTGAGCCGGCCGAGCAGGAAGCCCACGACCGCGGTGGCGGCCAGGGCGGCGAGGATAGACACTGGATTCCTCTCTTCGCGAGAGAACCCGGGACGCACGTTTTGCAGGCGAGGCGTCCCGGGTCCACGAACGAGGACGGCCCGCCGGTTGGCGGGCCGTTTTCTGTGTTTGGGCTACCTATGGGTGGCAGGCCGGGATCAGGGGATCACGGGTGCTGCGATTGAGCCGTCACAACTGCAGGCAGCGCCGACGCGGGCCGGGTACTTTCCGGCAGACCCGCCGACGCCGAGGAGTCCGGGCGGGGAGGGCTCGTCGCTGCGGGGCCACCGGCCGATGAGCTGGGTGGAGCCGAGCGGGGTTTCCTTGGGCCGCAGTTCATAGCGCTCGGACAGCACCCTGATGTAGTCGATGTCGGAGGCGTACGGCACGTAGACGCCGCGCAGGATGGTGCCGCCGAGCCGGTCGCAGCAGGCCACCGTGACGGGGTACCAGCCGGTCCGGGCGACGGTTACGAGGTGGCCGCAGGACAGGTCGAACTCGAACACGCACAGCCGGTACTCCTGGGCGTCTTCGCCGTCCTCGGCGGCCGAGTTGGTGGGCGCCGACGGTGCGCAGGGCGGGCAGATCGGGCCGAGGTCGGGCTGGTACCCGGCATCGCATTGCTCGCAGACAATCCGTAGGCAGGCGCGGCATTCGCCGGACGCGACGTCGTTGAGGCTGGTGCCGCAGAAACCGCAGCCGCCGGTCAGGCATTCGTCGGTGTGCTGGCCGGGCTTGTGCCGGTGGCAGGGGTGGTCACGCACGATCGCTCCGGCGCAGGTGCTGGTAGATGGTGTCGGCGGTCAGCGCCTGCCCGGTGCGGTTGTCCGGGCTAGGGATGGATCGCCACCCGTTGGACTCGCACGCCAGGAAGGTGGTGGTCTCCTCCGTGGTGATCCCGAGGACGTCGCCGGCCGACAGCGAGCGCAGCTTCAGCAGCCGGTAGGTGCAGGCCACGAGGAAGTCCAACTCGCCGCCGTCGGGGTATCCGCGGCGGCCTTGCAGGCTGTCGAGGTCGTCGTTGAACACCCGGTAGGCCCAGTCCGCGATGTCTTCCGGGCTGGTCTTGGCAGGAAAGTGCCGCCAGTGGGAGATGACCTTGATGAGAGCGTGGCCGGGCTCGTACGGGAAGAACCGGCTGTCAGCGTTGTGGTAAACGGCGATGTAGAACAGCGTCATGATCGGGCCTTTCGTTGGTTTCTGAGCGCGATTCATGCCGGACCCGGCGCGACGGTGAGGGCTGCTTGAAGCTGGCCCGGCGCGGCGGTTTACTGCATGAATCCGTGCAGCAGTAGGTGCGCCTCTTTGAGGTGTGCCGCGACCAGCTCGCTGTCGGCGCCGGCGGCGCTGAGGCTGTCGGTGATGGCTCGCAGCACGTCAGCCGGTGCCTCGGCGGAGCCGGGGAAAGCGCGGGCGTCGGTATTCGAGGCGATGCGCTGGATCATCTGGGCAAGGTGCGCCTGAGCCAGGTTGAGACCGCATAGCAACCAGGCCAGCTCGGCAAGGTCGAGACTCGCGGCGGCCCAGGCCATGGTGTCGCCGAGGTGGTCAACGGCCAGCAGGAGCACGTACGTCGCGGCGACGGTGAGCGCGGGACTGGCGATTCCGTCGCTGAGCAGCTCGGCGAGTTCACCAATAAGGCCCCGGCCGTCGTCCAGTTCGGGCGCGTCGGAGAGTTGGTCGAACCAGACGGTGTCGGGCAGATACCAGGCGGGTTGAAGCACGTCGTCCTCCCACGGACAGCAAGAAGGCGGCCGTCAGGTGATGACCGCCACAGGAAGGGGGTGTGAGCTACCGCGCCCTGGCCGCGTCAGCGGAGAGCGTCAGCAGTTTGGGGTGCCAGATCCAAGGCTCGCGGGGGCGCCGACCGTGATGGTGGGCGTGATGCCGCCGCGCGGGGCAAGGGATCAGGACACAGAAAGAAGAAGGAGAACCTTCAGCGTAGGAGGACCAGCGCTTCCGGCGCCCGGCTGTCAGATCGGCGCGTCTGGCCGAACCTGACAGCCGGGGAGCCCCGCAGTCCCTGTCATAGTCCCGCTCGAGCGGGACCATGCGGGACATCAACGAAGTCCCGCTCGACGGGACTCCCGCTCCCGCGGCCGGCGGCCCCGCGCTACCTTGTCAGATTGGAGCCACCGGCCCACGAAGTGACCCACCACCGTGGACATCGCGATCCGTCCCCGTACGCCACCTTTTCGGCTTCCTGTCAGGTTGTGAACGGTGACGAAGCTTCAGGACGAAAAATGCCTGAGCCGCACGGCTACCCGAGTTCGCCGCGCGGCCTCCACCCTGCTCCCACCGCCGGCCCGTCGAGCATTTGGGTTCAGCCGAACTCGCGGAAGTTCAGCAGCGGCGCAGGATGAGGACATCCTCATGTGCGATCAGGTGCACGGGGACACCTTCGGCGCGGACTCGGCGAACCGCCATCAGCCCGAACATGGAGGCGCGGTGCACGATCTGTCCGTCGCGGACGGCCGCGAGCATCGCCGCGCACCGCTGCACCGGGACCAGTCCCGTTGACTGTGCGACGGCGAGGAGTTCGCCGGGCAGGTCGATCAGGTCATCCCGCTGGCGGCGTACCGGTCGGCAGGTGATCACCACGGTCCCGCCGGGACGCAGCAGATTGTACGAGGCGGCCAGGATCGCGGCGAACCCGCCGAGCAGGCGGGACCATCCCGCATAGGCGAGGTTCCCGCGTTCCCTGTCCCCGTAGAGGTGGTCCCGCTTGCGAACCCCGGCACTGTCCGCCCGCACGAGCCCGTGAGTCCCGCGCCCGTACGGCGGTGAGGTGAGCACGAGTCCCACCTGACCGACCGCCGACGCCGGGACCAGATCAAGCAGTCCGGTGGCGTCCCCGGTGATGACCTTCGCGGTGCCGGCCGCGCATTGCGACGCGGCCAAGGCGACGTTCTGCTCGGCCAGGGCCGTGAAGCGGGGCTCGATGTCGATGCCGATCGCGTCGCGGCCCAGGTGCATGGCCTCGACGAGCGTGGTGCCGGAGCCGCACATCGGATCGAACACCAGGTCGCCCGGCGCAGTGAACGAGCTGATCGCGTGAGCGGCCAGGTTCGGCAGCATCTTGCCCGGGTGGGCGGAGGTCGCCGTGATGTAGCGGCCCCGGCGCTGGTCACGAGCGAGTTGCTGGCAGGTCAGCCAGACCGAGGTAACCGGAAGGGTGTCCTCAGCCATCACTACCTCCGTTCTCCGCCGCGCTGCGGGTCAGGATCAGCACGTCGGTGTGGATGTCGAGCAGGGTTTGCTCACCCCGCCGTGGCGGCCGGTCGGCCGCCACGATGTGCTGCAAATACGCCAGCCCGGCCTTCTTCGCCGCGGCGATGACGTCGACCGGAAGGACGACGTCGCCGTGCGGCAGCAGGACCGCGACGCAGCCGCCCGGCACGACGCTCGCGCGGCAGCGGTCGAAGAAGTCGCCAGTCTCTTCGGGTTCGTTGGGGGGCCATCCAGTGACGATCAGCGTCGTGGTGTGCCAGTCCCAGCCGAGCGGTCGGGTGTCCTGAAGGTGGCTGCGACGCCGGGCGGCGATGATCGCGCGGGCCAGTTGCGGCCCGGCGGTGAGGTCGGTGATCAGGTCGAACGGGTGGGTGAGGTTGTGGACGAGCCGCACGCCCATCGCGTTGGACATGGTCTCGCCCTGAGCGGGGGCGGGGACCGGCCACACGGTGATCGGCACGGGCGGGTCGCCGTACACCATGTCCCCGACGGGAACCGGTGCCTGCTGGGGTTTTCTCTCGGCCATGGGGTTCGTTGGCCCCCGGACCGGCGGGCGTACTGACGATCCCCAGTGCGCGCCTGTCAGGCCGATCGAACTCGGCCCCGTCCTGTCAGAACCGGTCAGCCCGGCGACCTGACCGACGCGGCGCGCGGATCTCCGGGGCGGCGAATCTGTCCGGACCGGTCACCACCTGTCCCGAGCTGACAATCGCTTCTGGTGTCAGGCCGGGCTGCCCCAATCAGGGGCCTCGGAGCGTTCGCAGCCGGCGAAGCGCTCCCCGCTGAGGAGGCCCATCATGGCGACGACGACCCGCACGCGAACGGCCGACACCGCTTTGACCAGCGCGGAGAAGGCTTTCGAGTTGCTGACCTGCGAACCGGCTCCGCTGGTGCTCGACGCCCGGCCGGTGCCGGGCCTGCCGGATGCCACGCTGCCGCTGGACCGGCTGCGCACCCTGCTGATGTACGAGCGGTACGACAGCGACACCACCGACGTCCTCTGGCGGCAGCTTGCCCGCCACGCCCGCGAATGGGGACCGGCCTGGGTCGTCGGCGCGATCGGCGTAGCGCTGCCCGCCCTGACCCAACTCGCGGCGAGGATCAGCTCAGGGCGGCCCCGGCTCGCCGACGACATCGACTCCGAAGTCCTGGCCGGGTTCCTGGAGGCGCTGCGGACCACGGACCTCGACAAGCCGCGGCTGTGGCTGCGGATGTGCTGGACCGCCTGGCGCGCCGGGGCCGCCGTGATCAAGGACCAGGAAGGCGAGGAGCTACCGCTGGATCTCTCCACCGGCTCCCGCACCCCGCGCATGCCCTACGGGCACCCCGACCTGTTGCTCGGCCGGGCAGCCGCCGCCGGCCTGATCAGCGACGAAGCCGCCGAGCTGATCAGCGCGACGCGCTTCGGCGACGCGCTGATCGAGCAACTCGCCGCCGAGCAAGGCTCCACGGCCTCGGCGCTGCGAATGCGGCGCCGCCGCGCTGAACGAGTCGTGGCGGCCGCGGTCACCCGAGGCGACCTCTCCGGCCCGTGCCGCTTTTCTACCGGCATCGACGAGGCGGCCTGAAAAGGCCCTGCCGTCGCGACAAGTACAAGGCCGCACCGGGCGCCCCGCCTGGTGCGGCCCTTCGCGTTTCACACAACCTGGTGCCGCGGTGTTTCGCCGGCGGTCTGGAGTCGTGACCGATCTTGTCAGGGCGTGACAGGAGGTCAACGAGTTCGATCGGCCTGACAGCCCGGATCTGGGCGGTGCATGTCATCCACGGCATGCCCGCCCGGTGGGGACCATCTCTGTTCCCGGCGAGGCCCGATGGTCCGGCACGGCTGGCGCGGCGCACTGACACCGCAACCCGTCGCCACACGCGAGGGAGGAGCGCCCCCACCCGGACCAGCGCGACCTTTGCCCGGTCCCCCACCGCGGCGGCCCGCAGAACTCCTGTGGAGCGCCGCGATGCATACCAGTCTCACCCTTCTGTCCCAGCTCGCCGCCGCCGCTGCCGTGCAGCCACTGGCGGCCCCGAAGACCATCCCGCAGGTCATCGACGGCATCACCGGCTGGATCATGGGCATCATCGCGGTCGTCGCGACGATGTTCCTGGCCATCGGCGGCCTGCGCTACATGGCCGCCGGAGGCGATCCAGCCCAGGTCGAACAGGCCAAAGGCAACTTCAAGTCCGCGCTGATCGGCTACGCCCTCGCTGTCCTTTCCCCGGTGATCCTGCAGGCGCTGCAGGGCATCCTCGGCGGCTGAGCGACCATGACCGACTGGCTGATGGACGGCCTGGTCAGCTGGCTCACTGAGAAGGTCGTCGACCTTCTCAGCGGACTGCTGACCCTGCTGGCCTCGACACTTTTCGTATCGCCGGACGTCACCGTCCTGCCGCAGGTCAAGGCGATCGCCGACAAGAGCGCGCTGATCGTCAACGCCTGCTTCATCCTCGCGATCACCGCCGTCGGCATCGCCACCATGACCGGCGAATCGATACAGATGCGCTACGGCATCAAGGAGCTGATTCCACGGCTGGTCGTCGGATTCGTCCTGTCAGCTTTCTCGGTGCCGCTGACCAGCGAGCTGATCAGCATCGCCAACGCCCTGACGGTGTCAATGACCGGCACGACCGCGCCGACCACCGAAACGATCAACTTCGTCAACGCGCGCATCACGGCGGCACAGTCCGACGAAGGCTCCGCGCTGCTGGTTGCCATCATCGGCCTGCTGATCGTCGTGCTGATGTTCATCCTCGTCGGTACCTGGCTCACCCGGATCGGCTTGTTACTGATCCTCGCGGGGATCGCACCGGTGGCGCTGGCCTGCTACGCCACCCCGTGGACACAGGGCGCAGCCGACCTGTGGTGGCGCACCACGTTGGGCTGTCTGGCCACACCGGTACTGCAAGCTGTCGGGTTCTCGGCGGGTATCGATCTGCTGATCAATCCGGACGCGAACCTGCCGATCCTGCTCGGCCTGCCCGGCTCCGACACCCTGAACCTGCTGCTCGTCGTCGGCGTGCTTTGGGTCACCGTCCGGATCCCGTCGATGATGCGCCGGTTCGTGACCCGCAAGGGATCACCGAGCATGGGCGGAGTCGTGCTCCGTGCCGTGTTCGTCCAAGGCATCACCCGCCGCGTGCCGCTGCTGCGGGGCATGCGATGACCGACCAGGACACCACCCCACGCGCCGTGGTAACAGCCAATGTCAACGAGCCGGACCGGATCGCCTTCGGACTGACCTTCCGGCAGCTCGCCATCATCGGCGGCACCGGCCTGCTCGGGTTCGGCTGCTACCGCACTTACGGGCCGCTGCTACCGCCGGTGGCGTGGGTCGTGGCCGGAATCGTCGTGTTCGCGGTCGCCGTGGTCGTAGCGATCGGCCGGCGTGACGGCCAGCCGCTGGACGTGTGGCTGCGGCACGGCTTCGCGTTGTCGCGTAGCCCGCGCACCCTCGCCCCTGGCAAGGCGCGGGCCAGCTCGGTCGCGGCCGTGGCCGGCAAGCCGAGCGTTCCGGCGCCGCTGCGCTCGCCGGTCACGAGCATCAGCCCGGCCGGAGTACTCACCAGCGAAGGCACCGGCAAGGTGCTGATCGCCTGCGGCACCACGAACATCCACCTGCGCACCGGCAGTGAGCAAGGTGCGCTGCTGGACGGGTTCGGCCGGTTCCTCAACTCGCTGACCGGCCCGGCGCAACTGCTGGTTGCCGCGCAACGGCACGACCTGAGCGTGTACGCGCAGGCGACCGCCGACGTCGCGCCGCGTCTGACGCATCCGGCGTTGCAGTCCGCCGCCGTCGACTACGCCACGTTCCTGCTCTATCTCGATACCGAGCGGGATCCGCTGCGCCGCCAGGTCCTCGCGATCCTCACCGGCGAGTACACCGCCGATACCGCGGTGCGCGCCTTGTCCGGTCTCGGTGTCGAAGCCGCCGCGCTCGACGGGCCGGCCGTCGCCTCGGCCCTCGCGGCGGCCGTGGACCCCTTCTCCCCTCCTGTGCCCGGCCCCCGCGCGGTGCCCGGCGCCCCGATTTCTGTGCGGAGCACATCGTGAGCCTGTTGAAGTCCAAGAAGAACGTCGCGGCCACCGACGGCATGCCCTCCCCGGCCGCACTGTCGGTCACCCCGGCCCACGTGAAGGTCGGCGACGGCTACGCCGCCACGTTCGTCGTGTGCGGCTACCCGGCCGAGGTCGGCCCAGCGTGGCTCGACCCGCTGCTGTCCTACCCCGGCCGCGTCGACGTCGCGGTCCACATCACCCCGGTCGCGCCGCAACTGGCCGCGCCGATGCTCAAACGCCAGCGGGCCCGGCTCGAATCGTCGCGCCGTCTGGACGCCGATCAGGGCCGTCTCGGTGACCCGATGACCGAGGCGGCGGCGTCCGACGCCGCCGATCTGGCCGATCGGGTCGCGCGCGGCGCGGCGAAGCTGTTCGAGACCGGCATCTACGTCACCATCCATGCCCGCGACCTGGACGAGCTGCGCACCGTCACGGCCGGGGTGAAGTCCGCCGCCGCCTCGGTGTTGCTGGACCTGCAACCGGCCACCTTCCGCCACCAGCAGGGCTGGATCTCCACCCTGCCGATCGGCGTGGACCCGCTGCGGATGCGCCGCATCCTCGACACCACCGCCCTGGCGGCGGCGTTCCCGCTCGCCTCGGCAGACCTCGCCGCCCCGGCCCCCGCAACGGTGGCCGCACCCGACGGCGTGCTCTACGGCCTGAACACCACCAGCAACGGGGTGCTGCTGTGGAACCGGTGGACGCAGGACAACCACAACAGCGTCGTCCTGGCCCGCTCCGGCGCCGGCAAGAGCTACTTCGTCAAATTGGAAGTCCTGCGCAACCTGTACCAGGGCACCGCGGTGTCGATCATCGATCCGGAGGACGAATATACCCCGCTCGCCGAGCACGTGGGCGGCACGGTCGTGCAGCTCGGCGCGCCCGGCGTGCGGGTCAACCCGCTCGACCTGCCCGCCGACGACCGGCCCGACACGCTCACCAGGCGCGGCTTGTTCCTGCACACGCTGATTTCGGTCATGCTCGGCGCGACCTCGCCGCCGGCCGAACGAGCGGCCCTGGACCGGGCCATCACCGCCACCTACAACATGGCCGGGATCAGCGCCGACCCGGCCACCTGGAGCAGGCCCGCACCGCTGCTACGCGACCTCGCCGCCGAGCTGACGGCCGACGACGACCCCGCCGCCGCCCAGCTCGCCGCCCGCCTCGCTCCCTGGACGGTCGGCAACTTCGCCGGCCTCTTCGACGGCCCGACCACCGCGGCCCCGGGCAGCCACCTCGTGGTCTGGTCGCTGCGGCATCTCGCCGACGAGCTACGCACGGTGGGCACGCTGCTGGCGCTCGACGCGATCTGGTCGGGTATCGACGCTCCGGTCACGAGTTCGCGCCGGCGGCGGCAGCTCGTCGTGGTCGACGAAGCATGGCTTTTGATGCGCGATGGCGAGGGCGCAAGGTTTCTGTTCCGGATGAGCAAGGCCGCCCGTAAACGCCTCGCCGGGCTGTGCGTGATCACCCAGGACGCGGCCGATGTCCTGTCGACCGACCTCGGCCTGGCCGTGGTGTCCAACGCCGCGACCCAGGTCTTGATGCGTCAGTCCACTCAGTCGATCGACGTGGTTGCCGAGGCGTTCGGGTTGACCGCCGGAGAGGCCCGGCTGTTGTTGTCGGCACCGCGCGGGGAGGGCCTTCTGGTCGCGGGCCGATCGCGGATCCCGTTTCGCAGCGTCGGCTCGGCGGCCGAGCACAAGATCGCCGTAACCGGGATCGGCGAGGTGGCCGCATGACCACCGCCCCGACCTGGCCCGCCGACCTCGCCCACTGGGTGATCATCCGGCCCTGGCTCGGCCTGGTCGCCGCCGCTCTCATCGTGGCGGCGGTTTTCGGCAACGACCAACTCCTGAACTGGCGGCACCGCCGCTTCGTGACCGGCGCCCGGTGGGTGACGATCGCCGCGCCGCCGGAGGTCACCGCCGAAGCCGCCGCCGCGTTCTGGACCACCCTCGTCGGCGTGCTCACGCCGTCGGTGTGGCGGCGCCGGGTGTACGGCTACCCGCACGTCGGCTGGGAATACACGTGGACCGGCCGAGCCCTGGCCATCCGGGTGTGGGTGCCCGGCACCGTCCCGCCCGGCGCGGTCGAAGCCGCTGTCCGCGCGGCGTGGCCCGCCGCGACCATGACCGTCGAGGACGCGGACGCGCCAATCCCGGCGACGGTGGGCGAGCAGGCGGGCGGGGCACACTGGCCCCAGCACGCCGACGTGCTGCCGCTGCGCGTCGAGCACGACGCGGACCCGTTGCGGGCGCTGCTGGCGGCCGGGGCCGAGGTCTGGCACCGCGAGTACGCGTGCGTGCAAGTCCTGGCCCGGCCCGCGTCCGCTCGCCGCGTGCGGGCGGCCCGCCGGTCGGCGGCCACGGCCAGCGGCCACCCGCACGGGCGGCCCGATCCGGCAACCCGGGCCGCCGCTGGCGCGGCCCGGCTGGCGATCGAGCCGCTGCTCTGGTTCCTCGAGGTACTCCTTCCTGGGCCGCCGCGGCCCCGCACCGCCGCGCACACCACGGCGGCGCGGGCGGCCGATCGGGATCCGGTCGCCGGGGCCGAGGCGCGCACGGTGGTCGACAAGGCGATCAGGGTGCCGCACTTCGAGATCGCGGTCCGGTTCGCTGTCGCCGCGCAACCGGACAAGAGCCCGCCTACGCCGGAGCGGGCCACGGAGATTCAGCGGCGGCTTGCCGGGCTCGGGCACACGATCGCCTCGGCCGCCGCCGCGTATACCGGCCCGAACCGGCTCCGGCGGATGAAGATGCCGCAGCCGGTCGCCACGCTCGCCGGGCGCCGGTTGCGGCGCGGCTTCCTGGCCACCGTGCCGGAGCTCGCGGCCCTCGCCGGGCTGCCGCAGGACCTGGCGGTGCCGGGTCTCGACCGGGCTCGGGCCAAGGCGGTGCCGGCGCCGGTGCAGGTGCCGGGCGGCGGCCGTGGGGTGAAAATCCTGGGCCGCTCGCAGGTCGGGCACCACAGCGTCGGCCTCAATGTCATCGACGCCCGGCAGCACATGCACATCGTCGGCAAGACTGGCGTCGGCAAGTCCACGCTGCTGCTGAACCTGATCCTCGGCGACATCAAGGCCGGGCGCGGGACGGTGGTCATCGACCCGCGCGGCGATTTGATCACCGACATCCTCGACCGGCTCCCCGCCAGCCACGCCAGCCGCATCCACCTCATCGACCCGGACCAAGATAACCCGGCCTGCTTCAACCCCCTCGACGATCAGGGTGATCCGCATCTGGCGGTGGACAACCTGGTCGGGATCTTCGCGAAGATCTTCCAGGGTCAGTGGGGGCCGCGTATGGACGACACCATGAGGGTGGCCTGTTTGACGCTGATGCGGCACGCCAAGCCCACGCTGAGCCTGGTGCCGTCATTGCTGCAGGACCGGCAGTTCCGGGGCCGGTTCACCCAGGGCCTCGACGATCCGGACGGGCTCGGCGGGTTCTGGCTCTGGTACGACGGCATCAACGAGCAGTTCCGCGGCCAGGTCATCGCCCCCGTCCTCGCTCGCCTGCGGGTGTTCCTGCTGCGGGACTTCGTCAAGAGCGTGATCGGCAACGCGCACAGCTCGTTCGACATGGGCAAGGTCCTCGACGGCGGGGTGCTGCTGTGCCGGCTACCCAAAGGGCAGCTCGGTGAGGAGACCAGCCGGATTCTCGGCTCGCTGATCGTCGCCCGGGTGTGGCAGGCCGCCATCGCCCGCGCCGCAATCGGTGAGGATCGGCGCAAAGACGCCTGCCTTTACGTCGACGAGGTCCACAACTATTTGACGCTGCCCGGCAGCGTCGGCGACATGCTGGCCGAGGCGCGCGGCTATCGGCTCGGCATGGCCTTCGCCCATCAGGACCTCGCCCAGCTCCCGAAGGACGTCGCCGCGGCGATCTCGGCGAACGCCCGGTCGAAGGTGTTCTTCAACGTCGACCCGGCCGACGCGCGGGAGCTGTCGCGGCACACCAAACCCGAGGTTGACGAGCACGACCTCGCCCACCTCGACGTGTTCACCGCGACCGCCCGGCTGCTGGTCGGCAACCGGGAACTTCCGGCGTTCACCTTCGTCACCAACCCGCCCGCCCCGGCGGACGGGGAGCCGACCGCGATCCGGCTGGCGTGTGCCGCCGCGAACACTCCTGCCGGGGAGGAACCGCCGATGCAGCAAATCGCCCGCGCGACGATGAAGCGGCGAATGGCCGACCGCAACCGCTGACAATCCGGTGCTTCCGGGGGCTCGTCCGGGTGCGGCATCGGGGGCTCGTCTGGGGGTGTCTGCGACACGAGGCCCCAGACGAGCCCCCCGCACGTCGCCTGTCAGGTGCGTGGCTTGGGCAAACCTGCCTCACGACCGTCCCGGATACAAGATCCACACGTCCAGACTCCCTACAGGGCGTCCTTCTCCACCGGGGGTGATCCTTATGCCGCTATCGCGGACGGCCAGCCTGCTGTCCATCTATCCCCACATCACCAGCCGTGACCGGCTCCTGCTTCAGCTCCTCGACGACCATCAGGTCCTGACCACCGGCCAGATCCACCGCATGTTGTTCGCCGCGAGGCGCACCTGCCAGCTGCGCCTCAACGAGCTGGCCGCCCTGGACCTGGTGGAGCGGTTCCGCTTCCCGCGCGACGGGGGCGGCAGCCAGCCGTGGCACTGGACGCTCGGCCACAACGGACACCGCTTCCAAGCCGCCGCCCACGAACGGCCCGAGCCCACCGCACGGTCCAGCAACCAGACGGTGCAGCGGCTGTCGGCGAACCCGCACCTGACCCACCTCGTGCTGACCAATGAGTTCTTCGTTCGGCTGACCGAGCACGCCCGCCGGCACGACGAAGCCCGGCTTGACCGGTGGTGGTCCGAGCAGATCACCCACAAGCAGTTCCGGACGATCACCGCCGACGGGCACGGCCTCTGGACCACAGACGGCATCACGGTCGGGTTCTTCCTGGAGACCGACACCGGCACCGAAGCCCTTGGCCGCCGGGTGGTCGCCAAACTCAAGAAGTACGGCGATCTCATCCACCGTGGCGGCGCCCGATACCCGGTGCTGTTCTGGCTCGGCAGCGAGCAACGCGAGGAGCATCTGCACCGGCTGCTGCCCGGCCAGCACACCGCCGTCCCAGTGGCGACGGCTATCCACGCCAGCGATCCCGCCACCCGCGTATGGCTGCCACGAGGCTCCACGAGCCGCGTGGCGCTGGCCGAGCTGCCCAGCGATCACGGCGAGGCCCTGGCGGAGAACCCCAACTACGACGACGGCGTCTTTCTGCTCTAACAGGCGCTGACAGCTCCGCGACCGAACCTGTCAGTGCAGGTCACGGGCATGATCGCGGATCCTGACAGAGGCGGCGCTGTCAGGTCACGAAGCTACGGTACAGCTTCTTCTTTTTTCTTCTTGTTCGCACCGCCGCCCGTCTCGACCCCCCTGCGGGACTGCCCCGCGCCCGGCCCAGTTCACCCCATAGCCCACCTCTTCGGTCGGCTCGTGATCTGCGCCCCGCGCATCTTTTCGGCAGCCTTTCCCGCCGGTCCAGACGCCGCGATCCGGTGGCAGCACCCCCGCACCACCCCAGCCCCAACCCGCTTCGCGAAGGGAGCACCGCCATGCCCACGAACAACCCCCTCACCGACCAGGTCGTCACCGTCTGCTTCAACCCCGGCGACGACGCCGACTGGTTCGCCGCCAGCGAGAAGGTCAACGACCTCATGGATGCCAGCGGCACCCCGGCCCGCCGCTTCCGCGTGCGGCACCCCCGGTTCATCGGCTGGCTGACCCGGTTCCTCGGGTACTACCTGCTCGACGCCGCCCGCAAGTTCGGCGCCGTCACCCTCGCCGCCGGAGGCCGCAAGAGCCGCCTCGACCTCCCCGGCATGTCCATGATCGCCGCGAACGACGCCATCGCCCGCTGGGGTGCCTGGCACATGCACATCAACGCCACCACCAGGCCCGCCCGCGTCTGGGAGGACTTCCTCGCCCAGCACCACGCCGATCCGGCCAAGGTCACCCTGACCGAGGCCCGTCGCCGCTTCGAGCAGCAGCCTCGGGTGCTCGCCATGCTCGCCTACGCCGGCGGCCATGTCTTCGACCCCTACGAGCTGTCGCTCTACCAGGCCGGCGAGGCCACCTACGCCGGGCTCTACTGGCGAGTCGCCCTCATCGGCGACGCGCTGATCACCACCGACGGACGCATCATGCGGCCCGCCACCGACACGGCCGCGGACCGGCTCCGCTTCCTCAACGACGCCTGCATGTACCTGCGCGGACTGAGCAACCGCGCCCGGCTGTGCGCCGTCGCCATCGCCTGACCCATCACCTATCCGAGCGCCTCGAAGACCGGTCACAGCCCCGCTGCGACCGGTCTTCGGCGTGTTCACGACTCACGAAGGGAGATCCCCGTACCGTACCTCGACTTGGTGGAGTGGTGGATCTGGCGGACCACCGGCCGGACCCTCGACCAGCACGCCACCGACCCCGTCCCGGCCGCCGCGCACCTCCCGGCCGCCGCCGACCAGCTGCGACTCGCCCGCGAGGTGCTGCTGTTCGCGGTGGACGAGTTCCGGACCCAACTCATCAACGGCGACGACCTGACCGGCTCGGCCACGACGCTGAGCAGCACGCTGAGCGAGATCAGCGGCCACGTCAGCGACTACGAGGGTGCCCGCATCCACCTCGACAAGCTCATCGACGACCCCGACCGCACGGTGTACGTCGCCACGAACCCCGTGCAGCCGGTGCATCGGCGCTACATCAATCCCGGCGACACCGTCCTGATCGTGCTGCCGCACAACGAATACCTCCGCAGGCAGCAGATCGCCGGGCGACCCGTACGGGTCCAGATCCACAAGTCCGACGTCGAACTCGACCCCGCCGAGTACCCCGGCCCGGTTCGCCTCTCCCACGGACTCGCCGGGATCTACCGCGATCCCGAGTCCCGCCTCTACATCCTGCGCGCCACCGGCCAACGGCGGATCTCCCGCCGCTGACCGCCCGACGCGGCATCGCATCCCGATCTCCGGACCGCGTGCACGCGGCATCCACCCCGGCGGCGGCGCGGCTCGGCGCGCTCGCCCGGAAACCGCCGCTGCCCGCACCGGCACACCACCGCCCCTGCGCATTCGCGTGCCGGCGGCACCCCTTATTCCCGAGGAGGGAAACCCCATGGAACTCCAGTCCCTGACGCCTGCCACGCAGGCCGTCCTGAAAGCGCTGGTCGAACTCGGCCAGGGCAACGTCCACGAGCTGGCCGACAAGTCCGGCAAGGCCCGCTCGACCACCGACAAGGCCATCAGGACCCTGTCCGAGGCCGGTCTCATCGTCGAGGTCGACCTCGGCGCGGACCCGGCCGAGGGCACGCCCGCCCGCTGGGCCCTGTCGGAAGACGCCGTCGCCGCGCTGGACGCGGCCGACCCCAGCGACGAGCCCGCCGCCGGCCTGGACGAGAGCAACGACGACTCGACCGACGAGCCGGGCACCGGCGACGACGAGCCGCTCGGCGACGACGGCCAGGACCCGGAACCCGGTGACCACGGCGACGCGGCCACCGACGAGCAGGCAACGTCCGACAAGGACGACGGCGACGGCGACGGCGACGGCGACGAGGACGACGAAGGCGACGACACCGGCACCCCGGCCGAGACGGGGACGCGTCCGACCGTTGTCGCGCCGACACGTCCCGGCGACCGCAAGGTCATGGCCATCAAGGGCGTCCTGGCCGACTACGGCGACGACGGCGCGACCGTCGACGTGATCGTCGCCGAGAGCGGCATCAGCCACCCGACCACCATCCGGCTGCTGGCCGCGATGGAGCAGGCCGACGCCGCCCGCCGCCTGCCGCCCAAGCCGGACCAGCCGGAGCGGTGGATCGCCGGGCCGACCAAGGCCAGCGAGGTCGACCCGAACCCGGAGCCGCCGCGCTGCGCGCTGTGCTTCCAGGTGATCCGCGGCGTCACGAGCACCCCGGCCGCTGTGGCGGCGGTGCAGAGCCTGATCCGCCCGGACGGGACGCTGCACATTGTCGGTCCGGACGACGAGACCCACGTCGTCAAGATGCCCACCCGGCTGGCCCCGCGCACGTTCAACAACGACTCGAGCACCGTGGGCCACCGCAGCGACGCGACCGTCAACGGCGACGGCAACCAGCCCTTCGTAAGGGGCGAGCTGGAGAAGCTGACCATTGCCGTCTTGGCCGCCAACCCCGGCCGGCCGATGACTCCGCAGGAGATCGCCACCGCGATCAGTACCAAGCTCGGTGGCCGCAACGTGAGCTCCGGGGCGGTGCGCAACAACTGCACCAAGGCCGCCGCCGCGGGCAACATCCTGCTGGTCTCCGAAGCACCGCTGACGTTCGTCGTCGAAGCACCCGACGACCAGGACGCCGACGAGGCCGGGACGGATGGTGACCAGCCTGGCGCCAGCGACGGTGCCGAGAACGGCGGGGACCTGTCCGAGCAGACCAACAACGAACCGGACACCAGCGACACCGAGCAGTCCTGACCACACACATCCCGTCGTGGGGCCGAGCGGCCGCTCGGCCCCACACCCGTATCCGAGAGGAGAACCCCTGTGCCACACGAACTCGAGCAATTCGCCGACGGCACGACCGCGTTCGCCAGCGCCCGACTCTCGGCCTGGCACCGACTGGGCACCGTCACCCAGAACACCATGAAGGCCGAGGAGATCATGGCCGCCGCCAAGCTCGGTGACTGGGGCGTGCGGACCATCCGCACGGTCGGCCTCGACATCGTCGACGGCATCGAGGTGCAGATCCCCGCCGACGACAAGCAGCTGACCGTGCGCCGCAACCCGGTCACCGGGGCCACGGAGTATCTGGGCATCGTCGGGACCGACTACACCGTGGTCCAGAACGAGCAGTGCGCCGAGATGCTCGACCGGCTCGTGGACCAGGTCGGTGGCGCCCACTTCGAGACCGCCGGCAGTCTGCGGCGCGGCAAGAGCGTGTTCGTCACGCTCAAGCTCCCGAACGTGATGGAGATCGCCGGAGTCGACCGGATGGACCTTTATCTGATCGGCACGACATCCCACGACGGCACCGCCGCGCTGCGGGTGGACGCCAGTCCGATCCGGGTCGTGTGCGCCAACACCCAGCGGGCCGCGTTCGAGCATGCCGTCGGGCACTACACCTTCCGGCACACCTCCAACGTCGGCTCCCAGATCAGTCAGGCCCGTGAAGCCCTCGGCCTGATGTGGAACTACATGGCCACCTTCGAAAAGGCCGCCGAGCGGATGCTGAACGAGGCGCTGCCCATGCGCGAGTTCGAGCAGGTGGTCGGGCAGGTGTGGCCGGTCAAGGACAACGCCTCCGAGACCACGCAGCGCAATGCCAAGCAGCGGCTCGGCACGCTGAAGTACCTGATCCGCGAGGCCGACACCCAGAGGGCCATTTGGGGAAGCAAGTGGGCCGGGTACCAGACGATCACGGAGTACCTGGACCACTACCAGCCCGCCAAGGACGAGACCGTTCGCGCCAACCGGGTGCTGACTGGCACCACCGGCGATCTCAAGCTGGTCGCCTTCGATCTGCTGAAGGTCTGACCACCTCCACCCATTCACCCGCCCGGGGCACGTTGGCCCGCGCGGGTCGACGTGCCCCGGCTCGTACAAGAACGGATACGAGCCAATGACCCCGCACCTGCTCCATCCCCGCGACCCGCGCCAAGCGGTCTGCGGGATACCCGCCGACCAGGTTCGCCGCTGGGAGACCGAAGACCCGCCCCGCGCCGGCTACACCTGCGAGGACTGCCTCACGCTGCTGCCGGACGCAGCCCGGCCCGACGACGCCAACCACCCGGTCGGCGACGCGACCCTCATCGACACCCTCCGGCGCATCGTCGCCGACCGCCAGATCCTCAAGATCGACGGAGTCCTGATCGACATGTGGTCGGCCAGCGTCACCGTCCTGATCTGGGACAACCTGCGCGACGACAAACGGCGGCGGCTTCTCCAACTGCCGTCGCACGGGCTGATCCTGCAATGCGTCCGGATCTACGCCCACCTCACCGCGCCCCGAGGTGACCGATGACCGGCCGCCAGCAACAGTGGTTCCACTTCGGGCCGTGGGTGTTCGACATCGACGCCGCGCAAGCGCTGATCGCCTCCGCGCCCCGCGACGCCCTTGCCCTCGACGTCACGACGTGGGCCACCGCGTACGGCCTCACCCGCCTCGACGATCCCACCAGGGTCAACCTCATCGGCCCCACCTCGGACGGCATCGACCGCCTGTACGCGATGAGCACCGACCTGACCGAGCCCGTGCTCCTCGGCCGGGTCCGCGTCGGCGCCATACCGCCCGCCGCGCTGCTGATCGACGGCGTCCACCGGCTCTACCGCGCCTGGCACGAAGGCGTGCCGTGGCTGCCGGCCTACCTGCTCACCGCCGAGGAAACCCGAGCCGTCCAGCACGACAAACTCCTCGGCCCCGGCGGCACCAGCATCATCTCGCCCTCCGCCTGACGCACCTCAATCCCCTCGACACCACACGGAGTCACGATGCTCACCTACCTGTTGGCGTGGCAGCGCCCATGCGACTGCCGCTGCCCCCTGCACTACCGGCAGACCCGAGCCACCTACAACGAGCCCGGCTGCGCCTGCACCATCACCTGCGCCACCCAGCCCATCACGCTGCTGGCCGACCGCTGGGACTGCGCACTGTTCCTCGACCAGCGCGGTGACCTCTGGCAGGTCCCGGCCCTGGCAAACGGCACCTGGGACTGGGAGAACGCCGGAGCGGTCGACACCCGGCACGACCTCTACCACGCCAGCGCGGTCATCGAACACCTGCTCCGAGCGTCCGCACACCTGCTCGCGAACCCCAGCTCCTGATCCCAACCGCTCAAGGTGGGCCGCTCACGAGGGCGGCCCACGGCCCTTTTCGTGTTTCACCACCCAAGAGGAGACAGCTATGTACCGCATCTCGCGCCCCGCCTTTGACCTGGCCTGCGACCGCGAATGCCCCCACCGCGGACAGCCGCGCTCGGACTGCAACAACCCCCGCGGCCGCTGCCTGACCATCTGCGCGAGCCAGCCCATGACCCTGCTCGTGCCGCAGATCAACGGCGCAATGTTCCTTGATCGGCACGACGAGCTCTGGTACGTGCCCGGCCTGCTGCCGGGCCACTGGGACTGGCGCAACGCCACCCCGATCAGCTCGGGCCATCCCCTGTCCGAGATCGGCGACAGGACCGCCAGCCTGCTCCACGAGACGCACGAGGGCGTGCTCTGCCTCGTTCACCGCCTCTAACCAACCGTTACCTCTGCCCCGGCCGGCCGCGCCCTTGCGCGCAGCCCGGCCTTTTTGTTGTCACGGAAAGGCCATCGCCCATGATCAAAGCCGTCCTCGGCATCGTCACCCTCGTCATCCTCGCCTGTTTCGGGCCGCCCGTGCTGCTGATGTCCGCCGTGATGGGCGGCGGCTCCAGCGCGTGCGTGGCCGCCACGCCCAGTACGGACGCCTCCGCGCAGCCGGCGGACGCCGGGCACTGGGACACCGACCAACTCGCCATCGCCGCGACCATCGTCCAGGTCGGTGTCACCAAAGATGTCGGTAGCTGGGGACAAACCATCGCCATCGCGGTCGCCATGCAGGAATCTGGGCTACGGAACCTGCCCTACCTCGGGGACGACGACGACCACGACTCCATCGGCGTATTCCAGCAGCGGCCGAGCCAGGGATGGGGAACCCCTGAGCAACTGGCCGAGCCTGCCTACCAGGCGGGCAAGTTCTACGACAAGCTTAAGACCGTCCCCGGCTGGCAGACGATGCCGCTCACCGAGGCGGCCCAGGCGGTCCAGATCTCGGCATACCCGGACGCGTACGCGAAATGGACCACCGATGCGATACGCCTCGTCGAGCAGTACGGAACCGGCGAGTTCGCGCTCCACTGCTCGGCCATGGCGTTCGGCAGCGCCGAACCGGCGCCCCGTAACCCGGACGGGTCCTGGCCCCAAGAGACCTGCTCCATCGTCCCCGATCCGACGACCGGCACCGGCTGCATCACCCCGCGCACGCTGCACCTCGCCCAGCAAGCCACCGCCGCCGGCTGGCCAAAGCCCGGCTGTTTCCGAGTCGACGATCACGGCGAACACCCGAAGGGACGCGCGTGCGACTTCATGATGACCCCCGGTCGCGAAGCGTCCGGCGCTCAGAAGGCGAGGGGCGACGCGATGGCGGCCTGGGCCGTCGGCAACGCGGACCGGCTGGGCATCATGTACGTCATCTGGTTCCGGATGATCTGGACGCCGGAGCAGGGATGGCACGCCTACGGCAACCCTTACGGCGGAGACGACCCGTCCGGCTGGCACACCAACCACGTCCACATCAGCATGTACTAAAAAGATTGAAAGTTTCATCTGATGATGGATTCGCACGGTTGGCAAACGGTCGACGAAGCTGTCACCAGCGGGAACTTCGTCCGCGAGGAGACCTTACCGTTATGGCCCTGGTCCATGGATCATCCGGGTGTCCACTTAGTATTCTTTCATCAGAAGAAGGATTCCGTCTCCTGATGAAGGGCGTCGTGGATGGCCGTTCGGGTGGTCGATATTCCAGGCGCTGCGCATCTCGTGCTCGCGGACCGGCGCATCGTTCGGCACCTGGATCCGGCCGAGGCCATGTTCGCGGCGATGCTGACCGGATGGGATCGCCAGCAGGCAAGCCGACTGCTGGCCGCCTCGACACGCAAGCAACGAGTGGACGCGGTTCGCCGGTTCGCGCGGTTCGTCGACTCGTACCCGTGGCAGTGGACGCCGGCCGACGTCGAGGAATGGACCGCCGAACTGCGCAGCGGCCGAACGCACTCGACCATCCGCGGCTACCAGAACGACGTCGCGCTGTTCTGCAACTTCGTCACCGACGCCCGGTACGGGTGGGCCGACCGGTGTGAGCAGGAGTTCGGCACCTACCCGGTGCAGATCTTCCACGAGTGGAACACCGCCCGGCACACCAGCGACCACGAGTCACGCCCCGAGGTGCGCCCGTTCACCCGGACCGAGTTGCAGGAGTTCTTCGACTTCGCCGACGAACAGGTCGACCGGGCCCGGCGACTCAATCGCAAGGGCTGGCTGGCGGCGTTCCGGGACGCGACCTTGTTCAAAGTCGCCTACGCCTGGGGCTTGCGGCGACGGGAGGTCGCGATGCTGGACGTCAGCGACTTCACCCGCAACGCCGCCGCCGCGCAGTTCGGCCGGTACGGCATGTGCAACGTCCGCTATGGCAAGGCCGTAAAGGGCTCCCCGCCCCGGCGCCGCAACGTGCTGACCACGATGCCCTGGGCTGTCGACGTGCTCAGCGAATACGTCGAGGACATCCGCGGCCTATACGAACCGGGCAAGCGACCCGCGCTATGGCCCACCGAACGCGGCGGCCGGATAGCCGTGGTGTCGATCAACAAGAGGTTCGCCGAATATCGCCACGAGGCGGGCCTGCCGCCGGAGCTACACCCGCATTGCCTGCGGCACTCCTACATCACGCATCTGATCGAGGACGGCTTCGACCCCTTCTTCGTCCAACAGCAGGTCGGGCACGCCTGGGGCTCCACCACGGCGCTCTACACCGGCGTCAGCTCCGACTTCAAGAACACCATGCTGCGCCGAGCTCTCGGCCCAGCCCTCGGGAAGGAGAGCCACCGATGACACGCAGGGTCGGCTACCGGTGGCGGTTGCGCGAGGTGATGGCCGCCAAGGGCATGTTCCACACCACCGACATCCACCCGCACCTGGCCGAACGAGGCATCGACCTGTCGCCGGTTCAAGTCTACCGACTCGTCGCCCAAACTCCGGAACGGCTTAATCTCACCGTCCTCGCCGCGCTCTGCGACATCCTGGGCTGCACTGCTGCGGACCTCTTCGAGCCGACCGTCGAAACCGGCAGCGGCCGCATTCGCAAAGCCTCAGCCGCCGGTGGCCAGACTCCTGCCGCGCCGCAGGCTCGCCGACCGAAGCGAGCCCGCATCGTCGGCGACGACGCGCCGTGAGCCGAGCCATCTGCGCAGGCTGCGAACGAGACAAACCGGTCTACCGGCGGATGCCCGACGGGCGTCCACGCTGCCGCAACTGTCACCACCGCGACCCAGCGACCTGGGAACCCTGCGGCGGCTGTGGCCAGACCAAGCGCGTCAACGCGCGCGCCGCCGACGGCACCGCCCGCTGCATGAACTGTTACCGCAAGTCTTGCCAACCCAAGCTGCCCTGCGACCGCTGCGGCGAACTCGCCCACCCGGTTGTTCGGGCCGGCCGCCGTGGCGGGCACACCGAGACCCTCGGCCCGTGCTGCTACCGCAACGAGAACCGGCTCTGCGGCGGATGCGGGCGAATACGCCGCGTCCGCGTGAAAGCCACCGCGAACTCCGCGGACCTATGCGGCACCTGCCACCAGGCCGCCATCACCGCTTGCACCCGATGCGGCACCGTCACCCGCTGCCGAGGCACCACCACCGCCCGACAGCCAATCTGCTGGCGCTGCCACTTGACAGACCGGTTCGACGAACTGCTCGTGCAACCGGACGGCACCATCCTGCCCGCGCTGAAACCCATCCGCGACGCCGTCCTGTCAGTGGACAATCCCGCCACTGGCCTCCGCTGGCTCGGCCGAAGCCGCGGCGCCACCCTCCTCGCGCAGCTGGCCGCCGAGCAGCTCCCGCTCACCCACGACGCCCTCGACCAGCAACCACCAGGCTTCTCCGTCGAACACCTGCGCCGCATGCTCGTCGCCGCCGGCGCCCTACCCGAACGCAACGAACACCTCGCCCGGCTCGAAGCATTCGCGCAACGCACCGCCGACGCCATCGACACCCCGCAGGACCGTCGTCTACTGCGCTCCTACGCCACCTGGCACGTCATCCACCGCCTCCGCAACGACCGTCCCCGCCCCGCGACCTGGCCGGCTTCCGGATACCGCGCCCGCCACGAGATCACCGCCGCCGCGCGTCTGCTAACCGATCTCCGCCAACAGGACCGATCACTCGACACCCTGCACCAAGCCGACATCGACGCCTACCTGACAAGCAGCGCCCTGCGTTCGTTCCTCACCTGGGCGACGAGCCGAAAGATCATCACCGGGGTCCAGCTACCGAAACGACGGACCACCCAGCCGTTGCGCTTCGCCGCCGACGAACACCGTTGGCACCTGGCACGCACGCTCCTGAACGACGATGCCAGCGCCACCGTCAGCGACCGCTTCGCCGGCCTGCTCGTGCTGCTCTACGCGCAGCCAGTAACCCGCATCGCCCGCCTCACCACCGGCCACGTCCGCCAAGCCGACGGCATCACCCTGCTCACCATCGGCACCGCCGCGCTACAACTCCCGTCCCCACTGGCCGACCTCGCTGCCCGGCTCCCCGAACGACGCCCTGTCGGCATGGCCGGCAACCTCCACACCAACCAGTGGCTGTTCCCCGGCCGACAACCCGACCGACCCGCGGACCCCGCCACCCTGATGCACCGGCTCAACGCCCTCGGCATTCACACCCGCGACAACCGCAACACCGCCATGCTCCAACTCGCAGCCGAACTCCCCGCCGTCGTCATCGCCGACCTACTCGGGGTCCATATCGGCACCGCAACCAGGTGGGTCCACGAATCGAGCGGCAACTGGACCACTTACGCAGGGAAACACAGCCAGTGAAGCCCTGCCCAAACACACCACTCGAATACCTATGCTGCCGCCCGGTAACCAGCAACGGTTCGCATGCACTGATTTGCCGAATATAGCGTGTTCGAGTACTCGCGACATCGCGTTTCGCGTGGTAGTCAATGAACCCACGAAGTGCCGGAAGCTAGTACCATACTGGCCAAGTTCGGCCGCCGTCCGGCAGGCGTTTGTCCAACTCCCATATCTCCGCCTGATGCAGACTCCGGCCTACCGAAAGAGCTATGTCCAACGCATCGGGATGCCGGATCTGGCCACGTATTTCCTGCCAGCGGCTTGCTGGTGACGGATTGCTCGCCGGGTGAAGCTCCGTCAGGCTGATCCGATCGCCAACCTCAAGATCGTCGCGGACATGCAAATTGACGTCGAACCACTTCATGTGGCCTTCATTCCAGGTTCCCGCAAAGAGCACAGACTCCTCGCCGCTCAGGCCCAGTCGCTCGCCAATCCAGCGAATGGGGCGTAGCTCTGCGAACCAAGGCCTAACTTCAGTGCAGAGACCTTCGACGCGATTCCACCAGTTTTCAATTTCGGTCTCACCCCAACGCCCCCTTCCTGCCATGGAAAATTCCGGGACGGATATCAAAAAGCCACTTGTTGGCAATGCGTGCGGTTTAAGTTCCAATGTCCCGGCATCGCTGCCCAACAGGCCAATAATCGTTTCCTTGACGCCAGGTCCACAGCTTATTAGCATCCGATCCTCGCTTCCCGCGCATCCACCTTTCAGGGCATTGTGGCGGTTGCGCGGATCGTCTTCGGATCTCACCCTGGAGCAGTTCGGTAGCAGCGGCAATGAGGTACGCAGCGGCTGTCGATGCTTAAGTGCTACTCCTTAGCCTCAGGGGTTCCATCATCCGTCACGCCTGAGTAGGTGACTCGTTTATCTCAAGAGCTGGGGCCAGTGCAGTCGGATGTGAGCCGTACCTTAGGAGGTTAGATGTCGGATCAAGATGTAGACGCAGGCAGCCTTCCCTACGCGCCACCCTTGGCGGAGCTGGCGACCAGGCCTCAGGCTTTCCAATTCCAATGGAATCTGCTATGGGCCGCTTTTCAACTTCCGAACCCGGCCGAGTTCCCTCCGCTGATACTGGCGAACGATGAAGATATATCCACACTTTCCAGGTACTCGGCGACTGCAAGGCGGCTCGCATCCACGACAATCCTGAACTCGGCAGAAAAAGCCACTATCACGGTGACAAATACGTCGGCAGGGCAGGTAGTCTCCACCGAGTCTGTTTCCTCTCCTCATGATGCGACTGTTGGCTTCAGTGTTACCTTCAGGCAGCTCTTTGCTAACGATGAGCGCGCCAGTTTTAGTACCGTGAGGAACCTTTTAGGCCGACGCAATCATGAAATTTCGGACGAGCTATCCGCTAAGCGGCAAGGCATTCTTCAAGCCTGGCGATCTGCACACGCCGACCTCCTCAATGCCCCTTTGAAGACAATCGCAGTCGGCAGGCATCACGGCGCCAAGACAGTAACCGTTGGCGGCGGGCGAAAGACACCGCGAGAAATAATCGAGATTTTCAACTACGGCGAATTGATCCACTGGGACAAGCATCGGGATGCCTTCAATGAGCTGAACGATACCGAGGAGCATGCCGCACTAAATCGACTGGAGTTCCTTGAAGCTGCTGCCGGGCTGAGTCACCTATACCTAGGATTCTCGGTTATCGTTGATGGGATTCTGGAGGCATCTCAACCGAAATAGCGCACAACCACGGCATACTCCACTGCCGCCGATAAAGCGCGCCTACGACTCGCGTCATGCCTAGCCTCGATGATTCGCCGGTGACGGCTGCCGGGTCGGCCAGGCCGCTTTGATCGATTGACGTTGATGGGTGTCGCGGTCTGGGCATGGTGGTGGGCCGTCTGTCGCGGCGGTGGGCGCGGTCTCCTGGGGTCCTCCGGTCGTAGGCGTCGGGCCGGCCGGGGGTCAGCCGGGTGCGGGGATCGCCGCGATCCGGGTGAACGCGGCGGACAGTTGGGTGGCCCAGGGCCAGGTGGCGGGGATGCGTAGCCAGCGGTGGCGTTGGCCGCGGGTCAGTCGGGCGGCGGTGTGCAGCAGCCGGTAGCGCAGTCGTTTGGGTTCGGCGGTGGCGAGATCACCGTCCAGGGCGTGGATCTGCAGCCAGGCGATCAGGTCCGCGGCGATCGCGGCCGCAACACACCAGGCCTGGTTGATGGCGAACTCGCGGGACGGTAGCCGGCGCAGGCCGGTGTCTTTGGCGCAGCGGATCCGGTCCTCAAGGAGAGAAGTTCACTGCATCGGTAGATGGTGCTGGTGCTGGTGACGCGCCGATCATTGAGGTGGATGCCCTGCTTGGGCTGGTCG
>NZ_JBITDW010000009.1:0-396293 GCF_044454685.1 Actinoplanes sp. NPDC051513
GGTTCGAGCGGGCCGGGCTGCCGCGGGCCACCCACGGCCCCGGCCATGGCAGCCCCGGATCGCTCATCTCACCGCCGCCGGCAACGCCCGGGTCTCAGCGGCCGGACCCAACCCCGCCTGCCTGCCACGCGACCAACCAGGCCACCGCGGTGAAGAACCGCCTCAAACGCCTGCACCCTCGGCGCACCATCCTCGGGCACGCTTTGCTTTGCGCACCAATACGTGCTGCTTTGCGCACCAATACGTGGCCAGGAGGTTCTCAGCGACGCTGAGATCAACAAGCTCGTCGGAGTGGGCGCGGCGTGGGCGCGGCGTGGGCGGCGGCTTGCGGCGATCGGTGGCTGGGCTGGGCACGGCCTGGAACCCGCGTGGTTGCGGTCGGTGCGGCCGGTCTCGCGACGTTGTGGTACCGGCGGTATCCCGTCGTGCCCGGTACGCCGGCGCTTGAGCCAAAGCGCAGACCTGCCGCCCGGCGCGCGAGACCTTGATGAGCAGGCGTTCGATGCGTGCAGGAATTCATCATCGTTCCCCGCCCACCAAGAGCCGACGACAGAAATACACGGATATTCCGGTTACCGGTATCCGCACAGCCCACTCCCACCGCGCCGCCGCCGGTCAAGAGTCGCGTTGCTGGGTCGCGGTATTCATGCTCGGTCTCCGGCGTGCCGCCGCTCGGGGCTGAACGGCGGCACGCCGGATCGCTACGTCGCGGTGCAGGTGGCGGGGGGAGTGCTCGGGGTGCCGTCGGCCAGGAAGCCGAAGGTGGTCCGGGCGCCGCCGGCCAGCGCGCCGTTCCAGGAGGCGTTGCGGGCGGTCACCGTCGTGCCCGAGGTGGCGACGTCGGCGCTCCAGGCCTGGGTGATCTTCTGGCCGGAGGCGAGCTGCCAGGTCGCCGTCCAGCCGGTGATCGCGGAGGCGCCGGCCGTGACCGTGACCTCGCCTTGGAAGCCGCCGGTCCAGCTGCCGGTCACCGCGACCGTCGCGGTGCAGGAGCGGCCGGCGGGCGGGGTCGTGGTGGGCGGGGTCGTGGTGGGCGGGGTCGTCGTAGGTGTGGTGGTGGGCGGGGTCGTCGTGGGGGGAGTGGTCGTCGGCGTCGTGGTGGGGGGAGTGGTCGTGCCGTCCACGGCTACCTCGGCGTCGGAGAAGCGGGTCACCGCCGGGTTCACGTCGGTCTCGCCGGTCCGGCCGTCGCAGCCCCGATCCGGGTTGAAGAGCAGATACGTGCCGGAGCCGCAAGCTATGGCCAGCTCGGCGTCCCCGCCGACGACCACGCTCCCGGACAGGTTGGCGCCGCCCTGGATCAGCGCGTTGTCCTTCACGACCGCGTTGCCGCCGACCGTCGCGCCGGAATTCACCCAGGCCAGGCCCTCGATGCGGGCGTTGCCGCTGACCGTCGAGCTGCCGTAGACGGCCGCTCGGGGGCCGACGTACGCGGTGGAGGCGACATTGGCGCGGTTGTCGACCCAGCCGCCGCCGTTCGAGTGCCAGTGGCCGCCGCCGGTCGCGGCCGGCTTCACGTAACCGGGCTCGTAGCCGGACGGCGTTGCCCCCGAGATGCCGAACTCGTACGGATAGCGGTAGTTCTTCGTGTATCCGTCGAGGAACGCATAGTGGTGCACCGACGACGGCGCCCCCACCACGACCAGGTAGACCTCGTTCTCGCCGGACTGGGTCTGGAACGTGATCTGCCCGTCGGCGGCGGTGGAGACCGGGCCGTAGCGGGGCACGCCGTTCTTGACCGCCACGAAGCCGTAGCTCCAGCCCGACCCGGCCGCGCTGGTCACGTGGCCCTTGAAGTGCAGGCGGATCAGCGCGCCCGAGGTCGACGGCACCAGTTTGATCTTGTTGTAGCCGTAGTCGGAGGGCGCCAGGGCGGGCGGGATCGCGTAGTGCCCGGCCGACTGGTTGACCGCGTCGACCGCCACGCCGTTGTAGGCGTTGATGAAACCCGCCCCGTACACGTTGGTGATGAACGGCAGAACGTGGGAACGATTGCTGTAGTCGTACGTGACCTGGTGTTGTGCGTATTCGGCCAGCTGCGCGTTGAGCTGTGCCTGCGTGAGCCCGGCCAATCGGCGATATGTTTCCAGCGGATGTTCGGTGTTGCGGGCCTCGTTCCACATCCGGTTGAAGATGTCGATGCTGCCGTAGCGGTCGACCAGGTATTGCACGAGCATCCACGCGCCGTAGTGGTGGCGGCTCGACGAATAAGCCAGGTTCTCGGTGCGCAGGAAGCGGGTGAGGTCGCCGGCGCCGCCGTCGGGATAGACCTGCATCGCCATGTATTCGGCGCTGGTCTCCCAGAACGTCCCGGCCGACGCGTCGGTGAAGCCCATTCCGGACTTGCCGAGGAACGTCAGATTCTGGAACACGTGTCCCAGCTCATGGGCGAGACCCCAGGACCCGGGCAATGCGGCGGCCGGCGCGATGTTGATGACGCCGACCTTTCCGTCGGCGCTTCCGCCGGTCGCCCACGCGTTCAGCTCGGTGCGATTCCAGGTCTGGGTGACAATCACATCGATTTTGTACGTGGCGAGCAGCCCCGACTCCGGCGTGAACTTCATGGTGTTCACGTAGAAGGCGTAGACCGACTCCAATTGCTGGAGGATGTTGTCGGGATTGAAGTTGTACGGCGACGGCGCCGACACCGGATTGGTTCCTGATTTCTCGCCCCAGAGCAGGATGAAGTTCGCCGATTCCTTGGTGCGGTTCTGGGCCCATGGCACCTCGCCGGTGCTCGCCCAGGACGGCGGGATGTAGACGGTCTTCGCGGCGGCGAACGCGCGCGGTATGCCGAACGGTAAGAGCGCGAGCGTGAGCAGCATGCCCACGAGCAGGCGGCGCCGGAACATGGTGGGGGACCCTTCGTCGTGAACGGACGCTGACTCCCCACCAAGTCAGCGGTCATCATGGCTCACGAATCGAGGAGCGTCAATTCATCGACACCCGGTTGCGGCCGGCGTTCTTCGCCTCGTAGGGCCGCCGGTCCGCGATCGAGATCAGGTCGGCGTCGCCGAGCGCCACCCCGACGCTCACCGTCACCGCCAGGCCGGCGGCGATGATCCCCCAGTCGAACTCCTCGACCACCCGCCGGATGCGTTCCGCGGCCGACAGATCTCGCAGGAGCACGGCGAACTCCTCGCCGCCGTAGCGCGCGGCGAGATCGTCGCCGCGGCAGCCGGCCTGCAGCAACCCGGCCGGCGCCCGCAGCACCTTGTCGCCGACCTGGTGGGAAAACCGGTCGGCGGGGACACCTGCTCGGCGACTGCGATCTCGGACCCGCTCACCCGCGTTACCCCGTCCAGCCGACGCTGATGGCGGAAGCTTCGGCCGCCGGCATCATGGCATGAGCGATCCAGCGGGGCGATCCAGCGGGGCGATCTGGCGCGGATCGGGACCCCATTGACAAGCATGAAATTAACAGGCAAAGATTTGTTAACGTTCACATCCCCCGCGACTCCCCAGCAGCGTCCAGGCCACGTGCCGCTGCCTCGCACCCACGCGAAAGGCACACGATGGGTCCTCGATCCCTGTGGCGAGTCGTCCTCGCCTCCGTCCTCACCGTCGCCGCGGCGTTCGCCGTCTCCGGGACGGCCAACGCCGCCGGCACCGGGCCGTGCGACATCTACGCAAGCGGCGGCACCCCCTGCGTCGCCGCGCACTCCACCACCCGGGCGCTGTTCGGCTCGTACGGCGGCTCGCTCTACCAGGTGCGCCGCTGGTCCGACGGCGCCACCACCAACGTCGGCGTGCTCAGCGCCGGCGGCTACGCGAACGCCGCGACGCAGGACTCGTTCTGCTCCGGCACCTACTGCACGATCGTCCGGATTTACGACCAGACGTCGCGCCACAACGACCTCACCGTCGCGCCGGGCGGCGGCGCCAACCCCACCGCCGATCAGGGCGCGAACGCCGCGGCGCTGCCGGTCACCGCGGGCGGCCACAAGGTGTACGGCGTCTACGTCTCGGCCGGCAACGGCTATCGCAACAACGCCACCAACGGCGTCGCCACCGGCAGCGCGCCCGAGGGCATGTACATGGTCACCGAGGGCACCCACGTCAACAACCGCTGCTGCTTCGACTACGGCAACGCCGAGACGAACAACAACGACACCGGCAACGGCGACATGGACGCCATCTACTTCGGCACGCTGTGCTGGTTCTCGCCGTGCAGTGGCTCCAACCCGAAGGTCATGGCCGACCTGGAGAACGGCCTGTTCGCCGGCGGCAACGGCTCCAACACGGCCAACACCGGTCGCAACAGCGCGTTCGTGACGGCCATGACCAAGAACAACGGCACCTCGACGTACGCGATCAAGGACGGCAACGCGCAGTCCGGCAGCCTCGCGACGAGGTACAACGGAGGGCTGCCGACCCAGTCCGGCTACCGGCCGATGACCAAGCAGGGCGCGATCATCCTGGGCATCGGCGGCGACAACAGCAACGGCTCGGTCGGCTCGTTCTTCGAGGGCGTGATGACCAGCGGCTACCCGACCGACGCCACCGAGAACTCGGTCCAGTCCAACATCGTCGCGGTCGGCTACGCCAAGAGCGTCACGTTCCCGGCCAACGGCGGCACCTACCGGCTGACCAACCTGGCCGCCGGCAAGGTGCTGGACGCCATCAACTGCGGCACCGGCGACGGCACCCTGCTCGACGTCTGGCAGAACCTCAGCAACAGCTGCCAGCAGTGGAGGTTCAACAGCGTCGGCGCCAACAAGTGGACCATCACGAACGTCAACTCGGGCAAGGTCCTGGACGCGCAGAACTGCGGCCTGGCCCTCGGCACGGTCGCGGAACTGTGGTCGTCGCTCGGCAACACCTGCCAGCAGTGGGCGGTCATCCCGGCCGGCAACGGCCGCTACGAACTGGTCGTCGAGAACAGCGGCATGGTCCTCGATGACGTCAACTGCGGCACGGCCAACGGCACCCGGGTGCAGTTGTGGATGTGGCTCAACAACACCTGCCAGCTCTGGTCGTTCTCGTCGTAACCAGCGCCGCTACGGCTTGCGCCCCACCGCGGTCCACACGTTGATGTCGGATCGCTCGGGGATCGTCGCGCCGGGCTCGGGCCGCCACTCGCTGGCCGGCACGATGCCCGGCGCGACGAGCTCGAGGCCGTCGAAGAGGTCGCCGAACTCGTCCTTCGTGCGGGTCCACACGTCGGTCTTGCCCTCGTCGATCAGCTGCTGGTAGAGCCGCTGCTGTTCGAGGGTGCCGAAGTCGCTGGTGGCGTGGGTGGCGACCAGGTAGCTGCCGGGCGGCAGCGCGTCCAGCAGCTCGCGGACGATCGGGCGGGCCGCGCCGTTGCCGGGCACGAAGTGCAGCACCGCGATCAGCATCAGCGCGATCGGCTGGTCGAAGTCGAGCGTGGCGCGGGTGGCCCGGTCGGCCAGGATCGCGTCCGGGTTCTTCAGGTCGGCCTCGATGTACGCCGTGCGGCCCTCGGGGCTGCTGGTCAGCAGGGCACGCGCGTGCACCATCACCATCGGGTCGTTGTCGACGTACACGACCCGGCTCTCGGGCGCCACGGACTGCGCGACCTCGTGCGTGTTGTCGGCCGTCGGCAGGCCGGTGCCGATGTCGAGGAACTGGCGGAGGCCGGCCTCGGCGGCGAGGAACCGGGTGGCCCGGCGTAGCAGCGCCCGGTTGGCCAGCGCGCCCAGCCGCACCTTGGGGAACATCTTCTCGAGCTGGTCGCCCGACTCACGGTCGGCGGCGTAGTGGTCCTTGCCACCGAGCCAGTAGTTGTAGCGCCGGGCGGGGTGCGCCACGCTCGCGTCGATTTCGGACATTCCGGCGGCCCTGTCAGTCACGCGGCGAATTCTACGACCACGGGGCGAACGCGTTGCGGCCGTCCGGGATCACCCCCGCCAACTCCGGGCAATGCCGGTGGATCAGGCTGGTCATCGTGGTGCCGGCGACGTGGTCGAGACCGAACTGGGTGTAGATCTCGGGCCGGTAGTCGGCCGTCAGGAAACGGTCGCTCTGCAGCCGCCGGGAGGCCATCAGGATGAACACCCGGAATGCCGTGTCGGAGAATCCGAATCCCTCGGGCGGCGTCTCGGAGAACAGCCCGACCATCGTGTCGATCTCGTCCACGTTGCGATAGACCGCGCGCAAACGCCGTACGATATCGGGATCTTGATTGAGGTCTTCCCAACGCTCGATGCGGGGCAGATGCAGGGCCGCGCGGAAATCGTTGTAGCGGGGAACGCCGCGGCGCCGGGTACGCACCAGGTCGACCACCGACAGGTCGACGAGCTCGCCATCACGCTCGAGATTCAGCAGCGCCCGCGGATAGTTCCGCAGCGTGATCGCCCCCGGGTGCGCGACGCCGAACGAGTACAGCACGTTCGTGAGGCCGAGCTCGCGCAGCACATCGTCGGCGCGGTTACCCTGCAGATCCAAGAAGCGGCTTTCGCGTACGAGTCCGCCGCTCGCCGCGTCGCGGAACGCATAGTCGTCCGGAATCAGCGGGTGCATGCGGTAGACGGTGACGAAGTCCTCGGTCAATGAGTACGGCGTGCCGTGGTGATCCGGAACGGTCTTCGGAATGCCGTGCAGGGCATTGACGTCGGTCAGCCAGAGCCCGATCCGGCTCAGCCAGTCCTTGGCCGGGACGCCGTTCCAGTTGACGTTCATCGCCCGGCTGAGCACGTCGGTGGCGAGGATGGCCGGCGTCCACTCCACGGTGTGGATCTTCGCGATGATCGCCGCCACGATCAGCCGCGCGGTCTGGTAGATCCGCTCGTCGGTCCAGTCCGGGTTGCGGGCGCGCAGCTCGTCGCAGAGGACGTTGTGCTCGCGCGCGAACAGCGTGTGCATGCTGCTCAGCCCGAGCCACCAGGCCTCGTTGAACCCGGTGATCTCCGACCCGTCGAGGTCGACGGGCAGATAGCCGTCGTCGAGCCGCAGCTTGGCGCCGTCGCGGAGCCCGTTGTCGTCGCTCGTCCCGTAGACCTCGGACCCGTCCCACCAGTGCGAGGCGACGTTGCCGAAGAGCAGCTCGACCCCGTCGACGCCGATGCCCCGGCTGATGTTGCCGCCGATTCGCATCGCCGGCTCGAGCGGCCCGCCCGGCGTGTTCTGCCAGCCCGGCACGTCCGGCGGCAGCGGCACCCACACGTCGTCGACGCCCAGCGGGTGCCGCGCGTGCACCACCCAGTCGTGCACCTGGAACTGGATCCACGCCGCGGCCAGGATGTTCAGCGACGTGGCGGGCTGGAACGTCGCCCGGTGCAGCAGCTCACGGCTCACCACGATCGGGTTCGGCTCGTCGTCCAGATCGGGCCGGTGGGTGGCGGGCACGTTGCGCCCGAAGGCGGCGCCCACGGCGCCCATGTCCGGTTCCGAGAGGTCGTTCCAGGTGCCATTTCGCGTACGGGATTCGCGCACGCCCTCGGCCTTGACCGGCACTGCCCGCGCCCGGGGCGGCGCCTCGCGTACCTCGGTGTCGATCAGGTTGTCCCGGCGCAGCACGTCCCGCAGCGCGGCCAGGTTGAGCAGCGAGAGCGCGTCCGGCAGCCGGTGCCACGGCCGGAACCGGTTGACCACGCCGAAGATCGCGCGCATGGCGGCCCCGGCCACCCGGTTGCGCGCGGGCACCTCGGTGAGCCACCGCTCCCGGTCGCGGTGCGCGGCGCTGGCGTCGTACGCGGACTTGCGGACCCGGTTGAGGTTGCCCAGCGGGCGGAACTCCTCGGTGGTGTTCCACGGGTTGAAGCGCAGCCCGTGCACCTCGTTCGCGTTCGCGGCGCCTTTCCGGATCGTCAGCACCGCGATCGGCTCCGGCGGATGATCGTGCGAGCGCCAGTCGATGGCCGCGTCCTCGATCGGCGTGGTGCGCGGGTCTCGGAAACGCTGCACGCACAGCTCGAACCGCACATCGTCGAGGGCGAGCCGCCGGGCCATCTCGCCGGTGAGGAAGTCCGGGTCTTCCGGTGCCGGCGGATCGGCGACCGGTGTCCCCGGCCACGGCCGCAGCAGATACTGCACCGCGTGCTCGCCCCAGGCGACCGGCGTGCGACTCCAATAGGTCTCGGTCGCCACGCTCGCGATCCGGGTCCGCCCGGCCAGGACGTTGCGCGCCATCCGGAATGTCTCGAACGGCCCGATCACGAACACCAGCTTGACGAGCCCCACGATGCGCCCGACCCCGCCGCCCGCGGTGGCCACCGCGAACTCGCAGAACTGCCGCGCGCCCCGCGCGTGCGCCACCGGCGCGTTCGTCATCAGCAGGTCATGGTGCTCGTGGTCGCCCACGGTGACCCGCAACGCCGCCCCACGCAGGTCGGGCTCGTGATCGTCGAGGATGCGCCCCTCGGCGTTGCTGAACCGCACGGCCGTCCGGAAGGCCGCCCCCGGCCGGGCGAAGCCGACCCGCAGATCGTCGGGCAGATCGAGAAAGCGCAGCTCGGCATCCGCGACCGCGAAGGTGCCCTTGGCCTGGAAGCCGGCGACGATGGGGCCGCCTTTCCGGTTCTTGAGCTGGGCCCGCATGATCTGCTCGGCCATCCGCGCGAAGAGCCGCCGCTCGGCCTCCGCCGAGCCACCCAGATAGGACTCCCGCCACCGCGGTTGTGTCCCGGTCGTCGTCATCGCAAAGGCCTCCGGCGCTGGAGCTGGCTCGCGGTCGATCGAAGGATATCGACGCCGGACAACCGTCGCGCCCCCGCGCTGTCTCGTCATCCGCGTGTAACAAGCCGGTAACAAACCGACCGAGTGGTCGAGAATCGAGGTAGACGTACATCGATGTGGCTAGTTGCACGGGGGATCGAGATAGGGAGTCCTCATGGCCCAGCTCATCAAACGTCGCACCGTTCTAGCCGCCGGCGCGGGCGCTGCCGCCGGCCTTGCCCTGCCGGGCGCCGCCGCCCAAGCCGGTGGCCGCCACCACCCCATCACCGTGAGTTTCGTGCTCGACGCCGTGACGCTCGACGGCGGCGAGCAGGTCGTCTCGCTCACCCTCGACACCGGCCGGCTCGGGCCGATCGACCCGGCGAGCCTGAACGCCGGCACGTTCAGCGTGCACGCCAAGGCCACCAGCCCGATCCCGATCGCGCCGGGCGACCAGATCTTCAGCGAGTACGACCTCGACCGGCCGGTGACCGCGGCCCGCCTCGACCGGCGCGGGAACATCGTGCTCGAGCTGAGCTACGCCGAGGGGCAACTCGGCGGCGGCACGCTCGGCTACATCGTCAGCAAGGGCCGCAACGTCCAGCTCGACCTGACCTACACCATCACGCAGAACGCCCCGCTGGCCCGGCGCCACGGCGGGCCGGTCACCATCGAGCGCTTCGTGCAGGGGCGGCTGTCCAATCCCGAGGTGGACGCGTTCGGCTATCACGTCTCGGGCTCGGGAATGAAATATCGCCTCTATTCGCCCGGCCACGACAAGCGGCGCCCGCTGGTCGTCTGGCTGCACGGTGGCGGCGAGGGCGCCTCGCTGCCCGACAACTACTACGACAACGAGACCACGCTGCGCGCGAATCGCGGGGCGCTGGGCTTCGCCACCCGGGAGGCGCAACGGATCTTCGGGGGCGCGTCGGTGGTCGCGCCGCAGAGCACGTCCTTCTGGCTGGAGGACGGGCCCCGGTTCGCGCCGCTGATCCGCGAAATCGTGCGCGACGTCGTACGGAAAAATGCTGTTGATCCTCGACGGATCCACGTCGTCGGCTGTTCCAACGGCGGCTATATGAGCATGAAAATGACGAGCGTCTACCGTGACCTTTTCGCGTCGTCCGTGCCTATTTGCGGCGTGGTCGAAGCGCTGCAGGAGGGGGCGCCGCCGCAGCTGCCCGATGCGGAGCTCGCGACGATCGACACGCCCACGTGGCTGGTCGCCTCCCTCGACGACGACACCGTGGATCCCCAGGCCAACACCATTCACGCGCACGACGTGATCCCGGGCGCGCGGATGACCCTCTACGACCACGTCATCTGGGGCGGCCACCAGTTCCCGGGCCACTGGTCCTGGATCTACGTGGCCCGCAACGACCCGAGCATTCACGGCACCCACATCTGGCAGTGGATGGCTGGACGGCGAAATTGACCGCCTTTCCCGACAATTCCGCCTTGTTGTCGGCGCGCTAACTGGCGAATGAAAGACGTGCGAATTCGGAAATCGCTGAGAAACGTCTGGTGTTTAACGTCCCCGGCTGTTCGAGGTTCCACCTCCTTGCCGGGAGACATTTGTGACAGTACGTACAATCGGGGTGATCGCCGCGCTCGCGATCGCGGTCCCCCTGGCGCTGGCCTGCCCGGTGGCAGCAGCGGCGACCACCCCGACCACGACCACCGCGGGCCTGCCGGACCCCACCGCTCGCGGACCATACGGACACCAGGTCATCGAGGAGGCCAAATTCGGCCTCGCCACCATCGAGGAGCCGAACTCCGACGGCGCCGCCCCCACGGCCGGCACGTCGCAGGCGGCCGAGCAGGTCGAGATCCGCGGCCAGCTGTACATGCCGGACTATTCGCTGCGCACCAAGCCGTCGCCGCTGATCGTGCTGGTGCACGGCAACCACGGCTCGTGCGACTCGGGACAGGACTCGACGACCGCGTCCTGCGCGCAGTTCAAGCACAACGAGGACGGGTACGCCTACCTCGCGGAGAACCTGGCCACCTGGGGCTACACGACGTTCTCCATCTCCCAGGACCAGCTGATGATGCGCCAGGACAACAGCAAGGGGAAGGGCATGCACAACCGGCGCATGCTCATCGCCGCCACCCTGGACGCGATCACCGCGGCGAGCAAGGCCAAGGGCCTGCCGATCGACGCGCACACCACCGTCGGCACCACGCTCTCGGGGCACCTCGACATGACCCGGATCGGCCTGATGGGTCACTCGCGCGGCGGCGACGCGGTCGCGAACTTCCTTGACTACAACCGGATCCGTACGGACGGGCCGCGCTACCCGATCAGCGGCGTCATCTCGCTGGCGCCGGTGGACTACGAGCGCAAGGCGCCGTACGGGATGCCGTTCATGACGATCCTGCCGATGTGCGACGGCGACGTCTCCAACCTGCAGGGCGCCCGCCTGTTCGAGCGCAGCCAGTACGTCAACCCGGACGACCCGTTCCCGCGGATCCAGGTGGAGCACCTCGGCGCGATCCACAACTGGTACAACACCGTCTGGTACGCCGACGGCGGCGCGGACGGCCAGGCCAACAACGACGCGGCCTGTGGCAACTCGGCGCCGTTCGCGACCAACAACGTCCATCCGCACAACCTGCGGCTCTCCGGCGCGGCCAGCTACACCGACCCGGACCAGAACTACGCCATCGACAACTCCGACCCGCTGAACCCCTCGGTGAACACAAAGATCTCGGGCGATGCGGAGCGGATGGGCGACCAGGAGAAGCTCGGCCTGGCGACCATGGCGGCGTTCTTCCGGCGCTACATCGGCGGCGAGGGCGCGTTCGACCCGTACATGACGGGCGAGCTGTCGAACACGGCGTCCGGCTTGCAGGTTCCCGAGTCGGCCTGTCCGACCAGCGACTCCGGCAAGGCGATCCCCTGCAACGAGCGGCTCAACACCACGTACTTCGCGGCGCCGCAGGAGCGGGTCGACGTGATCCGGCCCGAGGTGGAGAACCCGCTGACGAAGAACGCGCTCGGTGGCACGCTGAGCGGGAGCGGATTCGCCGACCCGTACGCGCAGGCGGCCGGCGTCACCACCAAGCCGGCGGCGACCGCGCAGGGCTATGACTGGTGCAACCCCGAGCCGATGGACTTCGCGCCGTCGCAGCTCGGCAAGACCGGCCTGCCCACCGCCATGAAGCAGTGCCCGCTGCCCGCGGCCACCGCGCTCGGCGGCCAGAGCGGCACCCGCGAGAACAGCCCGATCAACCATTCGTACGGCCGCCAGCTCACCCTGGCCTGGGACCAGAGCTCGCCCGCGACGCTCACCGCCCAGATCCCGGCCGCGTCGAAGAACGTCAGCGGTCTCGAGTCGCTGTCGCTGGACGCCGCGGTCAACTTCTTCGACACCCGCAACCCCGGCGCCGACAACCGCGGCGACAACACGCGCGACGCCGCGACCGCGTCCTGGCCCAATGAAAAGCCCACCTCGTACGACCCGGCCTCGACGACGCAGAACTTCCAGATCGTGCTGACCGACCTGGAGGGGCACTCCGCGTCGGTGGACGCCGGTGACCCGCGGTGGGGCAACGCCCTGCACATGTCGACCGGCACGAACACGCCGAACACGCACATCGTGCTCGACCAGATCCGGGTGCCGCTCGGCGCTTTCACGGGCGTGGATCTTGATTCCCTGGCGAAGCTCGAGCTCAAGTTCGGCACGGGCGACCTGCCCAAGTCGGGCTCGATCGAGCTGGCCGACGTGCGCTTCCAGGAGTCTCGTTCCGGCGGGCAGATCTTGTCGGACGGCAAGACCAAGGCCAACGGCGCCGGCTACGGCCGGTACTCGCTCGGCGGTCCGCTGCCGGCGAGCTACCTGGCCGCGTACGACAACACGCCCGGCAACGTGAAGCTGAGCGGCGAGAGCACCACCTGGACCGTCGACGACGACGAGCAGCAGTGCCCGAACGCGCAGTTCACCTCGATCCAGTCCGCCGTCGACTACGCGTCGCCGTGGGACACGATCGTTGTCTGCGCCGGCACCTACCAGGAGTCGTCCACCCCGGTGAACGCCACCTCCAACCCGGTCATGACCGGCGCGAAGAACGGCCTCACCATCAACAAGCCCCTCAAGATCAAGGGCGCGGGCGCCGACAAGGTGACCATCGAGCCCGACCAGTCGCTCGCGACGCTGGCCGGCACCGACCCGTACCTGCGCGACGGCGGCGGCAACGTGATCACCGTGTCCCGGCAGTCGCTCGGCTCGACCGACACCAACGAGATGTTCGTCGACATCTCCGGCGTGACGGTCACGTCGGGCAACACCTGGGCCGAGGCCGGCATCGCGTACTTCGGCGCGGCCGGGCGCATCGCCGACAGCGTCGTCGGCCCGATGAAGGTGGCGACCACCGACGAGGAGAAGGCCGCCCACCCGCACGGCTGGGGCGTCATCAAGACCGGTCTGATCCAGGGCACCAGTTCGGGCACGGTCGAGAGCGAGCTCACCGTCGCCGACAGCGTGATCACCGGATACCAGTCCGGCGGCATCCTCTTCGACGGCGCCCGCGGCAAGGACGGCGCGGCGGACAACACCGTCCGCACCGGCATCCGCAACCACGGCTACGTCTCCGGGACGGTCGTCAAGGGCTCGGGCATCGGCATCAAGTACACGAGCGGGGTGGAGGGCTTCGTCGACGACAGCCGCATCACCGGGAACGCCTACGGCGTTCTGCTCACCGACTCCGGGACGGTCACGGCTTCCGGGGACATCATCACCGGCAACGCGTACGCGGCCTACAACGCCGACGCCTCGCAGACCGCCGTGCGTGACGGCTCGCCCCTCGTCATCACGCGCAGCTACTTCGGCGGCAAGCCGGTCGTCTCGGGCGCGAACTCGGTAATCATCACCAAGCCGCTGTCGTCCCCGCCGCGCTCGGTCCCGACCGGCGTGGGCCGGGTCGCCGACCACAGCCCGACGGCCACGCTGGCCGACCCGGGGCGGGGCATGGTCTTCCAGGTCGGCACGGCGGTCACCCCGCTGGTCACCGGCGCCGACGACTTCGCGATCAAGTCCGCCTCGCTGATCGTCAACGGCGCCAAGGTGGGCACCACGTCCACCTCGCCGTACCTGTTCAGCTGGACCCCGAGCGCCAAGGAGGCCGGCAAGAAGGTGGTGTTCCAGGCGCTGGTCGTCGACTCGTCCGGCAACGCGCGGCTCTCCAGTCCCGTCACCTACACGGTCGCCCCGATCACGCCACCACCCACCATCAAGATCGGCAAGATCGAGATCAACACCAGGGCGGGTACGGCTACCGTCAGCGCCACGGTCAACACCTCCGGAACCGTCACCCTCGCCGGCGACAAGATCGAGACTGTCACGGAGAAGGTGAGCCGGGGCTGCAGCGTCACGCTCGACGTGACCGTGGCGCCGGCCTACCGCCAGGCCCTGATCAAGGTCGGCAAGCTCGAGGTCACCGCCACCGTCACGTTCACGAACGCGACCGGCCAGACGGCGAGCCGGCCCATCACGGTAACCCTCGTCAAGAAGTAGCGTCCGTCAGCCGGGTTGGGCCCTCTCGTTCGCGCGGGAGGGCCCTTCCCGGTCCTGCCGGTCTTCCCGGTCTTCCCGGGAGACCTGATGGCCGGCCAGCGGCAGCAGCGCGTCGGCCGCGGCTCGCAGCTCGCTCGCGGTCCCGTGGTCTCCGGCGGCATCGTAGAGGCGGGCCAGCGCGTCCAGGCTGAGCAGTTCGACCTCGTGATCGCCGGCATCGCGGGCGGCCGCCAGGACGTGTTCCAGGCCGTGACGGTCGTCGTCGAGGGACGCGGCCAGGTGCGCCGAGAGCAGGTCGCCGTCCCCGCCGCCGGCGACCTCGTAGAAGCCGCGGGCCGTTGCCAGCTCGGCGCGGCACTCGTCGAAGCGGCCCAGCTGCCGCAGCACCCGGGCTCGGCGGGTGCGGGCGAAGGCGGCCCCACGCAGCTCGCCCACGGTTTCCGCGGTGGCGGCCGAGCGGTCCAAAGTGTCCAGTGCTGCCAGCGGCGCGCCATTCTGTTGCTGCGCCCGGCCCAGGTTGGCTAGGTGCAGGGCCTCGGCGGCGGCGAAACCCAGGCGGTGCGCGGCGTCCGCGGCCCGCGTCAGGTGGACGACCGCGTCCGCGTACCGATGCTCGGCCTGGGCCAGACCGCCCAGCAGCGCCTCGGCGTGGCTCAGCGCCCACGCGTCACCCAGCGGCGTGAGGATGCGCAGCGCCTCGTCGCAGGCCGCTCGCGCCGCGGCGGTGTCGCCCAGCCCGGTCCGCGCCCACCCTTCGAGAAGACGCCCCGCGCCTTCCTCCCAGCGCCCGGCGTCCGCTTCCGCGCGGGTCTCACCGGATGTGGCCCCGCGGCGCGCGCCTGATGCGACCTCGCGGTGCTCACCAGGTGGGACCTCGTGGGGCGCGCCGGATGTGGCCTCGCGTCCGGTGCCCGAGCCGCCGAGGAATTCGGCGAGCGCTTCCAACGCCGCGGCCGGCCGGCCCTGCTGGCTGTGCAGGAAGGCGAGGAACAACAGCGTGCGCGGGAGCGGCGCGATGTCGCGCGCCGCCCGCACGTCGGCGAAAGCGCGGTCGAGGTCGCCGCCCGAAGCCTCGAACCATGCGGCGAACAGCAGCGCGTCGATGCGGTCGGCCGCAGGCGCGCCGGGCCCGGCCGCGGACAGCGCGTCGCGGCTGCGGCGGGCGGCGTCGGCGCCCGCGCCCAAGAAGATCCAGGCCCAGCCGAAGCCGTTGACCATCCGCAGCGCCAGCGTGGGATCGTTGGCCTTCGCCCAGGCGAGCGCGGCGTCGATGTCGGCCCGCTCGGCGCGGACGAAAGCGAGATGCCTCGCCTGCTCCCCGCCGCGCAGGCCCTCGGCCGCACGCGCCGCCGCCTCCCCGAACCACTCCGCGTGCGCGCCCGACGCGACCTCCGCGGCCTCCGACCGCTCCCGCCCATACGCGCGCACGCTGTCGAGCAGCCGATATCGCACCCCGTCGCCGTTCATCTCGGCGATCGCCAGCGACCGATCGACCAGCCGGTCGAGCACGTCCAGCGCCGCGGCGGCCGGCACGTCGAGCGCAGCCATCACCCGCTCGGCCGCCTCCAGGGAGGATCCGGCCGCGAACGCCGACAGGGCCCACAGTCCACGCTGGTCGTCGGGGAACAGCAGGTCGTAGCTCCAGGCGATGGCCGCGCGCAGCGTGCGCCGGCGGGCCGGTTGGCGGCCGCTCGGGTCGTTGAGCAGGGTGAAGCGGTCGTCGAGGCGGCGGGCGATCTCGGGGATCGGCAGGGCCTTCGCGCGGGCGGCGGCCAGCTCGATCGCGAGGGGCAGGCCGTCCAGCCGGCGAACGACGGCCTCGACGTCGTCGCCGGGGGCGATGCGGCGGTGGCGGGCCGCACGCTCGCGGAACAGGGTGGCACCGGGCGGCCCGCGTCGAGCGCGAGCCGGATCAGCACCTCGGTCGTCTTCCCGGCCGGCAGCGTCAGCGGCACCCCGTCGCGGCGCAGCGCGACCGGTCCCAGAACCGCCACCACCAGCACTGACGCAGCTTAAGTCGGCAGCGTCAGCCGCGCGTCAGCCGTTGCGGCGAGAGTGCCGTCATGACCGAAGCGAACACCCCCGTCGCCCTGATCGAGACGGCGTTGCGGCTGCTCACCCGGGCGAAGGCGGCCGCGGTCACCACCCGCGACCGCCAGACCGTCGCGATCGCGTACGCGTACCTGGCCGGCGACCTGGACCGGGTCGACGTGCTCGCCCAGGAGCACCTCGCCGACCACCCCGACAACGACCTCGTCGCCCGCCTGGCAAGAGTCGCCCGCCTGGCAAGAAAGGACTTCCCATGAGTCGCAAGCTGACCGCGGCCCTGCTCATCGCCGCCGCCGTCCTCACCAACGTCGCGTTCACGATGCTCGGCAGCGTCTTCGACTACCCCGACATCCTCAAGAAGCCCACCGACGAGATCCTCACCGCCTTCGTCGCCCACGAGGGCACGGTGGTCGCGTGGTTCGCCGTGCTCGCCCTCTCGGCCGCCCTGTTCGCGCCCATCGCCATCGGCGTCGGCCGGCTGGCCGCCAACCGCGCCATGCGCTTCGCGGCGCCCATCGGCATAGCAGCGGCGGTGGTCCAGGTCGTGGGTCTCGCACGCTGGGTGGTCCTGGTTCCCGGGTACGCCGACACGGGCGACCGCGCGGCATTCGAGACCGCCCATCACGTCCTCGGCACCCTCGTGGGCGAGACGCTCGGCTATGCCTTGACGGCCGCGTGGACCCTGCTGGTGCTGGTGGCGCTGGGCCGGGCGTTCGCGGGGCGGTGGTTCCTGGCGCTGGGCGGCATCTCGGCGGTGCTGATCGCGATCGGAGTGGTCTCGCCGCTGGGCGTGCCGGGGGGTCGACTTCGCCAACTTCCTCGGCTACGTGCTGTGGAGTGTCTGGCTGGTCGCCTTCGCCGTGGTCCTGCTGTGGCGCCGCACCCCGGCCACGCCGCGGGCCCGCGAGGCGGTGGCCCGCGCCGGCCGCCGATGAACCGGCCAGAGGGGTCCTGGCAGGGCCTCCCAACAACGCCGTCAGGGGCCGTTCGCGCAGCGAGAATGGAACGCATGCAGAAGCGTGTCCTCGGTAAGGATCTTGAAGTTTCCGCCATCGGCTTCGGCGCGATGGGCATGAGTCAGAGCTACGGCCCCGGTCCCGGCCGCGAGGCGAACATCGCCCTGTTGCGCGCGGCCGTCGACCTCGGCGTCACCTTCTTCGACACGGCCGAGGTATACGGGCCGTTCCACAACGAGGAGCTCGTCGGCGAGGCCCTGGAGCCGGTGCGGGACCAGGTCGTCATCGCCACCAAGTTCGGCTTCGCCTTCGACGGCGACGGCAGGCAGACCGGGCTGTCGAGCCGGCCGGAGCACATCAAACAGGTCGCCGACGCCTCGCTCCGGCGGCTGCGCACCGACCGCATCGACCTCTTCTACCAGCACCGGGTCAACCCCGAGGTGCCGATCGAAGACGTCGCGGGTGCGGTCAAGGAGCTCATCGAGGCCGGCAAGGTCACGCATTTCGGCATGTCCGAGGCGGCGGCCGCGACGGTGCGGCGCGCTCACGCGGTTCAGCCGGTGACGGCGCTGCAGAACGAGTACTCGCTGTGGTGGAAGCGGCCCGAGGCCGAGATCCTCCCGATGTGCGACGAGCTCGGCATCGGGCTGGTCCCGTACAGCCCGCTCGGCAAGGGCTTCCTCACCGGCACGATCGACCCGGACACCGCGTTCACGCCCGGCGACATCCGCACCACCATTCCCCGGTTCGAGGCCGACGCCCGGCAGGCCAACGCGGCGCTGCTCGAACTGATCGGGGCGATCGCCGCCCGCAAGGGGGCCACGCTCGCCCAGATCGCGCTGGCCTGGCTGCTCGCCCAACGTCCGTGGATCGTGCCGATCCCCGGCACCCGCAAGCTCGAACGCCTCCAGGAGAACCTCGGCGCCGGCGACGTCGAGCTGACGCCCGGAGATCTGCGCGACATCGACGAAGCCGCCGCCAAGGTCCAGATTCAGGGCGGGCGCTACTCCGAGGCGGCCGAACGCATGACCAACCTCTGAGCGCGGTCAGGCCCTGAGGTGGACCTCGGCCTCGATCTCGACCGGGATGCCGAACGGCAGCGCGGCCTGGCCGACCGCGCTGCGGGCGTGCGCGCCTGTCTCGGGGCCGAAGACCTCGAGGATCAGGTCGGAGAAGCCGTTGATGACCTCGGGCATGCGGTCGAAGCCGGGCGCCACGTTGACCATGCCGAAGACGCGGCCCCACGCGGCTATCCGGTCCAGGTCGCCCAGGGCGCGGGAGAGGCTCGACAGCATCGCCAGGCCGGTGAGCCTGGCCGCCCCGTACGCGTCATCGAGGGTGACCTCGGCGCCCACCTTGCCCCCCGGCTCCACCAGAGTGCCGTCGGCGGCGAGCGGACCGTGGCCCGCGACGTAGGCGATCGTGCCGACCACCCGCACCTGCCGGAACGGCAGCCGCACGCCGCCGGGCGCGCTCACCGGCGCGGGCAGGACCAGGCCGAGCTGTGCGATGCGATCCTCGATGACTCCCATGATCGGGAATTGTGTCACCCAGTGACGCTATCTCCTATGGGATAAGTAGGGATAGACCGTCGACCTGGCCGACGGCGAGTCGCTGACCGTCGACGGCGAGACCGTGACCGGGCGGCACTCCTTCGGCGCGATCCCGAGCGGGGTGGCGTCAACGCGGCCTTTGGCGACGCGGTGGTCGAGGTGGCCCGGCGCGGCGGCTTCGACATCATCCGGCCGCGGCATCCGGAGAATCCGCTGCGCGAGCGGTTCGGCGGCACGCCGGCCTACGAGCCCGAGATGCGTGAGGTCTATCGGCGCCTGCGTGGTCTCGACGACGGCCTGCCGCCCATCGAGAAGACCGACCTGCTGACCACTCCCCTGTGGGCCGTTCATCGCTGAGATTTGGAGGGGCGCGCCTAATCTTGATTTATTCCAGATTAGGTCCTAGGTTGGTCTGGTGACATCCGACCCGGCAGCGCAGCTGCGGTCGGTCTCGCTGCGTGTGACCCGTCCCCGGCTGGCGGTGCTCGCCGCGCTGCGCGACCACCGGCACGTCGACACCGACACGGTGATCGAGCTGGTGCGCGCCGATCTCCCCACGGTCTCCCACCAGGCGATCTACGATGTGCTGCGAGCGCTCACGGACGCCGGTCTGGTCCGGCGCATCCAGCCCGCCGGCGCGACCGCCCGCTACGAGGCCCGCGTGGGTGACAACCACCACCACGTCGTCTGCCGCTCCTGCGGCGCGATCGCCGACGTCGAGTGCGCCGTCGGCCATGCCCCCTGTCTCACCGCCTCGGACGACCACGGGTTCGTGATCGACGAGGCGGAAGTCGTTTATTGGGGCGTCTGCCCCGACTGTTCGGAAGGAATCTGATGAGCGACACCCAGGACCCGAAGGCCTCTGGCTGCCCGGTCGCGCACGACTCGGTGACCGCGCACGGCAGCGAGAGCGAGAACCCGGCGATCGACTCGCCCCGCCCGCACACCGGCGGCCGTCCCCGTACGAACAAGGACTGGTGGCCCAACCAGCTCGACCTGTCGGTGCTGCACGCCCACTCGTCCAAGAGCAACCCGCTGGCCGGCGACTTCGACTACGCCAAGGCGTTCGCGAACCTCGACGTCGACGCCCTCAAGCAGGACATCACCCAGGTCCTGACCACCTCGCAGGAGTGGTGGCCGGCCGACTTCGGCCACTACGGCGGTCTGATGATCCGCCTGAGCTGGCACGCCGCGGGCACCTACCGCATCCACGACGGCCGTGGCGGCGCCGGCGACGGCGGGCAGCGGTTCGCGCCGCTCAACAGCTGGCCCGACAACGCCAACCTCGACAAGGCCCGCCGCCTGCTCTGGCCGGTCAAGCAGAAGTACGGCCAGAAGATCTCCTGGGCCGACCTGCTCGTGCTGGCCGGCAACGTGGCGCTCGAGTCGATGGGCTTCAAGACCTTCGGCTTCGGCTTCGGCCGCGTCGACACCTGGGAACCCGAGGAGATCTTCTGGGGTCCCGAGGACGCCTGGCTCGGCGACGAGCGCTACGCCTCCGAGAAGACGATGTCCGAGGGCGTCGGCGCCACCGAGATGGGCCTGATCTACGTCAACCCCGAGGGCCCGAAGGGCAGCGCCGACTTCCGGGCGGCCGCCCACTTCATCCGCGAGACCTTCGCCCGGATGGCGATGAACGACGAGGAGACCGTCGCGCTCATCGCCGGCGGCCACACCTTCGGCAAGGCGCACGGCGCGGCGGTGGCCGAGGTCGGCCCCGAGCCCGAGGGCGCCGAGCTCACGGCGCAGGGCCTGGGCTGGCTGAGCGACCACGGCTCCGGCAAGGGCGCCGACACGATCACCAGCGGCCTCGAGGTCACCTGGACCGACAAGCCGACGCAGTGGAGCAATCGCTTCTTCGAGATCCTCTTCGGGTACGAGTGGGAGCTCACCACCGGCCCGGGCGGCGGCAAGCAGTACGTCGCCAAGAACGCCGAGGCGATCATCCCGGACGCGTACGACCCGGCGAAGAAGCACGTGCCGACGATGCTCACGACCGACCTGTCGCTGCGCTTCGATCCCACGTACGGGCCGATCTCCCGCCGGTTCCTGGAGAACCCCGACGAGTTCGCCCTCGCGTTCGCCAAGGCCTGGTACAAGCTGCTGCACCGCGACATGGGCCCGGTCAGCCGCTTCCTGGGCCCGTGGGTAGCCGAGCCGCAGCTGTGGCAGGACCCGGTCCCGGCAGCCGAGGGCGCGCTGGTCAGCGAGCTCGACGTGGCCACGCTCAAGGCGAAGGTGCTCGAGTCGGGTCTCTCCGTCTCCGAGCTGGTCTCGGCCGCGTGGGCGTCGGCCGCGAGCTTCCGCTCCACTGACAAGCGCGGCGGGGCGAACGGCGCCCGGATCCGTCTCGAGCCGCAGCGCAGCTGGGAGGTCAACCAGCCGGTCGCGTCGGTGGTGGAAACCCTCGAGGGCATCCAGCGCGAGTTCAACGCCGCCGGCGGCGCGCAGATCTCGCTGGCCGACCTGATCGTGCTGGCCGGTTCGGCCGCGGTCGAGAAGGCCGCGGGCGACGCGGGCGTCAAGGTGACCGTGCCGTTCCGCCCGGGCCGCACGGACGCCACCCAGGAGCAGACCGACGTCGAGGCGTTCGCGGTCCTCGAGCCGCGGGCCGACGGCTTCCGCAACTACCTGCGCGCCGGCGAGAAGGCCCAGCCAGAGGTTCTGCTCGTCGACCGCGCGTACATGCTCAACCTGACCGCACCCGAGATGACCGTGCTCGTCGGCGGCCTGCGCGCTCTCGGCAACAACGTCGGCGGCACGAAGCACGGCGTGCTCACCGACAAGCCGGGCGTGCTCACCAACGACTTCTTCGGCAACCTCCTCTCCCCGGGCACCCGGTGGAAGGCGTCGGAGTCCGAGGAGAACGTGTACGAGATCCGCGACGTGGCCACCGACGAGGTGAAGTGGACCGCCACCGTCGTCGACCTCATCTTCGGCTCGAACTCGCAGCTGCGGGCCATCGCCGAGGTGTACGCGAGCGACGACGCCCACGAGAAGTTCGTGAGCGACTTCGTCGCGGCGTGGACGAAGGTCATGGAGCTCGACCGCTACGACCTCGCCTGATTCTGAATCCGCCACGAGCCCGGCCGATCGGCCGGGCTCGTGGCGTTTGCTACCAGGTCGCGAGCACCCGCGCCTGTCCGCCGGACCCGCCCTCGTACGGAATCAAGCCCACGAAGACGGTCGCGCCCTTCCGGGGGATGCGGTCGAGGCTGGCGAGGTTCTCCAGGCCGTAACGGTCGGCGCCGGTGAGCGCCAGGTGGGTGTCGAAGGTCTCCGAGATGCCCGGGTCGATGCTGAGCGTGTCGACGCCGAGGCTGCGGATCCGGCGCTTGCGCAGCAGCCACTCGCAGGCGTCGGCGCCGAAGCCGGGGAAGTGCAGCGTGCCGGCGGCGTCGGTGCCGCGGTAGGCGTTCGCGTCGCCGATTTTGGCGCCCCAGCCGGAGTACATGAGCACGGCGGCGTCGTCGGGGATGCGGCCGTAGCGGCGCTCGTACGCCTTGAGGTCGTCGACGGTCACGACCGTGTCCGGGTTGCGGGCCGCCCGCGCCGCGACGTCGATGACGACGGCCGGGATGACCAGCTCGGACGGCCGCAGCTCGGTCGACACCCGTCCGCCCGCGGTGAAGTGCGCGGGCGCGTCGACGTGGGTGCCGATGTGCTCGATGATCCGCCACTCCTGCATGTAGTAGCCGTCGTCCTCGATGGTGGTGACGGTGCGGCGAACCGCCTCCTCGCCGGGCGAGAAGGCCGGGAAGCTCGGTCCCAGGGGGTAGGTCAGGTCACGCAGGCCGCGCCCGCTCGCCTCGGCGGGCGTGGCCAACGCCACGGACGCGGCGACGGCCGCACCCCCGAAGATCGCGGCTCGGCGGGTCAGGGTGGCGTCGACAGTGCACATACGGCTCGTTCCCTCCACTCGACTGGCTTTCGTCATCATCTTGCCCGCCAGGGCCGCGGAGGTCTGTCGCTTTCAGCCGCTGACCAGCTTTTCGAGCGCGGGGACCACAGTGGCCGGCGCCGGCATGGCGGCAATCTCGGCCGCCACCTCACGCGCCGCGGCGAGCAGGCTCTCGTCGGTCAGCAGACGGGTCAAGTCGGCTGCGGTGATGGCCTTCGCCTCGACCATCAGGCCCGCGCCGCGCCGGGCGAGCAGCTCGGCGTTGTGGCGGCGATCGCCGGCGCCCGGCGTGGTGAGCTGGGGCAGGCCGGCGGCGAGGCCGCCGAGGACGCTGCCGGCGCCGGCGTGATGGATGAACGCCGCGGCGTGGGGAAGGGCAAGATTGATGGGTACGCGGTCGACCGCGCGCACGTTCGCCGGCAGCCCGCGCGTGGCGGCCGGCCGCACCAGCACGAACTCGGCGTCGACGTCGGCGGCCGCGGCGACGACCGCCGGTCCCGGGTCGCCGTCGTTCGGGCCGGCGAGCGTGCTGCGGCTGACCAGGACCCGGGGACGGTCGCCCGGCTCGAGCAGCCAGTCGGGGATCGCGCCGCCGCCCGAGTACGGGACCGGCCGCATCGGGATCGCTCCCGGCGTGGGCGCCTCGCGCATGCTCGGCGGGATGACGGTGATGGTCAGCTCGGGGTTCGGGATGTCGAGCTTGGCCAGGGCGCTGCTGGTGGTGACCGCACGGAAGAGGTCGGTGGCCGGCCACAGGGTGTTCTCCTGCAGCGCCGTGGGGATGCACAACCGCCCGCCGACGATCGCGCCCGCCTCGCCCAGCGACTCGAAGACGATCAGGTCGGGCTGCTCCCGCTCGGCCAGCGCCTGCAGCGGCTCGACCAGGGCCAGGTTGGCCCGGCCGAAGAGCTCGCCGACCATGGCGTGCCCGGCGACGCCGCGCATCTCGTCGCGGGCCACGCGCGGGTGACGCAGCGCCACGCGGACCGCGCTGCGCGGCAGGCTGAACGCGGCGCCGATGTCGGCGGTGCGCAGGCCCAGCACGTCGGGCGGGAAGCCACCGGAGGCCAGGACCACGTCGTGCCCGGCGTCGCGGCAGGCAGCGGCCAGCGGGATCAGTGGCAGCAGGTGTCCCTGGAGCGGGGCGGCGACGAACACGATACGCATGGTCCGCGTTGTATCACCCTCAGTCTGAGGTATCGCTGAGCGTGGAGCGGAACCGCGCGCGGTAGGTGCTGGGGGAGACCCCGAGACGCTGATGGAAGGCCCGCCGCATCGTCTCGCCCGAGCCGAACCCGGCCGTCGCCGCGACGCTTTCCACCGAGTCGAGGCCGCTCTCCAGCAGCACCTGGGTGGCTTCCACCCGGATCGACTCCACGTACTCGCCCGGGCTCAGGCCGGTGTGCGCCCGGAAGAGCCGGGTCAGGCGACGCGGGCTGACTCCGGCCCTCGACGCGAGCCGCTCGGTGGCGTGGTCGGCCGCCGGGTCGGTGGTGACGGCGTCCATCGCGGCGCGCAGCACCGGATGATCCGCCTCCCGGACGCTGAGACGGGCGCTGAACTGGGACTGGCCGGCCGGGCGGGCCAGGAACACCACCAGGTGCCGGGCCACCTCGCGGGCCAGGCCGGCGCCGTGGTCCTCCTCGACCAGGGCCAGCGCCAGGTCGATGCCGGCGGTGACCCCCGCCGACGTGATGACCGCGCCGTCGCGGGCGAAGACCGGGTCGCTGTCGACGGTCACCTTCGGGTACGCGCGGGCCAGGTCGCCGGCGAGCTGCCAATGGGTGGTGGCCCGGCGCCCGTCGAGCAGGCCGGCCTCGGCGAGCAGGAACGCGCCCGCGCACACCGAGGCCACCCGGCGGGCCCGAGACGCGAGCTCGGCCACCGCGGTGAGAACCGGCTGGTCGCGTACCGCGGCCCGCCAGTCCGAGCGCCCCGGCACCACGAGGGTGCCCAGGCGGCGGGGCAGGCTCTCCGGCGTGGCGTCCGCTCCCAGCCGTACGCGTGAGGATGTCACCACGCCGGCGCCGGACGTCGAGACAATGCGCACGACCCAGCATCGTGCCCGCCCTACGCCCGCGACCATGTCCGTGCGGACTAATTTCCCACAGATCCGGCCACGTCCGGCGCCGTCCTCGGGGGACGTCGCCGGCTGCGTCCGAATGGGTGAGCTCACCGCGCGAAATCCGGGTGGGGCGGTGCGCACCGCGGCGCCGGTGACCGCGGCCCGCCTCGACCGGCGCGGGAACATCGTGCTCGAGCTGAGCTACGCCGAGGGGTGACCGGGCCGGCGAGGCGGCATCGCATCGAAATCTCGGTCCGGCGGGCGGAGTCAGGGCGTGAGGCGGAAGATGCGCAGCGTCCGGTGGGAGGCGCGGGTGCGGTAGGCCTCGTAACCCGGCCACTGGTCGACGATCAGGTCCCAGAGGCGCTGGCGTTCCTCGCCGACGGTCTCGCGGGCCGTGACCGGCAGTTCCTGGCCGCCCAGCGTCACCTGGGCGGCGGGGTTGGCCCGCAGGTTCCAGGCCCAGGCCGGATCCCTCTCGCCGCCCCAGTTCGAGGCGATCACGACCAGGCTGTCGCCGTCGCGGACGAACTGCAAGGGGTTGCTGCGGGGCAGCCCGCTGTGTCGCCCGGTCGTGGTGAGCATGAGGGACGGGGCCATGCCCAGCGCCACGACCCGGCCGCGGGTCACCCGCCCCAGCCACCGGTCGATCGTCACCAGCCGCCGGGCGACCGGCGTGAACCCGGGCCACGCGCCGACCGCACGCCATGCTCTTCTCCACATGCGGGGAGAGGTTACCGGCGCGGGCCGTGGATCTCGCGGTGCAGGCGTTCCATGCGCTGGTCGAGGCGGGCGGCGTCGGCGGCGGCCGCCGACAGCTCCTCGCGTAGCTCGGGTGGAATGTCCGGATCGTACTTATAGTAGATCTTGTGTTCGAGGCTGGCCCAGAAGTCCATCGCGACCGTGCGCAGCTGCACCTCGACCGGCACCGGGACCACGCGGTCGGAGAGGAAGACCGGGATCTCGACGATCAGGTGCAGGCTGCGATAGCCGTTCTCCTTCGGGTTGGCGATGTAGTCCTTGGTCACCACCAGGTGGACGTCGGGCTGGCGGGTGAGCATCTCGGCGACCGTGTAGACGTCCGAGACGAAGCTGCACACGATGCGGATGCCGGCGATGTCGCGGATTCTCGACCGGAGATCGTCGAAGGTGAGCGGGCACTCGATGCGCCGCGCCTTGGCGGTGATGCTGGCGGGAGTCTTGAGGCGGGGCAGGACGTGCTCGATGGGGTTGCCGCGGCCCTTGTGCGCCAGTTCCTCGGCCAGGATGGTGACCTTCGTGTTGATCTCGGCCAGCCCGAACTTGTAGACCAGCAGGAACTCGGTCATGCCACCGGCCGGCTCGCGGAACGTGCCGTCGTACACGGTCGTGGCGGTCTCACCCGCGCCTGGGGGCGCCCAGCGGACGATCCCGGAATCGGGCCTCTCGTTCGTCACGGTCATACCGTAGGCGCGTCGCACCAGGCGCCGCCCGGAGAGGGTGGCAATAGGGCTCGGTGAACAGACGCGTGTATCAGGCGCGTGAACGCGTGTGAACTCTTTCTGCGCAGGTAATCGGCTGTTCGGCCGAGAGCGTTCACCAAATGGAGTTATCGCTGAGTGAACAACGCCGGGGCTCTTGTTCACTCTCACGTTATCCGGTAGAACTCCAGCAGGTCCGCTCGGCGGGCCCCAGCCGTTCGGCTCTAGGAGGACCACCCCATGGCTCGCTCTTTGCGCCCCGAAAACACCATTTCTCGCCGCGGACTGCTGCAACTCGGTGGCAGCGTGGCGCTTCTTCTGGCGACGGGCACGACCGGCGCCTGCGCGGCCGGCAGCAAGTCCGAGTCCAAGACCGGCGCCTCGGCCGGGCCGGCCGCCAGCACCCTGCGGATCGCCGTCTCCAGCTACCTCTCGAGCTGGGACCAGGACTTCGTCGGCTTCGACCTGACCGCGCTGATGCTGTTCAAGAACGTGTACCCGTACATGATCGATTACGGGGTCACCAAGGCCGGCGACAGCCAGATCCTCGACACCCAGAACATCTCCCCGACGTTCGCCGAGTCGTTCGAGCCGGACGCCTCGCAGAAGGTCTGGACGCTCAAGCTGCGCACGGGCGTCAAGTTCGCCAGCGGCAACGAGATGAAGGCCGCCGACGTGAAGTGGTCGAAGGACCGGGCGTTCGCGGCCCAGGCCAACGTCGCCGGCATCTACCGGACAATCGGGCTCACCAAGGCCGAGCAGGTCGTGGTCAAGGACGACTACACGGTCGAGTTCCACCAGGACTTCCCGAGCGCGCTCACCAAGCAGATCCAGGCGATCTCGCTGTACGTCTTCGACTCGGTCGAGGCCAAGAAGCACGCCACCGACGCCGACCCGTGGGCCAAGGAGTGGTTCGCCAAGAACGCGCCGACCGGCGGCTACTTCAACGTCTCCAAGGCGACGCAGGGCCAGGAGATCGAGCTCAGCGCGAACACCGGCTACCCCGGGCCCGACCCGGCCAAGACCCCCACGATCCGCATCTCGGTGGTGCCGGCCGCCGCCAACCAGCGGCTGCAGCTGCAGGCCGGCGACATCGACATCGCGCTCGGCATCACCGGCCAGGACCTGCAGGACCTGAAGAAGGCCGACGGCATCAAGGTGCTCTCGGCGGCCAGCAACAACCAGGTGGCCATCCAGATGTCCGTGACCACGGCGCCGTTCAACGACGTGAACGTGCGCAAGGCCCTGGCCTACGCGGTGCCCTACGACCAGATCATCAAGAATGTGTACGGCGGGGACGCGCGGCCCACCAAGAGCATCGTCCCGCTGGACATGCCCGGCTACGCCGAGACGGGTTACCCGTACGCGTATGACCTGGACAAGGCGAAGGCCGCGCTGGCCGCCGCGGGCAAGCCGAGCATCTCGTCCGAGCTCGTCTTCGAGGCCAACAACGACGAGCAGCAGAAGATCGCCGTGCAGGTGCAGTCGGAGGCCGCGAAGGCCGGCATCACCCTCAAGCTCACCCCGCTCGACCCCGCGACGCTCGGCGAGCGACGCACCAAGAAGAGCATCCCGCTGCAGATCACCACCGGGCAGCTCTGGGTGAACGACGTGGAGTACATGCTGGCGACCAGCTTCGTGAAGGGCGCCGCCCTGAACTACTCAAATTACGTCAACGCGGAGCTTGAGGAGATCTACACGAAGTCGCACACGACCGTGGAGGACGCCGCGCGCAAGCAGCTCTGGGCCCGCGTTCAGGAGATCCTCGCCGCCGACGTGCCCTGGGTGATCATCTGCCAGCCCAACTTCAACCTTCCCGTACGCGAGAAGGTGTCGGGCTGGGTGCAACCGATGGACGGCCTGGCCCGCCTCCGCTACCTGAGCGCCACGGCCTGATTCGATGCGTGTCCTGCGTTTCGTCGGTCGCCGGCTGCTCCAGCTGATCCCGGTTCTGCTCGGGGTGGTCGTGCTGACCTTCCTGCTGGTACGTGTTCTGCCGGGCGACCCGATCCGCAGCATCCTCGGGCCCAACGCCACCGAGGCCGACGCCGAGGCGGCCCGCGCCCGGTTCGGCCTCGACCAGCCGCTGTGGAAGCAGTTCCTCGACTATCTGGGCGGCCTGGTCACCGGCGACTTCGGCACCTCGATCCAGAGTGGCAGCCCGGTGCGCGACGAGATGGCGCTGCGCATCGGGCCCACCTTCGAGCTCGTGGTGATCGCGGTGACGATCGCCGTGCTGCTGGCGATCTGGCTGGGCATCTGGTCGGCGCGACGGGCCGACCGGATCGCCGACCACACCGTGCGGGTGTTCGCGCTGTTCGGCAACTCGATCCCGGAGTTCTGGCTGGGCCTGGTGCTGATCCTGGTCGGCTACGCGGCGCTGGGCTGGTTCCCGGCGCCGAGCGGCCGGGTCGACCCGGACACCAACCTCACGCCGATCACCGGCGCCGACCTGGTCGACGCCATCATCACGGGCAACGGCCCGGCCGCCGCGTCGGCGGCCGCGCATCTGGTGCTGCCGGTGCTCACGCTGGTCATCGGGGTGCTGGCGCCGCTGCTGCGCAGCGTCCGGGCGTCGGCCCTCGAGGTGCTCAGGTCCGAGGCGTACGCCGCGGCGGCCGCGCACGGATTGCCGCAACGCACCCTGTTGCGGGGCTATCTGCGCCGCGCCGCCCTGGTGCGGCTGCCGTCGCTGGCCGCGCTGGTCTTCGGCGCCGCGATCGGCTCGACCGTGCTGGTCGAGTACGTCTTCTCCTGGCAGGGCTTCGGCCAGTGGGCGCTGCGCGGCCTGCTCTACCGCGACTACCCGGTCGTGCAGGCATCGGTGCTGGTCTTCGCGCTCTGCTACGTGCTCGTCTTCCTCATCGCCGACGTGGTGCACGCGATGCTCGACCCGAGAGTGAGGATCTGATGGCCGAGGTCCAGCTCGCCCCCATCACGGTCGGTGGCCGCGACGGCCGCTTCGCCCGGACGCTCGTCTGGGTGGGCGGCGCGATCCTGGTGGTGGCCGCGCTCGCCGCCATTTTCGCCCCGCTGCTGTCGAAGTGGGGACCCACCGAGATCGACCCGTCCGGCACGCTCGCGCCGCCCGGCGGCAGCCACCTGCTCGGCACCGACGGCAACGGCATGGACGTGTGGAGCCGGGTGCTGCACGCCGGCCGGATCGATCTGGGCATCGCGGTCTGCGCGGTCGCCCTCGCCGTGGTGGCCGGCACGGTCCTCGGACTGCTCGCCGGCTATCTGGGCGGCTGGATCGACGACGTGCTCATGCGGATCGTCGACATCTTCCAGGCATTCCCCACCTTCATCCTGGCGCTCGCGGTGGCGGCGCTGCTCGGCGACGGGTTCGGCAACCTGGTCATCACGATCGCGCTGGTCAACGCGCCGGCGTACGCGAGATTGGTCCGTGCCGAAGTTCGCACGCTGCGCGAGATGCCCTACGTCGACGCCGCCAAGACCTCGGGCGTCTCGACCGCCGGCATCCTCTGGCGGCACCTGCTGCCCAACAGCCTCACCCCGGTCCGGGTGATCGCCCCGCTCAACTGCGGCTGGGCCATGCTCACCCTGGCCGGCCTGTCCTTCCTCGGCCTGGGTATCACGGTGCCGACCGCCGAGTGGGGCTCGATGATCAGCCTGGGCACGTCGGACGTCGTCGCCGGCCGCTGGTGGACCTCGGTGCCGCCCGGCCTGGCCCTGCTCGTCTGCGTTCTCGGCTTCAGCCTGCTCGGCGAGGGCCTGCAGGAACGCGCGGACGCGAGGAGGCGGTGACCATGCTCGACATCTCGGATCTCTCGGTGGTGATCCGGCGGCCCGGCCGTCAGGTCGCGGCGCTCAGCGACGTGAGCTTCTCGGTCGCTCCCGGCGAGGTGGTCGGCCTGGTGGGCGAGAGCGGCGGCGGCAAGAGCATGGTCGCGCGGGCGATCGTCGGCATGCTGCCGCCGGGCTCGCAGGCCACCGGCCGGGTCGGGTTCGACGGCGCCGACGTGCTGCGCATGGACCCCGCCGCGCTCGCTGCGCATCGCGGGCGGGGCGCGGCGATCTGCTTCCAGAATCCGCGGGGTGCGCTCAGCCCGACGCGTACGGTCGGAAGGCAGTTGATCGACCGCCTCGTGACGCACCAGGACATGGCCGCCGACCAGGCGTCCGCCGCGGCGAAGGACCTCTTCGCGGCGGTCGGCATCCGCAACCCCGGCCAACGGCTGACCGCCTACCCGCACGAGCTCTCCGGCGGCATGGCCCAGCGCGTGATGATCTCGCTGGCCACCGGGTGCGCGCCCGGCCTGCTCATCGCCGACGAGCCGACCACCGGCCTCGACGTGACGCTGACCCGCGAGATCCTGCGCCAGTTCCGGCACGCCGCCGACACCGACGGCCGGGGCGTCCTGCTGATCTCACACGACCTCGCGTCGATCGCCGAGGTCTGCGACCGGGTCGTCGTCCTCTACGCCGGCACCGTCGTCGAGTCCGGCCTGGCGTCAAAGGTGCTGAAGGAGCCGGCTCACCCCTACACACGGGCGTTGCTGCGCTCAGTCCCGGACGTTAGCGGCGGCAAGGTGGTGGCGACGGCCGGCGGCATGCCGCTGCTCAAGGACGCGCCGCACGACTGCCCGTTCGCCCCACGCTGCGCCCACGCCACCGACGAATGCCGCACCACCCGCCCGCCGACGAAGGAGTTGGCCGGCGGCTGGTCGCTCGCTTGCTTCCACCCGCAGGACGGCCCGCTCGCCGAGTCTGGGACGGCCGCGCTCGAGGTGACCGCCACCAACCCCGGTGCCGTTGTTCTGAAGATCGAGGACGCACACGTCGTCTATCGCAGCCGCTTCGGTTCCGGTGGACATCACGCGCTGCGCGGGGTCAGCCTCGAACTGAAGAAGGGCGAGACGCTGGGCGTGGTCGGTGAGAGCGGTTGCGGGAAGAGCACCCTCGCGAAGCTCGTCATGGGCCTGGTCGAGCCGTCCGAGGGGACCGTCGCGGTCGCGGGCAAGGATGTCCGCAAGCTGAGTCGCGGCGAGCGGAGCCGGGCGCAGATGGTGTTCCAGGATCCGGTCGGGTCGCTCAGCCCCCGCCGTACGGTCAAGGACTCGATCGCGGAGCCCTTGCGTGCCGCCAAGGTCTCCGCGACGGAACGGGCGCAGCGGGTCGAAAAGGCGCTCGGCCGGATGGAGCTCGACCGTTCGATTCTCGACCGCCTGCCGCACGAGCTCTCCGGCGGGCAGGCGCAGCGGGTCGGCATCGCGCGGGCGCTGGTCGGCGAGCCCGACCTGATCGTCTTCGACGAGCCGACCAGCGCGCTCGACGTCACCGTGCAGGCCCAGATCCTCGACGTCATCGCCGATGTCGCCGCGGACGCGGGGCACGGCTCCGTCTTCATCTCGCACGATCTCGCCACCGTGCGCGGCTTCGCCGACCGGGTCGTCGTGCTCTATCTCGGCCGCGTGGTCGAGGAAGGGCCGGTCGAGGAGGTCTTCGAGAACCCCAAGCATCCCTACACGCGGGCGTTGCTGGGCAGCGCGCCCCGGCTCGGCGAGACCCGGACCGCGGACGTCGCGCTGGTCAAGGACCTCGACGAGGCCGACGCGGCCGCGGGTTGTGCGCTGGCCGCCCGCTGCCCGTTCGTGACCGACGCCTGCCGCTCTCAGGAGCAGACCCTTCAGCCGTACGGCGAGAGCCGGGCCGCCTGCTGGCGGGTCCCGGAGATTCCCGCCCTGATCGGAAAGAGCGCCACCCATGACTGACCGTCCCGTGCGGCTGGCCGTCGACATCGGCGGCACCTTCGTCGACGCCATGGAACTCGACACCCGGACCGGCGAGGTGCGCTTCCGGAAGGCCTCGACCACGCCGGCCCACCCCGCCGAGGGCGTGCTCAACGCGATCGGCGCGCTCGGCACGGATCTGTCCGAAGTGGAGCTCTTCATCCACGGCACCACGCTCGGCCTCAACGCGGTGCTGGAGCGGCGCGGCGGCAACACCGGCATCATCACCAACGAGGGCTTCCGCGACATCTTTCTGATCGGCCGCGGCAACGTGCCCGCCGACCACATGTACGACTTCCGCTACCAGCGCCCGGAAAGCCTGGTGCAGCGCCGTTTCACCGCGGGCGTGACCGGCCGGCTCGACTACAAGGGCAATGTCGTCGAAGACCTGGATCCTTCGTCGGTACGGGCGGCGGCACGCGAACTTGTCGAGGTCCAAGGCGTCACCTCGATCGCGATCTGCTTCCTGCACTCGTTCCTCGACCCCTCCCACGAGCGCGAGGCGGCCCGCATCATCCGCGAGGCGTACCCGGACGTGAGCCTGTCGCTCTCCACCGACATCGTGCGGGAGTACCGCGAGTACGAGCGGACCAGCACCACCGTGCTCGAGGCGTACATCCGGCCGATCTTCGAGCGGTACGTGGACGAGCTCGAGGCCGGGCTGGCCGCGGGCGGGTTCGCCGGGCGGTTCCTCATCATGCGATCCGGCGGCGGCTCGATGACCGGGGCGGTGGCGAAGACGTCGCCGACGCACACCGTGCTCTCCGGGCCGGCCGGCGGCATCGTGGGCGCCGCCTACCTCGCCGAGGAACTGGGCCGGGACAACCTGCTGACGTTCGACATCGGTGGCACCTCGCTGGACGCCTGCGTCATCGAGAAGGGCAGCGCGGTCGCCGCGTACGAGGCGCAGCTCGAGCATTTCCCGCTGCTGATTCCGACGTACGACATCCGCACCATCGGCGCCGGCGGCGGTTCGATCGCCTGGCTGGACCGGGGGTTGCTCAAGGTCGGGCCGCAGAGCGCGGGCGCCGCGCCCGGTCCGGTCTGTTACGGCCGCGGCGGCACGCGGCCCACGGTGACCGACGCCGCGGTGGTGCTCGGATTCGTCGACCCGCAACGCTTTCTCGGCGGCACGATGGGCCTGGCCGACGAGGCCGCCCGTGACGCGATCCGTTCGCAGCTCGCCGAACCGCTGGGCCTCGGTGTCTCGGACGCCGCGGCCGGCATCTTCGACGTGCTGCTCGCCAGGACGGTCGGCGCGGTCCGGCAGATCACCGTCGAGCGCGGCCACGACCCGCGGGTGTTCTCGCTGCTCGCGTTCGGTGGGGCCGGTCCGCTGCTCGCGCCGCTGCTGGCCCGCGAGATGGGTATCGGCGAGGTCCTCGTCCCGTTCGCGCCGTCCGGCTTCTCGGCCTGGGGCATGCTTTCGGCCGACATCGTCAACGACTTCAGCCGTACGGTGATGACCACGCTCGACGACGCCGACCTGGCCGGTCTGGAGCCGCTGTTCAAGGAGACCGAGGCCGAGGCGGTAGCGTCGCTGACCGCGCAGGGCGTGCCGGCCGGCGGGGGCGTGCTCGAGCGGCAGTTCGAGCTGCGCTACCTGGGCCAGGAGCACAGCCTGATGGTCACGGTCGGGTCCACGTTGGACGCGGCGGTGGTTCGTGGTGCCTTCGACGAGCTGCACCATGCACGCTACGGCCACACGATGGGCAACCCGCTGCAGATCCTCAACCTGCGGGTGCGGGGCATCGGCCGGACGACGCGGCCCGCCCTGCCGGTGGTGGATCGCGGCGCCGGGGCGGCGGCGCCTCGTACGCACCGGGACGCCTTCGACTTCGGGACGCGAGCGATCGTCCCGTTCGCCGTGTACGACCGCGACACGTTGAAGGCCGGCGACACCTTCCCCGGCCCGGCCCTGGTCGACGAGGGAACCTCGACGACCGTCGTGCCCAGCGGCCAGCGGGTCACCGTCGACGACCACGGCTACCTGCTCGTGTCCCTGGAGGAGGCGGCATGACCACATTGGACGGAGCACAGGTCGAAGTGGTGCGCAGCTACCTGCTGTCGGCCGCCGAGGAGATGCGGGCCACCCTGATCCGCACCTCGTTCAACCCGGTCATATACGAGGTGCACGACTTCGGCCTCTCCCTCTACGACGCGCAGATGCGACCGGTCGCCGAGGCCACCGGGCTCACCTCGTTCCTCGGCGCCAACGACTACTCCCTGCGCAAGGGCGTCGAGTACGTGGGGATCTCCAATTTGCACCCCGGCGACGTGGTGCTGCTCAACTACCCGTACTGGAACGCGGCGCACGCCTACGACGCGACCCTGTTCGCGCCGGTCTTCGAGGGCGACGACCTGATCGGGTTCCTGTGCATCCGGGCGCACTGGATGGACCTGGGCGCCAAGGATCCCGGCTATGTGCTCGACTCCACCGACGTGCACCAGGAGGGCCTGCTCTTCCCGGGCACCAAGGTGGTCTCCCGCGGCCAGCCGGTCCGCGACATCCACGAGCTCATCAAGTTCAACTCGCGGATGCCCGACGCGGTGCTCGGCGACCTGCACGCCCAGATCGCCGCGCTTCGCACCGGCGAGCGGCGGCTGCTGGAGATCTACGCGAAGTTCGGCCGCCCGACGGTCCTCGCCGCGATCGAGCACATCATCGCCGACGGCGAAGTCCGTACGCGTCAGGCTCTTGCGGCTCTGCCGCAGGGCACCTGGACCGCCGAGGACTACGTCGACGACGACGGCATCTCCGACGACCCGGTGCTCATGAAGGTCACCGTCACGATCGCCGACGAGCGGTTCATCGTCGACTTCGCCGGTTCCTCGCCGGCCACCCGCGGGCCGATCAACATGCCGTTCGGCGCCACCGAGGCGATCTGCAAGGTCATCCTCAAGTCGCTGACCTCGCCGGACGAGCCGTCCAACTTCGGCACGGTCGCGCCGCTGGAGGTGCGGGCCGAGCCAGGCACGCTGTTCCACGCGATCTACCCGCAGCCCACCTTCACGCTGTGGACCGGGATCGTGGCCTTCGAGCTGATCCTCAAGGCGCTCGCCCAGGGCATGCCCGATCGGCTGCCGGCCTCCAGCGGCGGGGACGTGCCGGGCTTCATGATGGTCGGCATCCACCCCGACACCGGGCAGATGTTCGCGGTCAGCAACAACGACCTGGTCGGCTGGGGCGGCACCGCCGAGCACGACGGCACGGACGCGGCCACCCACGTCTCCGGCGCGACCGGCCGGGGCACGCCGGTCGAGGTGATGGAGGCCCGCACCGGCATGTTCATGGAACGGGTCGAGATCCGCGCCGACTCGGGCGGGGCCGGAGCCCATCGCGGCGGCTGCGGGCTGCGGCGCGACATCAAGTTCGTGACTCCGGGCGAGTTCCTCACCGTCATCAAGAAGACCAAGACCCGGCCGTGGGCGTTGAACGGCGGGCAGCGCCCGGACGCCAACCGGATTGTCGTCTTCCCCGGCACCGACCGGGAGCACACGGTCAGCACCAAGCGCACGAACGTGGTTCCGGGCGACCGGATCACGATCCTCACCGCGGGCGGCGGGGGCCATGGCGCGCCGGCCGACCGCGACCCGGCCGCGGTCCACCGGGACGTGGCCGAGGGATACGTCTCGGCCGCGGCGGCCCGCGATGTCTACGGGGTAGAGCTCGATGACTGACGGGGCCACGGTCGAGGTCATCCGCAACCACCTCGTGTCGGCGGCCGAGGAGATGCGGGCCGCGCTGGTGCGCACCGCGTTCAACCCGGTCATCTACGAGGTGCACGACTTCGGGATCTCGATCTACGACCGGTCGCTGCGGCTGGTCGCCGAGTCGACCGGGCTGTCCCGGTTCCTCGGCGCCAACGACTACTCGATCCGCAAGGGCGTCGACTACGTGGGTGCTCTCGCCCCGGGCGATGTCGTGCTGCTCAACTACCCCTACTGGAATGCGGCGCACTCTTATGACGCGACGATGTTCGCCCCGGTGTACGTCGCCGAGGAGCTGGTTGCCTACCTCTGCATCCGGGCCCATTGGATGGACCTTGGGGCCAAGGACCCCGGTTACGTCTTGGATTCCACCGACATGCACCAAGAAGGCCTGATATTTCCCGGCACAAAGGTCTACTCGGCGGGCGAGCCGGTCCACGACGTGCATGAGTTGATCCGCTTCAACTCGCGCATGCCCGACCTCGTGCTCGGCGACCTGCACGCCCAGATCGCCGCCTTGCGCACCGGCGAGCGCCGCGTGGCCGAGATCTTCTCCGGCTATGGCGCGCCGATCGTGGACGAGGCGATCGACTACTTCGTCGCGGCCGCCGCTTCCTCAGCGGCCGAGGCCGTCGCGCGGCTGCCACAGGGCACGTGGAACGCCGAGGACTGGCTGGACGACGACGGGGTCAGCGACGAGCCGATCCTCATGCGGGCCACGGTCACCATCGCCGACGGCACGTTCACGGTCGACTTCGCGGGCTCGTCTCCCGCCGTACCCGGGCCGGTGAATCTGCCCTTGGGTGCGACGATCGCCACCTGCCGGGTCGCGTTCAAGGCCATCACCACGCCCGGCGAACAGACCAACGCCGGCCATTTCGCGCCGCTGCGGGTGCTCGCCGAGCCCGGCACGCTGTTCCACGCCGTCTACCCGGCTGCGACGTTCACCCAGTGGACCGGCACGGTCGCGCTCGAGCTGATCTACAAGGCTCTCGCCCAGGGCATGCCCGAGCGGCTGCCCGCCTCCAGCGGCGGCGACGTGCCCGGCTTCATGATGGTCGGCACCCACCCCGACACCGGGCGGATGTTCGCGGTCAGCAACAACGACCCGGTCGGCTGGGGCGGCACGAGCGACCACGACGGCATCGGCCCGGCCAACCACCTGTGCCAGACCCAGGCCCGCAACACCCCGGTCGAGGTGCTCGAGGCCAAGACCGGGATGTTCTTCGAACGGGTGCAGATCCGCACCGACTCGGGCGGCGCCGGCCGGTTCCGCGGCGGCTGCGGGCTGCGCCGCGACATCCGGTTCGTGACCGACGGCGAATTCCTGTCGGTCATCAAGAAGACGAAGAGCGCGCCGTGGGCGCTGGACGGCGGCCGGCAGCCCGAGCCCAACCGGGTGGTCGTCTTCCCCGGCACCGACCGCGAGCGGCGGGTCAGCACCAAGCGCACGCCGGTCCGCGCCGGCGACCGGGTGACGCTGCTGACCGCCGGCGGCGGCGGGCACGGCGACCCGGCCGGCCGGGACCCGGCCGCGGTCCGCCACGACGTTCAGGAGGGGTACGTCTCCACCGAGGCGGCCCGGGATGTGTACGGGGTGATCGCATGAACCAGCTGCTCGGCAACTGCACCGTAGTGGACGCCCGGGTGCTCGACGGGGTGCCGCCCCAGAAGGACGCCGGAATCTGGGTCACCGGCGAGCGGATCGCGGCCGTCGGCCCGTACGCGAAAGTGGCGCAACAGGCCCGCCGAGCGGGACCGATCGCGGAGCGTGACCTGGGCGGCGCCTTCGTCACCCCCGGCCTGGCCAACATGCACACCCACTTCTCGCTGTCGCTGCCCGGCAAGGGCGGCGACCGGGTCAAGGAGCTCGGCCCGCACGACCTCGCGCTCTACATGGCCGACGGCGCCCGGCGCACGCTCGACTGCGGCGTCACCACCGTGCGCAACGTGGCCGAGAAGGACCACGCCGACTTCGCGCTGCGCCGGGCGATCACCGCGGGCCGGGTGCCGGGGCCGCGCATGTTCACCGCCGGGCGGGCGCTGGTCTGCACCGGCGGCCACGGTCACGAGAGCGGCGACACCCTCGAATGCGACGGCCCGATCGGGTTCCGGCAGGGCGTGCGCAGCCAGATCAAGGCCGGCGCCGACCTGATCAAGGTGATGATCTCGGGCGGGATCGCCGGCGAGCACGAGGGCATCTCGACCCCGCAGCTGTTCGCCGACGAGATGGCCGCGGTGATCGAGACCGCGCACGCGTGGGGCCGCAAGGTCACCGCGCACGCCGGACCGGCCGAGGTGATCGGGGCGGCGGTGGCGCTGGGCCTGGACTGCGTCGAGCACGGCTACCAGCTCACCCCGTCCGTCGCCCGGGCGATGGCGGCGAACGGGACGGCGCTGGTGCCGACCCTGCTGGTGACCCGCTGCAAGGAGTTCTTCGACGAGCTCGGCGTGCCGGAGTGGATGCAGTGCCGGTCGCTCGACGCCGGGCCGCGGCACCTGGAGAGCTTCGCGATGGCGGTCGAGGCCGGGGTGGAGATCCTGCTCGGTAGCGACATGCCGCCGTTCTGGTCGTTCGAGGGGACCAACGCGACCGTACGCGAGCTGGAGAACCTCGCCGAGAGCCTGGGCCCGGCACGGGCGCTGCACGCGGCGACCCGCGGCCCGATCCGCTGGCTCGGCGCCGAGCGGGACCTCGGCACGGTCGAGGAGGGCAAGTACGCCGACCTGATCGCGATGCCCGGCGACCCGCTGGAGGACGCCTCGGCGTTCCGCGGCGTGCGCTGGGTGATGAAGGGCGGCGCCATCGTGCGGGACGGGGATGACAAGTGAGCTTCGCTGAGGTCGGGGCGGCCGCCATCGCCGCCGGCATCGACGACATGTACAAGGCGTTCCTCGCCGGCGACCGGGACCGCTTCGACGAGCACCTGCACGAGGACGTCACCACCTGGGAGACCCACCTGCCCGGGCCGCTGCGGAACCGGCGGGAGCTGGACGAGTATCGCGAGACCCGCGACTCGGCCGGGCAGCGGCCGCGACTGGCCGTGCTGGCCGCCACCGAGAAGCGGATCGACGTGTGGGGCGAGTTCGGTGTGGCCCGGTATCTGCTGGTCGCCCGCGAGACCGATGCCGGGCCCGAGCAGCGCAGCCGGGTGACCGACGTGCTGCGCTGCATCGACGGGCGCTGGCGGATCGTGCACCACCACTCGGAACTGGTGCGGCCGTGATCCGGCGGCTGATCGCGACCTCCCTCGGGGAGCCGCCCTCCGTGCTGCGGGTGGCCTCGGTCCCCGATGATCCACCGCCCGGGCCGGGGCAGGTGCGGATCGCCGTGCGGGCGACCGGGCTCAACTTCCTCGACGTGTCGCTGTGCCGCGGCGAGTACCCGGTGCGGCCGGACTTCCCGATGACGCCGGGCGTGGAGACGGCCGGCCGGGTGGTCGAGACCGGGCCGGGCGCTTCGCGCCTGATGGGCAAGGAGGTGCTGGCCTGCCCGGCGCTGCCGCACGGCGCGCTCGGCTCGTCGGTCACGATCGACGCCGATCTGGTGATCGAGCGCCCGTCCACGGTGGACCCGGTGACCGCGGCGGCGCTGCCGGTCACCTATCAGACGGCGTGGTTCGCGCTGGAGCGGGCGCGTGTGGCCGCGGGCGAGACCGTGCTCGTGCACGCGGGCGCCGGTGGGGTCGGCATCGCGGTCACCCAGCTCGCGGTGGCCCGCGGCGCCCGGGTGATAGCCACCGCGGGGAGCCCGGCCAAGCTCTCCGCCTGCCGGGCTCAGGGTGCCGCCGTCGCGGTCGGCTACGACGACTTCGAGAAGGCCGCCGACCACGTCGACGTGGTGGTCGACCCGGTCGGCGGGGACCTGCTCGGCCGCTCGCTGGACTGCCTGGCCTTCGAGGGGCGGCTGGTCAGCGTCGGCATGGCCGCCGGGCCGCCGCCGCCGGTCGACCCGGCCCGGCTGATCGCCCGCAACGCCGACCTGATCGGCGTCTCGTGGGGATCGCGCTACCCGTGGGCTCGGCCGGCCGCGGTGCGGCACGCCTACGACGAACTGTTCCGCATGTGCGCCTCGGGCGAGGTGCGGCCCCCGGTCAGCCGGGTGGTCTCGTTGGACGAAGCGCCCGCCGCGCTCGCCGACCTGGCCGCCCGCCGCACCACCGGCAAGGTCATCGTTCTTCTGGAGGAGGGGACATCATGAGCGATCAGGACGGCGACATGGAGATCTACGATCTGCGGGTCTGCGTCGACCGGATCGAGGGACGGTCGGTCTGCGGCATGGCGGTCGGCGACTACTTCGACCTGACCGAGAGCGCGCATCTGACCATCCCCGAGGGCAAGCACTTCTGTGTGTACGCGCTCGCCTCGGTGCTGCCGTTCCTCGCGGCCAAGCAGCGTGAGCTCGCGGCGGGGGACTGGCTCGCCCAGGACTCCGACTTCATCTGCCCCGACCCGGGCGAGCGCCTGGTCATGCGGGTGTCCCGCACCGGCAAGCGGCGGATGAACTCGTCGGACCTCACCTGATGCGTACGGAGATCGGGCTCGGTCTGCAAAGCGACAAACCCGCAGGCACGTACGCTCGGCTCGCGCGCGCCGCGGAGGACGCGGGTTTCGACGTGCTGACCGTGTTCGGCGACCTGATGTACCAGCCGCCGATCTTTCCGCTGCTGGAGATGGCGGGCGCGACCAGCCGGGTGCGGCTCGGGCCGGCCTGCCTCAACCCGTACTCGATGGCGCCCTATGAGATCGCGGGCCAGGTCGCGGCGCTTGATCTCGCCTCGCACGGGCGCGCGTATCTCGGCCTCGCCCGTGGCACCTGGCTGGGCGCGGTCGGCCTGCCGCAACCGCGGCCGATCACCGCCCTGACGGAGGCGGCCGAGGTGGTCCGCCGCCTGCTCCGCGGCGACCGTTCCGGGTACGCCGGGCGGATGTTCACGCTCCATCCCGGCACCGTGCTGCGCTACGACCGGCACCGCACCGACCCGCCGCTGCTGATCGGCGCGTGGGGACCGCGCGGAGCGGCCCTCGCCGGCCGGATCGCCGACGAGATCAAGGTGGGCGGCAGCGCCAACCCCGACATGGTCCCGGTGATCCGTTCGCGGGTGGGCAACGACGACGTGGGGATCGTGCTGGGCGCGGTGACGGTGGTCGACACCGACGGCGAGGCGGCGCGCGCGAAGGCCAGGACCGAGGTTGCCATGTACCTGGCCGTCGTCGCCGACCTCGATCCGACGGTGACGCTGCCGGACGGCCTGGTCGCCGCCGTGTCCCGGCTGGTCGGCGCCGGCCGGCACGAGTCGGCCGGGCGGCTCATCCCCGACGATGTGCTGGACCGGTTCGCCTTCTCCGGCACCCCCGCGCAGGTGGCCGCGCAGGCCCAGGCGCTGATCGACGCCGGTGTGCGGCGGGTCGAGTTCGGCACGCCGCACGGCCTCACCGACGACCGGGGAGTCGACCTGCTCGGCTCTTCTGTCCTGCCCCTGCTGTCGCGATAGGAGCTTCTCCGTGGACGTTCTGCTCGTGCTCGCGCCCGGCCTGGTCGCCGACCGGGACCTGCTCGTCTCGCTCGCCGAGACCACCGCGAAGGAGCTGGAGGTCGGCCTCCGGACGGTGGTCACGGCCGGCTCGGCGGAGACGGCCGCGGCGCTGGCGGGAAACGACGGGCCGGCCGTGGCCCTGCCGGCCGATCGGGCGCTGATGCCGGCCGCACCCGGGTCGGTGGTCTGGTACGACCTGACCGTTGCCGCCGCGGTGAGCGGGCCGAACCACCTGCACGGACGGGGTGTCTGGGGCCTGGTCTGGGCCATCCGGCACGCGGTGCACCGGCTGCGGCACCCGGCCGAGCGGATCGCCTACGGCGACCACGCCGAGCAGTGGGCCGAGGAGCGGGTCGCCGGTGGCCCCTTCTCAACCCCCTTCTTAACCCCCTTCTCAACCCCACCCCGGCACTGGGTGGGGTCCAGTGAAGCAGCGGGGTCCGACAATTCCGGGCGGCCGTCCACAGTCGGGGTGCTCATCCATGGCGGGTTCTGGCGGTCGATCTGGGCGGCCGACCTGATGGACGCGCTCGCCATCGACCTGGCCGCCCGGGGCTGGATCGGCTGGAACCTCGAGTACCGGCGGCCCGATCGGCACGGCTGGGCCGCCACCACGGCGGACGTGGCGGCCGGGGTCGCGGCGGCCCGCGAGCGGCATCCGGGCGCCCGGATCGTCCTGTTCGGCCACTCGGCCGGCGGGCAGCTCGCGCTGCGCCTGGCCGCCGACGATCCCGGCATCGCCCTCGCGGTGTCGCTGGCCGGGGTGCTCGATCTGGGCGAAGGGCAGCGGCGGTTCCTCGGCGAAGGGGCGATCACGACCGCGCTGGGCGGAACGCCGGACGAGATGCCGGAGGTCTACGCCGCGAGCGACCCGATGCGCCGTCTCCCGCTGGCTTCGCCCGCGCTGCTGGTACAGGGCAGCGGCGACGGGCTCGACCTGGTCGACATCAACCGCCGTTTCGCCGCGGCCTCGGGGATCCCGCTGCTGGAGCAGGCCGGCGACCACTTCGACGTGATCACCCCGGGCTCGCCGATCTGGGAGGCGACGATGGGGGAGGTCGACCGCACGATTTCACGCTCGTGAACAATGGTCAGAACAGGCGTGGGGTCACGACCGACACCACCGTGGTCACGGCGTCGGTGTCGTTGTACATGCGGTGCGGGACCGCCGAGCGCAGGTGCACGCTGTCGCCCGGCCGCAGCCGGTGCTCCACGCCGTCGACCTCGTAGAGCAGCTCGCCGGTGATCACGTACGCGAATTCCTCGCCGGCGTGGCCGTACGCGTTCTCGCGCTGCCCGCCCGGCGCGATGTGCACCAGCATCGGCTCGAGCACCAGGCCCGCGCCCCGCTCGGAGAGCATGCGGTAGGTCTGCTGGCCGGACACGTACTGTGTCGCCGCGTTCTCGGCGCGGGTCAGCGTGAAATGGCTGGGCAGCGGCACCACGACCGGCTCGTGCGGCGCGGCCGGCGTCTCGTCGAAGAAGTCGGACACCGACTGGCCGAGCGCGGTCGCCACGCTGCCCAGCGCGGTCAGGCCGATCGAGGAGATGCCCCGCTCGACCTGGGACAGGAAGCCGATCGACAGCCCCGAGCGGGACGCCAGGCTGCGCAGGGTGAGGCCGCGCTGCTTGCGGAACTCGCGGATGCGCGGGCCGACCTGCGTCGAAGGCGTGTCCTCGAGCGGCTCAGTGGCGGGCACGGGGACCTCCTGTGCGTCTCCGAAGAATGATGTTTGATGCTACCTAATTTTCACCACTCGGTCATGAACCGATCGGGGTGATCGGCTGCCAGCTCAGCGGCGTCGACAGGACCATCGTGCTGGACGGCGTGCCGTGTGCGCCGAGCCGGTCGATCACCTCCTCGAACGCGTCGATCGAGGCCGCCGCGACCTTGAGCACGCAGCAGGTGTCCCCGGTGACCCGGCTGATCTCCAGCACCTCGGGCCACGTCGGCACCTTGTCGTCACGCAGCACGCAGCCCGGCCCATAACAGGACATCCGGATCAGCGCGAGCACCGCGCGCCCGGTCTTGGCCAAGTCGACGTGGGCGTGGTAGCCGGTGATCACGCCGGTCTCCTCGAGCCGGCGCACCCGCTCGGCGACGGCGGGCGGCGACAGGTGCACCCGCCGGGACAGTTCGCTGTAGGACAGCCGCGCGTCGTCCTGCAGTTCGCGCAGCAGGGCCCAGTCCATCGCGTCCATCCGGTCACCTTCCGATCGAAAACCGATCTCGCGAATCTAGCCACCGATCGCTTGTTTCTCCAGGTCATGACCGTTAATTCGGCATTCCTCCCGAGGCCCTCGCAGCGAAAGTATGAAGCGGTACCGCAAAGCCGAGGAGGGCCAGTGGATTCCGTGGATACCGTGCGGCCGGCGACCGCCGAGCAGCGCGACGAACGGTCGGCCCGCAACGGCGGGCGTCCGACGCTGGAGTTCGGTCAGCGCGTGCCCTACGACTCCTACGTGCACGCCAGCACGCTGCACACGCTTCAGCGCACGCTCAGCGGCGACCCGGGCGAGATGTCGTTCCTGGTCGTCAGCCAGATCATGGAGCTGTACTTCAATCTCATCCGGCACGAGCTGACCCAGGCGCGTGACCACGTCCGCGCCGGCCAGCCGTGGCCCGCGCTGGCGCCGCTGCGACGCGCCGCCCTGCACCTGGAAGGCCTCAACGCGGCCTGGCAGACGCTGCGCTGGATGACCCCGGGCGACTTCAACCGGTTCCGGGACCTGCTCGGCGAGGGCTCGGGCTTCCAGTCGGCGATGTACCGTCAGGTGGAGTTCCTGATCGGGCTGCGCAACCCGGCCCTGATCCGCCCGTTCCGCGGCTCGCCGGCGTTCGAGGAGCTCACCGCGGCGCTGCACGAGCCGAGCCTGTGGGACGAGGTGATCGCGCTGGTCGGCCGAAGCGGCCACGACATCGACCCGGCACTGCTCAGCCGGGACGTGAGCCAGGAGCACGAGCCCGACCCGACCGTGGCCGAGGCGTGGGTGCACATCTACCGCAACGACGGGCCCGACAACCACCTGCGGATGCTCGGCGAGGCGCTCACCGAGGTGGCCGACCGGTTCGGCGACTGGCGGTACCTGCACCTCAAGGCGGTCCAGCGGACCATGGGCGCGAAGGCCGGCACCGGCGGATCGAACGGGCTGGCCTGGCTGCAGCGCAGCATGGGCCGCACGGTCTTCCCCGAGCTGTGGACCGCAAGGACGGACATGTGATGGATCTCGAGAGAGACGACCCGGGTCACCGCCACCTTTTCCACATCCCGCCGGCCGAGGGCGGCGACCACCCCGAGGTCGCGTACTTCGCCGGGAACTCGCTCGGCCTGCAGCCCAAGGCCACGCGGGTCGAGCTGATGGAGGACCTGGCCGAGTGGGCCCGGCTCGGCGTCGAGGGCCATCTGGACGCGGCGCGGCCCTGGCTGCCGTACCACGAGCTGTTGACCGCCCCGGCGGCCCGGCTGGTCGGCGCGCTGCCGTCCGAGGTCGTCGTGATGGACTCCCTCACCGTCGACCTGCACCTGCTGATGGTGTCGTTCTACCGCCCGGCCGGGGTACGAACGAAGATCGTCATCGAGGATGCGGCCTTCCCGTCCGACAGCTACGCCGTTCGCAGTCAGGCCCGCTTCCACGGCCTCGACCCGGACGAGACGATCGTGCGCCTGAAGCCCCGCGAGGGCGAGGACACGCTGCGCACCGAAGATGTCCTCGGTTCCTTGACCGACGAGGTGGCACTGCTCCTGCTCGGCGGCGTCAATTACCTCACCGGCGAGCTGTTGGACATGGCCGCGATCACCAAGGCCGGCCGAGAAGCCGGCGCGGTAGTCGGCTGGGATCTCGCGCACGCCGCCGGCAACGTTCCGCTGAAGCTGCACGAGTGGGGCGCCGACTTCGCGGCCTGGTGCTCGTACAAGTACCTGAACTCGGGGCCCGGCGCGCTGGCCGGCGTCTTCGTGCACGAGCGGCACCACGCCGACCCCGGACTGCCCCGGTTCGAGGGCTGGTGGAGCACCGAGCCGGCCACCCGCTTCGAGATGACACCCACCTCCCGCCCGCCGCGCAGCGCCGACGCCTGGCAGGTCTCGAACCCGCCGATCTTCGCGATGGGCCCCGTGCGCACCTCGCTGCAGATCTTCGACGAGGTCGGGATTCCCGCGTTGCGCGCGCGCAGCCTGCGGCTCACCACGTACCTGCGCGGCCTGCTCGACGAGGTGGTCGCGACCCGCCCGCTCTCGGTGATCACGCCGCGCGAGCCGGAGCGGCACGGCTGCCAGCTCTCGGTGCGGCTGCACGAGGGCAACGCGGGCGCGCTCACCAAGCGGCTGCGCTTCGAGCACGGTGTGATCGCCGACGCCCGCCAGCCGGACGTCGTGCGGTTCGCGCCGGTGCCGCTCTATTCCACCTATCTGGACTGTCGGCGGGCCGCGGAGGCGCTGGCCGCGTGTGTGGAGGAAACTCGATGAGGGAACACGTCGCGGTGATCGGCGCTGGGCTGACCGGCGGCCTGCTCGCCTGCTACCTGGGCCGGCGCGGCTACCGCGTCGACGTCTACGAGCGGCGCAGCGACCCGCGGGTCACCGGCGCCGAACGCGGCCGCTCGATCAACCTGGCCCTCTCCGAGCGCGGCATCGACGCGCTGCGCCGGATCGGACTGGCCGACGAGGTGCTCGCGGACGCGCTGCCGATGCACGGGCGGATGGTGCACCCCCTCGGCGGGGCGCCGAACTTCCAGCCGTACAGCATCTCCGGGGACCGGGCGATCAACTCGATCGGCCGGGGCGCGCTCAACGACGCGCTTCTCGACGCGGCGTCGGCGACGCCGGGCGTGACCATCCACTTCGACCATCCGCTCACCGAGCTCGATCCGGAGACCGGGACCCTCGGTTTCGCCGACGGGAGTCAGGCCAAGGCGGACATCGTTCTGGGCGCCGACGGTTCCGGCTCCGCGATGCGAGGGCTTCTTCTCGCGTACGCGGGGGACGCGTTCGACGAGACCGTGAGTTTCCTCGACTACGGCTACAAGGAGCTGACCATCCCGGCCCGGGACGGCGGGTTCGCGCTCGATCCCGGCGCCCTGCACATCTGGCCGCGCGGCACCTCGATGATGATCGCGCTGCCCAACCCGGACGGCTCCTTCACCGGCACGCTGTTCTGGCCGAACGGCGGCGCCGGCAGCTTCGCCTCGCTCGGCAGCCCGGCCGCGGTCGAGCGGCACTTCCGCAAGAACTACCCCGACCTGCTGGAGCTGATCCCCGACCTGCCCGGCGACTACCGGCACAACCCGGTCGGCCTGCTCGGCACGGTCACCTGCGCGCCGTGGCAGATGCTGGGCCGGGTCGCGCTGATCGGCGACGCCGCGCACGCCATCGTCCCGTTCTACGGCCAGGGCGCCAACGCCGCGTTCGAGGACGTGGTCGAGCTCGACCGCTGCCTCGAGGCGACCGGCGACGACTGGCCGGCCGCGCTGCCGCTCTACGAGGAGGGCCGCCGGGAGAACAGCGAGGCGATCGCCGAGATGGCCCTGGCGAACTTCGTGGAGATGCGCGACAAGGTCGCCGATCCGCTGTTCAAGTTGGGCAAGCGCGTCGAGCACACGCTCGAGCGGCTGCTGCCCGGCCTCTACGTCTCCCGGTACGAGATGGTCTCGTTCTCCACCACGCCGTACTCGACGGTCCGCCGCCGGGTCCGCCGGCAGCATCAGGTCCTCGCCGGCGCGGCGGTCGCGGCCGGCGTCCTGGCCGCGGCCCTGATCGGAAAGGCGGTGCGCCGATGAAGGTTCTGCGCAACTTCGTCGCCGGCACGTTCCGCGAGCCGTCCGACACCTTCGCCAAGATGTCGCCGGTCACCGGCGAGCAGGTCTTCTCGGTCACCGAGTCGGACCGCGGCGTCGTGGACGAGGCGGTTGCCGCGGCGCGCAAGGCCGTGCGCGGGCCGTGGGGCCGCACCACCGAGCAGGAGCGCGCGGCGATGCTGCGCCGGATCGCCGACGAGCTCGACAAGCGGTTCGACGACCTGGTCGGGGCCGAGGTGGCCGACACCGGCAAGACCATCGCGCAGGCGCGCACCCTCGACATCCCGCGCGGCGCCGCGAACTTCCGGGCCTTCGCCGACATCGTGGCCGCCACCGGCACCGAGTCGTTCACCACGGCCACCGCGAGCGGCGGGCGGGCGCTGAACTACGCGATCCGCAAGCCGATGGGCGTCGTCGCGATCATCGTGCCGTGGAACCTGCCGCTGCTGCTGCTCACCTGGAAGGTCGCCCCGGCGCTGGCGTGCGGCAACGCGGTCGTGGTCAAGCCCAGCGAGGAGACGCCGGCCTCGGCGACCGTGCTGGCCGAGGCGATGGCCGCCGCGGGCGTGCCCGAGGGGGTCTTCAACCTCGTGCACGGGCACGGCCCGGACGCGGCCGGCGAGTGGCTGACCACCCACCCCGACGTGGACGCCATCACGTTCACCGGCGAGTCGGCCACCGGCGCCGCGATCATGCGCAACGCCGCGGACGGGGTGAAGGCGGTGTCGTTCGAGCTCGGCGGCAAGAACGCCGGCCTGGTCTTCGCCGACAGCGACCTCGACGCCGCCGTGGCCGGCAGCGTGCGGTCCAGCTTCACCAACGGCGGCCAGGTCTGCCTGTGCACCGAGCGGCTGTACGTGCAGCGGCCCGTCTTCGACGAATTCGTCGACAGAATAAGCAAAGCCGCCAGGGAGCTGACCTACGGCTGGCCGACCGACGAGGGCACCGGCACGATGCCGCTGATCTCCAAGGCGCACCGCGACAAGGTGCTCGGTTACTACGACCTCGCCCGGCAGGAGGGAGCCACCGTGCTGGCCGGCGGCGGAGTGCCGCACCTCGGCGACGCGCGCGACGGCGGTTCCTACATCGAGCCCACGGTGATCACCGGGCTCGGCCAGGACGCCCGGACCGTCCGCGAGGAGATCTTCGGCCCGATCTGCCACATCGCGCCCTTCGACGACGAGGAGGAGGCGTTCGCCCTGGCCAACGACAGCGCGTACGGCCTCGCCGGCACCGTCTGGACCCGGGACGTGGGCCGGGCCCTGCGCGCCGGGAGCCGCCTCGACGTCGGGCTGGTCTGGATCAACACCTGGTTCCTGCGAGACCTTCGCACGCCGTTCGGTGGCATGCGAGCCTCGGGGGTGGGCCGCGAGGGCGGCCGCCACTCGCTCGACTTCTACTCGGAGTACACGAATGTCTGCGTGGACATGCAATGACGACCGTCGTTGAGGAGCTTCTGGAGGCGTACGCGTCAAGGAAGCCCATCGCCCCCGTGCGGGAGAGATGGATCCCGGCCGGCGACGTCGACGCCGCCTATGCGGCGCAACGAGCCCAGGTCGAGACGTGGGAGAAGGCCGGACGCCGGCGGGCCGGCGCCAAGATCGGGCTGACCGCGCCCTCGGTGCAGCGGCAGCTCGGCGTGGACCAGCCCGACTTCGGCGTGCTGCTGGCCGACATGGCGGTGCCGGACGGCGCCGAGATCGACCACGGCTCGCTGCTGCAGCCGCGGGTCGAGGCCGAGGTGGCGTTCGTGCTCGGCGGCGACCTGCCCGAGGGGCGGGTGACCGTCGCCGACGTGGCGCGAGCGACCGACTTCCTGCTGCCGGCGATCGAGGTGGTCGATTCGCGGATCGCCGGGTGGGACATCACCATCGTGGACACGGTCGCCGACAACGCCTCCAGCGGCCTCTACGTGCTCGGCACGACGCCGCGCCGGATCGCCGACGTGGACCTGCGGCTGTGCGGCGCGGTGCTCGAGCACGCGGGCGAGCCGGTCTCGGTGGGCGCGGGCGCGGCCTGCCTCGGCAACCCGCTGCACGCGGTGGCCTGGCTGGCCACCACGCTCAACGCCGCCGGAAGCCCGCTGCGCGCCGGCGATGTGGTGCTCTCCGGCGCGCTCGGCCCGATGGTGCCCGCCCAGCCGGGAGCGTCCTACGAGGCGCGGATATCCGGGCTGGGCTCGGTGCGGGCCAACTTCTCGAAGGGGGAGCAACGATGACGGTCGGCGTGGCCGTGATCGGGTCGGGCAACATCGGCACCGACCTGATGTTCAAGGTGTTGCGCACCTCCTCGGAGCTGCGGATGGTGGCGATGGCGGGCATCGACCCCGATTCGGACGGGCTGGCCCGCGCGAAGCGGCTCGGCATCGCCACCACCGCCAAGGGCGTCGAGGGCCTGGTCGCGCTGCCCGAGTTCGCGGACGTCGGGATCGTCTTCGACGCCACGTCGGCGGGGGCGCATCGGCACAACGACGAGGTGCTCCGGGCGTACCCGGTGAAGGTTGTCGATCTGACGCCCGCGGCCGTCGGGCCGTACGTGGTGCCGCTGGTCAACCTGGCGGCGCATCCGGGCGAGCGGAACGTCAACATGGTGACCTGCGGTGGTCAGGCGACCGTGCCGATCGTCGCGGCGGTCGCGGCGGTGACACCCGTCGCGTACGCCGAGATCGTCGCCTCCATCGCCTCGAAGTCGGCGGGGCCGGGCACACGCGCGAACATCGACGAGTTCACCGAGACCACCGCCCGGGCGCTCGAAGTGATCGGCGGCGCCGGCCGGGGCAAGGCGATCATTGTGCTGAACCCGGCCGAGCCGCCGCTGCTCATGCGCGACACGGTCTACTGCCTCTGTCCGTTGGATGCCCCACGCGCGGCGATCGCTGCCTCCATAGATGCCATGGTCGCCGAGGTACAGCAGTACGTGCCGGGCTACCGCCTCAAGCAGGAGGTGCAGTTCCGGACTCTCGACGACGGGCTGCTGGTCACGGTGTTTCTGGAGGTCTCCGGCGCGGGGCACTACCTGCCGGAGTTCGCGGGGAACCTCGACATCATGACGTCGGCCGCCGTGCGGACCGCGGAACGGATGGTGGCGCGGTGACCGAGATCTACGTGCAGGACGTGACCCTGCGGGACGGGATGCACGCCATCGGCCACCGGTACACGGTCGAGCAGGTGCGCGAGATCGCCGCGGCGCTGGACGCCGCCGGGGTTGCCGCGATCGAGGTGGCGCACGGCGACGGGCTCGCCGGGTCGAGCATCAACTACGGCCGGGGAGCGGCCACCGACGCCGAGTGGATCAGTGCGGCCGCCGATGTCCTGAAGAACGCGAAGCTGACCACGCTGCTGCTGCCGGGCATCGGGACGATCGCCGACCTGCGGGCCGCCCGCGACCTCGGGGTGACCAGCGTGCGGGTGGCGACGCACTGCACCGAGGCGGACATCTCGGCCCAGCACATCGGCTGGGCGCGCGGGAACGGGATGGACGTCTCCGGGTTCCTGATGATGTCGCACATGAGCCCGCCCGCCGAGCTCGCGAAGCAGGCGAAGCTGATGGAGTCGTACGGGGCGCACTGCGTCTACATCACCGACTCCGGCGGGCGGCTCACGATGAACGACGTGGCCGAGCGGGCCGACGCCTACCGGCAGGTCCTCGACCCGGACACCGAGATCGGCATCCACGCTCACCACAACTTGTCGCTGGGCGTGGCCAACAGCATCGTGGCCGTGGAGCACGGGGTGTACCGGGTGGACGCGTCGCTGGCCGGGATGGGCGCCGGGGCCGGCAACGCGCCGCTGGAGGTGTTCGTGGCGGTGGCCGAGCTGAACGGGTGGAAGCACGGCTGCGACGTGTTCGCGCTGATGGACGCTGCCGACGACATCGTGCGGCCGTTGCAGGACCGGCCGGTGCGGGTGGATCGGGAGACGCTGTCGCTGGGGTATGCGGGGGTGTACTCGTCGTTCCTGCGGCACGCGGAGTCGGCGGCGCGGACGTACGGGGTGGACGCGCGCACGATCCTGGTGGAGCTGGGGCGTCGCCGGATGGTGGGCGGCCAGGAGGACATGATCGTGGACGTTGCTCTCGACCTCGTGCAGGAGAAGACCGATGACTGACTACGCCGGCGCCCTCGACGACGCGCTGACCGGGGTCAAAGAGCTGCCGTCGTTCGGGCCGGGGGCGTTCGACGTGCCGGCCGCGTACGCGATCCAGCGTGATCTGGTGTCTCGGCGGGAGGCCCGCGGCGAGAAGATCGTGGGGATCAAGCTCGGGCTGACCAGCCGGGCCAAGATGCAGCAGATGGGCGTCGACGAGGTCATCTGGGGATGGCTCACCGACGCCATGCGGATCGCGGACGGCGGGGTGCTCGACCTGGCGCCGCGGATCCACCCGAAGGTCGAGCCCGAGGTGGCGTTCCTCGTGCGCGGCGGCGAGATCGCGGCGATCGCGCCGGCCCTGGAGGTGATCGACTCGCGGTGGCTCGACTTCAAGTTCACGCTGCCCGAGGTGATCGCCGACAACACCTCGGCGGCCGGGTTCGTGGTCGGGAACTGGCAGCCGGTGCCGGACGGCGTCGACAACCTCGGGGTGCTGCTCGAGATCGACGGCCGGGTGGTGGAAATCGGGTCCACGGCGGCGATTCTCGGGGATCCGCGGCGGGCATTCGCCGAGGCGGCGCGGCTGTATCCCGGCCGGATCCTTCCGGATGAGTCGATCGTGCTGGCGGGGGCGGCCACGGCGGCGGTGTCCGTCCAGCCCGGCTCCGCCGTACGCGTCAGTGTGGAAAAGCTCGGGGCCGCGCGGCTGAAGGCTTCGTCGTGACCGCGCGGGTCGTGGCCGGCAAGGCCACGCCGCGCGGAAGGTTTCCGCATGTGAAGGTGGCGGGCGGGTTCGTCTTCGTGAGCGGGACCAGCAGCCGTCGGCCCGACAACACCATCGCCGGCGCTTCGGTCGACGCTCTGGGGACCACCTCGCTGGATATTCGCGAGCAGACCAAGGCCGTCATCGAGAATATTTCGGACATTTTGCAGTCGGTGGGCTGCGGGTTGACCGACCTGGTCCAGGTGACTACCTATCTCACCAACATGAATGACTTCGGTGGCTACAACGCGGTCTACGGCGATTTCTTCGACGAAAGCGGACCAACCCGGACAACCGTCGCGGTGCATCAGCTGCCCCATCCCCACCTGCTCATCGAGATGCAAGCCGTAGCGATCCTGCGCAAGGAGGCACAGCCATGACGACCGACCCGATCAACTTCCCCGGCTGGATCGACGACAACAAGCACCTGCTCAAGCCCCCGGTCGGCAACAAGCAGATGTTCCCGACCGGCGACGACTTCATCGTCATGGTGGTCGGCGGCCCGAACTCCCGTACCGACTTCCACGTCGACCCGTACGAGGAGTTCTTCTACCAGGTCAAGGGCAACATGCACGTCAAGACGATGACGAGCGAGGGCCCGAAGGACGTGCACATCCGCGAGGGCGAGATGTGGGTGCTGCCCGGCAACACGCCGCACTCGCCGCAGCGGCCCGAGGCCGGCTCGATCGGCCTGGTCGTCGAGCGGGTCCGCGAGGAGGGCACGCTCGAGAAGTTCCAGTGGTACTGCATGAACTGCGATGCGCTTGTGCACGAGGTCGAGTTGCAGGTGCGCGACATCGTCGCCGACCTGCCGCCGGTGTTCACCGCCTTCTACGAGGACGAGAAGGCGCGCACCTGCGCCAACTGCGGCGCGCTGCACCCGGGCAAGGGCTGATGGCGGACGTCATCGACGTGCACACGCACGTCGTGCCGAAGGGCTGGCCGGACCTCGCCGTCGCGTGCGGCGGGGACGGCTGGCCCTGGCTCAAGGTCGAGACCGAGCGCGAGGCGGTCATCATGATCCGCGATAGCGAGTTCCGCCGGATCGACTCGTCGTGCTGGGATCCGGCCGTCCGCTTCGCGGACATGGCCACCGACGGGGTTTCCCGGCAGGTCGTCTCGCCTACGCCGGTCTTTTTCGGCTATGACCGTACGCCGTCGCAGGCCGTCAAGCTGTCGCGGATCTTCAACGACCTGACCCTGTCGCTGGTTGATTCTGATCCGCGTTTTGTCCCGTTTTGCCAGGTCCCGTTGCAGGATCCAGCGGCCGCCTGCGCGGAGCTGGATCGCTGTCTGGCCGCCGGGCACGTGGGCGTGGAGATCGGCAATCACGTCGGCGATCGCGACCTGGACGACGCCGGGATTGCCGAATTTCTTCAGCATTGCGCCGCGATGGGCGCGCCCGTTTTCGTGCACCCGTGGGATATGCCGGAGGGGCCGAGGCTCGACCGATGGATGGCGCGCTGGCTGACCGGGATGCCGGCCGAGACGCATCTCTCGGCGCTCGCGCTGGTGCTCGGCGGGGTGCTCGACCGGGTGCCGCCGTCGCTGCGGCTCTGCTTCGCCCACGGGGGCGGCAGCTTCCCGTACTGGCTGGGCCGGGCCGACAACGCGTGGGAGCGGCGCGGCGACATCGTGCGCGGGAAGTCCACGATGCCGCCGAGCGCTTACGCCGACCGGTTCTACGTCGACTCGGTCGTGTTCAGCGAGCCGGCGCTGCGGTTGCTGGTCGACACCATGGGCGAGGACCGGGTCGTGGTGGGCAGCGACTACCCGTACCCGCTGGGGGAACGCCCGGCGGGCGCGGTGGTACGCAACGCCTCGTTCCTGAGTGAGCCGCAGCGGGCCAAGCTGCTGGCCACGAACGCTGCGGAGTTCCTTGGCCTAACCTGAGCCGCATGAAGATCGTCGTGCTGGATGACTACCAGCGGGCCGCACGCCGATACGGCGCGTTCGATTCGTTGCCGGACGCCTCGGTGTCCGTGCTGCACGAGCACATCGACGACCCCGCTGAGCTGGCGGAGGCGCTGCGCGGCGCATCGGTCGTGGTGGCGATGCGCGAGCGCACCCCCTTCGGCGACTTCACGCTCTTCCCCGACCTGCGCCTGCTGGTCACCACCGGCATGGCCAACGCCGCCATCGACCTGGCCGCCGCCGCCTCGGCCGGCGTCACGGTCTGCGGCACCACCGGCTCGGGGGTCAGCACCGCCGAGCTGACCTGGGCCCTGATCCTGGCGTGCCGCCGCCATGTGGTCACCGAGGACCGCGCCCTGCGCGAGGGCCGCTGGCAGACCACGGTCGGCTTCGACCTGGCCGGCAGCACCCTCGGCGTCCTCGGCCTGGGCCGGCTGGGCACCCAGGTGGCGCGCATCGGCCAGGCCTTCGACATGCGCGTGATCGCCTGGAGCCAGAACCTCTCCGCGTCCCAGGCCGCGTCGGCCGGGGCCACGCTGGTGACCAAGGGGGAGCTGCTCGCCTCCGCCGACGTCCTCACCATTCACCTGAAACTGAGCGACCGCACGCGCGGCCTGATCGGTGCTCCCGAACTGGCGGCCATGAAGCCTTCCGCCGTGCTGATCAACACGTCCCGGGGTCCGATCGTCGACGAGGCCGCGCTCGTCGCCGCGCTGACCACCGGCGCCATCGCCGGCGCCGGCCTCGACGTGTACGGCACCGAGCCGCTCCCGCTGGGCAACCCGTTGCGCGGCGCCCCGAACACAGTACTGACGCCGCATCTGGGCTACGTCACCGACGCCACCTACCGAACCTGGTACGAGCAGATCGTCGAGAACATCGCCGCCTGGCGGGCCGGCGCCCCGGTCCGCGTCCTGAACCCGTGACACGGGTCGGGCGTCGCCGGGCCGGCCGTGTCCAGGATCGGCGCGTGCACGAGGACCTGGCGGGAGGGCTGGCCGTGAAGCGGCTGGTCGAGGTCGTCATCCCGCTGCCGGCCATCGTGTCGCAGCCGCCGCCCGCGCTTCCTGACCTCTCCGCCTATGACACCGCCCTCGACTGGATGAGCACCGAGTGGGTCAACCTCACCGCGACGTTCTCGCTCGCCGTGGAGCTGCGCATCGACGCGCCGGCGGTCGGGCTCGCCCAGCTGGCCTCTATCTCCCACGCGCGACGCGGCGGCACGCGCGGCTGCGCCGCGGACTCAGCCTGCCGGCCGCGATCCGGCTCGGCGACCGCCGCATGCTGCCTCGCACCGGTACCTGCTGGGCGCCACGCTGATGCGTATCGGCCTGCTGGCGGAGGCGACGCCGCAGCTCGGGGCGGCCCGTGCGCTGTGGGAGAGCGAGGGCGACCCCCTCAGCGAGGCCATCGCCCTTCTCCAGCTGGCGGAGATCCGCCTGTACGTCGCCGATCCCGCGGCCGCCGCCGAGCTCCTGCGGCGGGCGACCGCGCTGCTGCCACCCGGCGAGGACGCCATCCGCGTGCGGGTCCGCACCGGCCTCGGCCAGGCTCTGGTGCAGCTCCCGTACGCGGAAGCCTGTCTTGCCATGGGTGACCGCGACGCCGCGGCGCGACACTTCCGGGCGGCGCTCGAGATCGCGACCGCGCACGGCATCGACTACCTGGCGTCCGCGGCCGGCGATGGCCTGGCCCGGGTGTCCCGTCCCGTCCCGGGACACTCCCGAAACGACCGCCCGACGGAATAAAAGAGCAGGTCAGGCCGGATAGATCGCGTCCCGGGCAAGCGTGGCATGCGTTGTGCCGGAGGAGCCGCCGGTTCGAAGCTCGTCGGCATGACGCCTTCCCTGCTCGCCGAGCTCGAGGTGCTGCCCGCCCGGTGGGAAGTACAGGAAACGCTCGCCGCACCCGTCGCCGCGCTCCTGCTCGCCGTCGCCGAGGGCCGGGTCGGCGACGACAACCTCCTGGTGCTGGCCCGGGCCTCGGCGGCACGGCAGGGGCGATGACCGTCGTGGCCGAGTCCGGCCCCGGCGCCTACCGGGCCGAGCACGCCGGGCCGGTGGCGCCCGTGGAGATCGAGGTGGACCCGGCCCGGTCCCGGTTGGCGGTGCAGAGCTGGTACGCCGGGGTGCACGCCGCCACCGCCTGCCCCGGCGGCACCCTGCTGACCCATCGGGTCCACCGGGTGCGGCCCGACCACCCCGGCTTCGCGGCCGGGATCGCCGAGATCGGCCTGCGCGACCGCATGTCGCGCGACCTGCGGCAGGTGCAGCACGGCGGCTGGGGCTTCGGGACGGCGGTGCGTACCTACCGCGCCGACTACGCGCCCATCGGCCAGTTCGGCTGGGACGGCGGAAGCGGCGCCTCGGCCTACGGCGACCCGGAGAACCAGATCACCGGCTTCCTGCTCAGCCAGGTCGGGATGACCACCCCCGACTCGGCCCGGGTCATCCACGACTTCTGGACCACGGCCTATCAGGCGGCCGATATCAGGAGGTAGTCGTCGATGTCGTCGTTCCAGTTCAGGGAGACGGCGCCGTTCGTCGCGGCCGCCTTGCAGAACTGCAGAAAGCTGCGGTAGCCGAGCTTCTTCTCGCTGAAGTCGGGCACGACCTTGCGTACCTTGTTCTTCAGGCCGGAAAGGGCGACCGAGCCGCCCAGGTCGCGTACCACCGTGCGCAGCAGCGCGAAGGCCTGCTCTCGGTCGCCGCTTTCCGGCAGGGCCACCTCGGGGTCGCCCTTGGCCGAGCCGGGAATCAGCTCGACGACATTGATGCCCGCCAGGTGGCGCAGCAATTCGCCGAAGGCGCGGAAACCGTACTCGGCCTCGTTGAAGGTGGGGTCTTTCCGCAGCAGGGTGCGTTTGAGGGTCGAGGCCGTGACCGGGCCGCCCGAGCTGCTCTGCAGACCGGCCACCGATTGCGCCACCAGAGCGGAAAGGGCATTCACATCGCGTACGGGTGGAGCTTCGATCTCGGGTTCGGGGGCGGCGGGCAGGACGCCCTCGAGGCGGTCGTAGTACAGGAACTCGTCGCACGCGGGCGGGAGCAGCGCGGACGTCGACTTCTCGACCCCGACGCCGATCACGCGCTTGTTCAGCTCGCGCAGTTTCTGGACCAGGGGAGTGAAGTCGCTGTCGCCGGTGCACAGGACGAACGTCGAGATGTAGGCGCGCTCGAAAGCCGTTTCCAGCGCGTCGATCGCCATCTTGATGTCGGCGGCATTCTTGCGGGACGCGCCCAGCCGCTGCGGCATCTCGATGAGCTCGACATGCGAACGGGTCAGCATGCGGCGGTCTTCATCGAAGAAGGACCAGTCCGCGTACGCCCGCCGCACCACCACGCGGCCCCGCTCGGCCAGCGCGTCGGCGACCGGGCGCAGGTCGAACGGGGCGCCGATGTGTTCCCGCGCGCTGATCGCCAGGTTTTCGTAGTCGATGAACAGGGCGATGCGTTCCTCGTGATCCACGCCGCCCAGCCTACTGCCATCGCTCACTCGCGCCTGCGGATCTCCTCCGCCGCCTGGGGCACGACCTGGAACAGGTCACCGACGACGCCGTAGTCGGCCAGCTCGAAGATGGGCGCCTCGGGATCCTTGTTGACCGCGACGATGGTCTTCGACGTCTGCATGCCGGCCCGGTGCTGGATCGCCCCCGAGATGCCCAGCGCGATGTAGAGCTGCGGTGCCACCGTCTTGCCGGTCTGCCCGACCTGGAACTGGTGGGGGTAGAAGCCGGAGCCGACTGCGGCGCGGGACGCGCCGACCCCACCGCGAGCGGCCGTCCACGGGTGACCCGGACTTCACGACGACGGTGCCCGCGAAGACGGCCTGGGTGGCGGTGCCGTCGGGGTCGAGCGCCACCGCGTCGGTGATCAGGCCGTTGTGCAGTCACCGCGTCGAAGCCGGTCGCGAAGACCAGGATGTCGAGATCGTACGAGGCGGCGGCGGTGCGCAGCCCGGTCGGGGTGATCTCGGCGATCGGGTCGGCGCGGATGTCGACGAGCGTGACGTTGTCCCGGTTGTAGGCCTCGAAGTAGCCGGTGTCCATGCAGATCCGCTTGGCGCCGATCGGGTATGTCCGAGGGCAGACCAGCACGGCGACGTGCTGATCCTGGGCGACGGGCGGAACAACCACCGCGCCGCGCAGGAGGACCGGTTGCGCTTTTTCGCCCGGCGCGTCGCCCACGTCTTCTGGCTCAACCCGGAGCGTCAGGTCAACTGGGACACCGGCGACTCGGCGATCCGGCTCTACGCCCCCCACTGCGAACGCGTGGTCGAGTGCGCCAACCTGGCCCAGCTCCGCGACTTCGCCGACCACCTCGTCTGAAGGGCACCACATGGGCACTGCGCAGATTGTCGCCACCGTCTTGGCGGGCGCCGTCACGGTCACGGCTGTGGTGTTGGCGGTGCGGGCGGTTCTGACGATCACGTCGGTGATCCGGCTGGGTCAGCCGGCGCCGGAGCGGTTCGCCGGTAAGGGCGCCCGGACGAAGACGGGGCGGGGGTGAAGAAGATCGTGGCGACCTGCCCGCATTGTTTCAACACGCTCGGCAACGAGTACGAGCAACTCGGCCTGAAGGTCGAGGTGGTGCACCACACCCAACTCCTCGCGCACCTCGTCGCCACCGGCAGGTTGACGCCGGTCGAGCCGATCGGCGGTGAGGTCACCTACCACGACCCGTGTTATCTGGGCCGGCACAACCGGGTCTTCGACGCCCCCCGCGAGGTCCTCGGCGAGGCCGCCGGCCTGGTCGAGATGCCCCGGAGCCGGGAACGGTCGTTCTGCTGCGGGGCCGGCGGCGCCCGGATGTGGATGGAAGAGAAAATCGGTAAGCGGATCAACATCGAACGCACCGAGGAAGCCCTGTCCACCGGCGCCAAGACCATCGCGGTCGGCTGCCCGTTCTGCCACACCATGATCGGCGACGGCGTCACCGCCAAAGCCGAACACGACAACGTCGAAGTCGTCGACGTCGCGACGGTACTGCTCCGCTCACTCAAACAGGAGGTTTGAGCGCTTCACGGGGCCGTCGCAGGGGTATAGCCGTCGCCAACCTCCCGTCACGGAAGTTGATGAGATATGCGTCCCCTTCGCTCGACCCACGCCGCCGGCAGCCCGAAGAGCATGCTCGTCTACGACCGCTGGGGGGAGTTCGGCCGCCCCGTCCTGCTGCTGCACGGCCTGCTGCACGACCGCACGGTGTGGTGGCCGCTCGCCGCCGACCTGATCGCGGTGGCGAGCTGCACGGTGATCGCGCCCGACCTGCCGGGGCACGGCCTGAGCCCGGCCCGCGACGGCTGCCCGGTCGAGGGCCTTGCCCGTGACCTCGACCGCCTGGTGGGCGGTCTCGGACTGCTGCGCGCGCCGATCGTGGTGGGGCACGGCGCGTCGGCGGCTCTCGCCATGGCGTTCGCCGACGCGTACGCCACGCGGTGCGTGCTGACCTTCGACGAGGACCAGCAAGGGATCGAGGACGCGGTGCTGCGAAGCGTGGGCCGGTCAGGTTCCATGCTGCACCTGACCGACCCGCAGGGCTTCGCCGCCGAGATCCGGACGCTGCTCTAGGAGGAGAGCAGCTTGCCCACGTTCTCGGGCGCGAAGAACTCGACCGGCGACGTCACCCCGGAGTTGAGGCGGGCGAACGCGTCCATGGCGGGCTGCTTGCCGGCGATCCCCGAGACCAGCTGGATCATCTGCTCGTCCGGCGGCTGCAGCGACGCGATGCCCAGCGTCATCTGGTAGACCGGCATCGCGCGGGTGTCCCGGTGGGACCGGTAGGCGCCCAGCGCGTCGGCCCACCGCGCCCGGCCGCTCAGCGCCTCGTCCAGCGACAGCGCGAGCTCCTCGGCGTCCAGGAACGCGTCGGTGATGCCCTGCGCGGTGATGAAGTCGCGGCTGTAGCCGGCGTCGCCGACCAGCGCCCAGCCCTCGCCGTACGGAACCCGGAAGTAGTTGGGCACCGACGCGCCGACGATCCGCTCTTCCCGCTTCGCGTCGCGGATGCGCTCGAGGAAGGCGGGGGAGAGCGCGAACGTCTCCATCAGCGTCTCCTCGATGTTGTCCCGGTGCGATGCGAGCTCCGCGTGCGGCCAGCCGCCGATGACCAGCGTCAGGTCGTCGTTCGTCGGGCAGACCGCCCACCCGCGCCCGGGCCGGCTGTACGCCTCGAACGTGTCGGCCGGCAGGTTGCTCCAGTACGAGTAGTAGCCGACGGTGAGCGGCGGCACCTCCTCGTACGAGGCGGGGTTCAGCGCCTTGGCGACCACCGAGTTGCGTCCGTCCGCGCCGACCACCACGCGCGCCCGCTCGGTCACGCCGTCAGCGCCGCGGATCCCGGTCACCTTGCCGTCGTCGACGAGCACCTCCTCGACCACGAACCCCTCGCGAATCTCCGCGCCGGCCGCCCCCGCGGCGTCCAGCAGGATCTTGTCGAGAAGCGTGCGGCGCGGCGCGTACGCGTACGGGGAATCGGCAGTGCCCGGCGCCCCGGCGAGCGTGACCGGTCCGAAGTCGAAGGAGTAGCGCCCGACCGGCGGGCAGCCGGTCGCCGTGACCTGGTCGAGCAGGCCCCAGCGCTGCAGCGCGGCCGCGCCCGGCGGGTGGATGACGTGGGTCGAGACGGTGTCGCTCGGAAAGGTGGCCCGGTCCACCAGCAGCGTGCGGTACCCGCGGCGGGCGAGCAGCATCGCGAGCGGCGACCCGGCGCAGCGGGCCCCGACCACGATGACGTCGTACGTCGAATCGGTCATGCGGCCATAGTGGTCGATGGTGGCGATCTCCCAAAGAGGGCACTCGCGATCTTCTGCACATCGCGACGCCACTCACCGCCACCGGGCAGACTTGATCGCATGCTCGCGGTGGCCCATCGGGCCGGAAACTCCGTTGCCGGCCTGAGGGCCGCCCTGGCTACCGGCGTCGACCTGGTCGAGGCCGACGTCTATCTGCGGCGGGACGCTTTGGAGGTACGGCATGGGCGGGCCCGCCGCGGCACGGTGGCGCCGAGCCTCGACGAGATCCTCGCCGTTGCCGGCGACGACCCGCGCCTGATGCTGGATCTCAAGGGCCGCTCGATCGAGGTGGCGTCCCGGGTCGCGCAGGCGCTGCGTGCGGGACCGTCGGTCGCGGTCTGCACCAAGCAGTGGGCGATGCTCGAGGCGTTCGCCGGCGACCCGAACGTGCGGCGCATCCTCTCCGCCGCCAACCGGCTCCAGCTGGCCCGGCTGCGCGCCCGCCTGCGCCGCTCACCGGCTGACGGCGTGTCGATCCGGTTGCGGTTGCTCACCGAACCCGTGGTGGCCGAGCTCCACCGCGCCACCGACCTGGTGCTGGCCTGGCCGGTCGACACCGAGGCCGACCTCGCCCGCGCCGAGCGCCTCGGTGTCAGCGGGGTGGTCAGCAAGAGCCTGCCGCTGCTCAGCCGGCTCGCTTGAGCTCGTACGCCGCAAAGATCTGAGCATTACCGTCTGTGAAACGAGTGGTAACGCGACGGGGATTCGCGCGCAAGGTCGCGTTAGCGTCGTTCCATGCCGGTGGGACTCGAGCGCACGACGCGGCGCGGCGACCTGCCGGCGCAGGCGTCCCGCCGGCCGCGCGACTCGGCGGCGGCGGTGCTGCGCGCCATCCTCGAGCACGGCCCGATCGCCCGCAGCACGGTCGCCCGGGCGTCCCAGCTCTCCGCGGCCTCGGTGACCGGCATCGTCGCCTCCCTCCTCGAGCGGGGGCTGATCCGCGAGGCGCCGGAGGCGGCCGGTCCGCCCGGCAACGGCCGCCCGCACGTGCCGCTGGACATCGAGCCGGATCGGGTCGCGGTGATCGGGGCGCACGTCGCCGTTCCGCGCACCACAGTGGCCCTGCTCGACCTGCGTGGCCGGGTGCTGGCCCAGCGCCAGGACCCGCACGGCGCGTCCGACCCGGGCAGTGTCCTGGCGGCCATCGCCGTCCGCGTCGCCGAGCTCAGCGACAGTCCCCGCGAGATCCTCGGCGTCGGTCTCGCCACCGGCGGCTGGGTCGACCCGACGACCGGCACGGTGGTCGATCACCACCTGCTCGGCTGGCGCGACGTTCCGGCCGGCGCGGTGCTGGCCGAGGCCACCGGCCTGCCCGTGTGGGCCGACTGCAACTCGCGGGCGCTGCTGCGGGCCGAGCAGCTCTTCGGCGCGGCCGTCCGCCGCGCCGGCGCCGTGCACCTCTTCGTCGGCAACGTGGTCGATGTCGCCTTCTCCACCGACGGCGTGGTCCACCAGGGCCCGCGCTCTGCGGCGGGCGTCGTCGCGCACCTCCCGGTCGAGGGCTGCACGGTGGTCTGCGCCTGCGGCCGCAGCGGCTGCCTTCAGGCCGCCGTCTCCGAGCAGACGCTGGTGCGCCGCGCCCTCGATGCCGGGCTGATCGACCGCCCCGACTTCCGCGCCCTTCTCGACCTCGCGCTCCACCGCGCGCCGGCCGCCGTGGCGCTCTTCGAGGAGCGCGCACGCCTCGTCGGCCGGGCGGCGGCGGTGCTGCTCGACCTCTTCGATCCCGAGGTCCTGGTGGTGGGCGAGGCCGGCGTCAACCGGATGCCCGGCTGCCTCGCGACGCTGCGCGCCGAGGTGGCCGCCCGATCGTCGGCCGCCGATGTCGTCCGCCGCTCCAGCTTCCCCGGCAATGTGCTGGCGATGGCGGGCGGGGCGGTCGCTCTCGACCGCGTGTACGCGGCGCCGCTCGCCTGTCGGTGACCTGAGTCACATGGATGGCCGTTAATTCAGTCCGGCGCAAAGTTGAAACCTACTAATCCTATAGCCATGATATGGATTAAGCGACGCCCTGAAAGGATGGCCATGAAGAAGGCGCTAGCCTCTCTGTCTGTTTTGTCGGCTCTACTGGTCCTGTCCGCCTGCGGGAGCAAAGACGCCGCCGCCACCCTCGAGCTGGGCGCGGCGCTGCCCGAGAAGGTTCCGAGCGGCACCGAGATCCGCATCGGCGATCCGTCGATCCAGGCCGTCCTGGGGGTCTCCGGCCTCGGCAAGGAGCTCGCCGACGCCGGCGTGACCGTCGAATGGGCCAACATCAGCGGCGGCCCGCAGAGCATCCAGGCCTTCCGCGGCGACAAGCTCGACTGCAGCGCGGTCGCCGACATCCCCTCGCTCTTCGCGGCCTGGACCGGCACCCCCACGAAGATCGTCTTCCAGTCCGTCACGATCGACCCGCTCCAGCACCCGACGTACGAGCTGGGCGTCGCGCCCGGTTCGCCGGTCGCGTCACTGGCCGACCTGCGCGGCAAGAAGATCGCCTACAGCGCCGGTCAGGCGCAGGGAGCGCTGGTCCTGCGGGTGCTGCAGAAGGCGGGCCTGACCCAGCAGGACGTCACGCTCGTCGACCTGACCAGCACCGGCGACTCGTACCGGACGGCGCTGGGCAGCAAGGCTGTCGACGTGGCCCCGCTCGGCACGTCGACCGTGCGGACGTACAAGTCGAAGTACCCGGGCGCCACCACGATCCCGACCGGCATCCGCGACGACGCGTCGACGCTCTACTGCCTGACCAAGGCGGTGCAGGACTCCGGAAAGGCCGCCGCATTGAAGGCGTACGTCGCCGTGCGCGCCAAGGCGTTGCTGTGGTCCAACGACCACCCGGACGAGTACTCGAAGGCGTACCTCCAGGACGTCCAGGGCCTCAGCGAGGCCGACGCCAAGGCCTACCTCGCCGACAGCGGCGACAAGGGCATCCCGGCGACCTGGGACAACGCCCAGGACCGGCTCCAGGCGACCGCCGACCTGCTGGCCACCGAGCAGAAGCACGACAAGCTCGACGTGAGCACCCTGGTCGACCGCCGCTTCGAGAAGGTCGAGGCGGACGCCGCCGGCGGCAAGGTGGTCACGGGTGACGCGTCATGACCGCCGTTCTCGAGGCGCCGGCGCGTGACACCGCCGACGTCCGCGTCGTCCGCCGCCGCCTCGGTCCGGGCCACCGCATCAAGTTCGCCTTCTGGATCGGCCCGATCGTCCTGATCGCGCTCTGGGCCACCGGCTCCGCCACCGGCCTCATCAACCCGGCGATCCTCACCGCGCCGTGGGACGTGGTCACGGCGTTCCGTACCCAGTGGACCGAGCACGAGCTGCTCGGCGACATCCTGGCCTCGCTGCACCGGGCCGCGCTCGGACTGGCGTTCGGCGTCCTGGCCGGCACCGTGCTCGCCGTGGTCTCCGGCCTCTCCCGGGCCGGGGAGTCGCTGATCGACGGGCCGATCCAGATCAAGCGGTCGGTGCCCACGCTGGCGCTCATCCCGCTGCTGATCGCCTGGTTCGGCATCGGCCAGGAGATGAAGGTCCTCACCATCGCGCTGATCAGCGTGATCCCGATCTACATCAACACGCACAACGGCCTGCGCGGCATCGACGGCCGGTACGCCGAGCTGGCCGAGACGATCGGGATCAGCCGCGGCGAGTTCGTCCGGCACGTGGTGCTGCCGGGCGCGCTGCCCGGGTTCCTGCTCGGCCTGCGGTTCGCGGTGACCTCGTCGCTGCTCGGCCTGGTCGTGGTCGAGCAGTACAACGCGACCGCGGGGATCGGCCACATGATGACGCTCGCCGGCGAGTACGGGCAGACCGACGTCATCGTGGTCGGCCTGGTCATCTACGGCGTCTTCGGGTTCCTCGCCGACACCGCGGTGCGGCTCATCGAAAGGAGGGCGCTCGCATGGCGACGGACACTCGAGAACTGACCGCGGTACGCGTACGCAACCTGCACCGCAGCTTCAGCAAGAACGGCGGCGTCCTCGACGGCCTCGACCTGGACATCCCGGCCGGCGAGTTCGTGGCGCTGATCGGGCGCTCCGGCACCGGCAAGAGCACCCTGCTGCGGGCGCTGGCCGGCCTCGACCGCGACGTCGACGGATACGGCCAGATCCAGGTTCCGGACGCCGTCTCGGTGGTCTTCCAGGACTCCCGGCTGCTGCCCTGGAAGAGGGTGCTGGACAACGTGACCTTCGGGCTGCGCGGCGCCGACGCCGGCCGGCGCGGCCGGGAGGCGCTCGCCGAGGTCGGTTTGGCCGGACGCGAGCGCGCCTGGCCCTACCAGCTCTCCGGCGGCGAGCAGCAGCGCGTCTCGCTGGCCCGCTCCCTGGTCCGCGAGCCGCAGCTGCTGCTGGCCGACGAGCCGTTCGGCGCGCTCGACGCCCTGACCCGCATCAAGATGCACGCCCTGCTGCGCAACCTCTGCGCGGTGCACAAGCCCGCGGTGCTGCTGGTCACCCACGACGTCGACGAGGCGATCGAGCTCGCCGACCGGGTGATCCTGCTCGACCACGGCGTCGTCCACGCCGACGTACGGGTCGACCGCTCGCCCGCCGAACTTCGCAGTTTCCTGCTCGACAAGCTGGGGGTCGCTCGATGAGACAGCTGCACTTCAACCTGTTCCTGCACGACACCGGACACCACGAGGCGTCGTGGCGGCTTCCCGAGTCCGACCCCCGCGCCAACCTCTCGCTGGCCGCCCACCAGCACCTCGCCCGGGTCGCCGAGGACGCCAAGTTCGACTCGGTCTTCCTCGCCGACAGCCCGGTGCTGTGGAGCGACCCCGGCCGCCGCCCGTCCGGCAAGCTGGAGCCGACGCTGCTGCTGGCCGCCCTGGCCGCGACCACCACCCGGATCGGCCTGATCGCGACCGCCTCCACCTCGTACAACGAGCCCTACAACCTGGCCCGCCGGTTCGCGTCGCTCGACCACCTGTCGGGCGGCCGGGCCGGCTGGAACATCGTCACCACCGCCGGCGACGCCGCGGCCCGCAACTTCGGCCTCGACGACCAGCCGCTGCACCGCACCCGGTACGAGCGGGCCGACGAGTTCCTCCGGGTCTCCACCAAGCTATGGGACAGCTGGGCCGACGACGCGATCGTCGCCGACAAATCCGCCGGCGTGCACGCCCGGCGCGACCGGGTGCGGGCCATCGACCACCGGGGGACGTTCTTCCGGGTGGACGGTCCGCTGAACCTGCCGCGCTCGCCGCAGGCTCATCCGCTGCTGGTGCAGGCCGGCTCCTCGGAGGACGGCAAGGAGTTCGCCGCGAAGTGGGCCGAGGCGGTCTTCACCGCCCAGCCCACCCTCGCCGAGAGCCAGGCCTTCTACGCCGACCTCAAGCGTCGCGCCGTGGCGGCCGGACGCGACCCCGACCACGTGGTCATCCTGCCCGGCATCGTGCCGGTCATCGGCGACACCGAAGCCGAGGCCCTCTCGCTGGAGGCGGAGCTGGAACGCCTGATTGCACCGGAATACGCGCTCGCGACGATCGCGCACACCCTGAAGGTCGACCCGTCCCGGCTGCGGCTGGACGAGCCGCTGCCCGACGATCTGCCCCGCGAGGACGAGATCGAGGGCGCCAAGAGCCGCCGCACGCTCATCGTCGACTGGGCCCGCCGCGACAACCTCACCGTCCGCCAGCTGATCGGCAAGCTCGGCGGCGGCCGCGGGCATCGCACGTTCACCGGCACACCCGTCCAGGTGGCCGACACGATCCAGCACTACTTCGAGAACCACGCCGCGGACGGCTTCAACATCATGCCCGCCGTGCTGCCGTCCGGACTTTCCGCCTTCGCCGACAAGGTGATCCCGATCCTTCAAGAACGAGGCCTTTTCCGTACGGAGTACGCAGGCGCGACGTTGCGCGAGCACTACGGCCTTCCCCGCCCGTCCAACGTCTTCGCCGAGGTGGCCCGATGACCTTCCTCTGGTACATTCCCAACACGGTCGAGCCCGGCCACCGCCTCGACGACGCCGTCGAGGGGTACGGCACGCTCGACCACTCCGTCGAGCTGGCCCGCACCGCCGAGGAGCACGGCTGGTCCGGCGCCCTGATCGGCACCGGCTGGGGACGGCCCGACACGTTCACGGTCGCCACCGCGATCGCCGCGCGCACCACCACGTTCCGGCCGCTCGCCGCGATCCGGCCCGGCTACTGGCAGCCGGCCCACTTCGCCAGCGCCGCCGCCACGCTCGACCACCTCAGCGGCGGCCGGCTGCTCATCAACATCGTCAGCGGGCAGGACAACCTAGCCGCGTACGGCGACGCGGAGGGCGACCAGGCCCAGCGGTATGCCCGCACCAAGGAGTTCATGCGCCTCGTCCGTCGCTTGTGGACTTCGGAGAACGTCACCTTCGCCGGCGAGTACTTCCACGTCACCAACTCCACGGTCGTCCCTCGTACGCGTGGCCCTCGCCTGTATTTCGGCGGCGCCTCAGCGGCCGCCGAGCGGGTCGCGGCCACCGAGGCGGACGTGCAGCTGTTCTGGGGCGAGCCCCTCGAAGGCGTCGCCGACCGGATCGACCGGCTGCGCCGCCTCAGCAAGGACCTCGACCGTGACCTGCCGCCGCTGGAGTTCGGGCTGCGCATCACCACGCTCGTCCGCGACACCACCGAGGAGGCCTGGCGCGACGCCTTCGCCCGCGTCGAAGCCATGGCATCCCGCTCGGCCAAGGAGCAGCTTCGCGCACCGGCCGTCGGCCAGCAGCGACTGCTCGACCTGGCGGCCCGCGGCGAGGTGCTCGACAGCTGCCTCTACACGGCACCCGGCCGCTACGGCGGCGGGGGAGCGGGCACGACCTGGCTGGTCGGCTCGGCCGACGACGTGGCGGCGGCGCTCGCCCGCTACGCCGACCTGGGCATCACCCACTTCGTCCTCTCCGACACGCCCTACAAACAAGAGACGGCCCGGGTGGGCGACGCCCTGATCGGCCGGCTCCGAGAGGTGGTGGCCTGATGCCCGGGGTCGCCGGCAACGAGGTGCTGGCCCTGCAGTTGGCGCGCCGCTCGGTGCGCCGGTTCGGCCCGCGCCCGGTCACCGACGAGGAGCTGAGCGCCCTCGTCGCGGCCGCGCAGTCCGCGCCCACCTCGTCCAATCTCCAGCCGTGGAGCGTCGTGGCGGTGCGCGATCCCGACCGCAAGGCCCGGCTGGCGGCGCTGGCCGGCAACCAGGCGTTCGTCGCACAGGCGCCGTTGTTCCTGGTCTGGGTCGCCGACCTGAGCCGGGCCCGTCGCCTCGCCGCCGGCGCCGGGGTTGAGCTGGCGGCGACCGAGTACCTGGAGACCACGCTGATCGGCTTCGTGGACACGGCCCTGGCCGCGCAGAACGCGGTGCTGGCCGCCTCGTCGCTCGGGCTGGGCTCGGTGTTCGTGGGCGCGATCCGCAACCATCCGGCCGAGGTGGCGGCCGAGCTGGGCCTGCCGCCACACGCGGTGGCGACCTTCGGTCTCGCGGTCGGCACGCCCGACCCGGACGAGCCGGCCGGGGTCAAGCCGCGGCTGCCGCCGGCCGCCGTGCTGCACCGGGAGCGCTACGACGCGGCCGCCGACGAGCACATCTCCGCGTACGACGAGCGCCTCGCCGCCTACAACGCCCATTACGGCTTGGCGGGGAACTGGAGCAGCCGGGTGCTGGCCCGGTTGCGCGGCCCCGAGTCGATGGCCGGCCGGCATGTGCTGCGACAGACCCTCGAGGCGTTGGGCCTGCCGTCGCGCTGAGCGCCTCGCATAGTCAGGCCGGCCCTGACTGTGGGGCGGGCCCTGACTGTGGGGCGGGCCCTGACTGTGGGGCGGGCCCTGACTGTGGGGCGGGCCCTGACCGTGGGGCGGGCCCTGACCGTGGGGCGGGCCCTGACCGTGGGGCGGGCCGCATTGCAGCGGCGGCCCGCATCGTGGGGCGTTGGTCATCGCTGGGCGCAGGCGATGATCACTAGGAGGGGGATGATGCGCTCGGGCGGGATCGAGTAGCGCGCGCGGCCCTCGGTGCGCAGCCAGCCGGCCGCTGTCAGCTGCCGCACGTGGTGGTAGAGCTGGCCGGTGCTCTCGATGCCGTCGATCGCCTGCAGCTCGGCGGCCGCGCCGGCGCCGCGCAGCACCTCGCGCAGGATGTGGACCCGGGCGGGGTGGGACAGCGCCGCGAGCACCGGCGTCTGCTCTCCCCAGTCCACCGCTCGGGAGGAATCATGGCTCGCCTGGCCGCCCGCGTACGAATGCCGCTCTTGTTCCTGGTTTTGCTGGTTCTGCTGGGCCAGATGGTTCTCGACTACGACGTCCCGTGGGTGGGTGTCGATCCCGGCGCTGATCGGGGCGATGGCGCTCTCCGCCTTCGTCGGCCGTGTTTGCGCCGAGCCGGTGCTGCTCGAACCCCCGGTCCGCGGGCCCTGGCGCGCGGCGAACAGCCCGGCCAGCCGGGTGCCCAGTCACAGTTTGCACGCGTACGGACAGACGTACGCGATAGATCTTGTCTTTGATCCTCCCGGGGTTGAGCGTCCCGCATCGTCGTGGCGTCGGCCGGCCCACCGCGCGACCGAATTCCCCGGATTGGGCCAGCCGTTGTTTGCGGCGGCGTCCGGCCGCGTCGTGCGGGTGTCGCAGTGGCAGCGTGACCACTGGAGCCGCGCCTCGGTGCCGGGACTGCTGTATCTGCTGGTCGAGGGCATGATCCGCGAGCTGTCGGGCGCGGGCCGGGTGATCGGCAACCACATCGTGGTCGACCAGGGTGACGGCCGCTATGCGCTCTACGGCCACCTCCAGCGTCACTCGGCGATGGTCCGCCCGGGCGATCAGGTGGTGGCCGGGCAGCAGTTGGCACGCTGCGGAAACTCGGGCAACTCGACCGAGCCCCACCTGCACTTCCAGGTGATGGACCACCCGCGGCCGGCCTTCGCGGCCGGGCTTCCGTTCGAGTTCGCCGAGGGCGTGCCGCCCAACGGCACTTTGCTGGACACTTCGAGTTCGTTACAGTCGCTGTAACGAACTCGAAGGAGGCCCGGCCGTGGCGATCGACGGGGGTACGCGCGTGGTGCTGGTGACCGGCGCGAGTCGCGGCATCGGGGCCGCCACTGCGCGGGCGTTCGCCGCGGCCGGGGCTTCGGTGGTGCTCGTCGCTCGTGACGAGCAGCGCCTCGGCGCGGTCCGGGACGAGATCGTCGCGGCCGGCGGGACGGCGCTCGCGATGCCGGCCGACGTCAGCGAGCTCGCCGCGACCGAGGGGATGGTCGAGCGTACGGTCGGCCGGTTCGGGCGACTCGACGTCGCGGTGAACGCGGCCGCCGCGCACGGATCACGACCCCGGCCACTGGCCGAGGTTCCGCCCGGCGAGTTCGACGCCGCCCTCGCGGTGACCTTGCGAGGCACCTTCCTCTCCATGCGCGCCGAGATCCCCGCGATGATCACGGCCGGCGGCGGCGCCATCGTCAACGTCTCCTCGACCGCCGGCCTCCGCTCGATCTCCGGCCTGGCCGGCTACGTCGCCGCGAAGCGCGCGCTGATCGGGCTCACCGAGAGCGCGGCGCTCGACTACGCCGCCCACGGGGTGCGCATCAACGCGATCGCGCCCGGCCCGATCCACACCGAACAGCTCGACCGCGCCGGCGCCGCCGCGCGCGAACACGTCGCCCGGGCGGTCCCGGCGCACCGCCTCGGCACCGTCGACGAGGTGGCAGCGGCCATCCGCTGGCTCTGCGATCCCGAGGCGGCGTTCGTCACCGGCAGCACGCTCGTCATCGACGGCGGGCTGCTCGCCGGAACGCCCACCTTCGCCTGAACCGGGCCGGGCATCGGACGGTCCGGTTTGTCGGCAAGGTGGGCGGGACGCTTCGGGTCGGCGCCGCACATCTGTCGTCGCCGGCGTCGCGGTCTTCGGCATCGCCGGCGCAGGCGCGGTGGGGCGGGGTGCAGCGCGGCGGGGATGGGGGCGCGACGCGGCGGGGCGACGCGGCGGGGGCGCGACGACGGGGCGGCGGCAGGCGCGGGGCAGCGGCAGGCGCGGCGGGGTGCGGGGTGGCGGCACCCTACGGCCAGGCGGCCAGGCCGTCGGCCAGCAGGTCGAACGCCTCCTTGGCGGCGCTGCGCATCCGCTCGTCGAGCTCGGCGGCGGGCTCCCCGGCCAGCAGCCCTTCGCGGTACCCGGCGATCACGGCCTGGTGGACCGCGATGAGGGACTGAGCGGCCACATCAGGCCGCAGATCGCCGGGCCGGGCGTCGATGTCGGCCGCGATCTGGTCGCGGAGGCGGTCTGCGTAGCGGGCCAGGATCTCGCGCTCGCGCACCCGCAGCGCCGCGCTGGACGCGAGCAGGGCCGCCAGCGCGGTCGCCCGGGGTTGCGTGCCGCGCGCGTACGTGTCGAGAAGAAACATCCGCACAGCGGCCAGGACGGTGGCGCCCGAAGCCCGTGACCGGACCGCCGCCAGCAGGGCGGCCTCGAACGCCTGATCGCCGGAGTAGACCAGGTCTTCCTTCGTGGCGAAGTGATTGAAGACCGTCTTCTCGGTGACACCCGCCGCGGCGGCGACCTCGACGACGGAGACCCGCTCGAAACCGCGCTCGGCGAACAGATCCATGGCCGCGGCGGCGATGCGGGCACGGGTCTCTTCCTTGCGCTGCTGGCGCAGGCGGGGCGGCGCGTTCATTACGGTCACTGTAAGCCCGGCGATCAGGAGGTCGGCGGCCACGGGGCGCTCTGCAGCCGGCGCAGGCGGGCGGCGGCGCTCACGTGCAGAACGATGCCGGCGATCAGCGTGAACGAGCCGAGCGCGGCCAGCGCGAATCCGATGGCGCCGAGCGGGATGCCGCCGATGACGTCCGGACCGAGCGGCGACGGCGCGTCCGACGGCTGCGTCTCCGGGCCCAGGTCGGGAACCGCCTGGATGAACGCGATGACCCCGTACCCGAAGAGGCAGAAACCTACGGCGAGGCAGAGGAAGCCGAAGGAGACCAGCCATCGCCCCTTGGTCTTGGTGGCGGAGATGTCGGCGAGGAAGCTCTCCCGCTCGGCCCGGATGTAGTTGATCTGGTCGCGACCGGCCATGTTGATCTGGTTGGCGTTCTGCTGCCCCGCCTGGAACGAGACGTCGTGCCGGCCGCCGTCGGAACCGGCGACCCGGGCGCTCACGCTGCCGAAGGAGACGACGTCGCCGGCGCGGATCTCGGCGGAGCCCTGGATCCGGCTGCCGTTGACGTAGGTGCCGTTGAGCGAGCCGAGGTCGTGCACCGTCATCCGGCCGTGGCCCAGCTCGATGGTCGCGTGCCGCCGGCTGACCGTCGGGTCGTCGAGCCGCGCCGCGAGGTCGGCGTCCCGGCCGACCGTCGTCGTGGCCGAGCTCAGCGGGATCCGGACGTGGCTGAGGTGCGGCGTGGTCACCTCGAGGGCGGGCTCGGACATGGAGCGCTCAATGCAGCAGGCTGAGCACCGCGGCGCCGGCGGGGCCGAGCCAGCGTCCGAGGGTGGTGAGCGGTGCGACGAGCGCCGCGCCGGCGGACGCCAGCGCGCCGTAACGGCCCAGCGACTCGGCCACGCGCTCGATGAGCCGGGCGGACTCCTGCCGATTCGGCGCCCCTGCGGCCAACTCACGCTCGACCGCGACGGTGTCTGTCAAAACCTGCTCGCGTACGCCCGGCGGCAGGGCAACCTGCGCGACCGCGGCCCGGAGAGCCCGCGCGGCCGCGTACGCATCGTGCAGTTGGATTGTCGTGCCCTGCGGGCCGGTGACGTATTGATTGCCGCCCGCCATATTGATCTGCGCGGCATTCTGATTGTTGATGTTGAATACCATGTCGACTTCTTCCGGGGAGTGTTCTACCTGGAAGGCTAGTCGCGGCCGCGCGCGCGGGACCGGATAGTCATTGATCCGTCAAGCGGAGGTTCCGGCGCCATTCCATGCGGGCCAGAAGGCTGAACGCGATGGTGGCGACGGCCAGCCCGATCACGATCGCCCACTCCAGCGCGCCGTTGCCGTGGTCGGGATCCCAGCCGGTGAGCGCCTCGATCCATTCGCGCGAGATCGCGGTGACCACGGTCAGGACGGCCGTGATCGAGGCGAGGACCGCCTCGGCCCAGAATCGCGTCGGCAGGCCGCGTGATCGATTCATGGCTCCATTGTGGTGCGGCCGGATCGGCATTCCCGGGTTCGTCCTAGATCCGACCGTTGCTTTCCGGACCACCGGCGTAATTTCGGTAGTCATGGCGAGCAAATTGATTGCTTCGACCGGAAAGGTGTCCGAGCTGCGTGTCATCGAGTTGCGCAGCCGCCACGGGCCGGAGAACGACCAGATCGATGTCGAGGTGGTGGCGAAACTCGACTCCGTCCCCGATCGCGGGCTCGGCTTCCAGCTTCGTGACGACGACAACCGGCCGGTCCGGCAGGGCATGCTCGATCTGCTCCGCGATGCCTTCACCACCGGTTGCCGGACCAGGATCGAGTACTCGATCGACCTGGACGCCGGCAAGCACAACGGCATCGTCGTACGCGTGATTCTCCAGAAGTAGGCGTCATGGCGACCGATGCCAGAATCGTCGTCACCGGCCAGGTAGACGCGGGGGTGGGTAGCGCGCGTGCCTGCCTGGCCCGCGGTCATGTCGCCGTGGCGACGGCCGACGCCGACGAGAGTGGCCGGTTCGAGCTCTCCGCGAGCGGCCCGGCCGGACCGCTCCTGCTGCTCGTCCTCGCCGACGGCCGCGACGCCGTCCGCCGCCGCCTGGAGGCCGGGCAACCCGAGTCGGCGGTGGACGTGGGCCGGCTCGAGCTCGTCCCGGTCGAGTGGCCCGCGGGCGTACACGGAACGCTCTGGGACGAGGACGCGCAGGCACCGGTCCCGGGTGGGATGGTGACGCTCTCGACGAGCGACCGGGCCGTCGCCGGGCCGGTGCGGGCCGACCCGGACGGCACGTTCACGATCCGGATGAGCTGCGAACGGCCACTGCCACCGGGCGACTACCGGCTCGAAGCCGTCGCTCCCGGCTGGTCGCCCGCGGTCCGGTCGGTGCGGATCGCCCTGGAGCCGTCCGTCACCTCGACCGGCCGGATCCACCTCGATCCGCTCCCCCGGAACGGCTGAGGAAGGGACGTCGTGCGCATCACCCCGATCGGCCCGCGGAACGACAACACGCACTTCTCCTTCGGCGGCGACTACCAGTCGGTGTCCGGCAAGCAACTGTGCATAGCCTGCTCGCCGGACGGCGGTCGCGCCTACCTCGGCGGCCAGGCCGGCGTCTGGCGTTCCCGCGACGGCGGTCTGCACTGGAACCACCTCGAATGGGCGCAACCGCCGCAGGACCGGCCCCGTCCGCCCGGCGCGCTGCCGGTGACCAACGTCTACGACCTGTGGGTGCACCCCGACCGGCCGGACGTGGTGCTCGCCGCCACCGGCCGCGATTTCCGGCGCCCGGAGGCCGGCGGCGTCTACCGCTCCACGGACGCCGGCGAGACCTGGGCGCTCGTGCACCAGTTCCTGGACGGCGCCGGCAATCCCACCATGGCCTGCACCTTCGGCGGCGCCCCGGACGACCCCGAGTTGGTGTTCGCCGGCGGATCGGGCGGGCTCGCGGCGAGCGCCGACGGCGGCCGTACCTGGCGGGCCGTGGCGGTGGCGCCCTCGGCCGCGGTCAACCACGTCCTGGTGGGCGCGGCCGCCGGCGGCACGCGCCACGTGTACGCCTCCGGGTCCGCCTTCTGGCACTCGGCGGACGGCGGTGTCACCTGGCGTGCCGACCCGGGCGGGCCGGCCATCGGCCCGCCGACCGACGGGGTGGGTGAAAGCTCCCGCGCCACCTGCCTGCACCCGGGCAGTCCTCGGATCGTCTATGCCCGCCGGGTCGTCCCGGCCGGTGACACGAACGTCGAGGAGCTGCTCAAGGGGGACTTCCCGGCCGGCGACGGCGCCGGCAGCTGGACGCGGCTGCCGAATCCGCCGATCGGCTACGCCGGCACCACCGCCAGCGGCGCGAGCTTCGTCCTCGCCCACCGCGCGCCCGACGGTCAGCTGCTTCTCGTCGTCTCCGACCGCCGCACCACCCACCTGGCGGTCGGCGAGCCGAACGAGGTCACCGACTGGATCAGGATCGACGGCGACCCGGTGCACGTCGACCCGCACGGCCTGGCCGCGAGCCGCGACCTGCGGCGCAGTCCCGCGCCGTCGATGGGACGGCTCTTTCTGGTCAGCGACGGCGGCGCGTACGTGTCGACCGATGGCGCCCGCAGTTGGACCCAGGGCCGGGGTCTGTCCACACTGGGCCTGGTCAACGCGGCGGTGCTCTCGGTGGACGGCCGGCCGCGGGGCATCTGCCTGCAGAGCGGCGACAACTCCGGGTTCTACAGCCGCGACGGCGGGACCACGTGGGCGACCCAGGACTACGTCGGCGGGGACAACGACTGCACCTTCGCCGATCCGCGTCAGCCCAGCCGCCTGGTCGTGTTCGCGCCCCGCGCCGGCAACCGCGAGATCTTCCTCTACACCGGTCCCGGCGGCGCCGTGCCCGACGCCGCCCGCGGCACGACCCAGCGGCATCGCGTCAAAGGGCCGCCATTGGAGGACGGCCAGGACAACGCGCTGTGGAACGCGGTCAGCGGCTTCTACTTCGCCGGCTACCGGCCGCTGGTGCTCACCCGCGCCGACGAGCAACCGCTGCCGGACGGGGACTTCGTAGTGATCTGGACGCAGCTCGCGGCCGATCGTGCCCAGCTGTTACGCACCACCAAGCTCTCCTCGCTGACGGCGAGCGACGACTGGGTGACCGCTGCCGTCGCCGACGGCCCGGGCGTCAAGGTCTTCCGGCAGGGCCCGCCGCTGCCGGTCACCGTCGACGTCGTCCAACCGAGTGGGGGCCACGCGCGGCCGACGTTCACGGTCGCCGAGTCCCGCGGCTCCCGGCGCGCGTTCCGGTGGCGGTCGGGCATGGCGAGCTGGGCGACGCTGGTGCCGTCGGCCGGCGCGGGACCCCGTCAGGCCGTCCGGTTCTTCGCCGACCCGTACCGCCCCGACCTGGTCTACGTGCTGGACACCGACCACGTCTGGCGCACCGACGACGGCGGCGGCCATTGGGTCGTCGACGCCGGCCTGGAACGGGTGCTGACCCTCGACGCGTTCTCGTTCGCCCAGCGCGGCTCCGGCGCGCTGCTGCGCGACATGGCCTTCGACCCGCGTCTCGACGTCCGGTTCGCCGCCGGCCCGCGCGGCGTCTTCCACACGGCGGACGGCGCGAACTGGCGGCACCTGGCGTTGAGCTCGGCGCTGGGCGCCCAGGTCAACGGCCTCTTCTACGACCCGGGCGTCACCCCGTGCGACCGATCGCTGTACGCGTCGACGACGGCCCGCGGACTGTTGCGCCTCCATCCGCTCCCGCCCGAGTGGGACACCCCGCTGGGCAGCGTCAACGCCGCCACCGGCCATCTCACCGAACTGCGGGTGCACGAGCTCGGCAGCGGCTTCGGCCCGCCGACCGACCGCCTCGACGCCGAGGTCGTGGTCCAGCTCGACGCCGAGCCCGGCAAGGCCTTCGGCTTCCCGTTGCGGACCGGCAACGGCGAGGCCCAGGCCGGCGGCATGCTCGACCTGTTGCGCGACGTGTTCCGGACCGGCCGCCGGGTGCGGCTCGAATACGTCCGCACCGGCTGCCGCATCGGCACCCTGATCCGGGTGGTCGAGCCCGACTGATCGTCGCGCCGGCTCTCGGCAGCGCGATCAACGAGCGCCGGCGGGTTCGGGCAGGGGCTTGCTGTGCAGGATGGTCAGGCTCGCGACCGCCCGCGTCAGCACGACGTAGAGCCGGTTGAGGCCGCGCGGCTCGGCGGCCACGATGTCGGCCGGCTCGACGACGATCACGTGGTCGAACTCCAGGCCCTTGACCAGGCCGGCCGGCAGGAAGTCGGTCGAGAGGGTCGCGCCGTCCGCGGCGATCACGGCGAGCGTCGCCTCGGCGGGCGCCGCCGCGACGGCTTCCCGCACCGCGGCGTCCAGGTCGTCGACCCGGCGGATCGTGAGGTCGCCACCCGGGCGGTAGGACCGCGTCGGGGTGAGGCCGGGAGCGAGGCACCGCGCCGCGTAGTCGGCGATCACCTGCGGAACCCGGTAGCCGGTGTTCAGCTCGAGCGTGCGGGATTCCCTCTTGCCGAGCCGCGTGACCAGCACGGCCCATGAGCCCGCGGCCAGCGGGTGGGTCGCCTGGCCGAGGTCGCCGACGATCGTCATCGACGCGTGCTCCGCCCTGCGGGCGATCATGCGGCACTCCATCGGGGACAGGTCCTGCGCCTCGTCGAGGATCACGTGCAGGTAGGGCTCCTCGGCCGGGCCGTCGTCGGGTTCCTCGACCGGCAGCGGCTCGGCCAGCAGCGGCACGTAGCCGTCCTCGCCGTGCGGGTCGTAGCCGTCGGTCCAGCCGACGACCTTGTGCCCCTCGCGCAGGATGACGAGCTCGGCCCACCGCTGCGCCACCACCACCGCGTCGTTGTCGATGCGCTGGCCGGCGACCGCGATCGGCGTGGGGTGCCCGGGCGCGTACAGCTCCCAGCCGTCGCGCAGCCCGCAGGAGAGGACGAAGGTGCCGACCGTACGGGTGCCGGAGGTGAGCTCGCGCAGTCTCCACTCCGGCTCGGCCGTCCGGGGCGCGGGCGGCGGGTCGCCGAGAAGCCCGGCCAGCTCATCGAGCAAGGGCACGTCATCCACCGAAAAATCGCGGTTCTCGTACGAGGTGGCAAGCGCGCCCGCCTCGTCGGCGTCCAGGCCCGTCACCCGCTCGGGGGCGGCCAGCCACGAGAGAACCTCGGCGGGGGTGAGCACCGGCCACCACGAGAACAGGAACTGGTGGAACTCGCCGCGCCCCGCGATCTCGTCGATGAAGAGCTTCCGGTCGAGGTGTTCACCGTCCACCCGGGACCAGAGCGCCCCGAGGAGGGCCGCGGCCGCGGCTCGGCGCGCGGCGTTGGGCAGGGTGGCCTTGGCGCGAACCTTGCGGCGCGCGGAGGCGAGGTCGTCCGCGTCGAGTTTGAGCACCTGCCCCGCGTACACGATGCGCATGTGACTTGGCGCTTCCGGCGGCGCCTGCCAGATCAGCTCGCCGAGCACCCCCAGCATCCGTTCGTCACCCTTGACGGCCGCGACCCCGGCGGCGTCGCGCCGCGTCGCCACCACCCCGTCGACCAGCTCGCCGATCGCACGCAGGTGCACGCTATCTTCCCCCAGCGACGGCAGCACCCGGGCGATGTAGCTGGTGAACACCGTCGACGGCCCGACCACCAGGATCCGCCCGTCGGTGAAGCGGCCCCGGTCGGTGTACAGCAGGTACGCCGCCCGGTGCAGCGCCACCTGGGTCTTGCCCGTCCCCGGACCACCGGTGATCACCGTGACGCCGCGGGCGGGCGCCCGGATCGCCTCGTCCTGCTCGCGCTGGATGGTGGTGACGATGTCGCGCATGTGCGGCCCGCGTGAGCGGCGCAGCGCCGCCAGCAGCGCGCCCTCGCCGAGCACCCGCAGGTCGCCGGCGCTTTCGGCAAGCACGTCGTCGTCGAGGTCGAGGACCCGTTGGCCGCGGCAGATGATGACCCGGCGGCGCAGCACGCCGAGCGGGTCGCCGGTGGTGGCCCGGTAGAACGGCGCGGCGGCCGGCGCCCGCCAGTCGATGAGCAGCGGCTCGGTGCCGTCGCGGACGCCCAGCCGTCCGATGTGGTACGTCTCGTGGTCGTCGAAGTCGAGCCGGCCGAAGACGAGCCCCTCCTCCTCGGCGTCGAGAGCCCGGAGCCGGGTCGCGGCCCGGTGGACCAGCGCGTCCCGCTCGACCAGCCCGGTGACCGGTCCGGCGGCGGCCCGGCGGTGACCCTCGTGGGCGAGCGCGCCCGCCCCTTCCCGCATCGCGTCGAGCCGCGCGTAGACCCGGTCGACGATTTCCTGCTCGGCGGCGATCTCCAGCGTTCTGACATCGGGCACGCACCGAGAATATGCGCTGGTCAGGCACCAGAAATCATCATCTGCGACGATTCGGGCGGGGTGGTCGGGCGGCTACAATGAAGGTGGCGGACAGGATCGATGATGAACGGGTGACTCTGCGCCGCCCGTACGCTCATCGCCTGTTCTTCCTGTTTTTCGGGGCATTGTTCCTCACCGGGGCCGTGGCGCTCGCCGGCCTGATGATCGGCGACGGCCTCGGCTGGTGCGGCTGGCTCTTCTGCGGGGTCTCCGCCCTGGTCGCGCTGGGGGTGGGCATCCACTCCCAGCGGTACGCGGTGCTGCCGTTCCGCATCGACATCGACCACCTCGGCTGGACCGTGCGGACCCCGACCTCGACCGCTACCTGCGCTGGGACGAGATCGCCGCGGTGGCGATCGCCGACGGACCGAAGCGGTCCGCGGTCCTGCTCGTCGCGCCGGCGCCCGGGGTGAGCATCGACGTGCCGCCCGCCGCGCGGGCCACCCTCGACGATCGGCCGGCCGTCGAGCTGTTCCGGCTCGACGAGCTGGCCTACGACGAGGCGCGGTTCGCCCACGACCTGGCCGCGCTGGCCGGCGACCGCTTCCAGAACCACGTGGCGCGCCGGACCGGCCGATCGGCGAGGAGCTCAGCCCGTTCCCGGAGGTGCCCGACGACCGCCGGCCGCGGCGGCAGCTGAAAGGCCCGCCCTGATCTTCGGCGCCGTGGCCCGTTCGGGGTGTCGCTGTGGCGCGTGCTGGGGCTGCTCGGCGCGCCGTTGAGGGTGGCGCGGCGTGCCTTCTACGCTCGTGGCTGAACGGGGTTACGGCGGCAACGCCCCGGTCAGTACCGTGTGGGCCATGACCGAGAACGCCCGGCCCCGGCCCCTGCTCCGCACGGTGGTGGGCGAGGCGCTGCGCCGCCATCGGCAAGACCAGCGACGCACCCTGGCCGAGGTCGCGCGCGAGGCCTGCGTCTCGGTGCAGTACCTCTCCGAGGTCGAGCGCGGCCGCAAGGAGCCCAGCTCCGAGATCCTGGCCGCCGTGTGCGAGGCGCTGCAGGTCGAGCTGTCCGACCTGGTGGTCGAGGTGGGGCACGACCTGGCCTTCGACCGGGCCCCGGCCGACGTCGTGCGCCTCCGTCTCGCGTCGATCACACCCATCGCCCCGATGGCGCCGCCGGTGCGCCGTTCCGGCACCACCATGCTGCTGGCCGCCTGACCAGTCGCCCGCCGCGCCACCCTTCAGCGCCGCGCCACCCCTCAGCGCCGCCGCGCCACCCGATTCAGGCGGCGCTGTCGAGGCGGTACGCCCGCGCTTCCCGCCGGGTGATCACCTTGTCGGCCAGGCCGTAGGCGACCGCCTCCGCCGCCGACAGGGTCATGCTGCGATCGGTGTCGGCCCGGATCTTCGCGACCGGGTGGCCGGTGTGGTCGGCCAGGATCTGATCCATCTCGGCGCGCACCTTCGCCACCTCCTTGGCCTCGACCGCCAGGTCGGGCAGCGTGCCCCGCGCCTGGCTGGACGGCTGGTGCAGGGTCACCTTCGCGTGCCGCAGCACCGACCGCTTGCCCGGTGTGCCCGCCGCGAGCAATGCCGCCGCCGCCGACGCCGCCTGCCCCACGCAGATGGTGGCGATGTCACAGCGGATGAAATGCATGGTGTCGTAGATCGCGGTGAGCGCGCTGAACGAGCCGCCGGGCGAGTTGATGTACAGCCCGATCTCTTGTTCCCCGCTCGATTCCAGGTGGATGAGCTGGGCGATCACGACGTTGGCGACGCCGTCGTCGATCTCGGTGCCGAGGAAGATGATGCGGTCGGACAGCAGCCGTGAGTAGATGTCGAAGGCCCGCTCGCCGGTCGCGGTCCTCTCGATCACGGTGGGGATCGTGTACTGGCTCATACGCTCAGTCCCATCGGCTCGCGGGTCATGCCCGGGCGTACGTCGTCGACGCTGTCGAGGATGTGGTCGATGAGGCCGTAGTCGCGTGCCTCCTCGGCGGTGAACCATCGGTCGCGGCGGCTGTCGAGCTCGACCGTGTCGTACGCCTGGCCGGTGTGTTCGGCGGTGAGCCGCAGCAGCAGCGTGCCTATCCGCTCGAGCTGCTCGGCGTAGATCTCGACGTCGGCCGCGGTGCCGCCGAAGCCGGCCGAACCCTGGTGCATGAGGACCTGCGCATGCGGCAGCGCGAATCGCTTGCCGGGCGTGCCGGCGGTGAGCAGGAACTGCCCCATGCTGCCGGCCAGCCCCAGCGCGAGGGTGCTGACGTCGTTGGGGATCAGCCGCATCGTGTCGAAGATGGCCAGGCCGGCGCTGACCGACCCGCCGGGCGAGTTGATGTAGAGGCTGATCGGGGCGCGCGGATCTTCGGCCGACAGCAGCAGCAACTGGCCGCACAGCCGGTTGGCGACCGGGTCGTCGACCTCGCTGCCGAGGACGATGATGCGCTGGTGGAGCAGCCGGGCGGTCACCTGGTCGTCGACGGAAACACCGGTGGCTACTTGCATGACGTTCTCCCTCGGGCTTGGCCGGAACTTCTGGATCCACCTTGGGTCGGTGGGAAGCTCCGGACCAAGCCGATCTGCCATCAGCAGATGCGGGCCTCGAAACGTCTGCCAACAGCAGAAAAAGGGGTCACGAAGAGACGAGCTCGCGGACCATGGGAGCGACCTTCGTGCCGAACAACTCCACGGCCCGGCTGCGGGCGCTCACGCTCTGCGCCCCGGCCGTGTAGATCAGGTCGAAGCGCCCCACGTCGAGCGTCGTGACCGCCTTGGCAATCTTGCGCGCCACCGTGTCGGGCGAGCCGATGTACAGCGACCCGTGCGCGACCTCGGCGTCGAACTCGGCGCGCCGCAGCGGCTGCCATCCCCGCAGCTTGCCGATGCGGTCCCGGATGACCTTGTACGCCGGGTAGAACAGCTCCTTGGCCTCCTCGTCGGTGTCCGCGATGAAGCCGGGCGAGTGCATGCCGACCGGGTGCGCGACCGTGCCGAGCTGGTCGGCTGCCCGCTTGTAGAGGTCGATGTAGGGCGCGAAGCGGTCGGGCTGCCCGCCGATGATGGCCAGCATCAGGGGCAGGCCGTAACGGGCTGTGCGGACCACCGACTGCGGGGAGCCGCCGACGCCGACCCATGCGTCCAGCCGGCCCGACTCGGTCTTGGGGAACACGTCGGCGTTCTCGAGGGCGGCGCGCGTGGTGCCGCTCCAGGTGACCGGTTCCTCGTCGAGCAGCTTCACGAACAGGTCGAGCTTCTCCTCGAAGAGCACGTCGTAGTCGGTCAGGTCGTACCCGAACAGCGGGAACGACTCGGTGAACGAGCCCCGGCCCAGGATCGCCTGGGCGCGACCGTGGGACAGCGCGTCGACGGTCGCGAACCGCTGATGCACCCGGACCGGGTCGTCCGAGCTCAGCACGGTCACGCCGGAGGCGAGCTTGATGCGCTTGGTGCGGATGGCGATGCCGGCCAGGACGGTCTCGGGGGTGGAGATCGAATACTCCGGGAGGTGGTGCTCGCCGAGGGCGATCACGTCGACGCCGAGATCGTCGGCGAGCACGGCCTCGTCGACGACCTGCCGGATCGCGGCCGCGTGGGACACGGGTACGCCGGAGTCGCCGACCGGCACGTCGCCGAAGGTGTCGAGACCGAGCACGAGATCACTCATGATGCTTGTCCTCCTGTAATTGACATGTCAATCAAGCGATCGGCAGGTCAAACACGAAGGACCGCGAACTTATGCCCGCGACTTGCGCACCAGTAGTTGGCGATGGGCGTTCTTCCAGATCACGGTCAGCGTCCAAGTGCTGACCGACGAGATCCGGTCGGATCGGGTGACCTTCGCGCCGCCGGCGTGCTCCTGCGGGCAGGGGTCGCCCGGCGACGGCGGCGGCGTGGTGCCCGAGATCCCCGCGTCCGCGCCGTCGATCCGGAAGCCGGTCACGTCGTGATAGCCGGAACTGGCTCGCGTGACGGCGACCCGCAACTCGTAGTGCCCGTAGTCGTGCTGGTGCACCACGCGGAACGGGCTCGCGCCGCAGGAGACCGTGTAGGTGTCCTCGCCCCAGAACCCGTGCTGGAAGGCGACGCCGGCCGCCCGCGCGGCAAGCGCCGCCGGCGACCAGCCGAACGCCTTCCGGACTTCCGTCGCGCCGACGTACCCGGCGTTCGTCTCGGGATCGAAGGTCACCGGCGCCGGCGCGAGCCCGGCGGCGAGGGCCGCGCCGGCGGCGGCGAGTTGGGAAAGCATGTCCGACTCCTGACCTTGGCCTGCGGTGTTCATCGCACCTAACGATCATTCCCGCCGGGCGGCGCGCCTCGCCGCGAAACCGTCAAAGCCGTCAGCGGGCCGGCGCCGCCCCCTCGACATCGACCGCCGGGACCACCCGGTCCAGCCGCCGGGGCAGCCACCACGCCGCCCGCCCGAACAGCGAGATCGCCGCCGGCACCAGCACCAGCCGCACCACGAACGCGTCCACCAGCACGCCGGCCGCCAGCGCGAACGCGATCGGCGCGGTCACCGGGTCGCCGCCGGCCACGCCGCCCCCGAACACTCCGATCATGATGAGCGCCGCCGCCGTGACCACCTTCGCGCCCCGCCCGAAGCCGCCCACCACCGCCTCCTGCGGCGTCGCGTCGCGCCGGTGCTCCTCGTGCATGCCCGAGACCAGGAACATCTCGAAGTCCATCGACAGTCCGAAGAGGACACCGATCACGATGGTGGGCAGGAAGCTCAGCAGCGGGCCCGACCCCCACTGAAACGCCACGACCGCGCAGCCCAGCGCCGCGCCCAGGCTCAGCGGGAAGCTCAGCATCGCCTTCAGCGGAATCAGAATCGACCGGAACACCACCATGAGCAGCAGAAAGGCGAACCCCGCCACGAGCACGAGATAGACCGGCAACGCGTCACGCAGATGGTCGGAGATGTCGATCGCCACCGCCGTCTGCCCGGTCACCAGCAGCGTCGCCCCGGGAACAAGCCCCTGCTCCCTCAGCTTGGCGACCAGGGTCGCGGTCGCCGCGTCCGAGGGGCCACTATCCGGTACGAGGGTGAGCAAGCATCGTGCCCACGCACGCCGGGGGGAAGCACCCGCGCGACCTCCGGCACTCCTGCGAGCCGCGCGGCCACCTGCTCCGGCTCCGGCGAACCGGCGAACTTGACGAGCACCAGCAACGGCCCGTTCGCCCCCGCGCCGAGCAGCACCACCCAGGCGCCCACCACGAGCCACCGGCGCCGGGCACAGAAGGCGCCGATCCGAGCAAGTATCGCGGCCACGGCGATATCCCTTTCTCTTGGACGTCGCCGTCGATGCTGGTCGCGAAGCCACGGGCAGAGCACCACCCACGGTTGGCAATCCGGGTGGGGAAACACCACCCGGACGGTCCGGCGCTCTGCCGGTTCAGTGGCCGGCAGAGCTGGTGGCCAGGCGGATGGCGACGGTGGCCAGGACGAGGCCGGTGAACTTCTCGATGCGGGCCTTCACCCGCGGGCGGCGCAGCCAGCGTCCGAGGCGCTCGACAGCGGCGACGTACAGCCCGAACCAGGCCAGGTAGAGCGCCGCGAAGATCGCGGACAGCAGGGCGGCCTCGGCCCGGGGCGAGCCGCTGTCGGTGCTGAGGAACTGTGGGAGGAAGGTGACGAAGAACAGCGCCACCTTCGGGTTGAGCGCGTTGGACAGGAACCCCTGCCGCAGGTACGCCAGCCCTTTCCCGGGCGCCGCGCCGGCTTCCTCGGCCGCCGGCAGCCGGCGCGACCACAACATCTGCGCCGCGAGGAACAGCAGGTAGGCCGCGCCGACGATCTTGAGCACCGTGAAGGCCGTCGCAGAGGCCAGCAGCAGCGCCGACAGCCCGAGCGTGGCCGCGCCGGCGTGCACGCTCAGCCCGAGGACGCCGCCGACCATCGTCAGCAGCCCGCCGGACCGGCCGCCGACCAGCGCGTTGCGGGTGATCAGCGCCTGGTCGGGGCCCGGCAGCATGATCAGGACCAGTGCCGCGATCGCGAACGTCATCATCGCCGTCTCCCTCCGCTCTTTCCTGTCGCCTACTGACCCTTCCGTCCCGCAATCGATAAGTCCAATGCCAACTCCCGCGCCATCCCATGACTAGAATTTATGAATGGTGACCCTGGTTCAGCTTCGCGTCATCGATGCCGTCCGGCGGCACGGTTCGGTCACGGCGGCCGCCAAAGAGCTGCTCTACACCCAGCCGTCGATCAGCCATCAGCTGTCCCGGCTGGAGAGCCAGCTCGGCGCCCAGCTGATCCAGCGGGTCGGCCGCGGCATCCGGCTCACCCCCGCCGGCCGCCTGCTGGCCGACCGCGCGGCCGAAATCATCGGCCGGGTCGACTCGGCGACCACCGAACTCGCCGCGCTGGTCGGCCTCAACGCCGGGCGGGTCCGGCTGGCCGGCTTCAACTCGGTGATGAGCTCGCTGGTCCCCCAAGCGGCGACGATCCTGGCCCACCGGCATCCCGGCCTCGAGCTGGGCCTGACCGACACCCACCCCGAGGAGGCGTTACAGCTGCTCCGGGCCGGCCACGTCGAGGTCGCCCTGATCTTCCGCTACGACGACACCACACCCGAGGACGACTCGATCCGCCTGACCCACCTGCTCGACGACCCGCTCTATCTCCTGACGACCACCGGCGGAACGGCCCTAACCGACCACACCCGCACACCATGGATCGCCGGCTGCGAACGATGCCGCAGCCACCTGGTCGAGATGTGCGAGCGAGCCGGCTTCACGCCGCGCCTGTCCTACACCACGGACGACATGGTGGTCATGCAGAGCCTGGTCGCCGCCGGCATGGGCGTGACCACGATCCCCGGACTGGCGCTGCGAGCCCACCGCCACCCCGCGATCACGGCGACCCGCCTCCTGGTCCCGCCCCGCCAGATCTACGCCGCCACCTACGGAGAGCCACCCGACCCACCGGCCACAGGCGCCTTGCTGGCCGCCCTCATCGAGGCAGCCACCACCCAGCCCGCCACCACCCAGCCCGCCGCCACCCAGCCCGCCGCCACCCAGCCCGCCGCCACCCAGCCCGCCGCCACCCAGCCCGCCGCTAGCCGCGGTGCCACCAACCTGCCCGCCATCGCTCGGGGCGCCGCCGCCGATCCCGCCCGCGACGCCGCCGCCGTCCAGGGCTCCGAGGCTCCGCAGCGCGAGTAGCCACCCGCGCCCGCTTGCCCGATGCCGATGCCGGCGAGGTAGTCCTCGGCTTTCGGAGCCCGAACGCCCCGGTCAGCTCGGTGGCAACCCGCAGTCAGCTGGCCCGGTCGTCGTCGCGGGCCGGTCGAGCGCGGCGTCAGCGCCCGTCGACCAGCTCGTCTATTCGCTCCAGCAACGACTCGCAGCTGTCGCCGGCCTCGGCCTCGCCTGTGGGGCGGGGCGCGGCCGGGTCTTCGTCGTCGCGGTCGGGGTGCCGTGGCTTGGGGTGTGGCGGAGGCGGCTGCGTCAAGATGAACCTGTCGCGCGCACGGCGACGCGCCGCGGCGGTGGCCCGCGGGTCGTCGGGACCCGCCTCCACACTCGACCGCTCGGCGGTGCGCTGCGATTGCGTCACGCCGCCCGGTCTGCTCCGCGCACCACCATGGTCACCAGCGCAAGCGGCGATCATGGCACGCCTTCTGAGACAGGTCCTGACTCCGAAAAAGGCGGATCCCTAGTTGCGCACGAGGCCAACGACACGTACCGCCCGGCACCCGTTCGGGTTCCGCCTGTTGTCCACGATGTCCTGCCATTCAGCGGAGGCTTCGCTACCACGCACGTTGCTAGCTTGGCGTTCCCATCGAACCTTTGGGGGCGGACGTTGACGATTGCGGTGGAAAGCCAGGACATCGAGTCCGGTAGCGCGTTGGATTATGTGCCGGGGGTGCGCGGCCACGCGGTGCTCGTCGTGGGTTCTGGAGTGGACGGCTGGGCCTGACCGCGGCCCACGTCGACCAGGCGTTGGCTCTAGCCCGCGAGGCCCCGTTTCCTACGCGCCCGCAGTGGCAGCTGAATCCCGGCGACGTGGTCGTCTTCACCGGCAGCATGAGCCCGCCGCGTGAGAATTGGGAGGATGACGCGGTTGGCCATGGCCTGGTGGTTGGCGACAACGTCACCAAGCGCACCCGCCTGTTGGTCGCGGCCGATCCCGACTCGATGTCCGGCAAGGCAAAGAAGGCTCGCCAGTACGACATTCCGATCGTCCACCCCACCGCCTACCAAACAATGCTGGACACGCTGCTAGCAGTTGCGACGGGTTGAGCGAAATCTATTCGGAGCGGCCCAGTGCGATCGCGGCCGCGTGCGCTCGGTCGCGGGCGCCGAGCTTGGCGAAGATGGAGTTGATGTAGCTCTTCACCGTGGCCACGCTCAGGAACAGCTCGGACGCTATCTGGGCGTTGTTGTGGCCCAGTGTGATGGCCTCCAGCACGTCCGCCTCGCGAGCGGTCAGGGCCGGGAAGCGCTCGCGCAGGCCGGGCTGGGGCGCCGCCGGCGTGAAGCCCTGCACCAGGCGGTCGGCGATCTCCTTGGCGAAGGTGGCCTGGCCGGAGGCGACCGAGCGCACGGCCGCGGCCAGCTCGGCGCGGCCGGCGTCCTTGGTGAGGTAGCCGCGCGCGCCCGCCCGCAGCGCGCCGGAGAGGGAGTCGTTGTCGGCGTAGGTGGTCAGAACCAGCACCGCCGTGCCCGGGACCTCGGCCATGATGCGGGTCGTCGCGCCGGCGCCGTCCAGGCGGGGCAACCGTGACCACCGCCGGGTGAGGTGCCGCGGGGCGAGTGGCCGGCCGGCGTGGTCGCGGTGACGGTCAGCATGGTGTCGTCCCAGTCGAGGTCGAGGGTGGTGGCGGCGCCGGGGGCGTGGCGGCGGGCGTTCGTGAGCAACTCTTGCACGGCCCGGCGCACGGCCTTGCGGGACGCGGGGTCGAGGGCGCCACGGTCGGCGTCGCCGCGAACCGCCACCTCGCCGCCCAGCGCCCGGTGGGTGTCGGCGAGGGCGGCCACGACCGTGGACAGCGCCTCGTCGGGCTCGCGGAGCGCGGTGACGGCCTGCTTGGCCCCGTTCAGGCCCGAGACGGCCAGCTTGCGGGCGGCCCGCACGCGGTCGCGGGCCTGGTCGGGCTGGCCCGACTCGAGCAGGGCGTCGACCGCCTCCAACTGGATGACCAGGCCGCCGAGCGAGTGGGCGAGCACGTCGTGCAGGTCGCGGGCGATGCGGGAACGCTCGGTCAGCGCGGCGACCTGGGCGCGCTCCTGCTCGACCGCGAGCCGCTCCTCGAGCAGGGCCCGGGACTGGGCCTCGGACACCCGGTGCTGCCGGCGGCTGAGCCCGCCGATCCCGCAGAGGAGCAGCAGCGACACCACGCCGATCACGCTGCCCCGCTGGGCCGGCTCGATCAGCAGGCCGATCCCGACCAGCACGATCGACCCGGCCACGGCCGCGCCGACCAGGCGCACGGGAACGATCGGGGCGCCCGCCAGGGCCAGCAGGGCGACCGCCGCGGGAATGAACGCGACGACGTCGGTGGTGACCCCGGCCAGCGACCCACCGGCGATCATGCCGAGGTAGAGGGCGGTGCGGACGCGTACCCATCGCTCGGGGCAGAGAACGACCACCTGCCAGAGCGACCAGGCCACCCAGGCCGCCACCGCCAGGGGAACCGGCGCGTCGCGCAGCGACCGCTGGGCCAGGTCGGAGGCCACCAGAGCGACACCGACCAGGTTGAGGATCACCGCCCACGGGCGACGCGCCGGGAACTGGGGCACGGATCTATCTTCCGGCCATCGCCACCGCGCGGCGCGGCTGGCGCGCCGAGACGACCAGCGCGCTCGCGGCCCGGTTGAGCGCGAGGACCAGCAGGATCGTGCCGGTGGAGACGGCCAGGTCGGAGCCCATCCGGTGGCCGGCGACGTCGAGCGCCACCCGGACCGCGATCAGGCCGATCCAGATGCCGACGCCGAGCCGGCCGGTGCGGCTCTCCACCATCCCCGGGTTCGTCGGCGACGGGCGGAACCGGGCGATCCACCCCATGAGGGCGCCCGAGGCCAGCGCGAACACGGCGGACAGCCCCAGAATCACCACGTCGACGGGGTGGATCGTGGTGGTCTGCCTGGCCACCGAGACGATGCCGACGACGCCGAGGATGAATGGCAGCCTCTACATCCGCGCCGGGTCGACCGGGCGCCAGGAGAGCTGCCGCGAGCAGATGTACGCGATGAGGACGAGGCCGATGCCGAGTTCGATCAGAGTGCTCGAGGTCATGCATCGAGAGTCGGCTCCGCGGCCCGCTCCGAGTACCACCCACGGGTGGTAAAGCGGTTGGGGAAGCCGGGCAGGCGTGAGGCCGCTCACAAGCTGTCTTCGTACCCGTGTGAACGCACCCGGGCTGACCTGGGACCGGTGGGGGACAACCCCACCGGTGTGCCCGCGAAACGGTGTCTCTCCGAAGTGTGAGCAGGGGATCTTCCCGTTCACGGTGGGGGGCGGGGCGGGCAAGCTCTGGTGGTAAGCAACTATCGCCTTGGGGAAAGGGAGCGCCGCGATGCCATACATCACCGCAGCCGACGGGGTCCAGATCTACTACACCGAGCAGGGCACGGGGCAGCCGATCGTGATGAGCCACGGCTGGCCGCTCAGCTCGGACGCCTGGCAGGTCGAGCTCAAGAGGTTCGCCGACGCCGGGTACCGCGTCGTCGCGCATGACCGGCGCGGGCACGGCCGGTCGGAGAAGACCTATTCGGGCAACGACATGGACACGTACGCGAAGGACCTGAGCTCGGTCGTCGAAGCCCTCGACCTGCGCGACGTCATTCTGGTCGGCCACTCGACCGGCGGCGGCGAAGTCGTCCGCTACGCCGCGCGGTACGGCCAGCCGCAGGGCCGCGTCGCCCGGGTCGTCACCGCGGGCGCCGTGCCGCCGCTCATGCTCAAGACCGACGCCAACCCGGAGGGCCTGCCGATCGAGGTGTTCGACGGCATCCGGGCCGGCGTGCTCAAGGACCGCTCGCAGTTCTGGAAGGACCTGTCGGAGAGCTTCTTCGGCGCCAACCACGGCCGCGCGGTGTCGCAGGGCGACAAGGACGACTTCTGGCGGCAGGGCATGCTGGTCAACCTGGCCGCCGCGTACGACTGCGTGAAGGCGTTCTCGGAGACCGACTTCACCGCGGACCTCGAGGCGCTCGAGGTGCCGATCCTCATCGCGCAGGGCGACGACGACCAGATCGTGCCGATCGGCGACTCCGCCTACAAGTCGATCCGGCTGGTCAAGAACGGCACGCTCAAGGTGTACGAGGGCGCGCCGCACGGCATCCAGGGCGACTACCAGGACAAGCTCGACCAGGACATCCTCGACTGGATCAAGTAGAGCTGAGCTGCCGGGCGGGGGCCGGACCGGCCCTCGCCGACTCAGTAGTGGACGCCGGTCAGGCGCTCGGACTCGCGCCAGAGGGCGGCGCGCAGGTCGTCGTCGAGGGCGGCGGGCGGCAGCTTGACGAAGCCGGGGGCGCCGCCCAGCTCGAACGGGCCGGTGGGCGCCACGAACGAGCGGTCGGTCGCGTCGGGGCTGGTCGCGGCGAAGGCGATCGGGTCGGCTACGAACTCGACCGGCTGCCCGAGGGTACGCATGATGAGCCTGCCCGCGAAGCGGTAGAGGGCGCTGCCGGTGTACTGCTGGATGCCGGTCGGCGCGGTGCCGGGGTGCACAGGGACGCTCAGGACGCGGGCGCGGTCGACGCGATCGCCGACCGGGCCGGCTGCAGCGCCGGGCTCGTCTACACCTACTTCGGGAGCAAGGAAGGGCTCTTCGACGCGGTGCTGGCAGAGATCACCGCCTCGACCGTGTCGGCCATCCCGATCACACCCGACGACCTTCCCGGGTACGCGGTGCGCCTCCACGACGCGAACCTGGAGCACCCCGACGTCGTCCGCTTCGTCGCGTGGTACCAGCTCGAGCGCGATCCCGGCGCCACCGCGGCCGAGCCGGCCGTCACCCACAAGATCGAGGCCGTGCGGGAGGCGCAGCGGCGGGGACTGGTCCGCGACGACGTCCCCGCCGAGACGCTGCTGCTGGCGATCCAGTCGATCGCCCGGATGTGGGTCACCGAGCCGCAGACCGTGCTCCGGGCCGTCGATCCCGTGGAGAGCGCGGAGTTCCGCCGCGAGTCGGTGCGCGGCGCGGTGAGCGCCCTGATCAACGGTCGTGGGCCAGCGGGCGCGCCCCGGCGGGTGTAGAAAGACTCGGTGAGCGCCACCGATGCATTCCACGACCTCGACGCGTACGTCCGGCTGCCTCGCATCGGCGGGTTGTGGCTGTCTCCGGACGGCAAGCGCCTGGTCGTCGGCGTGTCCACGCCCGATCGCAAGAACACCCGCTACGTCACCGCGCTGTGGGAGGTCGACCCGGCCGGCGAGAAGCCGGCGCGGCGGCTGACCCGCGGCGCCAAGGGCGAGGCGGCGGCCGCCTTCACGCCCGCGGGCGACCTGCTGTTCACCTCGGCCCGCCCCGAGCCCGATCCCGACCCCGACGACGACGAACCGCGGTCGGCGCTGTGGCTGCTGCCGGCCGGCGGCGGCGACGCCCGGGTGATCGCGAAACCGCGCGGCGGCGTCGAGGGCCTGGCGGTCAGCGAGTCGGGCACGGTGGTGGCCGGCTCGGCGCTGCTCCCGTCGGCCGAGGGCCTCGACGCCGACCAGGAACTGCGCAAGAAGCGCAAGGACGCCGGGGTCTCGGCGATCCTGCACGAGGAGTACCCGATCCGGCTCTGGGACCACGACCTCGGCCCCGACCGGCCGCGGCTGGTCACGGGCGAGCTGCCCCGCGGCGACCAGACGGGCGACCTGCCCCACGGCGACCAGGCGGGCGACCTGCCCCGCGGCGACCAGGCGGGCGAGCTGCCCCGCGGCGACCGGGCGGTCGAGCTGCCCGGCGGCGACGAGGCGCTCGAGCTGCGCGACCTCACCGGGCACGCCGGCCGGGCGCTGACCGACGACGGCGGCTGGGACATCACGCCCGACGGGCGCACGGTCGTCGCGGTGTGGACGGTGGCCGAGCGCGGCGGCTCGGAGCGGACGACGCTGGTGGCGATCGACGTGGCGACCGGCGAGCGGCGGGTGGTCGCCGACGACCCCGATCACGAGTACGCCCAGCCGCGCGTCTCGCCGGACGGCACGCGGGTCGCGGTCGTCGTCTACCGGCGGTCCACACCGGAGGATCCCGGTGACGAGTGGCTCGCCCTGATCCCGGTCGAGGGCGGCAAGGCCGACGACCTGACCGCGGCCTGGGACAGGCACCCGCACGGCGCCCGGTGGACGCCGGACGGCGCCGCGCTGATCGTGTCGGCCGACGACCAGGGGCGCGCCCCGCTGTGGCGGGTCGACGCCGCGACCGGCGAGGTCGCCCGGCTGACCCACGACCACGGCGTCTACGGCGACATCCGGATCTCGCCGGACGGGCGCTGGGCCTACGCGCTGCGCAACGCCGTCGACAGTCCGCCGGCCCCGGTCCGGGTGCCGTTGGATCGTGCGGGCGACGTGGAGCCGCTGGCCGGTCCGGCGCCGGCGGTGGGCGTACCCGGGAAATTGGCGGAAATCGAGGCGCAGGCCGCCGACGGCACGCCGCTGCGCGCCTGGCTCGCGCTCCCCGACGGCGCCGGTGCGAAGCCTCTGCTGCTGTGGATCCACGGCGGGCCGCTCAGCTCGTGGAACGGCTGGTCCTGGCGCTGGAACCCGTGGCTGGCGGTGGCGCACGGCTACGCGGTGCTGCTGCCCGACCCGGCGCTCTCCACCGGCTACGGCCAGGAGTTCATCAAGCGCGGCTGGGGCTCGTGGGGCGACAAGCCCTTCACCGACCTGATGACGCTCACCGACGCCGCCGTGCGGCGCCCCGACATCGACGCCGCGCGCACCGCCGCGATGGGTGGCTCGTTCGGCGGCTACATGGCGAACTGGGTGGCCGGGCACACCGATCGGTTCGACGCGATCGTCACGCACGCCTCGCTGTGGTCGCTCGAGCAGATGATGACCACCACGGACGCGGCGTTCTACTGGGCGCGAGAGCTCACCGCGTCGCGGCTGGAGGCGCACTCGCCGCACCGCTCGGCCGACGCCATCACCACGCCGATGCTGGTCATCCACGGCGACAAGGACTACCGGGTGCCGATCGGCGAGGCGCTGCGCCTGTGGTGGGACCTGCTGTCGCGCTCGAAGAACGACGACGGCTCCAGCCCGCACAAGTTCCTCTACTTCCCGGACGAGAACCACTGGATCCTCAAACCCGGAAACGCCAAGGTCTGGTACGAGACGGTGCTGGCGTTCCTCGACCACCACGTGCGAGGGGAGAACTGGCAGCGCCCTGAGCTGCTGGGATGACCGATCGCAGCAGCGGCAATGATCGGATTGTGCCGCTCCCCAGCGATGCCGAGATCCGGGCCCTGCACGAGCGCCTCGCGCCCGATGCGGCCGCGTTCGACCTGGTGTACACCCACTGCGAGATCGTGGCCGGGATCGCGGCCCGGCTGCTCGCGCCGCCCCTCGACCCTGATCTGGTGCGCGCCGGCTGCCTCGTACACGACATCGGTGTCTATCGCCTCGACGGCGCCTATCTCAGGCATGGGCTGATCGGGTACGAGCTGATGCGCGACCTCGGGTATCCGGAGGTGCTGAGCCGGTTCTGCGCGCACCACACCGGCGTCGGGATCACCCGGGCCGACATCGAGCGACAGGGGTTGCCGCTGCCGCCGGGCGACTATGTCGCGGAGACCGGCGAGGAGCGGCTGGTGATGTACGCCGACAAGTTCCACAGCAAGACCAGCCCGCCGGCGTTCGTCACCGCGGCGACCTACCGCGGCGACGTGCGCCGGTTCGGCCCGGGCAAGGCGGCCGCCTTCGACGCCATGGTCGCCGAGTACGGCGAGCCGGACCTGGCGCCGCTAGCGAGCGCCTACGGGCACGCGCTCCGTTAGGCCCGGCTCCGGTGTGCGCCGGGCGCGGCCGGGCAGCACGAACGAAAGCAGCACCGCGACGCCGGTGAAGCCGACGGTCCACCAGAAGGCGACGTCGAACGCCCTCGCGAGCGAGCCCGTCCCGGCGGCCGAGGTGGCCAGGATGACGGCCAGCAGGGCGACGCCGGCCGAGCCGCCGACCTGCTGCGCGATGCGGGTCACGATGCTGGCGTGCGGCACCTGCTCGCGCTCGAGGCCGACGAACGCGACCATCATCAGCGGGATGATCACCATGCCGAGACCGAGGCCGCGCACGAAGAGCGTCACCATCAGCGCCCAGGTCGCGGTGTGCGCGCCGGCCAGCGCGAACGGCACGGTTGCCAGGCCGACCAGCACGAAGCCGAGGACCGACACCCAGCGGGCGCTGACGCGTTCGAGCAGGCGCACCGCGGCCGTGCGGCTCAGCAGCGAGCCGACGCCCTGCGGGATCAGCAGCAGGCCGGCGCCGAGGGCGTCCATGCCGCGCAGTTCCTGCCAGTAGAGCGGGAGCAGCAGCATCGCGCCGTAGATCGAGGCGCCGGAGAGGAACATCAGCGCGGTCGCGGCCCAAGTCGGGCGCGAGCGCAGCACCTCGAGGTCGACCAGCGCCGTGCCCCGCCCGCGCAGCGCCCAGAGCACGAACGCGACCAGCAGCGCGGCGCCGCCGATCAGCGGGGCGAGCACGTCGGCGTGGCCGAAGCCGCCGTCGCCGCTCACGTTGGACAGGCCCCAGAGCAGCGCGACCAGCGCCGGCGACAGCAGGGCCAGGCCCACCACGTCGAGGCGGCCGCGGCGCGCCGGCTCGTCGGCCGGGATCAGCCGCGCGGCGAGGACCAGGCCGGTCAGGCAGAGCGGGAGGTTCACGAGGAACAGCCAGCGCCAGTCGCCGACGCCGAGGATCAGCCCGCCGATCACCGGGCCGAGGATCGGGCCGACCGCGGTGGGCAGCGCCACCACCGACATCATCCGGCCGCGGTCCTTCTCCGCGGTGGCCTGCATGATCATCGTGGTCATCAGCGGGATCATCGCGCCGCCGCCGAGCCCCTGCACCACACGGAACGCGATGAGGCTCGGGGCGCTCCAGGCGAGCGAGCAGAGCACCGAGCCGAGCAGGAAGAGCGTGAGCGCCATCATCCAGAGCCGCTTGGCGCCGAGGCGGCCCTGCAGCCAGCCGACGGTGGGGATGACGACGCCGAGCGCCAGCAGGTAGGCCGTGCTGACCCACTGGATCGTGCCGACGACGGCGCCGAGGTCGGCGGCCAGCTCATGCAGCGCGACGCTGACGATCGTGGAGTCGAGAATGACCGCGACGCCGCCGGCCAGCACCGCGACGGCGATGCGCAGCGCGCGGGGGTCGATCTTGGTTGAGGCCATCGGGGCCGCCTTAAGGTACGCAGATGTATCTTACGAGGCAACGATAGGTTCCTCACGTAAGATACGCAAGCGCATCTTAAAGGCGGCCTCGGTAGGTCAGGTGACCGTCTGGTCGTCGACCGACGCGACACCCGCGTTCTTCTGAATCGACTCGATCGTGTTCAGCGCGGACGCCTTCTGCTTGTACGACTCGCTGGTCGCGACAACCTGGCCGTTGGTGGCCACCAGGTTGAAGCGGAACTCGCCGTTGGTGCTCTTCTTCACCACGAATTTCATCGAATCACCTCCGCCCCGTAGGTAACCGTTTCGCGTCACCCCAAACCGCTGCCTTCCTGAGCTATTCCTTGATGCCGATGTTGTCGATCGGCGGGGTGCGGAGCAGCCGGCGCACCGGCCAGATCGTCGTGACCAGGGCGAGCGCGGTCACGCCGCCCAGCACCGCCACCCACCCCAGCGGCGGGATGTACGGGATCGGGCTGCCGGTGAGCGCCCGCACGATCGAGCCGAGCGTGAGCGCCGCGATCGTCGCGCCGATCAGGACCGCCGTGCCGAGCAGCCCGGCCTGTTCGGCGCCGACCATCCGGCGGATCTGCCGCCGGGTCACCCCGGCCAGCTGCAACAGGGCGAGCTCGCGACGGCGGGCGAGCGCGGCCATCACCATCGTGGTGGCCGCGGCCAATGCCGCATAGCCGACCATCACGCCGATCAGCATCCGGTTGAGCCATGCCCCGATCGCCAGGTCGGCGCCGATCATCCGGGTGCGCTCGCGCGCGTCGAGCACCGCGCTGCCGGGGTGCCCGGCGCTCCACGCGGCCAGCGAGGAGGCGCCGCCGGGGCCGGTGCGCACCAGCACCTCGTCGTCGGCGTCGCGCGGGAGATGCCCGGCGACGGTCTCCTTGGCCAGCGTCACGTCGCCGAATCCGAGGCCCCGCCGGTAGATGGCGACCACCTTCAGCGACGCCGGGGTGCCGTCGCCGAGCCACAGCGTCGCCGTGTCGCCGACGTGCCGGCCGGAGGAGGACGCCTGCATCGCGGAGAGCGCCACGGTTCCCTTGCCCAGGGCGGCGAGGCTGCCCTCCAGCACGCCGAGGTCCATGGTGGCGGCGAGGCCCGATGGGTCGACCGCCTGAGCGGCGACCGGCTCGATGCCGTCGAAGGACTTCGCCACCACCGTCGTACGCCGTACGCCCGTCGCCGCCTGCACCCCGCCGAGCCCGCGGATCTCGGTGGCCGAAGCGCCCACCACGACGCGGTCGGCCAGCGTGCCCACCCGGTTCTGGGTCGTGGTCTGGCGCGCGAGGTTGTTCTGCAGGAACCACACCGACCCGCCGAAGCCGACCGCCAGCACCAGCGCCGTCAGCACGGTCGCCATGCCCTGCGCGTTCGCCCGCAGGTTCTTGGCGGCGAGGTAGCCGCTGGCCCGCCACACCCGGTTGAGGACCGGCGTCAGCAGCCGTGCCGCGAACGCGTTGATCCAGGGTGCGAGCAGCGCCACCGCCAGGACGAACAGGTACAGCATGCCGACCGCGCCGGCCAGCGCCGCGGTGGCCCCGGTGAGCGCGGACGTCAACCCGCCCGCGGTCCCGGCCGCGATCAGCGTGAGGAGGCCGGAGGCCAGCCGCACCTTTCCGCTGCGCTTCGGCTCGACGGCGATCTCGCCGAGCGCCTCCACCGGCTTGATCCGGGTGACCCGGCGACCGGCGATCAGTGCGGCGAGCACCGCCACGAGCACCGCGGTGCCGACCGCGACGAGGGCGGCGAACACCCCGCCCGCGAGGGGGAACCCGGCCGGGATGAAGCCGCGGTCGATGAGCTCCCCGTGCGCCCAGCGGGCGGCGAGCAGCCCGCCCGGCACGCCGGCGACCGCAGCGACCAGGCCGAGCAGGGCGGTCTCGGCCATCAGCATCCGGCGCAGCTGCCCCGGCGTGGCGGCGACGGCCCGTAGCAGGGCCAGGTCGCGGCGGCGATGCCGCACCGACAGGCCGATCGTGCCGGCCACGACGAAGACGATCAGCATGATCACGTAGCCGCCGAACGCCGAGCCGGCCTCGACGAGCAGGCTGCGGGCGGCGAGGCCGTCCGACTGCTCGGCGTCGCCGCGCTCGTTTCCGGTGTACGTCGTGACGCCGGCGGCACGGGCGACGGCGTCCACATCGGAGGCGTCCACATCGGACGTCCGGACCCCGATCGCGTCGTAGCGCCCGGGATGCGCCGAGAGGCGGGCCGCCTGCGCGCCGGTGAAGAAGACCCGCGGCGCGCCGGTGTCGGCCGTCGCGCTCACCCGGTAGGACCGCAGTGTTCCGGCGACGACCAGCTTGAGGCGGTCGCCGGCGGAGGCGCCGAGGCGGACGTCGGCCACCACCTCGTCGTCGGCCGTCGGCGCGGCGACCCGGGGGCCGCCCGTGAAGGCGTACACGTCGAAGGCGTGACCGGTCGCCGGAGGCGAGTCGATGACGATCCGGTCGTCGCCCGCGACGGCCGTGACCCCCGGCACCTGCCGGATCTTCTCGACCAGCCCGGCGTCGACCGTGCCCTCGGGCAGCGCGGCCGTGGCCGTCGCGGTGTCCCCGCCGAACTCCTTGAAGGTGTGGCTCACCTCCCGGTTCGCGACGACGAGATCGGCGGTGCGATAGAGCGTGGGCGCGGGGTGGAAGCGCAGGCCCGACTCGACGAGCGTGCCCAGCGCGGTCAGGATGAGCACGCCGGCGGCGAGCGCGATCAGCGTGGCGACGGACGGTCCGGCGCGGTGACGCAGCAGCTTGACGGCGAGGGCGGTCATCGCGCGACCCTCCGGTCCAGCGAGGCGAGGTGCTCCGCGATGCGGGCGGCGCCCGGCTGCGGCATGTCCCCGACGATGCGGCCGTCGGCCAGAATCAGGACCCGATCGGCGTACGAGGCGGCGACCGGATCGTGGGTGACCATGACGACCGTCTGCCCCGCCTCGTCGACCGCCGCCCGCAGCAGCGCGAGCACGTCCGCCGCCGTCCGCGTGTCGAGCGCGCCGGTCGGCTCGTCGCAGAAGATCACCTCGGGCCGGGTGGCGAGGGCTCGCGCGATCGCCACCCGCTGCTGCTGCCCGCCCGAGAGCGCCGATGGCCGGTGCCGCAGCCGGTCGCCGAGCCCGACCCGTTCGACCACCTGCCGCAGCCACGCGTGATCCGGCCGGGCGCCGGCCAGCCGCAGGGGCAGCGCGATGTTCTCCTCGACGGTCAGCGCGCCGATGAGGTTGAAAGCCTGAAAGACAAAGCCGATTCGCGTACGGCGAAGCTCGGTCAACCTGGTCTCGGACAATGTGGACAGTTCCGTTTCGCCGATGAGCACCCGGCCCGAGGTGGGCCGGTCGAGCCCCGCCGCGGTCTGGAGCAGCGTGCTCTTCCCCGAGCCGGACGGACCCATCACCGCCGTGAAGGTGCCCCGCTCGAAAGCGGCGTCGACCCCGTCGAGGGCGGTGACCGGGCCGTAGACCCGCCTGAGTTTCTCCACGCGTACCGCGGACATCGTTGTGCCTTCCGTGTCGTCGTTGTGGCGCACGGAAAACGCTATGAAGATTGCCGATGCCGGACCATCCAGCCGGCTACCGAATGGTGGTACAGCCTGCTATACCCCTAGCTCAGATCCAGGCGGGCCACCGAGGTCACCTTGCCGGCTCTGATCGTCACGAGAGCGGGCCACGGGGAGGCGCCGTCCGTGACGGTGGCGAACTCCCGGAAGCTCACCGGGCACGTGCCGGCATGCGTACGCGAATCACGGCACTTCCTGGGGTTCCTGCGGTAGTCGAGGTAGGTGGGCTTGGCCGCGAGGGGCAGGCTGACCGCCGTTGAACCGGCCACCGGCACGTACTTCTGGGAGCACCTGGGTGAGGTGTCGCCGAGGGCGAAGCGCCGGCAGTACTCCCGCCCGGTCAGGAACTCGGTGGGCTCGACGATGGCCACCCCGCCGGCGTCGTAAAGGGTCCACATGCCGGCGGTGAACCGCGCGTCGCCGGTGATGAAGGCGGGCGTGGCGGGGACGGCGGGATCGGTGCCGGACCGGAGCTCCGCGTCGGTGTACGTGACGCGGCCGCTCGATGCGCCCAGCAGAACCCGGCCGCTCACCAGGGAGGACTCGCTCAAGAGGCCGTCGAGGACGGGCGCGCCGTCGATGCTGAGGGTCGCCGTACGGTCGTCGGTGATCAGCTCGATCCGGTGCGCGACACCGGGGGTCGTGGCGCGTTCAGCGGCGGCTATCGGGCTCAGCGCGCCACCGATCGTGCCGGCCAGGCGCACTTCGCCGGGGCAGACGGTGGCGAGGTAGCCGTCGCGGAAGTAGTTGACCTGACTGCCGTCCTCGCCGACGGCGCGGAAGACGATCGCGGCGCAGGAGCGGGCATCGGCCAGAGTCGCCCGGATGCCGATGGTCTGGCTGGGCGGGAACACCACGTACGGCGTGAGGGCGCACATCGCCGCGTCGCTCGTCCTGGCCGTCACGCGCAGGCCGTTGCGATAGGCGCAGGAGCCGGTCTCGTCGGAGGACGTGTTGACGAAGCCGGGGCCGCGCAGCGAGTCGAACAGGGATGGGCCGGCGGCGGCCGTGGCCGTCCCGGAGTTCTCCACCGCGGCCGGCCCGGGATTCTGCTCCGCCGCCGGCTCGCGGTTGGTGCGCAGGAGCGTGCCGGCGGCCGCGGCCGCGACGGTGGCGACGACGATGGCGGCGATCGCGGCCGTGCGGCGCTTGCGGCCGGCGCTGGTGGGGTAACGGCCGGCGCTGGTGGGGTAGCGGCCGGAATGCTGAGCGGCGGCGGCCTCGGCCTCGCGCCGTAGCTCCAGGGGGAGCGGGGGAGCGCTCGGCGAGCCGGGGACGAGCAGGCGGTCGAGCAGCTCCGGCGCGGCCGGGCGGTTCGCGGGCTCCTTCTCGAGCGCGGCGAGGACCAGCTCGGCCAGGTAGGGCGGGAGGTCGCCGAGGCGGGGCGGCTGGGTGAGGATGCGCGCCGCGGTGACGGTGGGGATGTCGCCGCCGAAGGGGGTGCGGCCGGTTCCGGCGTACGTGACGAGCGCGCCCCACGCGAAGACGTCGACCGCGGGCGTGAGGGAGCGGTCGGCGTCCGCGTCGAAGCGCTCGGGCGCCATGTAGGCGAGGGTGCCGACCATCTCCTCGGCGCGGGTGTGGACGCTGGTCGGCTCGAGCGGCCGGGCGATGCCGAAGTCGATGACCTTGGGGGTGCCGAGGGCGAACAACACGTTGCGCGGCTTGAGGTCGCGGTGGATGACGCCGGCGCCGTGGATCGCGGCGAGCGCGGCGGACACGCCGACCGCGACGCCGTGCAGGCGGCCGCCGGTGAGCGGGCCGTTCTCGTCGACGACTTCGTTGAGGCTGGGGCCGTCCACGTACTCGACGACGAGGTACGGCGTGACGTGGCCGGGGTCGGCGTCGAGCACCTCGGCGGTGCAGAACGGCGGGACCTGGCGGGCGCGGTCGACCTCGCCGCGGAAGCGGGCGCGGAACTCGGGCTCGTGCGCGAACTCGGGGCGGATCACCTTGACGGCCACCGGACGGCCGCCGGGGGCCTCGGCGAGGAAGACCGAGCCCATGCCACCCTCACCCAGCCGGGACAACAGCCGGTAACGGCCGACGTACCGAGGGTCAGTGGGGCGTAATGGGGCAGGCACGACAAGACAACGTACCCTGTTCGTCCCCGGCGTCCGGTAGTCCATTGACAGGTGTGACTGTTTCCCGACAGCGTTGTCATCATGGTCGGTCGGGGTTTTGTCGGTCTGATGCTGGTCGCGGGGCTTCTGGCGGTGCCGCACGGAGCCGTACAGGAAAATGCTGTTATTTCGGGAAACGCCCGGTTCGAGGTGCTCTCGCCGACGCTGATCCGTACGGAGTACGCGCCGGACGGCAAGTTCACCGACGCGGTGACCTTCAACGTGGTCGGGCGGGACAAGTTCGCGCCCCCGGCGTTCCGCAGCAGCACCACGAACGGGTGGCTCACCATCGACACCGGCGCGGTGACGCTGCGCTACCGGGTCGGGTCGGGCGCGTTCACCGCCGACAACCTCACCGTGCGGCTGAACGCCGGCCGCCAGGTCGTGCAGGCCGCGCCCTGGGCCGGTCACGTCACCCCCGACTGCCCGCTCGGGACGCTGTGCGAGGTCGAGTCGCTCGCCCTGCGAGGGCCGGGCGTGGCGGCCGACCACAGCGGCTACACGGGGTCGGGCTTCGCGGCCGGGTTCCAGTCGACCGGCGATTCTCTCGGGCTCGCCGTCACGGCCGCGGGCGCCTATCAGCTGAGCCTCCGGTACGCCAACGCCACCGGCGGCGACGGCCAGAACACCACGCGCACCCTCACCGTCACGGTGGACGGCGGCTCACCCCGGACGATGTCGATGCCGCCGACCGGGAGCTGGGACACCTGGGCCGTCGCCACCGTGCCGCTCGATCTCGCTGCCGGCCGGCACGAGATCACCGTCACGCGCACGGCCGCCGACTCCGGCAACGTGAACATCGACAGCGTCGCCGTGGTCCGGCCCGGCGACGCCTACCCGGCGCCGACCACGCCGGGCCCGAAGCCCTGCCCGTTCGGCACGCTGTGCGAGGCGGAGACCGGGTCACTGTCCGGCGGCGCGACGCCGGCTCACGACCACAACGGGTACGCCGGGAGCGGCTTCCTCGCCGGGCTGGAACGGGCCGGGGCCGGCGACGCGATCACCGTCACCGGGGTGCCGAGCGCCGGCGCCTACCGGGTACAGCTGCGCTACGCCAACGGCAAGGCCGGCGCGCAGCCGGTGCAGTCGCGGACCATCACGGTCAACGGGGCGACGGCCACCCTCGCGCCGACGAGTGGCTGGGACTACTGGCGTACGGTGTCGGTCCCGGTCTCCCTCCCGGCCGGAACCAGCACGGTGACCCTGGGCTGTCCGACCGACGCGAGTTGCCACGTCAATCTCGACACCGTGGCCGTCACCAGCGCGGACGCGCCGCTGCTCGCCCCGCACGCGCCGCTCGGCGGCTACCGGCGCGGCCTCGACGGCGTCGACGGCGCCGCGCTGACGGCGCCGGGCCTGCTGTATCAGGACGGCTGGTCGCTGCTCGACGATTCCCTCACCCATCCGGACGGCTACGTCTTCGGGTACGGCCAGAACTACGCCCAGGGCCTGCAGGACCTCTCCACGCTGACCGGGCCGACGAAGCTGCTGCCCCAGTGGGCGTACGGCGTCTGGTACTCCGAGTACTACGACCGCACCGCCGCCGGCTTCCAGCAGATCGTGCAGCGCGCCCGGGCCGAGGGCGTGCCGCTTGACGTGCTGGTGGTGGACACCGACTTCAAGTCCCCCGACAAGTGGAACGGCTGGACCATCGACCCGGCCAAGTTCCCCGACCCGCGGGGCTTCGTCGACTGGCTGCACGCGCAGGGCGTGCGCACCGGCTTCAACATCCACCCGAGCATCCTCGGCTCCGACCCGCGCTTCGCGGCGGCGCAGGCCACCGCGAAGGGCAAGCTCCAGCGGGTCGGCTGCAACGGCGGCGCGGACTGCTACGTCTTCGACTGGGGCGACCCGGACCAGCTCGCCGCGTACCTCCAGCTGCACCGCGCCCTCTTCCCGGGACAGATCGACTTCTGGTGGCTGGACTGGTGCTGCGACGGCTCCCGGTCCTCGCTGCCCGGCGTCACTCCCGACGCGTGGATCAACCAGAAGTACGCCGACGAGACCGGGTTCGCGTTCTCCCGTGCCTACGGGTCGCTGCAGGCCGGCGGCTACAGCGGCCCGACGGCGGTGCCGACCGGGCCGTGGGCCGACAAGCGCACCACCCTGCACTTCACCGGCGACACCACCTCGGACTGGGAGACCCTGCAGTTCGAGGTCGGCTACACCGGCGGCGAGTCGGTGGTGACCGGGCTGGCCGCGGTCAGCCACGACATCGGCGGCCACACCGGCGGCCTTCAGCAGCCGGGGACCGAGCCTGGCAGCACCAGGCTCCCCGACGATCTGTACGCCCGCTGGGTTCAGCTCGGAACGTTCCAGCCGATCGACCGGCTGCACTCCAACCACAGCGACCGCCTCCCGTGGCAGTACGGGACGGCCGCGAACGCGTCGGCGAAGAAGTTCCTGAACCTGCGCAAGACGCTGCAGCCGTACACGTATCGCGCCGCCGCCGAGGCGACCCGCACCGGCACCCCGATCGTCCGGCCGCTCTACCTGGCCTATCCGGGCGAGCAGGAGGCGTACGCGACGGCCGGCGCCGAATATCTATTCGGCCCCGACATGCTGGTCGCCCCGGTCACGACGCCCGGGACCACCGCCACCACCACGGTGTGGTTCCCGCCCGGCAGCACCTGGACCGACTACTTCACCGGCCGGAGCTACGCCGGAGGGACCACCGGCCAGGTGACCGCCACGCTGGACGCCATGCCGGTGTTCGTCCGCAGCGGTGGCTGACCACCCGTCCACGAGCAGGGGAACGATGCCGTACACCGGGCGCCGGACCGCATCCGGGTCACTCTCGGTGCGTCGCGATGGCGGGTGAGCCAGTTACGGTTACACCATGACAACCTATTCCGGCCCGGCCAGGCTGACCCTCGTCGACGGCACACACGTGTCCGGCATGGCCTCGCTCAGCACCAACCAGCGCGGAGGTATCGAGGGCTGGGGCGGCACGTTCCGCCCGGACCAGACCAGCGCCGACATCCGCAACGCGAAAGACGGGCTGTCGCTGGAGTTGCCGTACGACCAGATCGGCTCGGTGGCCGTCACCGGCGTCCGGAAGCTGCTCGCGACGCAGATCCTGGTGTCGCTCGCCGGTAGCGGTCCCGCCCCGTTCTGATGGCTGATCGCGACGATCTGGCGACGTTGCTCGACGAGCAGGCCTCGTTCTACCAGGCGGTCGCGGCCGAATACGACGACCACGCGCTGCCCTTCCCCGGCGGCGGCGAGCTGTCGGACGCGCTGGATGCGTTCCGGCCGGCCGGCAGCGTGCTCGAGCTCGCCTGCGGCCCCGGCACCTGGACGAACCAGCTGCTGCGACACGCCACGGACGTGACGGCCGTGGACGCCTCGGCCGAGATGCTCGGCATCGCCTCGGCCCGGGTGGGCGGGCAGCGCGTGCGGTTCGTGCTGGCCGACCTGTTCGGCTGGCGGCCGGAACGTCGCTACGACGTCGTGTTCTTCGGGTTCTGGCTGTCGCACGTTCCGCCCGAGCGCTTCGCGTCGTTCTGGTCGCTGGTGGCCGACTGTCTGCAACCGGACGGGCGGGTGTTCTTCGTCGACGACGCGTACCGCACCGGCGACGAGCTCATCGAGGGCGAGCATTCCCCGGTCATCCAGCGCCGGCTCACCGACGGGACGGCCTACCGGATCCTCAAGGTCCCGCACCGGCCCGAAGACCTCGAACACCAGCTCGACCAGATCGGCTGGCGCATCGAGGTCCATCCCACCGCCGGGCCGTTCTATTGGGGCAGCGGCAGACGCCCGCAGCCGGCGCAGGTCGCCTGAGCAGACGACGGCCACAAGACAGCGACCGGTTCACGGGCTGCCGGTTCGCCGGGGCTGCCGGTTCGCAGGCAGCAACCTGCTCGCGCGCAAAGTGAGCCGGGCATGGTGTGCGGGGTCAGCGGCGCTTCCGGTCTCGGTACTCGGCGACGGCGTAGGCGACGGCGCCCACCAGGAGGCCGGCCAGCGCGCACAGGAAACCCGTGCCGACGGCCGAGTCGATGGCCTCGTAGCCGCCCGCGCCGAACCAGCCCCAGGCGCAGCCGGCTGCCGCGCCCAGGATCAGGCCGATCACCGGCCACCTCGTTCGACGCATGGCCATATCGTTCCGGGCGGGCGCCGGGTACGCGAGCGCACGCCTCCCAGGAGAAGTCAGGCGGTCGAGCGCGCGCCGATCGCGAGGGCGCGGGCCAGGAAACGCGGCTCGGCCAGCGCGCTCGGGTGGGCGAGCATCGCGGTGACCTTGCCGAGCCGGTGGTTCACCCGCTGGTCGCGCATCGAGGCCTTGAAGATGAGGCCGCTGACCCATTGGATCGCCCGGTACCCCGTGGGGTAGGGGCCGTCCACGTGCGGCAGCGCCAGGTCGGCCATCGTGGACACCTGCCAGGCGGCGTCGACGATCACCTTGACGTCCGCGAAGTACGACCGGGCCGGGCGGGCCAGATCGGGCTCGCCGCGCAGATACTCCGACAGCGCCGAGGCGTGCAGCATCGCGGAGGTCATGCCCTGGCCGTACACGGGATTGAAAGATGCCACCGCGTCGCCCGCCGCGACCAGGCGGGACGGGAACCGGCGCAGCCGGTGGAACTCGCGACGCCGGCTGTCGGCCTGGTGGTAGGTGATGACCTCGCCGCACTGCTCGGCGGTCGTGGCCACCTCGCCGAACTCGCGCGGGAAGTCCTCGACGCAGCGCCGCCGGAACTGGAGGTCGTCGCGCTCGGGGCGGTCGTCGGCGTAACCGGAGATCAGCATCGTCCAGCGGTCGCCCTCGATCGGGGTGAAGCCGCCGATCCGCGCGACCCGGCCGGGGCCGGGGTTGGCGACCGAGATGCACGACCAAACCGACGGGTTCGCGGGGCGGCGGAAGAGGGCGGTGGCGTAGTTGAGCTTGATGCCCATCCGCTTCATCTCGGGCTTGGGGAAGCCGTGCGCCTCGATCCAGTCGCCGAGCCGGGACGACCGGCCGGTCGCGTCGACGACGAAGTCGGCCGGCTCCTCGCCGCCCTCGTGGCGTACCCCGGTGACCGCGTCGCCGTCCATCGTCAGGCCCTCGGCCCGGCCCCGGATCGCGCGCACGTTGGGCAGCGCCAGAACGCGGCGGCGGATCAGCGCCTCGAGGAACGGGCGGCTGGAGATGAGGGCCTGCGGCGCCGAGTCGGACGGCGGATCCTGGCGCAGCCGGCCGTCCATGTAGAACCGGTTGGTGTTCAGGGGCGGGTTCACCGCGCCGGCCGCGATCGCCTCCTCGTAGAAGCCGGGGAACCAGCGCTTCAACTGGTTGAGGCCGGAGGGGAGCAGCGCGTGCACCTGGCTGCCCTGCGGCACGCCGGGGCGCGGCACGGCTTCGGCGGCGACCCGCTCGTCGGGCACGTCGAGGCCGGCAAGGTCGTCCCGCTCGATGATGAGCACCCGTTCGGCGTGGTCGCTGAGCACCCGGGCGGCCATCAGCCCTGCGACGCTGCCGCCCAGCACGATCGCCTGCCGGAACAGCACCCGCTGCCCGGTCGGAGGTTCGGACGTCGAGATGGCGGCGAATCGGCGAGCGGCAGACATTCGGCAAAGATACCTGTCGATTACGACCTAAGAGTTCACGGTTCGCTCACACCCGGCCGGCGGCCGCCATCGCCGCGCCGGTCAGCTCGATCGAGCGCACCCGATCCGCGGTCTCGGACGCTTGGTGCGTCGTGATCACCTCGTCGGCGTGGCAGCCGGCCGCGAACGCCGTCAGGTAGTCGCGGACCTCTTCGGGCGTGCCGGCCACGCTGTAGCGGGTCATCGAGGCGAGCTGTGCGCCGTTCGGCGAGGCCAGGAACTCGTCGATCTCGGCGTCGGTGAAGTTGCCGCCGACCCCGCCGCGCGTGATGAACGCCCGGGTGCGCGCCCGGTAGGCCACCTTCATCTGCTGCGCCGCGACGTCCCGGTCCTCCGCGGCGAACACGTTGACCCCGGCGATCACGTACGGCTCGGCGAGCTGCTCCGACGGCTTGAAGGTGTCGCGGTAGAGCTCAACGGCCTGGTGCAGCGCGTCCGGGGCGAAATGCGAGGCGAACGCGTACGGCAGACCCAGCTGCGCCGCGAGCTGGGCGCCGAACAGCGACGATCCGAGGATGTACAGCGGGACGACCTCGTCGGCTCGCGGCACCGCCTGCACGCCCGGCACCCTGCTCTTGCCGGTGAGGTAGCCCTGCAGCTCCAGCACGTCGTCCGGAAACGTGTCGGCCGCCGTCGGGTCGCGGCGCAGGGCGAACTGCGTGTTCTGGTCGCTGCCGGGCGCGCGGCCCAGGCCCAGGTCGATGCGCCCCGGGTGCAGCGTGGCGAGCGTCCCGAACTGCTCGGCGATCACCAGCGGCGAGTGGTTCGGCAGCATGACGCCGCCGGCCCCGAGCCGGATCGACTCGGTGCGGTCGGCGATGTGGCCGATGAGCACGCTCGTGGCGGACGAGGCGATGGTCGGCATGTTGTGATGCTCGGCGTACCAGACCCGGCGGAAGCCGCTGCGCTCGGCCGCTCGAGCCAGCTCCACCGAGGCCGCGAAACTTTCCCGCACCGACCGGCCGCGCTGCACCGGCGCCAGATCGAGCAGGGAGAGGACAAGAGGCATGATCCCGACCCTAGCTCTGCGGTAGGGGGTCACGATTGGCTCCACGGTGTGACGACCGGCACCGCATCCGCTACTTACGCTCCGCGCCATGACAGCTCTCGGAAACTCCCTCATCGCTTTTCTCATCGGTGCCGACCCACCGCGAATCGGCGGTCGGCGCGAGCGTGTGGCGATCGTTCTGGCCGTCGCGGCGGCGGCCTATCTCGCGTACGGCGCGACGACGTACCTGGATCTGAAGTCGGGCCTGCCGTGGGTGCTGTGCGCGCTGGGCGGCCTGGCGCTGGCCGTACCGATGGCGCTGGTCGTGACGCGGCCGCTGCTGGCCTGGCGGCTGGTGTGGCTGGCCTCGGTGATCACGGGCGTCGCGGTCCAGGCCCATCACCGCACGCCGTTCTCCTGGCACCCCGCGATGCTCGCGGCGCAGGTGGTGATCCTGTTCGTGGTGGCGCGGCGGCTGCCGTACGCCGTGAGCCTGTGGGCCTGGGGGAGCATGGCCGGGCTGGTGTGCCTGTCCTTCTACCCGGCCGACCGGCTGCCGCTGATCGAGCTGATCACCCTCGTCACGGCGATGGCCTGGGGCCTGCGGGGCTTGCGATCCCGAAGGCCCGCCGACGGTCAAGGGGTGGAGCCGAACGCGATCGTCAACGACCCGGACCGGAGCGAACGGCTGTTCTTGCGGTGAGCGAGCGGACGATCTCGGCCGGCGAGCGCCCGCCCGCGAAGCACCACAGGGCGATCACCGGGTCGCAGATGGCGCAGCCCAGCGACGAGTCGTGCACGGACGGGATGATCTGCGCGCCACGGCGGTGATGCAGGATGTCCCACCCGGTATGGAGCAGCCAGCCGATGCCGATGAAATTCCAGGAGCGCAGGCCGAAGTACGCCACGACGACCATCACGGCGGCGAACGCCAACTCCAGCAGGCCGAAGCCGCCGCCGCTGATGTAGACGCCGCCGGCGCCGGCGATCAGGAGGGCGTTCACGCGTTGCCGGTGCGGTTCGGGGATCAGTGACGCGAGCGTGATGAAGATCAGCGCGACCAGGACGGGCATGATGTAGCGAAGCATTGCGGCAGCGTAAGAACGCTGCCGCACGCTCCGACAGAGGACCGATTGCCAGGTTTCCCCGGATTGTCGCCAGGTCAGGCCGGGGCTTTGAGCAGCGCCTCGCCCACGGCCTCGGCGGAGGCGGGGTTCTGGCCGGTGATCAGGTTGCCGTCGACGACGACATGCGACGACCAGGCCGGGCCGCCCTCGAACACCGCGCCGGCCTGGCGCAAGCGGGTCTCCAGCAGCCAGGGCGCGTGGTCGGCGAGCTGCGCCTGCCGCTCTTCCTCGTCGATGAACGAGGTCATCCGCCGGCCGCGGAACAGCCAGCTGCCGTCGGGCGCGCCGGCCGGCAGGAACGCGGCCAGGCCGTGGCAGAGGGCGGCCACGGTCTTGCCGGGGTCGGGCAGCATGGCGGCCAGGACGCGGGCGATGTGGGGGTTGACGGCCAGATCTTGCATGAGGCCGTGGCCGCCGGGAATCACGACGGCGTCGTAGTCGGCCGGGTTCACCTCCTCCAGGCGCGTGGGCTTGTCGAGCACTCCGGCGAGGCCGTCCAGGTAGCTGCGGATCTCGGGTCTACGGCGCCAGGCAGACGCGGTCGCGGCCGGTCTGCTTGGCCTCGTAGAGCGCCCGGTCGGCCCGGGCGAGCAGCTGACGCAGGTCTTGCTCGCCGCCGTCGGGGCAGGCCAGGCCGACGCTGATGGTGACCGGCAACGATCCGGCGTCGGTCGGCACCGGGCGGCCGGACACCGCGAGGTGCAGCCGGCCGGCCAGGTCGGTCGCGGGCATCGAGGCCTGCGGGGTGACCACCGCGAACTCCTCGCCGCCGTACCGGCCCAGGACGTCGCCGTCGCCGATGATGTCGCGCAGGCGCCGGGCGACGACCCGGATCACCTCGTCGCCGACCGGATGCCCGTACGTGTCGTTGATCCTCTTGAAGTGGTCGATGTCCACCATGATCGCCGCGATCTGCCGCGGGACAGTGTCGAGCAGCCGGCCGGCCTCGCCGAAGAAGTGGTTGCGGTTGTAGAGGCCGGTCAGCCCGTCCCGGGTGGCCATCCGGCGCACCTGGCTGAAGAGCCGCGCGTTCTCGTACGCCGTCATGCCCTGACGCGCGATGGCCGCGGCGATCTGGATCTGCGCCTCGGTCATGACGTCCTCGCCGGTCGCGCCCACCACCAGGATGCCGTACGGCTCGCCGCCCTGAGCGACCTGGATGGCCCACCAGCAGCGCGGGGCGCCGAGCAGCCCGCCGAATGGCGGCCGGTCACCCGGGAACACCGAGCGCACCCGCGGGCCGGTCAGCTCCAGCAGGTCTGGTGGCGGGACGGGCAGCCGCGAGCCGGCCGCGGCGGCGGCGCCGTGCGCGGCCGCGACCACGAGCCCGTTGGCGCTGGGCCCGGTCAGCAGCACGGCCGTGTCACCGCCCAGCGTCTTGGCGAGGCTGGTCAGCAGTCGGCGCATCACTTCGTCGGGGTCCAGCGACGAGCTGTGGTCGGCCATCGCCGCGTTCAGGGTCTCGGCCACATTGCGCTGCCGGCGCGCGGCCTGCACCTCGACCTCGAGCTGCGCGGCGCGGGCCGTCTCGAGCGACACCGCGACGTGGTTGGTGATGGCCTTGAGGATGTCGACGTCGGCGCTGGTGAATACGCCCTTGGCTATCCTGCTGTCGAGATAGACCACGCCGCGCAGCAGGCCGTTGAAGCGCAGCGGCGCGATCATGATGCTGCGCAGGCCGTGGACCTGGACGCTGTGCGCGCCGAGCGCCACGCCCTCCTCGCTGCCGGTCACGACGAGCGGCTCGCCGGTGTGCCGCACCCGGTCGACGAGCGTGGTGCTGTAGCCGGTCAGCTCGTGGATCTCGTTGCCCCGGGCGTCCCGGCCGACGTGCGGGACCAGCTCGTCGCGGTCGCGGTCGAGCAGGAAGAGGTACGCCCGCTCGGCGCCGAGGATGCGCAGGGTCTCGTCGAGCGCCACCCGGGACAGCGAGGCCGGGTCGAGCACCGTCGCCGACGCGAGGCTGACCTGCTGGAGCGCCTCGAGCCGCCGTTGGTACCGGCCCGGGTCGCTGCCCGGCGTGCGGGGCCCGGCCTGGTCGGCGGGGTTGATGGTGATCGATCCGGGCTGCGTCGACTCGTGCCCGCTCACCCGGAACTCGTCGGCGACCCACTGGGTCCGCTGCGGCCACTTCTGCTCGATGGCGATCATCTGGGCGAGCTTGGCCTGCTGCACGGCCGAGGCCGGCTGGTCGAGGGCGGCCAGCGCGCGGGCGCGTACCCGGGCCGCCTCGTACGTGATCAGCGGCGCGTCCAGCGGCACGAGCGCCACCTCGACGCCCGCGAGGGTGCGCAACGCGTCACCCGGCCGGCCCTCGATGATCTCGAGGTCGGCCCGGGTCACCAGGTGGAAGGCGCGTAGCGGCTTGGTGTCCGCCATGGTCGCGAGCCCGGCCACGGCCGCCTCCGCGGCGGCGCGATCGGCGGAACTGTCCGCGCCTCCGCCCCCGGCGGAAGCGCCGCCGCGGCACCGGGCGAGCCGGCCCAGCGCCTCCCACACGTAGTACACCCGCTGCTCGGGGACCATGGCCTTCGGCTTGAGCCCGAGTACCGCGAACTCGGCGGCGAGCCGCTCGAACGGCTCGCCCAGCAGGCCCTCTTCGACCAGGGCGACCATGCGGGCGCCGTACAGATTGATCAGTTGCATGGGGTTGTCGGGGTTCGACCGCACGAACCGGCGCATCTCCTCGATGCGGGCGTCGGCCTCCTCGGGACGGCCGCGCAGCGCGGCGAGCACGGCGGCCACGGCCCCGATCGCGGCGCCCTCGGCCTGGGCGCCCGGTCCCAGGCGGGCCAGGCCACGCCGGTACCAGGCCTCGGCCTCGGTGGTGCAGCCGCGCTTGAAGAACTGCATGCTCACCGTGGACACACCGGTCAGGTAGTCGCCCAGCTCGAGCCAGCGCTCGTGCTCGACCAGCGCCCGGCTCCACACCTGACTCTCGTCGTCGTGGCCGCTCAGGTGGCTGCCCGCGCCCCGCTTCCACTCGACGTACCCGACCAGCTCGGGGTCGCCGACGCCGGCCGCGACCCCGGCGGCCTTGTCGTAGAGGCGGGTCGCGAGCTTCCGCCGGCCGGCCACGTCGGCGATCACCCCGAGGCCGGCCATGTGCTGGGCGTACTCGCGGCCCGGGCCGAGCCGGTTGATCGGGTGGACGGCGCGCAGGCTCATCACGGCGCGCATGGCCCGGCGCATCCGCATCGACAGCGCCAACGTGGCGATGTCGCAGAGGACGGCCTCCAGCCGGTACCGCTCCCTCGTGCGTCCGCTCGCGCCGCCGAAGCCCAGCCCGGTGCGGCCGATGATCATGCCGACCAGCACCGACCAGAGCGTGGTGAGGGTCAGGCCGATGCGGCCGCGGGGCAGCGGCGAGCCCAGCTCGGCGAGGCCGCGGCGGACCGCGTCGAACGCCTGGTCGGGGTTCCACGCGCTGTTGTGGACCATCGCCGCCTGGGCGAGGATCTCGGCCCGGCCCAGCCCGTCGGGCTCGCCGCGCAGCGCCTGGTCGAGGTGGCGGTACGCCTCGGCGAACCGGCCGGAGCGGGCGCAGCTCGTGCCGAGCGCGAGGAAGAAGTCGGGTGGCGGGGTCACGCCCGCGCCGGCGGCCGCCCGCGCGGCGACCTCGAGGAAATCGCGGGCCTCGGCCGGGGCGTGCTCGGCCAGGGCCAGCCGCCCGGCGGCGAAGCCGCTGTAGTACACCCGCTGCGGCCGGCGGCCGGTCTCGCCGAGCGCGTAGTGCCGGGCGACTGCGTACACGTAGCGGGGATCGCCGGGCGCGGCGGCGTCCAGGACCTCGGCGATGCGCTGGTGCAGCCCGCGAAGCGACGCGGCGTCGAGGCCGACCAGCAACGCCTCGCGGATGCGGTCGTGCAGGAACCGGTAGCCGTCGGGGCCGGTGGCGGCCACCAGCCGCCGGGACTCTGCCTCGGCGAGCAGGGCGCGGGCCCGGCGCGAGTCGATGTCGGAGACCACCGCGGCCAGTTCGGCCGGGAACCAGCGCCCGCCCGCGGCGCCGGCGGCCAGCAGCCGGTGGCTCTCGGCGCCGAGGCCGTCGATGCGCTGGAGGACCAGGTCGAGCGCGTCACCGGAGAGCTCGAGGCGGTCGAGGCTCGCCAGATCGAGCCGCCAGCCGTTCCACGACGGGCCGACCAGCCCGGCGTCGAGGACCGCGCGGACGTACTCGCCGATGGTGAACGGGTTGCCGCCGGCCCGGGCCGCCAGCTCGGCGACGTGCTCGGCGGGCAGCCGGACGGCGCCCAGGTGCTCGGTGACCAACTGCTCCACGGCGTCCTGCTCGAGCGGGCCCAGCGGGATCCGGGTGTCGAGGGCGGCGTCCATGTCGGCGCCGAACCGGGCGAGCGCGGGCGCGCTGCCTTCGTCGTCACGGCTCGTCGCGATCACCAGCAGCGGGGTGACGGGCAGCCGGCCGGCCACCCGCTGCAGCACCCGGCGGGTCGGCTCGTCGAGCCACTGCACGTCGTCGATGTGCAGGACGGCGGCCTGGAACTCCTCGGCCAGGCCGATCAGGAACGCCGCGACCGCGTTGACGAACTGCTCGTGGCGGTTCTGCTCGCCGAGCTCGGGCGCCTGCACCAGGTCGGCCAGCAGCGGCGACAGCGTACGCAGCAGCGGGCCGCCGCGACCGGCCGCACGGCGCAGCTGATCGACGGCGCGACCGCGCTCGGGCTCGGGCAGCCGATCGATGGTCCGCAGGTACCGCTCGACCGCGCCGCGCAGGGGCGCCAGCGGCACCGGATCGTCGGGCACGCACTTGCCGTACAGGGTGAGGTCGCCGTCCGAGGCGACCGCGTTGGTCAGCTCGCGGACCAGCCGGGTCTTGCCGGCGCCACCCTGACCCTCGACGGTCACGGCGCCCCCGCCGCCGTCGCGGGCCCGCAGCCAGCGGTGGGCCAGCGTGACCACCTCGTCGTCGCGGCCCACCAGGCGCTGCGGGCCGCTCGGCTGCACCCCGCGCTGGTCGGACGCCACCGCGAACGTCGCCCGCGGCTGCTCGGCGAGCCGGCGCAGGTCGGCCAGCAGGCTCTCGCCGCTCTGATAGCGGTCGTCGGGGTCCTTGGCCAGCAGCGTCGCGACGATCGCGGCCATGGTGGCGGAGAGCTCGGGGCACTGCGCCCGCGCGTCGGGGATCGGCGCGGTGGCGTGCAGCCGGATCAGCTCGCCGGCGTCCTTCGCGTAGTAGGGGACCTGGCCGGTGAGGCACTCGTGGAGCAGCACGCCGACGGCGTACAGGTCGGAGCGGCCGTCGACCGGCCGCTTGAGCATGCCGGTCTGCTCGGGAGCGCTGTAGAGCAGCGTCCCGGCGACCCCCTCGTGCGCGCCGCCGCGGGCGGCGAGGCCGAAGTCGATCAGCCGGCCGGTGCCGGTCGGCTCGACGATCACATTGTCCGGTTTGACGTCACGATGGACCAGGCCGGCCCGGTGCGCGGCCGCGAGCGGCTCGACCACGTCGATGGCCAGCCGCACCGCCGTCTGCTCGTCGAGGCGCCCGGCGCGCAGGGTCTGCGACAGAGGGAAGCCGTCGATGTACTCGAGGATCAGGTACGGCCCCGTCGAGGCCTGCCCGACCTCGAAGATGCGCGGGAGCAGCGGGTGGCCGACCGAGCCGAGCAGCGCGGCCTCCCGGCGCACGGTGGTCAGGGCCCGCGTATCGGTGGAGGTCAGCATCTTCAGCGTGTACTCGGCGCCGTGGCGGCGCACGCGGTAGACGACCGTGTCGGCCCCGCGCCCGAGCTGCGAGATCACCTCGAGATCCGAGAGTGACCCCGGCGCCGTGCCGAAGATCGCGGTCAAACGTGTCCTTCCATCCACGCGGGCTAATCGGAAGTTACGCCTCGCGCCACGCATGATGCCACCGTTGAACCACCGGTAACTTCAGTCCGTGTGGGGGAGGCGGCGGGTGATCCGCTGCCAGAGCCAGCCGGAGGGCACGGTCCGACCGTAGAGGACGTACTCGCCGACGGCGCGGTTGGTCATGGTGTCGGCCAGGGCGCGCCGGGCCGCGGGATGGCCGACGAACAGGAGCTGGTCGCCCGGCGCGAGCCGCTCGTCCTCCTCCGGGCCCAGCATCGTCTCGTCCTGGCGCAGCAACAGCAGCGGCACGGCCGCCACCAGCCGATCCCGGTCCCGCGGGTCGCGTACGAGGTCGCCCAGCCGGGCGTCGCCGCGGCGCAGCCAGGGGCCGAGCGCCGGCGCCTCCGCATCGGTCAGAGTGGCCTTCCAGATGCTGCCCAGGCGGCTGCCGCAGTGTGCCTCGAGGCGGTCGAGCATCCGCTCCGCCCACGCGTCGCCGCGGTCCGGCATCTCCTGCAGGAAGCGCCACAGCAGCGGCGTGCTCAGCAGGGCGTAGATCTCGCGGGCCGCCACCTCGGCCGGCACAACCACCCAGTCGACGCCGGCCGCCTCGAACAGCGGCGCGCTGGCGGGCTTGTTCTGCCGCGCGGCGACGAACAGGCCGGGGTTGCGGCGGCGAGCGGCCGCGACCAGGGAGAGGTTGGTGGTGTCGTTGTCCGTCCCGGCGACGAAGCCGGCCGCCTCGGCCGGCCGGGCCTGCCGCAGCACCGCGGGATCCGAGGCGTCCCCGACGATCACCCCCGGCTCGTCGTCGTGCTCGTCCAGATCGATGATCGTGACCTCCAGGCCGTCGGCCCGGAGGTCCTCGACGACCTTGCGGCCGAACCGGCCGTACCCGCACACCACCCAGCGCCCGGCGGCGGGCGCACGTCCCGGTTCCGGAAGCTCCGCTCCCGGGCCACCCACCAGCCAGGACATCAACTGGTACGAGGCGGGCGCGTGCAGCGCCAGCCGGACGTGATCGCCGAAGCGGTCGAACGGGTTGACCACCGTCGGCGAGCCGAACGCCCGCATCCGGTGCTCGATCGCCGGCGACACGGTGCGCGCGACGACCGGCAACCCGGGGCGGATCAGCGCGGCCGTCATGGCCACCACCAGGTTGACCTCGTCGTTGTCGGTCAGCGCCAGCACGCCCTCGCAGCGCGGATGATCGAGTCCGGCGAAGTCGAGGGTGCGCGGGTCGGCGGCGTCGCCGACCAGCCCCGGCACGTCCGCGTGGTAGGAGTCGATGTCGAGGGCGTCGACCCGCTCGGCCGAGAGATCCAGCACCACCAGGCGGCGGCCGAGGGAGTCGAGCGCGCGGCCGAGGATCCGTCCCGTCTGCCCGTAGCCGGCGAGCAGCAGGAACGGCTCGCGCAGCCGGGTCACCGTGCGCGAGAAGCGCCGCAACGCGATGGCCTGCCGGAACGTGCGGTCCTGCAGGAGCGTCAGGAGCGATCCGATCGCGTACGCCCAGCCGATCACCGTCAGATAGATGGTCGCCATGACCCACAGTCGCTGCGCGCCGGTGAACGGCTGGGGAAGCTCGCCGTACCCGATCGTCGTGGCCGTGTAGCTCATGAAGTAGAAGGCGTCGAAGAAGCTCATCCGCGCGGGCTGCCCGGCGGCGTCGCGTCCCGGGATCATCGTCAGGCCGAGGACGCTGACCGAGAAGATCACGATCAGCACGATGAGCGGCGCCCGCATGCGCCGCAGCAGCAGGAAGATGGTCGGCGACGTCTCGGCGTAGTGCGGGGAGAAACGGCGTCGCCGCGGCCCCCTCATCGGCGGTGGAAGGTCGTCGTCTCGATCACCAGCAGGACGACCGAGACCAGGTTGGCGAGCAGCGCGCCGCCGGAGAGCGACACCACGCCCGCCATCGCCTCGGCGTCCAGCCCCGCGGAGGAGATCTGCGTGGCCCACGCCCACAGGAGAGCCGCCGCGATCAGCTGAAGGTCGGCGACCAGGCTGGTGGCCAGGTGCACCGCCCCGATCTGGGTACGGTCGCCGAACTTCAGCACGGTGGCGATCAGGCTGACCACCACGGCCGCGAACAGCTCGTAGACGTTGTGCAGCTTCGGGTTCGAGATGTCCCCGATGAAGAAACCGAGGTTCAGCGTCGCCGCCAGCAGCACGAAGAAGCCGAAGACGACCTTTTCCAGGCTCATGCGCCACTCACCTCGCGCGAGGTGGTCAGCAGGGTCAGCTCCGAGCGCGCGTTCATACCGTTGAGTATCTCTGCCAGTCGGTGATCACCTTCGACTGACGCATGATCGCCAGGGTTTTCGGGTAAACCGTCCCTATGATCCTGAATCTGATTCGACGCTTTGTCATCATGGCGATCGCCCTCCCGCTGGCCGCGGCGGGCGCCCGCAAGCTCAGCGACGCCATGGAGTCCCGGCGCGGGCCGAGCCGGGCCACCCGGCTGCTGAGGCAGGGGGCGGACACGCTTCAGGGCTTCCGCCCGCAGAAGAAACGCAGGTTCTCCTTCGGGCGCTGACGCCCGTTCCGGCATAGGTTGCTTGTGGCAGCAGATGGCACCCAGCTCAGAGGAGCCAAGACGTTGAGCACACCACAAGCGGCCGCGGCGGGGACGATCGACCTCGGCGGCGACCTCACGGTCAACCGACTCGGGTTCGGCGCGATGCGCATCACCGGGGACGGCATCTGGGGCGAGCCCAAGAGCCGCGACGAGGCCACGGCCGTCCTGCGCCGGGCGGTCGAGGTCGGCGTCAACCTCATCGACACCGCCGACTCGTACGGGCCGGACGTCAGCGAGACGCTGATCGCCGAGGCGCTGCACCCGTACCCGGAAGACCTGGTGATCGCGACCAAGGGTGGGCTGGTGCGCCCGGGGCCGGGCCAGTGGGTGCCCGACGGGCGGCCCGAGCACCTGCGGCAGGCGCTCGAGGGCAGCCTGCGCCGGCTGCGGCTCGAACAGATCCCGCTCTACCAGTTCCACCGGCCCGACCCGAAGGTGCCGCTCGAGGAGTCGATCGGAGCGCTGGCCGAGCTCAAGGCGCAGGGAAAGATCCGGCACATCGGCGTCTCCAACGTCACCGAGGAGCAGCTGCGCGCCGCCCAGCGGATCACGCCGATCGTCTCCATCCAGAACAGGTACAACGCCGATGACCGCCGGTCGGAGTCGCTGGTCGACCTGTGCGAGCAGGAGCGGCTGGTGTTCCTGCCGTGGGCGCCGATCTCCGGCCACGAGGACCAGCCGGCGGTACGGGCCGCCGCGGCGAAGTACGGCGTCACGGCGTACCAGATCGTCTTGGCCTGGCTCCTGGCCCGCTCGCCGTCGATCCTGCCGATCCCGGGGACCGGCTCGGTCGCCCACCTGGAGGAGAACGTCGCGGCGGCGGGGCTGGAGCTGACTCAGGCCGAGGTCGCCGAGATCAGCGGGCTCAGGTGACCAGGCCGCGGCGGTACGCATAGACGACCGCCTGGACGCGGTCGCGCAGGTCCAGCTTCGTGAGGATGCGGGAGACGTACGTCTTGACAGTCTCGTGGCTGATCACCAGCGCCGCGGCGATCTCGCCGTTGGAGAGGCCGTCGGCGATCAGCAGCAGGACCTCCAGCTCGCGCGGGGTCAGCGGGATGTCGTCCGGTGTGCCGCCGGTCGGGCGGATCCGCGCGGCGTAGCGGCCCACCAACTGGCGGGTCACCTCGGGCGCGAGCAGGGCGGCGCCGGACGCGACGGTGCGGATGCCCTGCAAAAGCTGCGGGGGAGGGGCGTCCTTGAGCAGGAAACCGCTCGCGCCGGCGCGCAGCGCCTCGTAGACGTACTCGTCGAGGTTGAAGGTCGTGACCACGAGAACCTTGACCGGGTCGGTGACGCCCGCGCCGGCCAGCAGGCGGGTGGCCTCGATGCCGTCGAGCACCGGCATGCGTACGTCCATCACCACCACGTCCGGCCGCAGCCGGATCGCCAGATCGACCGCCGACCGGCCGTCGCCGCAGTCGGCGACCACCTCGAGGTCGGGCTGCGCGCCGATGATCGTCGCGAAGCCGGTACGGATCAGCGCCTGGTCGTCGGCGACCAGCACGCTGATCACGCGGCGTTCCCGGCGGGGATCGTCGCCCGCACCACGAAGCCGCCGCCGGGCCTTTCGAAGGCGCTGAACTCGCCGCCCAGCAGGTCGATCCGCTCGCGCAGGCCGGCGAGGCCGCGACCGCTCCCGCCGGGCGACGCCGTGTCCGAGCCCGAGCCGTCGTTGCTGACCTCGACCGTGATCTCCCTGGCGCCGTGCCGCACCCGTACCTCCGTCTGGCTGCCGTGGGCGTACTTCAATGCGTTGGTGAGAGCTTCCTGCACCACCCGGTAGGCGGCGACCTCGGCCCCGCCGGCCGCCCGTCGTGCGGCGCCCTCCTCGGTGAGCTCGACCGGCTGCCCGGCCCGGCGGGTCTGCTCGACCAGCTCGACCAGCTCGCCGACCGACGGCGTGCGCGGCTCGGCGTCGTGCTCGGGCTTGAGCACGTCGAGCAGGTGCCGCAGGTCGGCGATGGCCCGCCGCCCGGTGTCGGTGACCGCGGTCAGCGTCTCGTCGAGGCGGTCCGGCGCGGCGGTCAGGTAGCGCGCCGCCTCGGCCTGCACCACCATCGCCGTCACGTGGTGGGTCACCACGTCGTGCATCTCCCGGGCGATGCGGGTGCGCTCGGCCGTACGCGTGGTCTCGGCGACGTGGTGGCGGCGTTCGGCCTCGGCGGCCCGCGTCGTCCGCAGCCACCCGCCGATGCCCCACGCGATCGCCAGGATCAGGTAGAACGTGACGAATCCGGCCAGCCCCTCGGAGGATCCATTGCGGTCGAGCGCCACCGCGAGGGGCACGTACGCCGCCGAGGCGACGACCATCGTGGCGCGCCGGTAGCGCTCGAGGTAGGCGGCCGTGCTCAGCAGCGCGATCGGCAGCGCGGCGCCGGCCGCCGTGTGGTACCCGCGCAGCTGGTCGATCGCGAAGCCCGCCGAGACGAGCGTGAGGCAGAGCAGCGGCCGGCGGCGGCGCACGGCCAGCGGCAGGCACTCGAGGGCGATCACCAGGGCGGTCAGCGCGTCCCACGGCCGGTCCGGCAGATCGCCGAGCTGCGTTCCCTTGCCGCGCAGCCCCGGCACCACCGTGGCGACCGCGAGCGCCAGCCCCAACGGGAGATCCCGGACCGTGACGTCGAGGCGTCGCCACTGGTCCGGGATGCGCCGGAGGTCGATCACCGGTCGACTGTAGCGGCCGGGTCTGCACCGCCCTGAACAATGCTCGCCGTAGCGGCCGGGGCAACCGCGGCGGCGCGACGGCGGCGGGGCACGATGTGGCCGCGCCGGCGGGCCAGCCACATGAAGACGATCGTCGCGATCATGCCGGCCAGCACCGTGTAGAGGCTCGCCTCGGGCCCGAACTCGCCGCCGCTGAGCAGCGTCGGACCGGACATCGCGCCGTGCAGCAGCCCGTCCGGCGTGTTGCTGCCGGAGACCTCGGTGCCGAAGATCGCGCCTTCGGCGTAGTTCCAGCCGAAGTGCAGGCCGATCGGCAGCCACAGGCTGCGGGTCGCGGCGTACGCGGCGCCGAGCATGCCGCCCGCCTCGATGGCGATCGCGATCGCGCCCCACAGGCTGGCGTGCGCGTTGAACAGGTGCGAGAGTCCGAAGAGGAGGGACGTCAGCGTGAGCGCGCCCCAGGTGCCGAGACGGCCCTCGACGATCCGGAAGAGGATGCCGCGGAAGAGCAGCTCCTCGGTCACCGCCGCGGCCGCCATGAACCCGAACAGCGCCACCGCGCCGGCCAGCGACCCCCAGCCGAGCACCCGGTAGCCGCCGAGGAACGCGATGTTCGCGATCACCGCCGCGAACATACCGGCCCCGAGCAGCGCGCCCCGGCCGAGAGCGCCGGCGGCGCCCGTGCGGGCGAGCTCGGTCACGGCGCGCTTCTCGGTCCGGCCGACAATCCATCGGTACGCGAGAAGCGCCAGCACCGCCGTGCCGAGGCCGAGGATCAAGGTGAGCGGCGCGTTCCAGCCCACCACGGCGACCGCCTGGCTTCCGGCCAGGGCGACCGCCGCGACGACGATGAGCTGCTTCAACAGGCGCATGACGACTCCTTCGGGAGATCCCGCGGCGGGGGCGCCGCGGACACGTCGAACGCTATGGATTCGACGGCCCGAAATAATCACCACGCGGTGGACACCTGCGTGTAGCTCGCACGGGGGACAGCATCGAAAATCTACCCAGACAGGTGTCTAGCCGACCGGGCCGGTGGCCAGCTTGGTGGAGGCGGAGTGGGACCGGCCGTCGAGGTCGGTCCACGCGATTTTGACCTTGTCGCCGGGGTGATAGCGGTCGAGCACCGACGTCAGTGCCGTCGCGTCGCCGATCGTGGCGCCGGCCACCGAGGTGATCACGTCGCCGCGGGTCAGGCCCGCGGACTCGGCCGGGGAGCCCTCGACAACACCGAGGACGACCGGGCCGCTCGAGCCGGCGAAGCCGCGGTTGTTGCTTCCGGCGGTCTCGATGCCGAGGTACGCCGTGGCGCCGATGTGGATCACGCTGGAGGCCTTGCCGGCGCGGATCTGGTCGGCGATGGTCGTCGCGGCGGCGATCGGGATCGCGAAGCCCTGGCCTCCGCTGGCCTGGTACTGGAAGCCGGACGAGGCCGCGGTGTCGACGCCGATCACCTCGCCCGAGGTGGTCAGCAGCGGGCCGCCCGAGTCGCCGGCCTGGATGTCGGCGTCGACCTGGATGAGGCCGGTGAGCTTCTCGGACGAGCCGCTCGCCTCGTCCTCGGCGGTGATCGACTGGTTGAGCGCGGTGATCACGCCGCCGACCGCGCTGGGGGTGCCGCCGGTGCCGCCGGCGTTGCCGATGGCGATCACCTGCTGGCCGGCCTTGACGCTGGCCGACGACAGCGTGGCGGTGGTCAGGCCGGAGGCGCCCGAGAGCCGCAGCATGGCGATGTCGCCGGAGCGGTCGTAGCCGATCACGGCGGCCCGATAGCTCTGGTGGTTGCCGATGTCGGTGACGGTGATGCTGGTGGCGCCGGCGACGACGTGGTTGTTGGTCAGCACGACGCCGTCCGAGGCGACCACGATGCCGGTGCCGGCGGCCTCGCCGTTCTGGGCGCCGAGGACGGTGTCGATGTCGACCAGCGCGGGGTCGACCTTCGCGGCGACCGCGGAGATCTGGCCGTCGGAGGGGCCGTCGGAGCTGCTGCCTTGTACTGCTGGTTTCTTGAAGTGGGCTGACAGTTCCCTGGACGTAGTCGGAGACCCTATTCGGGGTCGTTCGTGGCGAATCCGGTCCGGTACGCGAGGACCACCGCCTGCACCCGGTCGCGCACGCCGAGCTTGGTGAGGATGCGCGCGACGTGCGTCTTCACCGTGGTCTCGGCCACCACCAGCTCGGCCGCGATCTCGGCGTTGGACAGACCCCGCGACAGCAGCCGCAGCACGTCGAGCTCGCGCTCGGTGAGCGAGGAGAGCGGGGCGAGCGAGGTGGGCGAGGCCGGCGGCAGCGAGGGAACAGGCGTGGCGAACCGCTCGACCAACCGCCGGGTGATCGACGGCTCGATCAGCGAGTCCCCGGTCGCCGCCGCCCGCACCGCCGCGATCAGCCGGCTCGACGGCGCGTCCTTGAGCAGGAAACCGGCCGCCCCGGCGCTGAGCGCGCGGTAGACGTACTCGTTCTGGTCGAAGGTCGTCAGCACCACGATCGTCGGCGGGTCGGGTTGCCGGAGGATCTCCTCGGTGGCGGCGAGCCCGTCGAGCTCGGGCATCCGGATGTCCATCAGCACCACGTCCGGCGAGGTCAGACGCGCCTGCCGGATCGCCTCGGCGCCGGTGTCGGCCTCGGCCACCACCTCGATGTCGTCCTCCGACTCCAGGATCACCCGGAAGCCGGTGCGCACGAGCGTCTGATCGTCGGCGATGAGGATCCTGATCACGTCCGCGATTCTCCCGCCCGCGGTGTCGTTGCCGGGTCATCCCTGAGGAGGATGCCGCCCGCCGAAATCGTCCTTGCGGCAGACGAGGGCTACGACCGTCGATCCCTAGCGTCAGGGACACCGAAACGACAAGGGGGAAAGAAAATGAAGCAGATTCGGCCTCTCGACTACGTTCTCGCGGCCCTGATGTCCGCAGCCGGCGTTTTCCTGATGGTGGAGAACATCACCGCCGGCGACGACCAGTCGCTGATCCACCCGGTCGACACCACCTCGTGGCTGATCGTGCCGGCCTTCCTGGTGGTCACCGTGCCGATCCTGTGGCGAAGGCGGAACGCCGCCCTGGTCGCCTGGGTCACCGCGGCGGCCGCGGCCGGGCACGTGCTGGCCTTCGGCTGGCTCACCCGCTGCGGTGTGGCGCTGCCGCTGGGATTCGCGCTCGCCTACGCGGTGGCCCGCTTCTCCCGCACCCGCCGCGATCACCTGATCGGCCTGGCCGGCGTGGTGGCGCTGCTGGTGATCGTCCTGCTGAAGGACTCCTCCGCCGACCTGGCCGGGGCGCTGCCGATCGCTCTTCCGGGCGCCGCCCTCTTCTACGGAGCGGGGCTGCTGGTCCAGAATCGGGTCAACAAGCGGACCACCGAGAACGTCCTGCCGGCCGCCGACCGCGCGACCGTGTGAAGGAGCGCGATCATGAGTGAGGTCTCCCGGGAGATCAGGGGCCGCGACTGGCTGCTCGCGGGAGCCCTCACCGCGCTGGGCGCTCTGCTGGCGCTGATGAACACGACCGCGCCCGACGGGGAGACGGGCATGGCCCACGCCGTGGACACCCAATCGCTCTGGCAGGTGCCGGTGTTCGTGGCGGCCTTCGTGCCCTTGCTGTGGTGGCGGCGGAGCGTCCTGGTGGTCAGCAGCGTCGCGCTCGGCGTGATGGTGCTGCACGACCTGCTGTTCGGCTGGGTCACCCGGTGCGGTGCGGGGCTGCCGCTGGCGTTCGTGCTCGCGTTCCTCGGCGCGCTGAGCCATGGCCGTACGAAAGCATGGGTCTGCTGCGGAATTTCCGCCCTTCTCACGGTGGCCGTGCTGGCCGTCGACGCCTCCGCCGGGCCCGGCGCGCTGATCCTGGCCCTGCCGGTGGTGCTGATCGTCTTCGGCGTGGGCCGGGCCGCGCGGCATCGCTCGCTGCTGAACCGGCAGCTCACCGCCCGCGACGAGGAGTTGCGGCAGCTGCGCGACGACCGGGCGACGCTGATGGTGGCCGGCGACCGGGCGCGGCTGTCCCGGCAGCTCGACGGGCTGCTCCAGGAGCGGCTGGACGAGCTGACCAGGGCGGCCGAGTCGGCGGACGGGCTCGCTCCGGCGCAGGCCCGGGTGCTGCTCGAGTCGATCGAGACAAGCAGCCGGCAGACCATGGACGACATGCGCGAGATCGTCGGGCTGCTGCGCGGCGGCGAGGTCGACCTGGCCCCGGCGCCGACCGTCGCCCACCTCGACGCGTTACTGGCCCGCCGCCAGTCGCCGGAGTCGAGGCTGACCGTGAGCGGTGACCCGCGCTCGCTGCCGGCCACGGTCGAGCTCTCCGCCTACCGGATCGTCGAATACCTGGTGAATGCCCTCGACGATCGGCCGGTGCAGGTCTCGGTGCGGTTCTCCGACGACGCGCTGGAGATTGTCGTGCAGGGCTCGGTGGGGCGCGGCGCGGTGCTGCGGGCGGCGGTCGCCCGCGTACGCGAACGGGCGAAGCTGCACGCCGGCTCGGTGGACGTGAAGCTTGCCCGGGGGTCGGCGCGCGTGCTGGCGCAGCTGCCCGTGCTGGGGTGAGATCGTGCGCTGGCTCGCGATCCCGCTGGTGTTGGTCGTGGTGGTGCTGCCGACCGCGTGGCACGGGTCGTGGGGCGTCCTGACCGTCGTGCTGGTGGCGAGCGGGCTCGCGCTGCTGTGGTGGCGCACGCACCCGCGCGCCGTCGCGCTGACCGGTGGCGCTCTCTGGCTCGCGGGCGCCGCGCTGGCCGGGCACGGCTGGTTCCCCGACACCGCCTTCGTGATCATGGCGCTGCTGTCCACCGTGGCGGCGCTGGGCTTCCGCAGTCGATGGGCCGGCGCCGGTCTGGTCGCCTACCTCGTCGCGCTCTTCCTGGTCCTCTACGTGACCGCCGGAGAGACCAATCCGGTCCCGCTGATCATCTTTGGGGTTCCGGGCTTCTTCGCCGCCACCGTGCTGCGGTTGCGGCACGAGACCGCGCGGCAGCTCGCCGAGCGTGGCCGGGAGCTCGAGGAGGAGCGCGAGCTCTTCGCCGACCTGGCGCTGCGCCACGAGCGGGCCCGGATCGCGGCCGAGCTGCACGACATCATCGGCCACGCGATCAGCGTGATGATCATTCAGGCGGCGGCCGGGCAGCGGCTGGTCGAGCGCGATCCGGACGGCGCGCGGCAGGCGTTCGCGGCGATCGCCGAGTCGGCCCGGCAGGGGCGCGGCGACCTCCAGCGGCTGGTCGACCTGCTCGGCGGCGCCGAGATCGACGGGCCCGACCTGGCGCTGATCGACGAGGTGGTGACCCGCGCGGCGCGCAGCGGCCTCGACGTGTCCTGCCGCTTCGAGGGCGCGCGGGAGGGCGTGCCGGCGCCGGTCGCGCACCTCGCCTTCCGGGTGGTCCAGGAGAGTCTCACCAACGCGTTGCGCTACGCACCGGGAGCGGCCGTCCGGGTCCTGCTTCGAGATTCGGAAACCGATGTGATCGTACGGGTGGAGAGCGATCCCGCCGGCGCCGCGCCACCCCGATCGCTGGGCACCGGCCGGGGGCTCACCGGTCTGCGCGAGCGGATCCAGCAACGGGACGGCCGGTTGACGGCCGGACCGGACGAGCGCGGCGGCTGGGTCGTGCAGGCCGTGCTGCCGGTTGCAGGATTCCGCAATCTGCCCCATGAGGGTTCCCCTCGCCATTGATGAATGGTGTTCTGATGCGGCCGGTCAACACGGGGGCGACCGGCCACATCGGGGGTGAGGCATGCCGGCGGAACCGGGGGTGATCCCGGCGCTCACGCGCTGGGGGCTGTCGGCCGAGGCCGACCTGGTCTATCGGGCGCTGGTCCTGCTAGGTCCGGCCGAGGGGCACCGGCTGGCCCGCGAGCTCGGCCTGGCGAAGGCCCGGACGAAGGCCGCGCTGGACGAGCTCGCGGACGCCGGGGCCATCGTCTTCTCGGGGGCCGCGTGGGCGGCGCGGGATCCGGACGACGTCGCACGGCACCTCCGGCGTCGGCAACCGCCACCGCCGCCGCCGGCCGACCGGTGGCGGCAGCATTTCGCGACCATCGAGGGACTCGCCGGAACCGGCCCGCCCGACCGGCACGCCCGGCTGTGGCCGAGCCGGGCCGCGACCCGCAAGCGGGTCGCGCAACTGGCCGCCGTGGAACGCCACGAGCACCTGACCGTCAACAACGAACCGGTGATCAGCGTCGAGTCGATGTCGGCCGGGCAACCGGTCGACCGGCGGCTGGCCGCGCGAGGCGTACGGCTGCGGGTCATCGACCGGGAACGGCCACGGGCGCCCGCCACGGCCGGGCCGCCGGTGCCGCTCGGACCGGTCCGGTACGTGGCGACGCCGCCGATGAAGCTGATGGTCTTCGACCGCAAGGTGGCCCTGTTCCCGGCCGATCCGCTCGACCTGGAGCGGGGCTACGTCGAGGTCGCCGACGAGTCGTTCGTCGCGGCCCTGTGCACATTGTTCGAGCGGCTCTGGGCCCAGGGCCGCGATCCCCATCGCCAGGAGGTGATTCCGATCGACCTGTCGCCGCGGGAGAGCGCGCTGGTCGGTCTGCTCGCCCTCGGCCACACCGATCAGACGGCGGCCGACGAGCTCGGGCTGAGCCCGCGCACGGTCGCGTACACGTTGCGCGCCCTGATGGACCGCATGGGCGTACGGAACCGTTTCCAGCTCGCGCTGGCGCTCGGCGCCGCCGGCGCGGTACCGACCCTGCAGCCCACCGAGGAGAACCGGCCGACATGATGAGAAGAACGCTGGCGTGGATCGCGGCCGTGACCGCCGCGCTGCTGGTGGGCCTGCCCGGCGTGGCCCGGGCCGTCACCACCTGGAACCCGGCGAGCTGCGCCACCGGCTCGTTCGGGCCGGTCACCGTCGACGCGCAGGGGCATTACCTGGTGCCCGCCCACATGGCGCTCTGCGAGCCCTACCAGGCGAGGTTCAACTACGCGATCGCCCTGTTCCACCCGGACGGCACCGTCCCGATCGTCACCGGCGACAAGCTCCAGGCCTACTCGGCGACCGGGCCGGCCAACGTGATCGCCGACGTGCGGCCCGCCATACCCGACCCGGTGTTCGCCTTCTGCCTGATGCGCGACGTGAACACGCGGGTCGCCTGCGTCCGCGTCGACACCGCCCCGGACGGCGCCGCGACGAGCACGCCGATCGCGGTGGACGACTACCTGGTCGCGGACCCGGTGGTGTACCTCCGCAAGCAGGTCGTCCTCATCCCCAACTACTGCGCGACCTGCGTGACGCTGACCTGGTAAGGCCCACGGCGTTCGGGATCGCACACCACAGCAGGGCGACGAGGCAGAGCGCGGCGACGTCCGGCTCGCCGGCAAGCAGGGATTGCGCATTTCCGTACGGCGTGTGCCAGTGCACCAGGCCAGGGGCGACGGCGGTCAGCACGACGGTCACGCTCATCGGCACGACGATGGTCGCCGCCATGGCGAGGGCGGGTCGCGGGACCAGCAGGCCGCACGCCGTGCCGACCAGCTGAGCGATCACCTGGACCAGAACGGATCCGGCGACGAGCGCCACCGCCGTCGGGGCGGACGGCCACGCCCCGCCGGCAAGCAAGGCCGCCAGTGCGGCCAGGAGGACGCCGGCCACGGGAGCGCCGCCGCCGGGCGCCACCGGCCGGGTGGCCTATCGGGTGGTGCAGGAGGCGCTGACCAACGCGCGCAAGCACGCGCCGGGCAGCCCGGTCGAGCTGGTGATGGCGGGCGGGCCGGGGGAGGAGCTGCGGATCGACGTGAGCAATCCGGCGCCCGCCGCGGCCGGGCCGGTGCCGGGAAGCGGGCTCGGGCTGGCCGGCGTCGCCGAGCGGGTCGAGCTGGCCGGCGGGCGGCTGGCGCACGGCACGGCGGCCGGGCGATTCCGGAGGCTGACGACCTTCCACGCCGACGCGTACGTGCTGCGGGCGTTGCGCGCCGGGGCGAGCGGCTATCTCCTCAAGGACGCACCGCCGCGGGAGCTGATCGAGGCGGTCCGCCGCGTCGCCGCCGGCGAGCCGATCCTCAGCCCGGCCGTCACCCGCCGGCTCATCGAGCAGGTCGCCGACCCCGTGAGCCACGACCGGCGCGAGGCCGCCCGAGCCCTGCTCGGTCGCACGACCGACCGCGAGCGGGAGGTGGCGTCGGCGGTGGCCCGCGGCCTGTCGAACGCCCAGATCGGCGCCGAGCTCGGCATGGGCGTGCCGACGGTGAAGGCGCACGTGTCGCGCCTGCTGACCAAGCTCGGCCTGGACAACCGCGTCCAGCTGGCGCTGCTGGTCCACGACGCCGGGTAGCGGCTCAGTGGGGTGGCGGCCCAGTCTGGTGGCGGCTCAGTGGGGTGGCGGCGGTGGCACGGTCGAGAGGTCGGGTGGCTCGTCGGGCCAGACCAGCAGGACGCGGCAGGGTGCGTGGTCGATGACGAAGCGGGCGTGGTGGCCGATGCTGTGCGGGCCGAGGCGGGTGTGGTCGCCGTCGCGGGCCAGCACCAGCAGGCCGGCGTCGGCGCATTCGCGGATGACCTCCCGCTCGGTGCGGCCCTGGCGGCCGAGCTTGCGGGCGGCCCGGCCGAGCCGGTCCTCGGCCGCGTCGAGCAGCGCGGTCTGGCCGTCGGTCAAGGCCTGCTCGGCGGCGCCGGCGGCCTCGTAGCTCAGGCCACGGCCGAGCAGGCCGGCGCGGGCGCCCGCCACGGCCTGCACCGTGTTCACGTCGATCACGTGCAGCAGCGTCAGGTCGGCCGAGGACAGATCGCGCACGGCGTCCACGGCGGCCTGCCACGTGCCTTCGGTGACCCAGACGACGACCTTCATCGGACGACCCCGTTGCGATACGCGAACACGGCGGCCTGGACTCGCGTGCGCAGGCCCAGCTTCTTCAGCACCCGCGACAGGTGGGACTTCACCGTAGCTCCCGGGGGACCAGCGCGCGTGCCGCCGAGCTAGGGTTCGGCACGGTGATCATCGACAACGGCGGGCAGACGACCTCGCACGACCGTGGCTACGGCACGGCCGGCGACGTCGCGCAGCCCGGCATCGTCCTCGTCCCGCACACCCATGGGGACCGCGAGTGGTACGAGCCGTTCCAGGTCTTCCGGCACCGGCTCGTCGACGCGCTCGACCGCGTCCTCGACATGGCCGACGCCGACCCGGCCTTCCGGTTACCCTCGACGGGCAGACCGCCGCGATCGAGGACTACCTCCAGATCCGGCCCGAGCACGAGGAGCGGGTGCGCGCCGCCGTACGGCTGGTGGCGGCGCGGAGGGTGGCGATGCGGCTGCGGGACCGGCGGCCGGCGGCTGGGGGGCGGGCGGTGCCGTGCGGTGGGCCGAGCACTTTCGCTCGCCCGGGCTGTGGCGGCGTGGACGGGCGCCGGCCGGTGGTCCGCTTCCCGCCGACGTCACCGGCATCGGGGTGGCGGGCGAGGGGGTGTCCGTCTCCGCGGTCCGCCGGGTCGGTGACGGGGTCGAGGTGCGTCTCGTGGCCGTGACCCCGTCCGCGACAGTGGCGTCGATCAGCGGGCCGTACTCTTCGGCGGTCGAGGCCGACCTGCTCGGCCGGTCGTCCGAGCAGGCGGTCGACCTGCGGCACGTGCCGCTGCGGCCGTGGGAGATCCGGACGTTGCACCTGCGGTAGGAGAGTCGATGCCCGAGGACGAACTGCTGCTGTGGGCCCCGACGCCCGCCCGGGAATGGCTCGAGGCCTTTCCGCTCGGCAACGGGCGCCTGGGCGCCATGGTCCACGGCACGCCCGGACGCGAGCACCTTCAGCTCAACGACGGGACGGCGTGGTCCGGGAGCCCAGCGAGCGAGGCGGCGAACAGCCGGATCGACCCGGCGCGCGCGGCGGCCGCCCTGGCCGACGCCCGCGCGGCCCTCGACCGGGGCGACCCGGCGGAGGCCGATCGGCGGCTGACCGACATGCAGGGTGGGTGGTCGCAGGCCTACCTCCCGTTCGCCGACCTGCACGTGGCGGTCGCGGGGACGGGCGTCGAGGCGTACCGGAGAGAGCTTGATCTGCGAAATGCGATGCATCGGGTGAGCTATCGGCTCGGTGGGGTCGGCCTCGCCTGGACGTCCTTCGTCTCGCCTGCCGATGGCGTGCTGGTGCTGGTGATCGAGGCCGAGAAGCGCATCGACGTCGAGTGGTCGCTCTCGTCGCCGCTGCGGGTGCTCGGCCGCGACGGCGACGAGCGGGGCGGATGGCTGACCGTGCGGCTGCCCAGCGACATGCCGCCGCCGCACGAGCCCGATCTGGAACCGGTCTGGTCGGACGAGCCGGGAGCAGCGCTGCGGGGTGCGGTGGTCGCGCGGGTGACGCGCGATCCGCGGCGGTTCGAGCTCGTGCTCGCCACCGAGACGACGTTCACCGGCATCGGGCGGCCGCCGGAGGGCGACGAGGTGAGCGCGCGCCGACGGGCCGCGGAGAGGGCCGGCCGTGCGGCCGAGTTGGGTGTCCCGGCCCTGATCGAGCGGCACGAGCGCGCCTACGCCGCGCGCTTCGGGCGCACGATGCTGACGCTCGGAAAGCCGAGCGAGGCGCCGACCGCTCAGCGCCGGGGTGACGATCCTTCGCTGGCGGCGTTGCTCTTCAACTACGGCCGCTATCTGACGATCTGCTCGTCCGCGCCGGGCGGGCTGCCCTCGACGTTGCAAGGGCTGTGGAACGACGACATGCGGCCGCCGTGGAGCTCGAACTACACCATCAACGTCAACACGCAGATGAACTACTGGGCGGCCGAGACCGCCGACCTCGGCGACACGCTCGATCCGCTGGCCGATCTGCTGGTGGCGCTGGCCGATCGGGGGCGCGAGACGGCGCGCGCGCTCTACGGCGCGCGCGGCTGGGTGGCGCACCACAACACCGACGCCTGGGCCTTCACCGCGCCGGTCGGGCGGGGGCGCGCCGACCCCGCGTGGGCGTTCTGGCCGATGGGCGGGGTCTGGCTGTGCTGGCTGCTGTACGAGCGGTTCCGCTTCGGCGGCCCCGAGGTTCCGTGGCCGGTCCTGCGCGGCGCGGCCGAGTTCTGCCTGGACTGGCTGCGCCACGGTCCCTCGCCGTCGACCTCGCCGGAAAACCACTACCTCACCGAGGACGGCGTGCCGGTGGCCGCGAGCCGGTCGTCCACCATGGACATCGCGCTGATCGCCGGTCTCTTCGACGCGGTGCTGGCGATCGGCCCGGAGCACGACCCGGTGACGGCCGAGGTGCGTGCGGCACGCCCGGCGATCCCGGCCCCGGCGGCCACCGCCACGGGTGAGCACACCGACGAGGATGGGATCGATCCGGCCGGCGGCGAGGCGACGATCCCGGAGTGGCCCGGCAATCCGCCGCAGGCCGAGCCGCACCACCGCCACCTCAGCCACCTCGTGTTCGCCTACCCCGGCGACACGCCCGCTGATCCCGCGGTGCGGGCGGCCGTGAGCCGGAGCCTGGACGCCCGCGGCGACGAGTCGACCGGCTGGTCGCTGGCCTGGAAGCTGGCGATGCGGGCCCGGCTGCGGCAGCCCGAGCGGGTGTCCCGGCTGCTCGACCTCGTGCTGCGGCCGGCGCCCGCCGAGCGGGCCGGGCAGCGCGGCGGGCTCTATCCCAACCTGTTCGCCGCCCACCCACCGTTCCAGATCGACGGCAACCTCGGCTTCGTCGCCGCGGTCGCCGAGATGCTGGTGCAGAGCCACGACGGCATCATCGAGCTGTTGCCGGCCGTGCCATCGCCATGGCCGGACGGCCGGGTGACCGGTCTGATCGCCCGGCCCGGGGTGGCGGTGGATCTGGCCTGGACGACCGTCGCGGGCCGGGCGCACGCCACCCACGTCGCGTTGCGGGCCCGGCGGCCGGCCACGGTCGTCGTGGCAGTGGGCGACCGGCGCACGACCGTGGATCTCGCCCCGGGCGATCCGACCATTTTGGAGCTGTGATGACCGCACCACACGAGATCATTGCCCCGCCCACCGGCGCCATCCCGCCGCGCGCCCGGCTGAGGTCCACGGCCGGCGTTCTGCCGCTGGACGGTGTCTGGCGGTTCTCGTTCGGCAGCGATCCGGGCGAGTGGGGCGAGATGCCGGTCCCCGGCCACTGGCAGCTGAACGGGTACGGCGCCCCCGCGTACACGAATGTCCGCTTCCCCTTCCCGATCGATCCTCCGCATGTCCCGTCGGAGAACCCCACCGGCGAGTACCGCCGGACTGTGCGGCGGCCGGACGACTGGGACGGCGGCCGCGTGCTGCTGCGGTTCGACGGCGTCGACTCGTGGTTCGAGGTCGGGATCAACGGCGCCCCGGCCGGCCGGTCGTCGGGCAGCCGGCTGACCGTCGAGCTCGACGTCACCGACCTGCTGACCGGCGGCGACGACGAGCTGGTCGTGCGGGTGCGCCAGTGGAGTTTCGCGAGCTACGTCGAGGACCAGGATCAGTGGTGGCTGTCCGGCATCTTCCGGTCGGTCGCGCTGCTGCACCGACCGGACGGCGGCATCGACGACGTACGCGTCGAGGCGGGCTACGACCATCTCACCGGCGACGGCATCCTGCGAGTCGAGGCCTCCAGCAGCCTGCCCGTCACCTGGGAGATCGTCGGTGTCGAGGCCGACGGCGACCGGGTCCCCGGGGTGCGGCCGTGGTCGGCCGAGCAGCCGAACCTTTACCGCCTGCTCGTGCGCACCGACGCCGAGACCGTGTCGCTGGACATCGGGTTCCGCACGGTCCGGGTCGAGGGCGACCGGCTCACCCTCAACGGCGCGCCGCTGGTGTTCCGCGGCGTCAATCGCCACGACTTCGACCCGCGCGCCGGCCGGGCGGTCTCCCGCGAGCTGATGGAACGCGACGTCGCGCTGATGAAAGAACATCACATCAACGCCGTACGCACGAGCCACTACCCGCCCGATCCGTACTTCCTGGAGCTGTGCGACCGCCACGGCCTCTACGTGATCGAGGAATGCGACATCGAGACCCACGGCTTCTCGCCGGCCGGCTGGCGGAGCAACCCGTCGGACGACCCGGCCTGGGCCGAGGTCTACCTCGACCGGATGCGGCGCATGGTGGAGCGCGACAAGAACGCGCCCAGCGTCGTGATGTGGTCGCTCGGCAACGAGGCGGGCTGGGGCCGCAACCTCGCCGCGAACGCCCGGTGGACCGCCGAGCGCGACCCGGCCCGGCCGATCCACTACGAGGGCGACACCGAGTGCGAGAGCGTCGGCGTCTATAGCCGGATGTACCCGGGCTACGACGAGCTGGAGGCGATCGGGCGGCACGAGGAGCCGGCGCTCGCCGACCCGTCGCGGGATCGGCGCCGCCGCGGCCTGCCGATGATCATGTGCGAGTACGGGCACGCCATGGGCAACGGGCCGGGCGGCCTGGCCGACTACGAGGCCATCATCGACGCCCACCCGCGGCTGGCCGGCGGCTTCATCTGGGAGTGGATCGACCACGGCATTCTCTCCGGTGGCGCCTACCGATACGGGGGCGATTTCGGCGAGACCGTCCACGATGGATCGTTTGTCATCGACGGGCTTGTCCGGCCGGACCGGACGCCCTCGCCCGGCCTTCTCGAGCTCGCCGCCGTCATCACCCCGGTCCGGATGCGGATCGACGGGGACGAGCTCGTCGTCGAGAACCGGTGGAGCTTCACCACCACCGAGGACGTGGTTTTCACCTGGTCCGGGGAGGCCGACGCCGGTGTCCTCGACATCCCCGCGCTGGCGCCGCTGACGTCGCGCCGGCTTCGCCTGCCGGAGGCCGCGCTCATGGTGACGGCGACGCTGGGCGGCAACGTGCTGTCGCGCGCGCAAAAGCGGCCGGCGGCCCCGGTGCGGCCCGTGCTGGTAGCCGGCCGTCCGATCCGGCCGGAGCGGCTGGGCCCGTTCCCGATCGCCGGGCTCACGCTGGACGCGTGGCGTGCGCCCACCGAGAACGACCGGTTCTCGCTGGAACAGACCTGGCGGGCCGCCGGGTTGGACCGTCTCCTCGAGCGAACGTACGAGGACGGCCGCGCCCGCTACGGCCCGGCCGGTCTGGACAGCGGGTTCGAGCTGACGTGCCGCTGGTCGGCGCTCGGCGACGCGATCCGGCTCGACGTCGAGATCGAGCGCCTCGGGGAGTGGCGGCTGCCGCTGCCCCGGCTGGGGGTGGCGCTGGCCCTGCGCACCCCCGCGCCGGGCGACGTGCGGTTCGAGTGGCTCGGCCTCGGCCCGGGGGAGAGCTATCCCGACTCCCGCTCGGCCGGCTGGCACGGGCAGCACAGCCTCACCGTCCGGGAGGCGCAGACGCCGTACGTGGTGCCGCAGGAGAACGGCAACCGGTCCGAGGTGAGCTGGCTGCGCCTGTCCACCCCGTCCGGCGGCCTGCGCATCGAAGGGGACAGCCCGTTCGAAGTGGCCGTGCGGCCCTGGTCGACCGGGCAGCTGGAACGAGCGAGGCACACCGATGAGCTGGTCGAGGGTGATCTGCTGTGGGTGCATCTCGCGGCCGGCGTGACCGGGCTGGGCTCCGCGAGCTGTGGTCCCGCGGTGCGCCCGAGCGCGGAGTTCCGGGCGGCGCGCGTCCGGTTGGGCTTCACCTTCGAGGCGGCGTAGCGATGCTCCTCGACGTCACCGATTTCGGCGGGGACGCCCGCGCGGCTCTGCGGGCGGCGGCCTGCGCCCAGGGGCCGGTGGAGGTTCGTTTCCCTCCGGGCGATTACCACCTGTGGCCGGCGAACCGGCGCGAGCTGTACGTGTCCAACACCGTCGGCGCCGATCCCCGGTACCGGACGAAGGCGGTCGGCCTGCTCGTCGAGTCGATCGACGACCTGGCCATCGTCGGGGACGGCGCGCGCCTCGTGATGCACGGGGTGCAGACCACCTTCGGCGTTGTCGGTGCTCATCGCGTACGAGTGGAAGGCCTTGAATTTGATTTTGCGGTGCCCACCGTCGTCGACGCGACGGTGATCGACGCGGGTCCCGGATTCCGCGTGATCCAGGTGCCGGCGGCTACTCGTTTCGCGGTGGGCGATCGATCGGTGCTGTGGCACGGCGAGCCGACGCCGACCGGTGGTTTTGCCTGGTGGGGGCGGGACGCGCTCGACTACACCCAGGTCTTCGACCCGGCCGCCGGGCGTGCGCGGCGCGCGGACAACCCTCTCTTCCGCGACGTCGCGACGATGCGGCGGGTGGGGGAGCGGGAGCTGCGCATCGAGTACGGCCATCGCTCGCGGCCGGACGATGTCGGGCTCGTCTACGCCATGCGCCGGACCGTGCGCGATCATCCCGGCGCCCTCATCTCGGGCAGCGCCGACGTCACCCTGTCCCGGCTGCGGTTCCGCTACCTGCACGGGTTCGGGGTGGTCGCCCAGCACAGCCGGGACATCACGATCGAGGACTGCGAGTTCCGCCCGCCACCCGGCGCCGGCCGCCACAGCGCCGGGTTCGCCGACTTTCTGCAGGTCTCCGGCTGCTCGGGGCGGGTCGTCGTGCGCGACAGCGTGTTCGACGGCTCGCACGACGACCCGATCAACGTGCACGGCACCTACCTGCGGGTGGCGGGGCAGCCGCGCCCCGACACCCTGCTCCTGCAGTTCGCCCACCCGGAGACCGCGGGCCTGCCGCTGTTCGCCCCCGGCGACGAGATCGAGATCGTCGACCGTGCCACGCTGCGTCCCGTGGCCGCGGCCCGGGTGCGCGACGTCCGGCAGCCCGGTGATCCCGGCGAGCCGCTCACCAGCATCGTCGTCACGGCGGACGGTCCCTTGCCGGGCGGGCTCGCCGGCGCCGCCGCCGTCGAGAACGTCACCCGCACGCCCAGCGTCGAGATCACCGGCAACCTCTTCCGGAACACCCCGACCCGGGCGGTGCTGGTGACCACGCGGCGGCCGATCCGGATCGAGCGCAACCGGTTCGAGCGACCCGGCATGGCCGCGATCTACGTCTCGGCCGACGCGAACGAGTGGTGGGAGTCGGGGCCGGTGCGCGACCTGACGATCCGCGCGAACGAGTTCATCGACCCCGGCGGCCCGGCGATCCTGATCGACCCGCGGATCTCTTCCGGAGAGCCGGTGCACAGCGGCGTCCTCATCGAGGAGAACCGCTTCGAGCTCGACGGGGTTCCGGCGCTCGACGCCACCGCCACGGCCGGCGTGCGGTTGCGCGCCAACTCGCCGGCCATCCCGGAGGTGCGGCTCACCGCCTGCCGCGACGTCGTCACCGACTAGTCTTGTGCGCCCTCGTCGATCCAGCGGCGGAGCAGGGTGGTGCTCTCCTGCGGCCACGCGCCGTCGCACGGCATGGAGCCCCGGGCGAGCGCACCGTAGATGTGCTCCCCGTGCCGGCGGACGTCTTCGGCCGACCACAGATCGAACATCCGGAGCATGGAGTTGCGGTCCTTCTCCCGAAAGAGCGGACGAATATCGACCTCGAAACTGAGCATGTCTCGTTGACCGCGCAGCACCGCCGGATGTGACAGCGCGCCGATCGGATCAGCCCGGTCGGCCACCCACCTGCGGGTGCTCAACCGTTCGTTCCTGCGCGAGCGGCTGCACGCCGTACACCTCTACGGCGTCCTCGCCGCGGTGTTCGCCGTCGCCTGCCTGGCCCGATGACGGTGGTGTTATCACCACCCACGATCGGCGTGCTCGCACCATCGTGCGACAACCCCCAGATCCGTACCGTCGAAATCATGCTTGACCAGCTCATGCCGCTTATTTCCTCGCCCTGGCTCTACCTGATCGTGTTCGCCGCCGTGGCGCTCGACGGGTTCATCCCGATCGTGCCGTCCGAGACCGTGGTGATCGGTCTGGGCGCGCTGTCGGCGACCGGCCGGCCCAACCTCGTCGCGCTGGCCATGGCCGTGATGGCGGGCGGAATGGCCGGCGACCGGGTCTCGTACCTGCTCGGCCGGAAGGCGGGCGGCCGGATCCGCAAGGGCAGGCTGGGCGCGGCGAAGAGAAAGGCGGAGCTGGCGCTCCTGCGACATGGCGGCGTCGCGATTCTGGCCGGGCGATTTCTTCCGTACGGGCGCACCGCCACCACCATGACGTCCGGTTCCGTGTCGCTGCCCCGGGGGCGGTTCCGGCTGTTCAGCGCCTTGGCGAGCGCCGCCTGGGCCGCGTACGCGATCGGCCTGGGCCGCCTCGGCGGGGCGTCCTTCGCGCACTCACCGCTGCTGGGCGCCGCGTTCGGCATGGTGCTCGGCCTCGGCTTCGCGGCCCTCCTGAAGCGCTCGTATCGCCGGGATGATCTCGGGGAAGGTGTCGACTGCGGCGGTGACGTACCGCGCCTCGAACTCGCCGAGCCGGCGTACGCCGCTCTGCAGGCAGGCGATGAAGTGGATCCCGGCGCCGCCGGCGGCCACCGCGTCGCCCGGTGAGTCGCCCACGTAGACGCATTGCGCGGGCCGGAACCCGGTCTCGGCGAGCAGCTCGTCGAAGACCCTCGGGTCGGGCTTGCGGAAGCGGGTGTTGCCCTGGTGGTACGCGCCGGTCACCCGGCCGGCCAGGATGTGGTCGGGCTCCAGCAGGTGCATGACCTCCGCCTCGGCCCGGGAGGTGAGCAGCAGGACCGTGTGTCCGTCCTCGACCAGCCGGTCGAGGGCGGCGAGGTTCTCGGGCGGGATCACATCGAGCCGGCCCTCGGCGAGGTAGCGCCGGTGCTCGACCGGGAACAGCTCGGCGAACCGGCCCAGGTCGAGGCCCGGCGACCGGTGCGGCATGGCGTCCAGCAGCGGCTCGCCCCAGGTGGCGAGGTGTACCGCCCGGGTCATCGGCGGGCGGTCCATCTGGGCCAGCACCTCGTTCTCCAGGTCGAACGAGGCGGCCTCGGTCAGGCAGAGGGTGTCGTCGACGTCAACGATCACGGCTCGGATCATGATCCGAGCGTAGGGCCGAGTGGCGGTAGCTGTAGAAGGCGTACACGAAGATGCCCAGCACGAACCAGACGGCGAACCGCAGCCAGGTGATCGGGGACAGGAACGTGATCAGCCAGATCGAGAAGATCACGCCGAGCGCCGGGACCACGGGCATGGCCGGCAGGCGGAACGAGCGGGGCAGGTCGGGCCGCCGGTAGCGGAGCACGATGACGGCCACGCAGACGACGACGAAGGCGAGCAGGATGCCGATGTTGGTCAGCTCGGCGGCCTCCTCGATCGGCAGGAACCCGGCGAACAGCGCGGAGACCACGCCGGCGATCCAGGTCACCCGGCTGGGCACCTGCCGCCGCGGGTGCAGGTGGGCGAACCAGGACGGCAGCAGCCCGTCGCGGCTCATCGAGTACCAGACCCGGGTCACGCCGAGCATGAACGTGAACATCACGGTGAGGATGCCGACGATCGCGCCGACCGCGATGACGTCGGCCAGTCCGGTGAGCCCGACGGCGGCGAACGCGGACGAGAAGCCGCTCTCGGGGTCGATCTCCGTGTAGTTCTGCATGCCGGTGAGCACGAGGCAGGCCAGCACGTACAGGACCATCGAGATCACCAGCGACCAGATGATGGCCTTCGGCAGGTGCCGCCGGGCGTCGCGCGACTCCTCGGCGGCGGTGCTCATCGCGTCGTAGCCGAACACCGCGAAGAAGACGGTGGCCGCGCCGGTGACCGCGCCGCCGACGCCGAACGGGAAGAACGGCGTGTAGTTCGCGGCGTCGATGTGGAACGCGCCGACCACGATGACCAGCAGCACGACCGCGACCTTGATCCCGACGACCGCGGTCTCGGCGCGGGCCGCGGTGCGGATGCCCTGGTTCAGCAGGTACGCGATGAGCAGGCACAGCAGCACCGCGAACAGGTCGACCACGTGGCCGTCGCCGGTGCCGGGCGCGCCGAGCATCCAGCCGGGCAGGTGCAGCCCGACGTCGTCGAGCAGGAACGAGAAGTAGCCGGAGATGCCGATCGCCACCACCGAGACGATCGCGGTGTACTCCAGCAGCAGGTCCCACCCGATGAACCAGCCGACGATCTCGCCGAGGACGGCGTATCCGTACGTGTAGGCCGAGCCGGCTCGCGGGATGAGGCCGGCGAACTCGGCGTACGAGAAGGCGGCGCACGCGGAGGCGACGCCCGCGATCAGGAACGAGATGACCACGGCCGGCCCGGCGGTCTTGTTGGCCACCGCCCCGGCGAGGGCGAAGATCCCGGCGCCGATGATGCCGCCCACGCCGATCGCGGTCAGCTGGAACAGGCCCAGCGAGCGGTTGAGGCCGGTCTCCTCCTCGCTCGTGATGTCGTCGACCGGCTTGCGGCGAAACACCGACGTATCCATAACTTTGGATATAACTCCTGCATCCCGGGTTGTTCAACCGGGCAGAGGCGTATCGAAAGTCTTGACTGCCTTATCGATGGCCGACAACGTTGTCATGGGTATCCCCACTCCCTTAAGGAGTCCCATGATCAAAGAATTGCTCACCGCCCTGCTCGTCTCGGCGAACCTGGCGGTACCGGCCGCGGCCGCCGCACCTACCGACCTCGTCACCGGATTCGAGTCCGGCCAGACCCAGCCCACCTGGACCAACAGCGTCGAGAGCAGCTCCGGCGTGGGCGGCTACTGCTGCGGCCTCACCGCCATGGAGAGCGGCACCCGCACCGAGCAGGCCCACTCCGGCGCCACCGCGCTCATGTACTCCGGCGCCGACACCAGCGCCACCTCGAGCTATTCCTACAACCGGATCCTCGACGTCGACATCCCGGTCACCGCCGCCACCACGCTGTCCTACTGGGTCTACCCGCAGAGCGGCGGCAACCTCGACGTGGCCGTGGACCTCGCGTTCACCGACGGCACGTTCCTGCGCGATTCCGGCGCGGTCGACCAGCACGGCGTCCGCGTGCACCCGCGCTTCCAGGGCAGCGGCAGCGTCCTGAGCTTCGACACCTGGAACTACGTGACCTCGGCGATCGGCTCGACGGTGGCCGGCAAGACGATCGACCGCGTGCTGATCGGCTACGACAAGCCCGAGGGGACCGGCACGTTCCGCGGATACTTCGACGACATCAGCATCGCCGCGGACGCTCCGGCCGCGTCCCTCGCCGACTACGTCGACACCCGCCGCGGCTCGAACTCCGACTTCAGCTACTCGCGCGGCAACACCTTCCCCGGCGCGACCGTGCCCAACGGCTTCAACTTCTGGACGCCGGTGACCAGCGGCAACAGCGACGGCTGGCTCTATCAGTACAGCGCCTCGACCGTGCAGGGCTTCGCGATCAGCCACGAGCCGAGCCCCTGGGTCGCCGACTACGGGCAGCTGCAGGTGATGCCGATGACCGGCAGCATCAAGGCCACGCCGGACGCGCGCAAGTCCACCTTCAGCCATGCCAACGAGGTCGCGAAGGCGCACTACTACAAGACCAGGCTCGACACGTACGGCATCACCGCCGAGATCGCGCCGACCGACCACGCCGGGGTCATGCGCTTCACGTTCCCGTCCGCCGCCGAGAGCGTGATCCTCTTCGACACCATCGACAGCGCGAGCGGCTCGTTCGCGGTCGACACCGCCGGGCGCACCATCTCCGGCTACACCGACCAGAACGGGCAGCGGCTCTACTTCTCGGCCACCGTCGACCACGCCATCGCCGCGACCGGCCAGGTCGCAGGCTCCGGCACGACCAGCTGGATCCGCTTCGCCACCACCGCGAACGAGCAGGTCACCCTGCGGATGGGAACATCCTGGATCAGCGTGGCCCAGGCCGCCGCGAATCTCACCCAGGAGGTGGGTTCGAAAACCCTTGATTCCGTACGGGACGAAGCGGCCGCCCAGTGGAACGCCGTCCTCGGCAAGGTGGCGATCGAGGGCGCGACCACCGATCAGCTGGTCACCTTCTATTCGGGCCTGTACCGCGTCTACATGTACCCGAACAACCGCTCCGAGATGGTCGGCGGCGTCCGCAAGTACTTCAGCCCGTACGACAACCAGCTCCGCGACGGCCAGATGTACGTCAACAACGGCTTCTGGGACACCGCCCGCGCCGTGTGGCCGCTGTACACGCTGCTGTCCCCGACCAAGACCGGTGAGATGCTCGACGGCTTCGTCAACGTCTACAAGACCGCGGGCTGGACGCCGAGCTGGTCGGGGCCGTGGAACAAGGCCGTCATGCCCGGCACCAACCAGGACCTCGCGTTTGCGGACGCCTACATGAAGGGCATCCGCAACTTCGACTACCAGGCCGCGTACGCGTCGGCGGTGAAGAACGCGACCGTCTACTCGTCGACCTCCAACGGCCGTTCGGGCCTGCAGGTCTCGCCGTTCAAGGGCTACCTGCCCTCCGACGTACGCGGTGACTCGCTCTCCTGGACCATCGAGGACGCCACCAGCGACTTCGGGATCTACCAGATGGCAACGGCGCTCGGTAAGACCGACGACGCGGCGTACTTCCGCAACCGCACCCTCGACTACGCCAACCTCTACTCGCCGTCGGTCGGGTTCTTCCGCGGCAAGCAGAGCAACGGCAGCTGGCGTACGAGCGACGCCGACTTCAAACCCCAGTCGTGGGGCTGCGAGTACACCGAGGGCAACGCCTGGCACTACGCGCTGCCGGCGCCGCAGGACCCGCAGGGCATGGCCAACCTGTACGGCGGGCGCGCCCAGCTCTCCGCGAAGATTGACTCGGTGATCGCGGCATCCCGTGACTACCTCCCCGGCTGCTACGGCGGGGTCATCCACGAGATGCGCGAGGCCTACGACACCAACATGGGCCAGTACGCGCACGCCAACGAGCCCATCCACCACATGCTCTACATGTACAACTACGCCGGCACCCCGGCGAAGACCCAGAACCAGGTGCGCAACGTCCTCACCAAGCTGTACGACTCCGGGACCGGCACCGGCAACGGCTACCTCGGCGACGAGGACAACGGCCAGATGTCGGCCTGGTACGTCTTCAGCGCGCTCGGCTTCTACCCGGCCCGGATGGGCAGCACCGACTACACGATCGGCGCCCCGCTGTTCCCGAAGGCCACGATCACCCTGGAGAACGGCCGGACGCTGACGGTCAGCGCGCCCGGGGTCAGCGACACCAACCGCTACATCCAGAGCGCCACGCTCAACGGCGTCGCGTACCCGAAGAACTACCTCACCCACGCCGACCTGCTGGCCGGCGGGACGCTGACCTTCACCATGGGGTCGAGCCCGTCCTCCTGGGGCACCGGCGACGCGGCGATCCCGCCGTCGCTGACCACCGGCACGGCCGCACCGGCGCGGCTGACCGACCGGGCCACCGGCGGCACCCTGACCGTCAGCGGCGAGAACGCCCCGAACGAGGCGCGCGGCGTGCTCACCGACGACACGTCGCTGACGAAGTGGCTCACGTTCGCGAACACCGCCACCATCACCGATCAGCTCACCGGCGCGGTGGCGGTCAAGCAGTACACGCTCACGTCCGCCAACGACTTCCCCACCCGGGACCCGAGGGACTGGACCCTGCAGGGCTCCAACGACGGCACGACCTGGACGACGGTCGACTCCCGCAGCAACGTCGACTTCGCCGACCGGCGGCAGACCCGGCCGTTCACCGTCACCGGCAGCGCCTCGTACTCGCGCTACCGGCTGAACATCACCGCCAACCACGGCGCGGCCGAGATCCAGCTCGCCGAGCTGCAGGTGCTTGGCTGACAGACCTGCCCGGGGTTCCGCCGCCGTCCGGCGGAACCCCGGGCAACTCCCCGCGCCCGTCTCACGACGAAGGCGGGCGGTCGTGAGGCAGGCGGCTACGGCTGGATCGGCAGGATCGCGCAGGTGGAGATCGACGGAAGGCCGGCCAACCGGTTGGTGAGCCAGTCCACGGCCGTGCCCTGGTCGCTCAGCAGCGGCCCGACGTGGTTCAGCAGCGGGCTGACCGCATTGGGCAGGATGATCGGGGCGTAGACGACGTCGCCACCGAGGCGGCACCAGTCCGCGGCCATCGTGCGCGCCTGGGCGTGCGGCACGAGGTTGTCCATCACGCCGGTGGCCACCCGGACCACTCCGGCGGGTTTGCGTGTGCCGATCCGCTGGTCGCCGATGAACGCTTTCAGGCTCGGCTCGGCCGCGATGATCTGGGACAGCGACTGGCCGGTCGTCGTCCACGCCGAGCTGCGCTGGTAGGCGTACCCGAAGATCGCGTCGCCGACGCACATCGTGGACAGGTCCGTCAGCGCGGCGTGGCCGGCGGCGCTGAGGTACTTGTCGAGCAGCGGTTGCAGGTCGGGCTCGGTCTGGGCGAAGCCGTTGACCGCCCAGCCCAGCGCGCCCACCAGCTCGGTGCCGTCGATCGCCGCGGTGACCGCGGCGAGGTCGGCCGGCGGCGCGCCCGCGTACGTGGCCTTGAGCTTGACGTCGGGCGCGTACGACGACTGGAGCTCGGCCGCCGCGGCGACCGCGCCGCCGCCCTGGCTGTAGCCGTAGAGCCCCACGGCGGACTTCGCGGTGATCGAGGTGCCGGTGAGAGCCTTGGCGGCCCGGGCGGCGTCGAGCACGGCGTGCCCCTCGTCGACGCGGTTGACGTAGGTGTGCGGCCGATCCGTCGCCCCCAGTCCCGGGTAGTCGGTCTCGACCACGGCGATGCCCTTGGCGAGCAGCCGGTAGATGGCCAGCACCTCGTACCCGATCGACACCGTCGTCTGGTTGTCCTCCGAGCCGAGGATCAGGCCCTTCTGCAGGGCGAGCGAAGTGGAGCACTGGTCGCCCTGGCCCATCGTGCCGGGCGCGAGGACGACCAGCGGCCGCGAGCCCGGTCCCCGCCAGGGCGCGGCGGGTTCGAGGTAGGCGCCGGTCACCGCGACCGGGCTGCCGCCCGTGTCGGTGGACTTGTACATGATCCGGGTCGCGGCGCCCGGAAGGGTGGCGTTGATGCCGGGCAACGAGAGCGCGAGGGGGAGGGGCTCGCTGCGGACCAGCGCGCCGTTGGCCGCCGGCAGCGTCGCCGGCGGCGTGTAGAAGTCGGGGATCGTGACGCCGCGGGAAACGGCGGCGCCGGCGGGGAGTGCGGCGAAGCCGGCTCCGGCGATTGTTGCGGCCAGCAGCGCGGCGGGTAGGCGAAGACGAACGGACATGGCCGGCCTCCATCGGTTACCGCAGTGTTACCGGACGGTAACCAGGCGAAACGAGACAATCCAGTGGCCGGAAATCTCACTCCTGGGCGCCTAACAGGTTCCTGACATTCCGTCGTCAGCCTCTCGGGCATGAAGATTCGCAAAGCGACGGTCGGGATCGCCGCGATGCTGCTGGCCGGCGCGTGCAGCAATGCCGAGAAGGCAGATGCGCCGCGCGTGGCGTCGATTCCGGGGACATCGACGGCGGCGTCGGTAAAGCCAACCCCGAGCGAGGCATTCGTCGACCGGCAGCTTCCTCTCGGCGCCACCGACGAGCAGATCGATCGCGCGTACGCCGCCTACTACGCCTGCTGGACCGCGCACGGCGTGCCCTCGACCAAGGCCGACGGCTCCGACGGCGGGCCGCTGCTGACCTACAAGCTCAACCCGAAGAAGTACCAGGCGGCGGTCGACGCCTGCGCCGACCGGGAGCCGCTCAACCCGCCCGAGATGGACCCGCAGCAGAACCCGGACTACTGGGACAACCTGCGGGACGAGGCGCGATGCGTGCAGAGCAAGGGCCTGCCGCTGCAGATCGTCCAGGGTCAGCAGGGCCTCTGGGTGCGGCCGGCGACGGACGCCAACTACCGCAAGGTGCGCAGCGACGCGGCGGTCCAGATCCAGCGGGACTGCGAGCTCCTGGCGTTTTCGAAGACGCGATGATGCGTACGAAAATTGCCCTTGCTCTTGCGGTTCTCATGGCGCTGGGCGGTTGGGCGTATCAAGCCCGGTTCCGCCACGAAGCCCTGCCGAAGCCTCACCCGGCCGCCACGCTCGCCACCGCCGAGGTGGTGAAGACCGACCTGTCCGACTACTGGACCGAGACCGGCACGGTCGGCTTCCGCCGGCAGCGCACCCTGCGCGGCGCCGCGGCCGGCGTGGTGACCTGGCTGCCCAAATCCGGCAGCGTCGTGACCCGCGGCCGCACGCTGTTCCGCGTCAACGACCGGCCGGTGACGCTCTTCTACGGGTCGACGCCGATGTTTCGCGACATCGCGACCGTCGGCCTGGTGGGCCGCGACGTCCGGGTGCTGGCGGACAACCTCCGGGCCCTGGGGTATCGGATCGGGCCGCAACCCGCCGACGCGACTTTTACCGAATCCCTGAAAGCCGCCGTCCAGAGATGGCAGACGGACCGGGAGACACGCCCGGCGGACGGCGTGGTGAAGCTCGGCGACTTCCTGGTGCTGCCCGGAAAGGTGCGCGTCGGGGCGACCACCGCGCGGCTCGGCGACGACGCCACCGGCGATGTGATGGCGGTCAGCGATCAGGCGAAGGCCGTCTCGGCCGAGATCGACGCGAGCCGGACCGACGACCTACGCGCCGGGCAGAAGGTCGGCATCACCCTGCCCGACGGCAAGTCCACGACGGGGACCGTCGACTCGGTCAGCACCGCGGTGCGAACGGAGCAGAACGAGGCTCCCAAGGTGCAGATCGTGATCACGGCCTCCGGGCTCGGCGCCCTCACCTCGGCCGATGTGGAGGTGCGGTTCACCGGCACGACCGTGCGGGGCGTGCTCGCCGTCCCGGTCGGCGCCCTGCTGGCCCTCAGCGGTGGCGGTTACGGCGTTCAGCTCGACCGCGGGCCGCTGACCGCGGTGAAGGTGGGCCTGTTCGCCGACGGCATGGTGCAGGTCTCCGGCCAGGGCCTCGCCGCGGGCGTCAAGGTGGTGACGACGTCATGACCGCGGTTGTCGAGATTCACCAGGCGTCCATGGCGTACGGCGATGTCGCGGCCCTGGACGGCGTGTCGCTCCGGATCGAGGCGGGCGAGTTCGTCGCCATCCTCGGGCCTTCGGGATCGGGGAAATCCACCTTGCTCAACATCATGGGCACGCTCGATCGGCCGACGAGCGGGAAGGTGTTCCTCGGTGGTGTCGATATATCGAAAATGTCCGACAAGATGGTGTCGAGGCTGCGCGGCCGGCGGCTCGGATTCGTCTTCCAGCAGTTCCACCTGATCGACGGCCTGTCCGCGGCCGAGAACGTGGCCACCGCGCTCCTCTACGCCGGGGTGGGACGCCGCTCCCGCCGTACGCGTGCCCGGGAAGCCCTGGAATCGGTCGGCCTGAAGGATCGCGCCGAGCACAAGCCGCAGCAGCTCTCCGGCGGCGAGCGTCAGCGAGTCGCCATCGCCCGGGCGCTGGTCAACCGGCCGGCCCTGGTGCTGGCCGACGAGCCCACCGGCGCGCTGGACGCGGCCAACGGCGCCGCGGTCCTCGACCTGCTGACCGAGCTGAACCGCGCCGGGACCACGATCGCGCTGATCACCCACGACCACGACGTGGCGGCCCGGATCCCGCGGCAGATCCGCATCCTGGACGGCCGGGTTACCGCATGAGGCCCGCCGATCTGTTCGACCTGGGACTGCTCGGTGTCCGTACGCGAAAGGCGCGTGCCGCCCTCTCGGCCGCCGGCATCGCGATCGGCATCGCCACGCTGGTTGTCGTCACCGGCATTCCCGCGTCGAGCCGGCAGGCCCTGGACCGCCAGCTGTCCGCCCTCGGCACCAACCGCCTCCAGGCGGCGCCGGTGCCCGACCGCGACCCGCCGGTCCTGCTGCCCGCCGAGTCGGTCGACATGGTCTCGCGGATCGGACCGGTCACCGTCGCCAGCGCGGTCGCGGACTTCGGCCAGACCATCACCCGCTCCGACCGCACCGCCCCGGGCGACTTCAACGCGCTCGCCGTGCTGGCCGCCAAGACCAACCTGCTCCGGGCCGTCAACGGCACCGTGCGCGCCGGCCGCTTCCTGGACGACGCCATGGCGCGTTTCCCGACGGTCGTCCTCGGCTCGGTCGCGGCGCAACGGCTCGGTTTCGCCGGCCTCGACCCGGGCCGGCCCGCGCAGGTGTACGTCGGCCGCCGATGGTTCACGGTGATCGGCATCCTCGACCCGGTCCCGCTCTCCCCGGACATCGACCGGTCCGTGATGATCGGCTGGCCGGCGGCCGCGCAGTGGCTGCGCTTCGGCGGCCACCCCACCCGGATCTACGTGCAGACCACCGACGACCAGGTCGAGGCGGTCACCGCGGTGCTGGCCGCTACCGTCGATCCGCAGCACCCCGGCAACGTGCTGGTCAGCCGCCCCTCGGATGCGCTGGCCGCCAAGCGGGCGGTGCAGCAGACCTTCGGCGCGCTGTTCCTCGGCCTCGCCGGGATCGCCCTGCTGGTCGGCGGGCTCGGGGTCGCCAACACCATGTACATCTCGGTGTTGGAGCGCCGCCGGGAGATCGGCCTGCGCCGCGCCCTCGGCGCCAACCGGGGGCAGATCCGGATCCAGTTCCTCACCGAATCCATCGTTCTGTCGGTGCTCGGCGGCGCCGCCGGTATTCTCTGCGGGGTGCTGGCGACGGCCGCCTACAGTACGGCGCAGAACTGGCCGGTTGCCGTCCCGGCCGGGTCGACGGCCGGCGGGCTCGGCGGCGCCCTGGTCGTCGGCGTCCTGGCCGGCGTCTACCCGGCGATCCGGGCGGCCCGGCTGCACCCGACCGAAGCCCTCGCGAGTGTCTGAGGCCCATGGGACACAAAGTGCTCGTCGCCGAGGACGACCCCCGGCAGGCCGAGGTCGTGCGCCGCTACCTGGTGGCGGCCGGCTACGAGGCGACCGTCGTCGACGACGGCTTCTCCGCGCTGCGGCACGCCCGTTCCCGGCGCCCCGATCTGATCGTGCTGGACGTCATGATGCCCGGCCTGGACGGGCTGACGGTGTGCCGGACGCTGCGCGGGGAGTCCGACGTGCCGATCCTCATGCTGACCGCCCGCGCCGCCGAGGACGATCTGCTCACCGGGCTCGACGCGGGCGCCGACGACTACATGACCAAGCCGTACAGCCCGCGCGAGCTGACCGCGCGGGTGCGGACGCTGCTGCGCCGGGTTGCTCCGCGCGCCTCTTTCGTGATCGGCCGGCTGGAGGTCGACCCGCAACGCCACCGGGTGATCCTCGACGGGCAGGAGATCGACTGCACGGCGGGGGAGTTCGCCATCCTCGAGGCGATGGCCCGCGAGCCCGACCGCATCTTCAGCCGTGCCCAGCTGCTCGCGCACACCCGCGGCCTCGACCGCAGCTCGACCGAACGGTCGGTAGACGTTCACGTGCTCAACCTCCGTCGCAAGATCGAGCCCGACCCCCGGCGCCCGGCCTACCTGCGCACGGTCTACGGCGTCGGCTACCGCCTGAGCAGCGACGCCTCGTGAGCTCGCGGGTCCCGCTGCGGCACAGCCTGGTGACCCGGCTGCTGGTGACGCTGATCGGCGTGATGGTGGTGGCGGTCGGCGCCGCCGCGTGGCTCGCCACCCAGACCGCGACCCGGGCGATCCGCCAGGAGCAGGGCCGGTCGCTCTCCGGCGAGAAGGCGCTGTACGAGGCCCTGGTCGGTTACGCCGCGACGCACCAGGACTGGTCGGGGATCGGCCCGCTGCTGAGCGAGCGGGCCCGGTCGCTGGGCCGGCGGATCACGCTGACCACCGCGCAGCGGGAAGTGATCGCTTCCTCGTCCCCGCCCGGGCCGCTGTCCGTGCCCACGGCGACGGTCGACCCGCTCCGGCTCGACCTCGGCGTGACCGGCGGCACCGAGACCATCGACGGCCGGGTGGTCGGGCCGTACCGCCTCACCGCCGGCGAGGTCACCTCGGTCCACAAGATCGCCGAGGACGTGCTGACCTGCCTCACCGCCGCGGGTGTGGAGGGCCGGATCGTCACCTCGGCCGGCGGCCGGCCGATGGTCGCGACGGCGCGGGGCAGCGACTACAAGGGTGCGATGAGCTTCTGCGCCGCCCGCTACCAGAACCAGACCATGCCCACCGAGGACAAGGCGCTGGCCGCGCTGGCGAGGCTGACCGCGAGCTGCCTGGGCCGGCCCGACCCCGGCGACATCGTCGTCAGCGTGAACTGGACGACCGAACCGCCCACGTACGCGGCCGTCGACGGCTCGCTGCACCCGCGCGGCGGCGCCCAGGTGCGGTCCTGTCTGGAGCAGTCCCGGCGGGCGCAGCTGCAGCCGTACACCGCGCCGCCCGCCCTGCTTTTCGTCACCGACCCCGGCACCGGCCTGGCCCGCACCACGTTCACCCTCTCCCGCGGCAATGTCATCCGCATCGCGGCCGTGACCGGCGGGGTCCTGCTGGTGACGATCCTGGTCACCGTGCTGCTCGGGCGCCGCCTCGTGCGCCCGCTGCGGCAACTGACCGAGAGCGCGGCCCGCCAGACCCCCGCGCCGGTCACCACCCGCGACGAGATCGGCTACCTGGCGAGCGCCCTCAACGAGGCGATGCGCCGCCGCGACGAGGCCGAGGCACAGCGCCGGGCGATGGTCGGCGACGTGGCCCACGAGCTACGAAACCCGCTGACGAACGTGCGGAGCTGGCTCGAGGCGGCCCAGGACGGCCTGGCCCGCCCCGACGCCCAGCAGCTGGCGCTGCTCCACGACGAGACGGTGCTGCTGCAGCACATCATCGACGACCTGGCCGACCTCGCGGCGGCCGACGCGGGCACGCTGAGCCTCCACCTGACCCCGGTCGGTCTGCGCGAGACCCTCGAGCAGGCGGCGGCCGCCCACCCGGGCGTCCGGGTCGAGGTTCCGTCCCCGGTCACGCTTCAAGCCGATCCCGTACGCCTTCGTCAGCTGGTCGGCAACCTGGTCGCCAACGCGATCAGATACACCCCACCGGCCGGATCGGTGACGGTGACCGGCACACTCGACGGGGACACTGTGGTGATCGCCGTCCGGGACACCGGGATCGGGATCGCCCCGGAGCACCTGCCGAAGGTGTTCGATCGTTTCTGGCGGGCCGACGCGTCGCGCAGCCGGGAGACCGGGGGGAGTGGGCTCGGGTTGGCGATCGCCCGTCAGCTGGCCCGGGGCCATGGGGGCGAGATGTCGGTCGCCAGCGTTGTCGGCGAGGGCACGACCTTCACGGTGCGGCTGCCACGTTAGACAGGCCGGTTGCTGTGGTGGCTTGCCATGGCCCAGCCCAGCCACCGACCACAGCATTCGGCCGCACCGCCCCGGCCGGTCAATCGGTGATCGCCCGTGCCCACGGCAGCAGGATCCGCTCGGCCGCGACCAGCACGTAGAACAGCCCGACGCTGATCGCCGCGAGCAGGGTGATCGCCGCGAATGCGGTCCCGGTGTCGGCGCCGGCGTTCTGGATGACGTAGCCGAGCCCGCCCGTCGACCCGGAAAGCTCGCCCACGAGCGCGCCGATGACGGCGAGCGGCATGGCGGTCTTGAGGCCCACGAAGATCTGTGGCATGGCGGCCGGCAGCCGGAACCGGGTCAGGATCTGCCAGCGCGAGGCGGGCAGCGACCGGGCCAGCTCGATCATCTCGGACGGGGTGCGGGTCAGGCCGGCGACGCAGGCCAGCAGGATCGGGAACGTGCACAGCAGCACGACCATGACGACCTTCGGGCCCTGACCGAAACCCATCCAGACCAGCAGCAGCGGCGCGAAGGCCAGCTTGGGCACGGCGTTGACCGCGACGATGCTCGGCATGAGCGCCCGCTCCACGGTCTCCGACGTGGCGAGCAGGCCGCCGACGGCGAGGCCGAGCCCGACCGCGATCAGGTAGCCCTGGATCACCTCGAGCAGGGTGGTGACGGCGTTGGAGGCGAGGTAGTCGATCGAGCTCACCAGGGCCGTGACCACCTGCGGCGGGGTCGGCGCCAGGTAGGACTCGATGCCCAGGACGATGATCGCGGCCCACCAGACCGCGATCATCGCCATCGCGCCGAGGGCAGGCAGGACGATCCGGGTCGCTTTTCCGGCGATGATCGTTCGCCTTTCTCGGAGGTGCCGGCGCCTACTTGCCCGAGGGGATCTCGTACGTGACGGCGTCGTCGGGGCTCAGGCCGGCGGGGATGATGCCGGCGCTCTGGATGAGAGCGATATTACGGACCACGCGCTGCCGATCGAGAGTGCCGATGCCGCCGCTGTTCGCGCTCTGCACGTACGGCTTCATCAGGGTGGTCTCGGCCGCCGCCACCCTGGCCGGCTGAAGCTTCTGGTACTTGGCGTAGATGTCGCCGGCCTCGTCCGGGTGCTCCATCGCGTACTGGAGTCCCTTCAGCATGGCCGCGTTGAACGCCTGCACCTGCTTCGGGTCGTCGGCCATGGCCTTCTTGGTGACGGCCAGCCCGTTGCCGTACAGGTCGGTGAGGTAGGTGCTGAACGGCATGATCACCGCGGTGCGGCCCTTGGCCGCGTTCTCGACCGCCGGCTTGCCGACCGCGAACTGGGTCGCGGCGTCGATGCTGCCCGCGGCGAGGTTCTGCGGCATCTGCGCGGGGGCCATCGACACCCACTTGATCTTGGTGGCGTCCACGCCGGCGAGCTTGGCGTAGGCGCCGAACAGGGTGTAGACCACGCCGCCGGGAATGTAGGCGATGGTCTTGCCGGCCAGGTCGGAGGGGCGGGAGATCCCGCTGTCGCTGAGCGCCATGATGCACGACAGGTTCAGCTGCTGCACGGCGCTGACGACGGTGAAGTCGGTGAACTTCTTCTCGCCGTACGCGATGAGTGCGGCCGTGATGTCCACGATCGCGTAGTCGGCCTGCCCGGACTGCAGCAGCTTGAGGTTCTGCTCGGTGCCGTTGCCCGGCTGTACCTTGACCTCGAGCCCGGCCTCCTTGAAGAACCCCTTCTCCATGGCCACGTAGATGTACGCCTCGCGGCCCTGCACGCCGGCGCCGGTCAGGTAGGTGACCGTCTTCAGCTCACCCGCGGCGGGGGCAGCCTTCTCCGCCGTGCCGCCGCCGTCGTCGCACGCGGCCAGCAAGGTCAACGCGGCAACAAAAGCGATCGTGCGTCGTCGTACGGAAATCATGCCTTCCTCCGACCCATCGTCGACAGCAGGAGAATGCCGCGCAGGACCACGCGCGGATCGAGTGCCAGTTCGGCCAGCAGGTCCAGGTCGCCGGCGGCCATCCCGGCGGCGATCAGGCGCTCGCGCTGCTCGGTCGAGCCGGCCCACGCGAGCAACGCTGCCCCGGTGCCGCCGCGCCACGAGCCCTGCCAGCTCTTCATGTCGACCTCGTCGAGACCGATGTCCTCCATGGCGCCGAACACGGAACGGCACCAGGTGGGGTCGTTGCCGGCCGTGCGCAGCACGTGGGTCAGCGCCGTCTCGTAGTGGGCGACGACCTCGTGGAGCTCCTCGTCCGGTGTGGCCAGGACCGACCGCGACCAGTTGGGCTCCATCTCCTCGACCACCAGCACGCCGCCCGGCTTCAGGGCGCCGGCCAGCCGGGCGAGCACCTCGCGCCGCGCGGGCAGGTGCTGGAGGACCGCCCGGGCGTGGATGCCGTCGAACTCACCCGCCGGCAGCGGGTCGGTGAGGATGTTGTGCTCGAGGACGGTCACTCCGGAGTGTGTCCGGATGTGCTGCGGGCGCACGTCGGTGGCGATCACCTCGCCGTCCGGCCCGACCTGGTCGGCCAGCCATGCGGCGATCGTGCCCGCCCCCGCGCCGATCTCCAGCCAGCGCGAGCCCGGGGTGACCCCGGCCTCGGTGAGGCGGCTGGTGGTGAAGGGGTCGTGCATCTGCCCGAGCGCGTCCAGCAGCGGAGCGGCCGTGGGCCGATCGTTGCTGAACACGTACGGGGTCCCGGCTTCCCGGACGACCATGGGCATGGTCCATTCCTCTCAACGTTATTGTTGACAATTGCGTCGATGGCACGGCCGATATTCGACGGTGGTGATCAACTTTCCGAAGCGCCTGCTAGTTTGACGGGCGTCGATGGGACGTTTCACCCGCCCTGTAGGGATCTTTCGGAGACGTACCGTCCGGATAAAATGTCCAAAGAAAAAACTTGAAAAGTACCTGTAGGTACCGCACGGTTGTCGATGTGACCAAGCCTCTGCCGAACGAGCGGCTGCGAGCGCTCATGCTCCAGCGCGGAATAAGCACCGAGGAGTTGGCCGCCAAGTGCGCCATCGACACGAAAAGCGTCGAACGCTGGCTGTCGCACGGGCGCGTGCCACACCGCCAAAATCGCTGGACAGCCGCGAAATTGCTGGACGCCGACGAGATCTATCTATGGCCGAGCATCCTGACCCGCGGCATCCGCGGCCGGGGCATGAGCCGCTCCGAGCTGATCGAGCTGTACCCGGATCGGGCGAGCGTGCCGCGCGAGATCTGGCTGCGACTTCTCAGCGAGGCAACGACCAATGTGGACGTTCTCGTCCACTCCGGCACGTTCTTCGCTCAGGTGCAGCCGCGCATCGCCGACGAGTTGGCCGACCGGGCGCGGGACGGCGTGCGGGTGCGGTTGTGCTTCGGCGATCCGGCCTGCGCGGCGGTGGCGGTGCGCGACGCGGAGGAGGGCCTGGACGGCACGTTGTCGGCGCACATCCGCGCCAGCTTGATCTACTACCGCAGCCTCGTCGAGGTCGAGGGCGCGGAAATAAGGCTGCATAGTACAACTCTTTACAACGACCTTTTCCGGTACGACGATCAGTTGATCGTGAACCCGCACGTCTACGGCAGCCCGGCCAGCCTGAACCCCGCGATTCGACTCCAGAAGATCGACGGCGGCCTTCTCTTCGATCTGTATTGCTCGGCCTTCGAGCGAATTTGGAACACGGCGGCGCGGTGGTCAGGATTCGACTAGGAAGCGCAGGTCGGAGGACACATGACCATTGCAGGCCTGTCGTTCGAGCCGTTGTCGCCCGTGTCGTTCCTGGACCGCTCCGCCGAGGCGCACGGCGACCGGATCGCCGTGGTCGACGGTTCGCGCCGGTGGACGTACGCGGAGCTGCGTGACCGATGCCGCCGCCTGGGCGCCGCTCTGTCGCCGATGGCCGGCGGCCGCCCGGTGGCCGTGCTGACGCCGAACACCCACGTGCTGCTGGAGGCCCATTTCGGCGTGCCCTGGGCCGGGGTCCCGCTGGTCGCGGTGAACACGCGGCTGTCGGCGGCCGAGGTCGCCTACATCGTCGAGCACTCCGAGGCCTCGGTGCTGATCCACGACCCGGTCTTCGACGACCTCGTCGCCGGGCTGCCGGCTTCCGTCGCGCGGATCCGCGCGGGGGAGCAGTACGAGCAGCTGCTGGCCGGGGCCGAACCGCGGGTCGTGGCCCCGGCCGACGAGCGCGGCCTGCTGTCGGTGAACTACACCTCGGGCACGACGGGCCGCCCGAAGGGCGTGATGTACCACCACCGGGGCGCGTACCTGCAGGCGCTCGCCATGGCCGCCCACACCGGCCTGTCGCCGTCGTCGGTTCACCTGTGGACGCTGCCGATGTTCCACTGCAACGGCTGGTGCTTCCCGTGGGCCGTGACCGCGGCCGGCGCGACCCACGTGTGCCTGCCCCGGATGGACCCCGCCGAGGTGTGGCGGCTGATCCGCGACGAGCGCGTCACCCACCTCAACGGCGCGCCCACGGTCCTGTCGATGCTGGCGTATGCCCCCGAAGCGGGCGACGGCGTGCCGGACGGCCGGGTGGTGCGGGTCGCCACCGGTGGCGCGCCGCCGTCCCCGGCCATCCTGCGGCGGATGGCCGAGCTGGGCTTCGACGTGACCCACCTGTACGGCCTGACCGAGACCTTCGGCCCCGCGATGATCTGCGACTGGCGCCCCGAGTGGGACGCGCTCGACCTCGACGGCCAGGCCCGCATGAAGGCCCGTCAGGGCGTCGCCAACATGGTCAACCTGACCCCGCGAATCGTGGACGCCGACGGCGCGGACGTGCCGGCCGACGGGACGACGATGGGGGAGATCGCGCTGCGCGGCAACACCGTGATGCTCGGCTACCTCAAGGATCCGCCGGCCACCGCCGCGGCCGCGCCGGATGGCTGGTTCCGCACCGGCGACCTGGGCGTGCGCCACCCCGACGGCTACATCGAGCTGCGCGACCGCCTCAAGGACGTGATCATCTCGGGCGGCGAGAACATCGCGTCGGTCGAGGTCGAGCAGGTGATCGCCGATCACCCGGCGGTGCTGGAGGTCGCGGTGGTCGCGGTCCCCGACGACCACTGGGGCGAGGTGCCGGCCGCGCACGTCACCCTGAAGGAAGGCGCAAGCGCGACCGAAGAGCAGATCATCGCGTACGTCCGGAGCCGGCTCGCCCATTTCAAGGCCCCGAAGACGGTCACCTTCGGAGACCTGCCCAAGACCTCCACGGGCAAGATCCAGAAGTACGTCCTGCGCGGCCGCCCGCCCGGCGAGTGAACTGCGGCGGGGCCGGGTACATCGGCGGTCATGACAGCGGTCCCGGTTCACGTGCACGACCGGTACCGCCTGGGCCGGACGATCGGCGCGGGCGGCATGGGGCGTGTCTGGCAGGCCCGCGACGAGATCCTCGATCGGGATGTCGCGCTCAAGGAGATCCTGCTGCCGCCCGAGCTGGTCGACGCGGACCGGGAGGCCCTGCGCCGGCACACGCTGCGCGAGGGCCGGGCCGCGGCCCGGCTGTCGCACCCTGGTGTGGCCCAGGTCTACGACGCGTTCGAATCGGACGGGCGCGCCTGGATCGTCATGGAGTACGTGCCCTCCCGGTCGCTGCAGGAGGTGCTGGACGCGGAGGGTCCGCTGCCGCCGCGGCGGGTGGCCGAGATCGGGCTCGCGGTGCTGGAGGCGCTGACCACGGCGCACGCGGCCGGGGTGCGGCACCGCGACGTCAAACCGGCGAACGTGCTGCTCGCCACCGACGGCCGGGTGGTGCTCACCGACTTCGGCGTGGCCGCGGTCGACGGCGAGAGCCTGGTCACCAGCTCGGGCCTGGTGATGGGGTCGCCGCAGTACATGGCGCCGGAACGGGTGCGCGACGGCGACAGCAGCCCGGCCGGCGACCTGTGGTCGCTGGGGGCGACGCTGTACGCGGCGGTGGAAGGGCATCCGCCGTACGCAGGCCACTCGGTCATGGAGACGATCACCGCCGTCGTGGCGGGGGAGCCGGCGCCGGCGCGGCTGGCGGCGGAGCTGCGGCCGGTGCTCGAGGGACTGCTGCGGAAGTCACCCGAGGACCGCATCGACGCGGACGAGGCGGAGAGCCTGCTGCGGGCGGCACTCGAATCGCCGCCCTCAACCGCGCCGCCCTCAACTGCGCGGCCCTCAACCGGTCGGCCCTCAACCGCGCAGCCGCCCCCAACCGCGCTGCGGCGTCATGCGCCGTCCGCGCTGATCGCGGCCGTGGTTGTCGTCCTCCTCGTCGCGGCCGGCATCACGTGGTGGGCCGTACGCCCCGCACCGGACAAACCGGCGGCCGTAGCACCGTCCGCGGTGAGCCCGGCCGCGTCGTCGTCCCCGTCGCCTTCCGCCACGTCCTCTGCCACTTCCCCGGCGGCCGCCGCTCCCACCGTTGCCGTCTCCGCCACGCGCGCCGGCGACGGACGGCCGGCCCGGCCGGCGGGCTGGATCGACTACCGCGACCCCACCGGCTTCTCCCTCTACGTGCCCGCGGGTTGGAAACGCTCCAAGGAACACGGCATGGTCTACTTCCGTGCGCCAGGGCGGGTGCTCGGCATCGACCAGACCAAGAAGCCGCAGTGGGACCCCGTAGCCGACTGGCGTGGCAAGGCCGACCACCGCGTCGCCGGTGGCGATTTCCCCGGCTACCGCGAGATCCACATCCGCGAGGTCGACTACTTCCTGAAGGCGGCCGACTGGGAGTTCACCTTCAACCGCTCCGGCGTACGGCAGCACGTGAACAACCGCGGCGTGGTGACGTCGGCCCATCAGGCGTACGGCATCTACTGGCAGACGAGCGACGCCGACTGGGCGGCCGCCCAGAAGGATCTGCGCCTGGTGTTCGCCAGCTTCCGTCCCCGAGCCGGCTGATCGGTGCATGCGCCGAAATGGGCGGGACGGTGGTGCTCCCCTCGTCGAGCTGAGCCCCTACGACCTGACCCGAGGCCGCATCATCTTCCGTTGCCGCGGCTGACGCCCTCGGCGGGCAGGGGTGGCGTGGCCACCGCCGGGGCGGTCGTGCGGGCGCCCCGGCGGCGGGACACCGCCACGCCGGCCAGGCACAACGCCCCGCCGGCGAGGGTGAGCCAGCCCGGCACCTCGCCCAGGAACAGCCAGGACATCAGCACGACCAGCGCGGGGACCACGTACGTCGTCGCGCCGAGCTTGCTGGCGCTGGTGCGGGCGAGCGCGTACGCCCAGGTGGTGAACGCGATCGCGGTGGGGCCGACGCCCAGGTAGATCATGTTCAGCGTGGCCGACAGCGGGGCGTCCGCCGCCTCCCGGACCAGCACGCCCACGAACGGCAGCAGGGCGATCGCGGCCACCAGCGCCGAGTACGTGGTGATCTGCAGGGCGCTGCCGTAGCGCAGGGCGGGTTTCTGGGCGACGACCCCGATCGCGTACGTGATCGCGGCCAGCACGCACAACAGCACGCCCAGCAGCGACGACCCGCCACCGCCGGACATCGACAGGCCGACCACCACCGTGCCCGCGAACGACACCCCGATGCCGAGCCACAGCGACCGCGGGGCCGCCTCGCGCAGCAGCCAGGCGCTGAGCAGCGCGATCAGGATCGGGCCGACGTTGACGATCAGCGCGGCCGTGCCCGCGTCGACCAGCCGCTCGCCCCAGTTCAGGAACACCATGTAGCCGCCGAACCAGAGCAGCCCGGACGTCAGGATCCCCGGCCAGGCCCGGCGGTCGGGCCACCCGACCCGGCGGACCAGGGCGAACGCGCCCAGCAGAACGACCGCGGTCGCCAGTCGGCCGAACGCCAGGGCCCCGGGCGAGTAGGCGGCGCCGGCGCTCCGGATCGAGACGAACGCGGACGCCCAGAACAACACGGTCACGGCGGCAGCCACCAAAGCGTTCATGGCACGAACCTACGGCCACCACACTTCGGTCTCTACCGACAAATTCGGTTGGTAATACGATGGGCGCGTGACGACGGAAGACCTGCACGACCTCGACGCCGTGGCCAGCCTCACCGACCGGGTGCGGCGGCAGGCGTATCAGATGGTCGCGGACGGGGCCGGGCCACTCGGGCGGGACGAGGTCGCCGAGGCGCTCGGGGTGGGCCGCACGCTGGCCGCGTTCCACCTGGACAAGCTGGTGGCGGCGGGACTGCTCGAGGTTTCGTACGCGAGAAGGTCGGGAAAGAGCGGCCCCGGCGCCGGGCGTCCCGCCAAGCTGTACCACCGCGCGGCGGCGGAGCACGCGGTCAGCGTGCCGCCGCGTGCCTATCGCGCGGCCGCCGAGTTGCTCGCGGAGGCCCTCGAACAGGCCGGCGCCGAGGAGACGCTGTACCAAGTGGCGCAGAAGCACGGCCGGCGCACACCGGAGAACCCCGACATCAAGAAGATGCTGACCGGGCAGGGCTACGCGCCGGTGGCGGACGGCCCGGACCGGATCGAGCTGCGCAACTGCCCGTTCCACCGCCTCGCCGAGCAGTTCCCGCCGGTGATCTGCGGGATGAACCTGGCGATGGTCACCGGCCTGCTGGCCGGCGCGAGGCTGGACGGCGAGTGGGCCGCCCGGATGGACGCTGCCCCGGGGCGATGCTGCGTCACCCTCTCTAAAAAGTAATTCCATTGACATTAGAGACCCGGGCTGGTGAGCTTGAGGCCATGAGCGACTTCCACCTGGCCCAGATGAACTCGGCCCGCCTCCGAGCCCCGCTGGAAGACCCGTCGATGACCGAGTTCGCCGAGGGCATCGCGCTGATGAACGCGCTCGCCGACCGCTCGCCCGGCTTCGTCTGGCGGCTGGTGGGCGACAGCGACCACGGCACGATCGCCGCGCCCGCCGACCCGAGCCGCATCTACACACTCTCGGTCTGGGAGTCCCCCGAGCACCTGCGGGCCTACGTCTACCAGTCCCAGCACCTGGAATACCTGCGCCGCCGCCGCGACTGGTTCGACCCGCACGGCCAGCACGCCGCGCTGGTGCTGTGGTGGGTCCCGGCCGGCAAGATCCCCACGCTGCGGCAGGGCAACTCGCGGCTCGGCCGCCTGCAGACCGACGGCCCCACGCCCGAGGCCTTCACGTTCCGGCAGTTGTTCCCCGCCCCGGAGCTCAGCCGGCGGTGAGATTAGGGTCGCTGGGTGAGCCCGAAAACCAGCACCGATCTGTCGGTCACCGTCGCGGACGGCGTCGCCCTGCTGGAGATGCGCCGGCCGCCGGCCAATCACGTCGACGAGGCGCTGCTGGGCCGGGTCGCCGATGCCGCCCTGGCGCTCGACGACGACCCCGCCTGCCGGGTGATCGTCCTCGCCTCGCAGGGCAAGCACTTCTGCGCGGGCGCTCATCTGGGAGACGGAGATTTCGTACGCGACCGTGCCGCGGCCGCGCAGGGTCTCTACCGTCACGCCATCCGGCTGTTCGAGGTGCGCACGCCCGTGATCGCCGCCGTCCAGGGCAGCGCCGTCGGCGGTGGGCTCGGGCTGGCCTGCGCGGCCGATTTCCGGGTCGCCGAGGCGTCGACCCGGTTCGTGGCGAACTTCGCGCGGCTCGGCTTCCACCAAGGCTTCGGCTTGACCGTCACGCTGCCCGAGCTGGTGGGCCGGCAATTCGCGGCCGACATGCTGCTGACCGCGCGCCGGGTCGGCGGTGACGAAGCCGTACGCGCCGGGCTTGTCGATCGGCTCGCGGAGCCGGGCCTTCTCCGCGAGACCGCGCAGGCGCTCGCCCAACAGATCGCCGCCTCGGCGCCGCTGGCCGTCCGGTCCATCCGCGGCACCCTGCGCGGCGACCTGGCGGCCCGGGTGCGGCAGGCGCTCGACCACGAGCTGGCCGAGCAGAATGTGCTGTGGGCGACCCGGGACAGCGCCGAGGGCATCGAGGCGAGCCTGCAACGACGCGAGCCGGTGTTCCGCGGGGAGTGAAAAGGGGGGTTCCAGTGGTACCCCGCATGCCGGCGCCGGCGGGCCTAGCGTCGAGGGCATGACCCCAGAACTTGTGCTCAACAACGGCGTCACGATGCCGGCGCTCGGCCTCGGCGTCTTCCAGAGCCCGCCGGAGGAGACCGCGGCCGCGGTGGATGCGGCGCTGCGCGTCGGCTACCGGCACGTCGACACCGCCGCCGCGTACGGCAACGAGCGTGAGGTGGGCGAGGGAATCCGCCGCTCCGGCGTCGACCCCGCCGGCGTTTTCATCGAGACGAAGGTGTGGGTCAGCGACTACGGGTACGACGAGACGCTGCACGCCTTCGAGAAGGCCACCCGCAAGCTCGGCGTCGAACGGCTGGACCTGCTGATCCTGCACCAGCCGGCCCCGGACCGCTTCGACCGCACCGTCGCCGCCTACCGGGCGCTGGAGAAGCTGCTCGCCGACGGCAGCGTACGGGCCATCGGCGTCAGCAACTTCATGCGCCACCACCTCACCGAGCTGCTCGCCCGCACGGACGTCGTGCCCGCGGTCAACCAGATCGAGCTCCACCCGTACTTCAGCCAGCCCGACGTGCAGAAGGCGAACGCCGAGCACGGGATCCTCACCCAGGCGTGGTCGCCGATCGGCGGCATCACCTTCTATCCCGGGTGGGGCGAGGAGCGCCGCAACGTCCTGCAGGACCCGGCGATCGGGGCGATCGCCGGCGCGCACGGCAAGACCCCGGCCCAGGTGCTGCTGCGCTGGCAGCTGCAGCACGGCCGCTCGGCCATCCCGAAGTCGACCAACCCGGGCCGCATCGCCGAGAACTTCGCCGTCTTCGACTTCGAGCTCAGCGGCGAAGAGATGTCCCGAATCGACAGCCTGGACCTGGGCGTGCGCAACGGCCCTGATCCGGAGATGGAGCGCGACATCTTCGACCGGGCCATTCCCGACGACTGAGGCGCGTTTCAGCGTCACGTCAGCTCCGTTCCAGTCACCGGTGCCATCGTCAGCCGACGGACGGCAGTCGGGCCCGGCCCGGCTGCCTCGCACCGGTAAGGGAGCGACATGTTTCGCATTCTCGGGGGCGCGGCGCCGGTAGCGCTGGCGCTGGTACTCGCCGGTTCCACGGCCGCGGTCGCGGACCCGGACACCGAATACTCGATGGATCTCAGCTCGGCCTCGGCCACGGTGGCGGCCGGCCACCCGACGGCGACGCTCATCTCGTTCGAGGCGGAGCCCTACCTGGACAACACGCGGGTGACGCTGAGCGCGACCGGCCTGCCCAGCGGCGTCACGGCCCGGTTCATCCCGCCGACGCCCCGGCTCAGCGGCCACTCGGTGCTGCTGCTGACGACGTCGCCGTCGACACCGGCGGGACCGGCGTCGATCACCATCACCGCGATCACCATCAGCAGCGACCCGATCGGCACCTCCGCCGCCTTCGGCCTGACCGTCACGGGCGGGTGAGGTCATGTCCGGAAAGGGATACCGGGCCGGCTTCGCCGCGGTCGCGGGCCTCGCGCTCGCGGCCGTCGCCGCCGCTCCGGCCAGCGCCGCCACATCGTGGGCCGTGCTGACCACGCCCAACCGCGGCACCATCGCCAACGAGCTCTACGGCAGCGCCGCGCTGTCCGCCTCCTCCGCGTGGGCGGTCGGCAGCTGGTACGACACTGCCCGCGCGGCGCCGCGCACCCTGGTCGAGCGCTGGAACGGCACCTCCTGGTCCACCGTGACCAGCCCCAACGCCACCGAGTACTACAACGAGCTGCGCGACGTCGATGCCACCTCGGCGACCAACGCGTGGGCGGTGGGATACGCCAACGGGTCGGCCGGGGTGAACGGGGCGCCCCGCAAAGCCCTCGCCCTGCGGTGGAACGGCACCTCCTGGTCGGTGGTCGCGACACCGCAGCCCGGCATCAACTTCCGCCAGCTGTACGGCGTGAAGGCCGTCTCCGCCACCGACGCCTGGTCGGTCGGCTGGTACTACGACACCTCGCTGCACGGCGAGGCGCTGATCCTGCACTGGAACGGCGCCGCGTGGACGCAGGTCACCGCGCCCGATCCGGGCACCTCCGGCAACACGCTGGAGAGCGTCGCCGGGACCGCGCCCAACGACCTGTGGGCTGTCGGCTACTACTCGAACAGCGGCGAGAAGGGCGTGCTCGCCCATCCGCTCGCGGTCCACTACAACGGCACCAGCTGGGTGGAGACCGAGCTGCCCGAGTCGGGGACCGGAACGTTCCTGCACTCGGTCACGGCCCTGTCCGCGAACGACGTGTGGGCCGTCGGCTCCAAGAACGGCTACTCCGCGCCGGTGGCGTACCACTGGAACGGCGCCGCGTGGAGCGAGGCGCCCACCGCGCCGACCGGCGGCACCGGCAACAACGTCCTGTACGGCGTGTCCGGCGTGGCCGGCAACGTCTGGGCGGTCGGCTACAGCTCCGCCGCCGGCCAGACCCAGCCGATCGTCCAGCGGTGGAACGGCGCCGCGTTCATCAGCGAGTCCGTGCCGCAGCAACCGATCGGCGGCCTGCTCTACTCGGTGGCCGCGACCGCCGGGCCGGCCGTGTTCGCCGCCGGCACGCGATGGGATCTCAACGGCGCCGGCTCACTGAGCGATCGCACGCTGTCGATGCGCGGCAGCGGCGGATAAGGGGGAATCCGATGCGACGTACGTTTCTGAAAGTGACCGGATCGGCGCTGGTCGCCGGCCTCATCGTCGCCTCCGGCGGGCCGGCCTGGGCGGCGACCGTGACCCAGGTCCCGGCGGCCTCGGCCGGCGCCATCGGCGGCTTCGCCGGCGTGGACTCGGTCTCGGCGACCGACGGATGGGCCGTCGGCGGCAACGGCAACGGGGTGGTTCAACGCTTCAACGGTACGAGGTGGAGCATCGTCGCCAGCCCGGACCTGCTGAACGGCGGCGCCAACAACTGGGCATACCTGACCGAGGTGGACGCTACCTCGGCCGCTAACGCGTTCGCGGTGGGGCAGTCCACCGCGGCGTCCGGCGGGGAGAAGTCGGCGGTCGCGCTGCGCTGGAACGGGTCGGCGTGGAGCCGGCAGGCGGTGCCGAAGCCGGCCGGGACCGACACGGAGCTCACGGCGGTCAAGGCGTTCTCGGCGAGCGACGCGTGGGCGGTCGGTCAGACCGCGTCGGGCGGGTCGACGTTCCGCAAGACGCTGGCGATGCACTACAACGGCGCCACATGGGCCGCCACGCCGACGACGAGCCCGGGCACCCGCACCAACTTCGTCACCGCCGTGGACGGCATCGCCACCAACGACATGTGGATGGCCGGCTACTCGCTCAACCTGCCCTACGGCAACCGGATCCGGCAGTCGATGGTCCAGCACTGGAACGGATCGGCCTGGACCCAGGTGGCAACCCCCAACAACGGAAGCACCTATCTGTACGACGTCGCGGCCGTCTCCGCGACCGACGCCTGGGCGGTGGGCTTCGCCTCGACCGGCGGCGCGTTCGTGATCCGGTGGAACGGATCGGCCTGGAACACCGTCGCCGCCCCGCCGCTGGCCTCGCTGAACAGCGTGGCGGCGCGGTCCGGCAACGACGTCTGGGTGGCCGGTTCGGACGCCGCGGGCGCGCCCGCGCTGGCGAACTGGAACGGCGCATCCTGGTCGGTCACGCCGGTGCCCGCCGGCGGCGGCGCCACGGTCACGCTCAGCGGGGTCGCGTTCGCGAGCTCGACAACCGAGTGGGCGGTGGGCGCCCGGCAGGACGCCACCACCGGCCAGTCGTCCTTCATAGCGTTCCGGGTGGCCTAGCCAGGGACGGCGAGCCCGGCACGAAGTAGTCGCTCTTCTTCGGCTGCTCCGTGCCGGGCTCGCGCCCGCGCTGACGCGGGATCCTCGCGAGGCGCGGGATGTGCTTCGCGCAGTGGATGTAGGCCTCGTGCACCCGGGTGACCACCCAGAGACGGGCCCGCTGACCCGGCGGCGTGCCGGGCTGGTCGTCCGGGTCCTCGACGATCTCGGCGGTGCCGTTGACGTGCAGGCCGATGGTCTCGCCGAAGTCGAGGAAGAGAAGCCCGACGCGGGCGTTCTCGGTGATGTTGCCGAGGCTCGCCATGACGCCGTTGCCGCGCAGCTCGGGCCAGCTGAGGTGCTCCTCGTCGAGCACGCGGACGAAGCCGGGCGGCCCGGCGCGGAAGGTGCTGTCGCAGCCGCCGCCGGCGTCGGCCGTGGCCAGGAACATCATCTCCTGCCGGCCGATGAAGCGGCGCATCGCGTCGTTGAGGTGGGACAGGACCTGCCGTTCGTAGAAGGCCTCGGCCCGCTGCCGGGTGCCGAGCCGCTCCTGGAGCTCACACTCGCCCTGGTTCATGCCGGACAGTTTCACAACGTGACCGCCCCGTCGCATAGCGTTGCAAGTTGCATTGATCGGGCCCTATAACGCCTGCTGCCCTGGTCGAGCGGGCCATCGAGGCGACGATCACCGCGCGCCCCGTCACCCGATCGGGTGACGGGGCGCAGGGTGGCATGCTGCTCGGTATGGATGCCAAAGCCGACCTCCGCCATTACCTCGACGAGGCCCGGGACGCGCTGGTGTGGAAGCTGGACGGGCTCTCCGAGTACGACGCCCGCCGGCCCCTGACGCCGACCGGCACCAACCTGCTCGGCCTGGTGAAGCACGTCGCGGGCGTCGAGGCGGGCTACTTCGGCGAGACCTTCGGCCGTCCCTTGCCCGAGCCGCCGCCGTGGATCGCCGCCGACGCCGACCCGAACACCGACATGTGGGCGACCACGGACGAGTCGCGGAAGGAGATCCTCGACATGTACGCGCGGGTCCGGGCGCACGCCGACGCGACGATCGAGGCGTTGCCGCTCGACGCGCCCGGCCATGTCCACTGGTGGCAGCCGGGCCGGCAGGCGGTGACCCTGCACCGCATCGTCGTGCACGTGACCGCGGAGACCCACCGGCACGCCGGCCACGCCGACATCGTCCGCGAGCTCATCGACGGCGCGGCCGGGCTACGCCCGAACGGCAGCAACCTGCCCGACGGCGACGGCTCCTGGTGGGCCGCCTACCGCGATCGCCTGGAAGAGACGGCGCGGCACTACCGGTTGTAGACCGCCAGGTAGTCGATCTTCATCTGGCCGCCGGCGACGGTGCCGGCGTGGGGGCCGCCGCCGATGGCCAGGTCGAAGATGATGAAGTCGCGAGGGCGCTCAGGAGCGTCTTAACCAGCGCTTGGTAGCAGTCGCACGCAGCAGTGGCCGGGCTGCGGATCGAGCACCGCGCGAACGCCGGCGGCCGCGCCTGCGGTGACGCCGCGCAGGAGCTCCAGGTTCACGCCGCACACCAGCTCGGTGTACTGGCGGGCCAGCCGGTGGAACGGGCAGTTGCGCAGCGCCACCGCGCCGGAGTCGTCGGTCTCGGGCTCGTAGCCGGCTTCGGTCAGCGCCGACCCCAGGTCGGCCGCCTGCGAGCCGGTCACGCGGCCGGCCTCGTACGCCGTGCGCCCCAGCACATCGTGAACGGCCTCGCCGGTGGCGATCGACTCGGAGACGGCGGCGGCCAGCAGCTCGCCCACCACGTCGTAGTGCCGTTCGGGCACCGACACCGCCACCTCGTCGTCGGCACGGCGATAGAGCTTGGCGGGACGGCCGGCGCCGGGACCGCCACGGCCGGCCGGGCGGCGGAACTCGAACTCCAGCAGGCCCTGCTCGGCGAGCCGGTCCAGGTGCATGGCCGCGACCCGGCGGCTCACGCCGAGCGCCTCGGCGGCCGCGTCCCGTCCGACGGGGGACGCCGAGCGGGCGACCAGGTCGAAGACGGCCTTGCGGATCGGGTCGTCCAGGGCGGCCAGGGCGGCGACGCGGTCGGGCAGCGGGCGAGGAGCCATGATCCCAGTGTAAAGCACGCCGGTCTTGACTTTAGAAGACGAGCTTTCTAACGTACGGGAAATGGTGTTTAAGACGAAGGAGAAGGTCATGGTCACCGAGAGCCTCCGCACGGCCACCCCTACGCAGCAGGCGTTCCTGCTGCTGCGCACCGTCTTCACGGCGGCGCCGATCCTGTTCGGGCTCGACAAGTTCTTCAACCTGATGACCGACTGGCCGGGCTACCTCGCACCGTGGGTGGACGACCTGCTCCCGGGCACGGCCCAGCAGTTCATGTACGTCGTGGGCGTGATCGAGATCGTGGCCGGCATCGTGGTCGCGCTCCGGCCGCGGATCGGCTCGCTCGTGGTCGCCCTCTGGCTGGCCGGCATCATCGTCAACCTGCTGATCGCGCGCGACTACTACGACGTGGCACTGCGCGACTTCGGGCTGCTCGTCGGCGCGCTCGCCCTCAACCGGCTCGCGACTCCGGGCCGCTGACTCCGGGCCGTCATCGCGCCGGATGGCCCACCGCCTTCTCGATCGCGAGAATGCCGTCGGAGCGCAGCGACCGGACGAAGGCGCCGTACGCCCCGCGGACGCCCTGGACGCGGAGGCCGAGCGGCGCCTCGATCCGGTCGTCGACCTTGCGGGACAGCTCGGCCAGCTCGTCGGCGATCCGGTGCCGCACCGTCTCGTCCATCGCCCGGTACGCCGCGTCGCCGAGCTGTCCCCAGCGCCACTCCAGCGGAGCGCGACTGCCGTCGGTGGTGGTCAACGGCGTGGTCGCGCCGGGCCGTGGATCCGCGCGGGGCACGAACGGCTTCGCGGCGAAGCCCGCCGGACCGAGCGCGGCGCGGATCGCATCGGACTTCCGTGCCGTCGTGATCGGCGCCGCGCCCTGCCCGGCGCCCGCCCCGCGGACCCGCTCCAGATCGCGCAGCGAGCCGATGACCGCGGCGGTCGCCATCGCGTTCGTCGTCGCGCCCTGAGCGCTGCGGCCGAGGTGACCGTCGCCCACCGCGGTCCAGGAGTAGCCGCCCGGCACCGGATGACCGTCCGGCCCGACGTCCGAGACCACCGCGAGCCCTTTGTTGTCGAGGTCGTGCAGGGCGAGCGAGACGATGTCGCCGAGCGAGAACGAGCTCATCGCCGTGCCGCCGAGCGCACGGATCCGGTCCTGCATGACCGATCGGGTCACCCATCCGAACCACCACAGCAGCTGAGGCATCTGCTGGCGCTCGTCGAGCCGGTCGAAGAGGAACTTCGCCATGTGCTCGACGAAGCGGTCGGTGCCCGGGAAGCGCCGCTCGTACCAGTCGCGGATCTCCGCCCGCGGCGTGCGCACGTGGCCCGCCGCGAACAGGTCGGTCAGGAAGTGGTCGCCGAACGCCTCCTTCGTCAGCGCGCGGCGCCAGATCGCCTCGTCGCCGGCGCGCCCGGCCTCCAGCGCGTCCACGATCGCCCGGGCGTGCCACAGCGAGTACGCCTGCCACCCGGTGCCGCCCGCCGAGAAGTGCGAGATGTTGCGCGCCGCGAGCTCCCGGTACCGGTCCACCGCCCGCTTCTTCGTCGCCTCCGGGGCCGGTGGCTCCGGCACGCCGGCCCGTTCCAGGTCGAGGCAGAGCCAGCGGGTCCAGGCCAGCTCGGCCCGGCCGGCCGCGGTGGCGCCGAGGTCACGCATCTCCTCGTACGAGCCGAAGTAGTCCCCCGCCATGCTGACCACATCGCCGAAGCTCAGGTGCTGCGGCGGATCGCCGTACGCGATCGTCGTCGATTCCTTGCCGGAGGCGGTGTCGCCGATGTTCTTGTGCTCCGGACCGGCGAGCTCGGCCGGCTCGTCCTCCCCGTCCTCGAACTCGACGTCCTCGAAGTCGCCGTCGATCGAGCAGACCTCGGCCACCAGCTCGTCGTCCGACTCCCGCGGCGCCGGGGCCGACTCGTAGAGGTCGTCGATGACGGCGTGCTTCGGCAGGTAGCCGGTGAGGAAGCTCTTGTACGCGTCCTCGATCGCCTTGTTGTCGGTGATCGTGCGGCGGACCCGGTCGATCTCGTCGCTGAACTTCTTGAACTGGGCGTCGACCGCCTCGCGCAACGGGGTCAGCGCCTCGCTGTGGTCCTTCTTGGCCCGCTCCGCGAGCCATCGGGAGATCTCCTCGTACGCCTCGCGCTCGTAGCGCATCATCCGGGTGTACGTCTTGGGCCGGCCGCTCTTGTGGAACTGCCGGGCGTGCACCGCCTCGTGCCGCAGCACGACCTCGAGTTTGAGCGGGTCGTCGGCGGCGCCCGGCGCCACGTAGATCCGGGTGGCGGCGTTGGTCCACGCGTCGAACCCGGCCGTGCGCACCGCCCCGGACGGCGCGTCGGTGATGTCCCGCAGTTCCACCTTGCTCAGCGCCGCATCGCGGCCGTAGATCTTGGCCCACAGCCGGCGGGCCTCCACGAGGTGCGGCGGGTCGTCCTCCGGATCGTCCTCGGTGGCGGCCGGCTTCGAGTCCGGGCCCCAGATCTCGGCGGTCTTGTCCTTGAGGCCGAAGCCGGTGGCCAGGTCGAGCTTCGACAGACTGCCCGCCTGGGGCACGTGCCAGCGCCAGGCGCCACCGGGCGCGCCGACGGTCATCCGCAGCCCGAAGGCCGCGCCGCGCAGGTGCACCCGGCTCTCGCGGGCGACGTCCGAGCTGTCGGCCGCGTAGTCCTTGCCGTACCCGCCGCCCTCCAGGAAGCTCAGCGCGTTCGCCAGCACCCAGCCGCGGTAGCCGGGCACGGCGGCGAGCGCCGGGTCGGTCATCGCGGACTCCAGGTCGCGCAGGCGCTGAGCGAGCAGCTCCTCGTACAGGTCGGCCTTGACGACGCCGATCGTCCCGCCGCGGTCCTCCGGCTCCGCGTCGATGTCCTCCCGCCGCCCGCCGCCGGCGCCCGGGCCGCCGCTCCCGGCCGCGATCGCCATCGTCGCGGTGACGAAGAAGTGGTACCAGTCGCCGGGATCGTCGGCGCCGAACTCCGCGTCCGAGAAGAGCAGATAGAAGATCGAGTTGTTGCGGAGCCGCCCGGCCGGATGCCGCACCCGGGCCGTCCAGGTCCTGCTGCCGTCGGTGTAGTCGCCGGGGGCGCCGGTCTTGCTCCAGGTGATCGCGACGCCGCCGCGGACGAACGCCTTCGTGACGTTGTGGCAGAGCAGGGCCGCGGTGGGCGCGTCGCCGCTGATCTCCAACGCCATCCGGTAGAGACCCTGCGCGCTCAGCGGCGCGCGGCCCTCGTTCCAGTTGCGCAGCGTCCGGTCGCGCAGCGTCCGGCCCATCGACAGCAGCGGCGGGCCGGTGAGGAACCGTTCGGTGTAGGCGCGGGGCACGCGCGCGTCGTTCTCGTACTGGCTGAGGAACACGGCCAGCCGCACCGGGTCGACGGGTCCGGCCGGCGCCCGCTGCCGCAGGCGGGGCCGGACCTCGCGGTCCCGCAGGGTCCGCCACGCGCGGGCGCCGGCGGAACCGGCGGTCAGGGTGGCGCCGGCCTGGCCGGGATGGCGCGCGGCGAAGAGGGTGTCGGTGATGTCGTTCTCCGAGAGGCCGCCGTCGATGAGGCGGTCGAGCTCATCGGTCCCGCCCTCCTCGTCGCCGGATGTGGTCAGCGGGCGCAGCAACAGCCGGCCCGCGGGCCAATGCGCCACCGGCTCCGCGGGCGGCTCGTCGAGCACCACGCACCGGCCGGGGCCTGGCCAGCCCAACTCCACCTCGAGCAGCAGGTCGCCGCGGCGCGGCGCGGTGGCCGGCGCGCGGCCGGGCCGCGCCACGATGTCGTAGCGCTCGCCCACCCAGCGGGCCACCGGCCCCTCGGGCCGGTACAGGCACTCGCGGTACGTGATCGACGGCGCGGCGGGCAGGTAGCTCATGGTCGACTCCTCCGAGCCGGGCGCGACGAGCCGCCGCACCCTCGAGATCAACTTCGGGACGTTGAGATAGCCGTGGCCGAGCCGGTCGCCGGGCCCGGCCGCGTCGCAGCTGGCCAGCACGGCGTCGCGCAGTTGCCGCGCGGTCAGCCGCCGGCCGGACAGCTGCAGGCACAGCGCCACCGCGCCGGTCACGTGCGGCGCCGCCATGCTCGTGCCGGACTTGCGGACCAGCCGGCCGTCGTTGTGCCGTTCGCCGGGTGCGGCCGAGCGGGCGGCGAGGACGCCGACGCCGGGCGCGGCCGCGTCGGGCTTGCGGCGGCCGTCGCGGGTCGGACCGGCGCTGGAGAAGGCGGCCGGGGGACGGCGCGGGTCGTGCCCGTCGTACGCGCCGACGACCAGCGGGAGGTGCCCGTTGGCGATCGTGCCGGTGGTGCCCCGGCTGATGCTGTCGCCGGCGGCGAAGCGGGGCTGGCACTGCTTGCAGGCGTCGTCGCGCTCCAGCCACGCGTCGTACCGCCCATCGACCACCCGCCGGCCCTCCAGCGTCACCGTCCAGGCGCCGGCCAGGCCGGCCGGGTCGAGGAACGCGTCGATGTGCCGGGCGCGGTTGTTGGGGTCGTGCTCGCGGTGGTAGACCCGCCCGATCACCCGGCCGCCGGCGGTCAGGTCCGCCCGCTCGCCGAGCCGCACGGTCGGGCCTTCGTGCCCGCCCGGCGGGTCGATGCGGACCGCCAGCTCGTCCGTGCCGGCGTACCAGATCTCCAGCTCGTTCGGCGTGGTGTCGCCGGGCAGACTGACGAAGGTGAAGGTGTGCGTCTCGCCGGGGCGCAGCACCCCGGCGGTGTGGGTGCGGGCGCGGTAGTAGTTGCCGGTGCTCTGCACGACGAGGCGGCCGGGCGCCTCGGCCAGCAGGGCGTCGAGGGCCAGTTCGGTGAGGGTCGTGCCGTCGTGCGGCCCGCCGTGCCGGCCCACGCTGACATTGAGGACCCAGGGCCGCTCGCCGGCCGTGCGCCGCACGAAATCCGCGCCCTCGAGCAGCCGCACCGAGTCGCCGAGATTGGCCAGCCCGCCGGTGTCGCGGTCGGCGAGGTGCACGAAGAGCAGGTCGGCCTCGGGGGCCAGCCCGGCCGGGCCGCCGCCGCACCCGTTGCCGGCCGCGATGTCGAGCACGTGGGCGCCGTGGGTGCCGGCGCCGCGGTCCGCGTCGCCGGGGTGGTAGCCGAGGCTTTCGTACGGCCGTCGGGTGCGCAGGGCGGCGTCGATGGCGGCGCGATCGTGGACGGTGCCGTACCCGTACGGATCAGGCCCGTCGCCGTCGCCGCGCTGATCCCAGAGCGCAAGGAACCGCGTGCCGCCGCCGGCCTCCGGCGGCTGCCGGAACGCGGCGGCGTCCACGTCGGCGCCCCAGTCGAGCGCGGCCACCACGACCCCGGCGCCGGTCGGCTCGATCCCGGGCGTACGGCGGACGTCACCGGGGCGACGGGCTCCCGGGGACGATGAGGCGGTCCGGGCCGGGCCGATGACCCGGGCCGCCTTGAGGCTGAAGACCTCGGGATGCGCGTGGACCGCCACGATGTCCGCGGGAGCGATCCGGCAGGTGGCGATGGCGCCGAACCGGGCGACCATCCGTACGCCCGGAATCTCGGCGTCCGGCCGGCGGAGCCGGACGATCGCCTCGATCGCCCGGTCCTCGCCGGCCTCTTCCCCGGTCCGCAGCCGCTCCCACAGCGCAGGGTCCATGACGAGCCGCTACGAGGTCCCGCTCGCCGCCGAGCGGCGCCCTCCGCCGCGGCCACCGGCGGCGTCGGTGCCGTCCGTGGCCGCCTGGGCCTGATAGTTGTTCCCCTTCGCCGCGATGGTGACGAAGAAGCTCTGCCGCACGTCCTTGGCCTCGGCGGTGACCCGCGCGATTCCCGGGGCGAGCGCCTCGAAGTCGCCGTTGTCGAACACCCGGATCAGGTTCGTGTCGGTACTGGCCCACTTGATGGTCGTGTCGACGTCGCGGCCCTTGCCGTCCACCGCGACGGCGAGGAACCGGCCCTTGTCGCCGACGGTCGGCGAGGCCTGGGCGTTGATCTCGATGTGGTCGACGCCGGTGCCGCGGTTGCGGAAGGCGCCCACGGCCGCGATCCCGGCGACCGCCGCCCCGCCCAGCACCCGCGGGTCGAGCAGATAGCCCTCCACGCCCGGGCGGGTCCGCTGCGGCGACAGGAGCAGCAGCGGCGCGACGCGAATGAGGCTGCGGATCAGGTCGTGGCCGTCCAGGTCGTCGGAGAAAGTGTCGAGCGCCTGGTCGACGGCCACGCTGGTCGCGGTCACGTAGCCGGCCATCCGCGCCCGGCGGTTCGCCTGATCCATGGACCGGCGCAGCTCGTCCTCGCCGACCTTGGTCTTCAGATCCAGATTGCGGATCGCCGCTACCGTGGCCCGCGCGGTCGGCGGGCCGGGCCTGGTGACCGGCTGCGGCAGGCGCCGGCGCTGGCCCATGCGCTGGCGGTCCAGCAGGATACGACGGGCGCGTCGGCGGCGGGCCGCGTCCGATCGGGCGTCCTCCCCGTCGTACTCGCCTTCGCTGTCGTAGTCCTCGGCCTCGGCCTCGTAGTCCTCGGTCTCGTAGTCGTCCAATGCGGTGATGGTCATCGATTCCCTCCACTCGTGCGGTCCACCGCCGACAGCCGCTCCACCGCGGGGCCGACGAACTTCTGGAACAGCGCCACGTCGGGCTCGGCCCAGCCGGCCGCGCCCTCTCCGTGACAGGTGGGGCAGGCGACCTCGGCGCCCCAGCAGTCGCAGGCGCCCAGGGCCGCGGCGAGCAGAACACTGCTGTCGTTGTGTTTCGGCGCGAAGGCGGCCATGTCCACCACCCGGTCGGCCGGCGCACCGCCGGGATCGCCGCCCTGGGCGAACCGGGCCACCGCCTGCTCGGCCAGCCGCTGGCCGAAGGCGCCCGGGTCCGCGATCACCTGCCCGAGCAGCCCCATCACATCGTCCAGCTCCGCCATGGCGGATCAGCCCCATTCCTCGTCGAGAGCCTCGGCGAGCTCGAGATGATCGGCGTCGACGAGGCTCGTGTACACGGTCTGCGGCGTCAGCGGCGAGCCGGTCGGCATGCTCTCGCCGTCGTCGCTGTCGTCGCCGTCGCCGGGATAGAGGTAGCTCAGCTCGTCGGCGTCCGCGGCCGCCTGCTCGACGAGCCGGCCGAACGAGCTGAGAAGCTGCGCCACCGGGACGCCGCCGACCGTCTGCTTGCCGTACTGGCCGAGCGCGGCCTGCAGGAGGCCCTGCAGCATGTCGCGCTGGTTGGCCAGGATGATCGCCTGGGCGGCGGCGGGAGAGCCACCGGCCACCGGCGACGCGACCGCGACCGGCGCGGCCTGGGCCACCACCGCTTGCGGGGCCGGGCGCGGCACGGCTGCGGCCGGCAGCGCGCCGGCCGCGAGCGTCCCCAGCTGGGTGCCGAGCGCGGTGCCGACCGGCCCGCCGATCACCGTGCCGAGCGCGCCGCCGGCGATCGGCGCCGCGGTACGCACCACCGACGCGACCGCCGGGTCGGACAACAGCTGCCCCGCGCTGTGCCCGATCTGGTTCAGCGCCTTCGCGAAGTTGAACGCCTCCGCGGGATCCATTCCCGCCACCATCTCGGCGAGGGCGTCCTCCAGTTCCTCGTCGTCGGCGTCCGCGTACTCCTCGCGCAGCGCCTGCCGCAGGACATCGGTGTGCAGGCTCATGGGCTCCACCCCCTTTCGCCGCAGGTTAGGAAAGCCACCGTCACCGGGCCGTTCCGGCCACCACGGCGGCCGTTATAAGGTCTCGACCATGGCGTCGCTCGACGATCTCGTGGCCGGCTATCTGTCGCCCGCGGTGACGGCCCATCGCGAGAACTCGTCGGTGGAGCTCGTCGTCGACGGGCGCCACTGGATGCTGCGGATGCGGGAGCTGCTGACCTCGCTCCAGCCGGGCGATGCGGCGTACATCTGCGGTCTGCAGCTGGAACCCGAGATGGACCTGACCGGAAAGCGCGACGGCGAACCCGGCTATGAGCCGCTCGGCCGCCTGCTGGCCGGGCTCGCGAGCCGCGGGATCGACGTCCGGGTCCTGCTGGCCGGCGCGGTGGTGAGCAGCAGCATCGCCCGCCCCACGATCGGGCCGTTCCATCAGAACGTGACCTCGGCACATCGGCTGCGGCGCTGGCGCGGCCCCAAGGCCGGACCGCCGCCGCTCGCGAACCGGGTGCTGCTCGACTGGTCCGGCTCGGGCATCGGCTCCAACCACCAGAAGGTCACCCTGGTCCGGCGCGGCACCGCGATCACCGCGGCCGTCGGCGGCATCGACTACGCGGCCAACCGGGTCGACGAATCGCCGCACAACCGGCTCTCCGTGCACGGCGGGCGCTGGGGCTGGCACGACGCCGGCGCGATCATCCAGGGGCCGGCCGCCGCCGACGTCTGGCGCGTGCTCTGCATGCGCTGGAGCGGCGCGGTCAACCTGCCCCGCCGGCGGTACGTCTGGCCGGCCCTGCGCGGCCTGCAGGTGCTCAACCCGGCGAACATGCCGCCCGAGATCGCCCCGCCGCCGCCACAGGCCGCCCGCCCGGCGTCCGGCGAGGCCTGCCAGATCCTACGATCGGTCGGCCCGTGGTACATCGACTCGCTGCTGCCGTGGGAGCGGCGGCACTACAGCGACGTGGCCCCGGAAGGCGTCCACGAGGTCTACCTCACGCTGGTGCAGGCGATCAACGCCGCGCGGCGCTACGTCTACATCGAGGACCAGTACTTCCGCGAGTACCCCGGCGGCGACCGGCGCTTCGAGATGTACGCGCACCTGCGGGCGGCCGCGGCCCGCGGGGTGAAGGTGATCCTGGTCGGCTCCGGCAGCCGCGACCCGGCCGAGTCGTCGCCGCTGATCAACGCCACGGTCAACGCCGACCTGCAGAAGAAGGTCCTCGACCCGCTGCCGCAGCAGCTGCGCCGCAACGTCGGCCTCTGGCGCGTCGAGCACCTCACGGTCCACTCGAAGATCGTCATCGTGGACGACCGGTTCGCCGCGGTCGGCTCGGCGAACCTCTTCAGCCGCTCGATGGCCGGCGTCGACACCGAGCTGACGGCGGCGCTGGTCAGCACCGGCGACGCCGTCCGCGACCTGCGGGTACGGCTGTGGGCCGAGCACCTGCGCGCGCCGCTCACCGACGACCTGCGCAAGCACCTCGAAGACCTCGACCTGGCGATCGGCATCTTCCGCCCCGAGTGGCTGCCCCCGCACGCGCCGGCCGGCTCGTGGCGAACCCCCGGCATGCCGGACGGGTTCGCCCCGCTCGAGTCGGCGCTGACGCTGGTCGGACCGCCCTAACCGGCCCGCTCGCGCAGCTCGGCCATCAGCCGCAGATGGCTGTCGATACCGTCCGGCGCGACGTTGTAGAACAGCACGTGGTCGACGCCCGCCTCGCCGAGCCGCTTCAGGTCGCCGGCGATCTCGGCCGGCGATCCACCGAGGAACGGCCGGCCGTCCCCGAGCGGGTCCGCGGTGATCGGCACGTTCGCGCGGCCGATCACCGGCAGCGCGGCCGCGTCCCGGCCCAGATCGGCCGCGGCCGTCCGGAACGTGCGCACCGAGGCCGCCATCTGCTCGAGCGAGAAGGCGTTGGGGTTGAGCCCGTCGGCGATCCGCGCCGCCCTCCGCTGCCCCGCCTCGGAATTGGCGCCCATGATGATCGGCAAATGCTCCTGGACCGGCTTGGGGTTCACCTCGGAGGCCTCGATCGCGTAGAACCGCCCCTGATACTCCACCGGATCGGGCCCCCAACAGGCCCGCATCGCCGCGACCACCTCGTCGAAGCCTGCGCCGCGCCGCTTCAACGGCACGTTCGCCGTGGCGAACTCCTGCGGCATCCACCCCTGCCCTATCCCCGCGATCGCCCGGCCCCCGCTGAGCTGGTCGAGCGTCGCGTACCGCCTCGCCAGCACCACCGGCACGTGCAGCAACGCGTCCACGATGCTGGTGCCCAGCCGGATCCGCTCGGTCAGCCCGGCCACGAAACTGAGCGTCTCGAGCGGCTCGTAGGTTTCGCGATACTCCGCCGGGATGCGCTGCAAACCCCCGTCCGGTCCCGGCAGGATCTTCGCCATCGGCCGCAACAGTCTCTCGTACGTCCAGAGCGCCGCGTACCCGAGGCGCTCGGCTTCCTGGGCCACCCGCTTGATGTTCGGCACCGACGCCAGCGACCCCGACGTCGGCAGTGCCATCCCCAGTTCCACAGTCCGCTCCTCATCGTCTTTTCTCTCATGCTGCCGCATGGGCCGCCCGGCCGTGGTCCACACCCGAACGACCCATGTAGTCCACATTCGCGACACCGACGGCCAGGGCGCCCCACCTACCCCAAGGGGACGGTCGCCATGGCCAAGACGCGGAACCGGCAACGACCCGCAGCCAGTTCTTCATCACTTCCGCAGACACGCCGGCGCCTTCGCCGGCACCGCCGGCGGCGGCCACCCGAAACAGGAGCTGCTGATCAGGTCGACGGCGGTGAGCTAGAGATCATTCGGTGTCAGGTCCGGGTCCCGGCCGCGGCACCGCGACACCCGCGGGTCCCGATCCGCTCACGGGCGCTTTGCTCTGACCGGAAAATAACCTCCCGGGCGATCGGCGGCGGTGACCCTGCAGGGGGAAATCCCAGGTACGTGACCTCGACTGCTTAGGAACGGCCTGCTGCGAAGCCACCCGTGTCGCGGCCTTGAGAAAGGTTCGGGCGGTCTCGCCATGCCATTTTCATGCCTCTGTGGCGTCCCGGAGGGTCAGGTGGACTGCTCACATATACGCCCTGCACCGCTTTCATATACGCGCGCGGGGCGTCCGTGCGACCCGCGCGCGTATTGGTAAGCAAAGCAAAGTGTGCCCGAGGATGGTGCGCCGACGGTGCCGGCGCTCGAGGCGGTTCTTCACCGCGATGGCACCTGGTGGTCGCGGGTGCAGGCGGGCAGGGTTACGCGGGGCGGCGTAGTGGGATCGGGTTGTCGTCGGGCAGGACCGTCCAGACGCGGGCGACCAGCGGCGCCAGCAGCTCGGCGCAGCGGTCGGTGGCGGCCTCGCCAATGCGTTGCCACGGGCCGGCTGCCAGCCGGTCGGTGAGCGCCTCGACCCCCTCGTACGCGTCACGGCCTTCTGCCGTGACCGAACCGCCGGCCGTGAGCCACCCCCGCTTCTCCAGCCGACGCGCGGCGCCCTGCCATTCCTCGTCGGTCCAGCCGCGGGCGGGCTGGGTCACCTCGCGCAGGCGGTCGCCGTCCAGCCCCACCCGCCAGACCAGCGACTCGCAGCCGTCCACCCCGGCGGTGAGCAGCGCGGCCACGTGCCCGTCACCCCGGTGCTCGCGCAGGATCGTGGCGGCGTGCCAGAGGCGGGTGACCGGGTCGGACGGCCACGGCAGGTCCGCGTGGGCCGCGGCCAGCACGCGCCCGGGCATGTCGGCTGAACATGCCGCGGTCGCGAGCAGGTCGGCGGCGTCGGCCACGGTGGACGGCGGCAAGCCGGCGAACAGGTCCGTCAGGGCCGCCTCGGCGCCGGCGGCCCGGGCGGCGAGCGCGTTCGGTGGCGAGATGCGCGACCACACGCCGGGAAAGGCCCGGGACACCATCGCCGGCGCGAAGCCGAAGAACGCGGCGGTGACCGGGCCCGGCCCGACCGCGCCGAGCGCGGCGGCCCGTCCGGCGAAGTAGCGCCGCCAGAAGCCGGTCAGCCCGGCCGCCTCGAAGGCCTCGGCGGCCTGCGGCGTGAAGTAGGTGACGGCGTGCAGCGGCTCGAAGAGCGACCAGAGGCGGCGCGCGGTGGACGGCGTTGTCATGGTCGTAGCCAAGTGACTGCACCGCCGCCGGTCAAGAGAGAGCCGGTCAAGAGAGAGCCGGTCAAGAGAGAGCCGGTCAGGAGAGAGCCGGTCAAGAGAGAGCCGGAAGTGCGCGAAAGGCCGCCCGAACGCCCTTGGCGTGAGACCTCGCGGCGGTCGAGGCTCGTAGCAACGCCCGAACCGACCTCAATGATCGGAGGCGTGACGTGTCAGACGCCTTGGAGGGGCCGATCCCCGACCAGCGGGCTGAGCCGAAGGTTCCGGCGATCCCTACGTCCAGCCCCGAGGTCGCCGGTCCGGCCCTGCTGCAGGCCGGGGGCAACGCCGCCCTCGCCCGGCTGCTGCAGGGCGCGCCGGGGGGACCGGCCGCGGTGGCCGAACTGACCCAGCTCGCCGGCAACGCCCAGGTCGCGCGCCTCGCCGCCGCGCCACCGGCCCCGGGTGGGGCCGTGGCGGCACCGGCGGCGCCCCTTACGGCGGGGGCGCACGGCGAAGACGTCCGGGATGCGCAGATCAAGCTCAGCCGGGTGCAGGCCTCGGCGCTGCCGCTGACCGAGGACGGCCGGTTCGGCCCGCTGACCGAGGCGGCGGTGCGGACCTTTCAGACCAGTGTGGGCATCGCGCCGCCGACCGGCGTCCTCGACGCGGCCACCAAGACCCGGCTCAACGCGGCGTTCGCCGCCCTGCCGCCGGCGGCCCGCACGGCGCTCTCGTTCGGGTCCAGCGGGGCCGACGTCGCGTTCGCGCAGCAGAAGCTCAACGCGCTCGGCGCCGGCCCCCGGCTGGCCGTCAACGCGTCGTTCGACGGCGCCATGCTGGTCGCGGTGATCAAGTACGAGGTCGGGACGCTGAGCCGGTTCCCGACCGGGACCGTGGACGCCGCCATGTGGGCCGACCTCGACACGAAGGTGAAGGGCGGGTTCGTCGCGGCCGAGGGCACGAGCGCCACCCCCGTCGAGCAGAACACCCCCAGCGGGACGGCCAACTCGCTGGGCACGCAGGTCGCCGGCACCTCGCTGCACCCGGTCACCGGCGTCGGCGGGCTGACCAGCGGCCCGGCCGTGCATGAGCTTCAGCAGAAGCTCAACAAGGCCGGCGCCGCGCCCGCGCTGAAGGACGACGGGGCGTTCGGGCCGAAGACGCAGGCCGCGTTGCAGGCCTTCCAGAGTGGGCGGGTGCCGCCGCTGGCCGCGACCGGCACCGCCGACAAGGCGACCTGGGACGCGCTGGACGCGGTGGCGCCCGGGTCGACTTTCGGCGCCGTCGAGCGGCAGTGGACGGAGGTGGTCGGCGGCGCCACGTTCGGCCTGACCGGCGCGAACGCGTCGCGGTACTCGTGGGAGATCCAGAAGAACCGGATGGTGGTCACCGCGAAGGTCAACTTCGTGGGGTTGCCCGCGCCGGCCGCCTGGTTCGGGCACGTCGAGTCGGTGTGGAACCAGTACATGGGCGTCGAGACCGTGTCGAAGAAGTCGATGCCGATCGACTTCAAGATGGCGCGCGGCGCCGGCGGCGACTCCAGCACGGTCACGGTGACCGCCGGCACGGGGCGGGCCAACGCGGGCAAATGGTTCGCGGGCGACCCGAACGCGGCGACCACGATCCCGCACGAGTTCGGCCACCTGATCGGCCTGCAGGACGAATACCAGCTGCACCCCGGCGACTATGTGCGCGTCACCGGGCACGAGCCGCCGGTCGGCGACGCGACCGGGCCGGCCGTGCCGCCCGCGACGATCGCCGCCAACCTTCAGGCGGCCATGCTGGCGCGCAGCTCCGTCAACGCCCGCGCGGCGAGCGTCGGGGCCGGGGTCCGGATGGGCGCCTTCGCCCAGCAGGTCGTCGAGGCGTACGCGAAGATGCCGATCGCGACCGTGCCGGCCGTAGCCGCTGTTCCCGGGCCGCCGCCGGTGCCGGGAAAGCCCGCGGTCCCGCTCACCGGTGACCTGATCTTCGACCTCAACGCCGCGCTGCCGAGCGACAACGACCGGTACGAGACCATCCAGCGGTTCAGCTACTCCAGCGGGTCGATCATGGGCGACCCCGGCCGGGTGACCGACCCGCACGACCACGGCACGCAGCCGCGCCACATCGCCGAGTTCCTGGCTATTCTCGGCCGGGCACTGGGCGGCACCTGGGAGGCGAAGCGTCGATGATCCTGCGGCTCGTGATCGCGGACGGCAGTCAATCACCCGCCGTGGCGGAGAGCGTCGAGGTCGCCGACGACGGTGCGATCAGCGGCTGGCGCAGCGTGAGCGCCGGCGGGGTGGGCTGGTTCGCCGGGCAGCTACCGGCCGGCGAGCTGGCCGAGGTCCGCGCGCTGGTCGACGCGGTCGGTGCGGCGCCGTCGGCGATACCGCCACCGGACGCGGCGGAAGAGGTGCTGGAGCTGGAGGCGACGGGCCCGGTCGCGATCGCCGGCATCGGCGACGGCCCGGGCGACTGGGCACGACTGGCCACCGCCTCGCGACGGCTGCTCGATCGGCTGACCGATTTCCCCCGAGCCGCGGTGGCGGTGGGCCAGGGAAAGACGAACATCGCCCGGCTGGTCCATCGCGGCACCGACCCGGTGCGCGTCGACCTCGGCACGGTCGCGGTGCGGGCGACCGCGTGGCGGGGCTACTACGAACCGGCCGGCGACTGGTCGGGCATGATCGAGGGGCCGGGCGAGGTCGAGGCCGGGCCGGGGTGGACCTATGACATCCCTATCGGGATCGGCGGCGCGGGAGTCCACCTGGCCGTCGACTTCGCCATCCTGAGCGGGCCGACCCGGGTTCCCGTGCGGGCCAAGGACGAGCCGGCCCTCTCACCGCCGTCCGACGAGGTCGCCGACCTCGGTGCGAGATGAGACGCCGAGCTTCCGCAGAATGTTCGAGACGTGGACGGCGGCGGTCTTCGGTGAGATGTAGAGCCGCCGGGCCAGCTCCGAGTTGGTGAGCCCGTCGCTGATCAGCACCGCCACCTCACGCTCGCGGGGCGTCAGCGCGGCCGGGCCGGTGACGGCGTCCGCCGCGTCGGCCGGGGCCATGCCCAGCCGGGCGCGGACCTGGCCGAGCTGGGTCACCCGCCAGCCACTCCACTCGGCCAGCAGGGGCGCGGCCGCCTCGGCCTGGGCCGCGGCCTCCGCACGCTGGTCGGCCGCGAGCAGGCAGCGGGCGGCGCCGACGCGTACGCTGCCGCGGGTCGCCGGCCCCAGCACGTGGGCCTCGGCGATGGACAGATAGCCGGCCAGCGCCTCGGCGTGCCGGCCGTGCGCCTCCGCGAGCTGGGCGTCGACGAGGGTCCGGTAGGCGTCCCACACGTCGGCGTCGAGCAGCGCGGCGGCCATCTGGTCGAGCCGGGGCGCGGGCAGGCCGATCTCCAGCGCCGCGGAGATCAGGTCGTAGGCCCGTTCGCCGCTGCGCCAGTTCTCCTTGTCCAGGGCGGCCAGCAGCTCGTCGAGGGTGGCCTCGGCCAGCGGGAGGTCGGATCGGCGGCAGGCGAGGTGGAACGCGAGGCCGGGAATCGTGGTCGGCGCGTTGTTGGGCACCACCGCCAGGTCGGCGATGATCTGCTCGACCCGGTCGAGCTCGCCGGCCTCGAGGTAGAGCCCGGCGAGGAAGACCCCGTGGTAATCGGCCCAGCGGCCCCGGCGGCGGTATCCGCGGTCCTGCTCGCGTCCCTCCTCCAGCGTCGCGATCGCGACGCGCAGGTCGCCGGCCCGCACCGCGAGCCGCGCCCGGCCCTGGAAGTAGGTGGCCACCGCGAGCGACTCGAAGCCGGCCCGCTCGGCGTCGATCCGCATGCGTTCCAGGGTCTCGGCGTGCTCGGCCGGCGAGGTGGGCGGCTCGCCCTGCACCAGGTTGTTGAGGGCGTGGGCGGCCAGCACCCACTCGCCGGCCTTCTCGGCCTCGCCGACGAGCGCGGAGAGGATCTCCCGGCCGGCGGCGGCGGTCTGCGGGCGCTCGGAGAGCGTGGCGCCCTTTTCCAGCAGGGCTGCGAGGCGTACGGCCGGCAGGTCGAACTCGTCGGCCAGCGCCAGCGCGCGGTCGGCCCACAGCAGCGCGGCCTCGACCTCGTCGCGCAGGTACGACGACTGCGCGATCGCGGTCATCGCCCGCGCCTGGTCGGCCCCGGGCGGGAGCTGAGCGATCAGGGTCTCGATATCGTGCGTGAGGGCGGTCATCTCGCCGGTCTCGCGCGACTCCCAGGCGATGCGGACCAGCAGGTACAGCGATTCGGCCCGGTCGGTCGTGTCGCCGGCGAGGTCGCGCCAGCGCCTGCCGTAGCGCAGGGCGTCGTCGAGCAGGCCGGCCAGCCACGCCGCCCGGGCGGCCGCGGCCAGCAGCTCGGTGTCGTCGGGCGCCTCGTCGAGGCCCATCTCGGCCAGCTGCAGGGCCTGGTAGGCGGAGCCGATCGACAGGTAGAGCGCGGCGCCGCGGCGGGCGGCGGCGATCATGTCGTCGTACCGGCCGGCGCCGCGCGCGTGGTGGGCCACCATGGCCGGGTCGGAGGCCCCGCCGCGCAGCAGCGCCTCGAGCGCCGCCTCGTGCAGCCGGCGGCGCTGCCGGGCGAGCATCTGGTCGGCGATCGCCTCGCGCACCAGCGCGTGCCGGAACGCGAACTCGTCGTCGCCGGACTCGACCAGCACGCCCCGGGTGACCAGGTCGCGCAGCACGGCGATCAGTTCGTCCTCGCTCGCGCCGGTCACGTCGGCCAGCAGGTCGAAGGGGATGCGGTGGCCGAGCACGGCGGCCGCCTCGACGACGCGGTGGCTGACCGGCTCGAGGTCGTCGACCTGGCGGCGCAGCACGTCGGCGAGGCTCCACGGCAGCGGCTGCTCGACCAGCGCCTCCACGTCGTACCCGGGCAGCGCGCGCAGCAGCTCTTCCAGGAAGAACGGATTGCCGCCGGTGCGGTGGTGCAGCGCCGCCGCGGCGCGCATCGGCGCCGGAGCGCCGGTCGCCGCCGCCAGCATCGCCGCGGTCTGCGAGGGGGTGAGGCGATCCAGGCGTACGTGGGTGACGGCGTGCCGGCGTTCCAGCCGTGCCAGCAACCCGGCCACCGGCTGGCGGCGCGACACCTCGTCGGGCCGGTACGTGCCGAGGAGCAGCCGGGCCCCGCGCTGGTCGGCTATCCGCTCGAACAGCGCCGCGCTTTCCGAGTCGGCCCAGTGCAGGTCTTCGAAGACGATGACCGCGGGGGAGTCGCCGACCAGGTCGGCCAGGATCGCCAGGCCGGTGTGCAGGCGCTCGACCGGGCTGCGTGTCGGGTCGGTGAGGGCCGCCAGCTGCTCGTCGTCGATGTCGGGGCGGCCGTCGATGGCGTCGAGCAGCACTTCGTACGGCCGTGACAGCGACCCGGGCTCGGCCTGCCCGACCAGCACCACGGTCTCGGCCGGGAGGGTGGCCAGCAGCTCGTGCACGAGCCGGGTCTTGCCGATGCCGGGCTCGCCCGCGATGATCGCCACCGCCGGCTCACGCGACGAAGCGAGCCGCGCCAACCGGCGCAGCTCGCTCTCCCGCCCGATCATCACCGGGCTGGCACCGCCGCGGAAGGTTCGCACGACGCCAGCGTACCGGTGGGCCGTCCGCGGACCGCTGGGCTTTTCCGGGCCTTGCGGGCCTGGCGGGCGCTGTTGAGCAGATGCCGCTTCTCGTTCTCGGCGATCAGCTCGCGGTGCCGCTCGTTCGCGAGGGTCAGCATCAGGTCTGCGTGGATCAACATGGCTTGTCTCCTTGTCAACTGGTGATGTATCCATCCTCGGTTGACGGGCGACCTGCCACATCGGAAGGTATTGCCTATCTTCGCTGCTCAGGGTGGTTTAGGAGGGGTGCGTAGGCGGCCTAGGTATACCTAGACCGCCCCGGTGGATCAGCCGTTGTAGGCGGCGAAGATGCGGCTGAACTCGTACGGCTGCTGGGAGATGTTGGTGCACATGTAGAGGGCTCCGGTGCAGGCGTTCTTGTCCCGGCCGAGCTCCCAGAAGCTGAGCATGCCGAGGTGTTTGCCCTGCGCGAAGGTGACCAGCTGGCGGGCGTCCGCCTGGTCGTAGATGTGGCCGTCGTCGTTCTGCCCGAGCATCGGCGTGACGCCGACCATCTTCCAAACCTGAGCATCCGTACGGCCGGAGTACAGCCCCTTGAGTTGGTTGAAGGTCGAGTTGGCCGCGTCGACGGCGAAGTTGCCGTAATCGCCGGTGCGGTAGTAGTCCATCGCCATGACGTTGACCAGATCCACGGTGACGCCGGCGTCGCGGGCCGAGCGGACCACGTTGAGCCCGTCGGCGGTCAGGCCCTCGGGCAGCACCGGCAGCGTGAACGACACCCGCAGCCCCGGGTTGGCCCGCTGCAGGGCGGCGAGCGCCTGCGAACGCCGGTTGACCGAGGTGGGGTCGGCGGTGGCGCTGCCCTCGATGTCGAGGTCGATGAACTTCAGGTTGTAGGCGCTGACCACGGCCTGGTACTCGGCCTGCAGCGCCGCCACGCTGCCGCACGCCTGCGCCAGCTCGATGCCCGTGGCCCCGCCGAACGAGATCTTCACGTCGCCGCCGCGGGCGCGCACCGCGTCGATCTGGTCCCGCGCCCAGCCCTGCCGCGGGTCGTACGCGTTGAACCACATCGCCTTGCAGGCGGAGGCGGTGATGAACGCCAGCGTGACGTTCTTGAGGTTGCCGCTGCTGACCATGGTGGGCAGGCTCGGCGTCGGCCAAGCGCCCATGTCGACGTACGGGGCGTGCGCCAGTCCGCCGGTGGTGGGCGGCGGCGAAGTGGGGGGCGTGGTCGGGGGAGTGGTGGGCGGCGTGGTGGGCCCGCTGCAGGTGCCCAGGTCCTCCCAGAGCGAGGCCGCCGCGACGGGATTCCACCCGGCGCCGACCGGCGGGGTGTGCGCGACCCGGGCCCGGTAGAGCCGCCCGTTGTAGGTCACCTGAGCCCCGGCGGCGTAGCTGGTGCCCTCGGCCCAGGCCGGGGCCGAACAGGCCACCATCACCACCGCGCCCGAGGGCGCGGCGGCGAAGGCGGGCGACGTCACGATTCCCGCCGCGATGGTCAAAGCGCCCACGGCCAGCGCCACCCAGCGGTGCGAATGCCTCATCGCATCTCCTTCAGCTCGAACGATTTCATCGAGCCTGATGGATGAAGCAACAAACTGTCAACACTCTTAATAGTTAAGCTTCCACTCCTGGGATCCATCGGTCCGGACGGTCTGCAGAGTCAGCGGCGCGCCGGCGGTCAGATAGAGGCTGGGGTTGGCCGCGGACTGGAAGCGGCTGTATCCGCCGGACGTGGCGATCACCTTCCAGAGGCCGTCCGGCGTGTCGTCGACCCACTGACCGATGCGCTGGCCCGCGGTGGCGGCGCCGGTCCAGATGGCGGCGGCCCGGCCGCCCGACTTGTTCAGCAGGGTCGCCGCGCCGTCCGGCTTGGTGACCAGATGCCACAGCTGCGTGCTCGATCCGGTGGCGTTCTCGGTGGCCACGTCGGGGACGTCGCCGTTGCCGATGTTCGCGTCGTTCGTGTGGTTGCCGGTGCCGATGACCTGACCGGTCAGACGGTTGGCGACCTGGTAGTAGGCGCCGGCCGAGTTGCCCAGGTCCAGGTCGGCGTAGACGATCGTGGACTGGCCCTTGTTGCTGATGATCGAGATGCGGCCGGTGCGCTGCACGTACGTGAGGTTGCGGCTGTAGCCCGCCCCGACGGTGGTCTGGTATTCGGTCCACGCGCCATCGCTGCGGCCGCTCGCGTTCACCCAGACGTTGCCGCTGCCGCCCGCGTTGTAGACCAGCCGGCCGTCGGGCAGCCTGATGATCACCGGGCTCCCGCCCTGTGCGAGGGGGTGCGATCCCGCGCTGACCGGCAGAGTGCTGATGCCGGTGCCGGCGGCGCCGCCGACGGTACGGAACGCCAGCGGGTCGGCGGAGATCTTGTAGCGGACGTTGTCGCCGCCGCCCCAGTACTCGTAAGTGATGATCCATTTGCCGTCGGTGGTCGGCACGACGTTGGTCATGCCCGGCCGGCCGCCGCCGATCGTGCCGGTTCCGGTGCCGGTCACGTCGATGACCGGATCGCTCCAGTTCGCACTGGTCCCGTCCCAGGTGCGGTGGGCGAGGAACTGGAAGTCGGGGTCCACCGCCGTGCCGTTGTCGGAGTACTCGTTCTCATCCGAGTAGTAAGCGACGATTCGCCCCTGGTACACCATCAGGTACGGCTCCCAGACGGGATCGATCTGGCGATAGGTGTTCGCCGCGGCGACGTTCTGTCCCGGCGCGCCCGCGCCGCCGCCCTGCCATCCGCCGGTGGTGATGATGTTGCGGATCGTCCAGTTGCTGCCACGGTCGGTGCTGGCGTACAGCGCGATGGCGACGTCCTTGCGGTCGCCGTCGTTCGTCGGCGTCCAGGTCGGGTCGGCTGCCTTGCGCTCCAGGTAGTAGTAGTCCTCGCCCGAGACCACCGAGGCGAGCAGCAGGGTGCCGGCCGCGAGATTCCCGACCCGCTGGGGCAGGGCGTAGAGATACGGATTGGTCCAGTTGCTGGTGTACTTCGCGTACTTCGGGTCGGCCGACAGATAGGCCGGCGCCTTGATCTCGGACAGCGCCTGCCAGGTGGTGCCGTCGTCGTCGCTGGCGTAGACCGGCAGGGTCTCGCCCACGGCGCCCCCGCTGGCCGGCACGACAGTCGCCTTCTCGAACGAGGCGACCAGGCGGCCGTCCGGCAGTTGCGCCGCCTTCGGATAGATGGCGCAGTTGCCGCGCCCCTTCAGGCATGCCTGCGTGCTCGGCAGTTGGTAGATGGTGCCGCCGGTGGGCGCGTACGCCGTCGCAACGGCGGACGGCAGCAGCATCAGCGCGGTAGCGGCGAGCGCCACCGCGACGATCCGCCGAGGTTTCGGATCCATGACTTCTCCTGGGATCGAAGGATCAGGGCGGGGAGTACTTCGATGTCTACGTAGTCATTTCGCAGAAGTCAAGGGCTTGACGAGACGGCAACGACTACGTAGACATAGCAACGACTACGTAGTCATCACACGACGGGGGAGACCATGGCGGAAACGAGCAGGCGGCGAGCGGGCGGCACCGATGTCGCCCGGCTCGCCGGCGTCTCGCAGAAGACGGTGTCGCGCGTCTTCAACGACGAGCCGAGCGTCACCGAGGAGACCCGGGAGCGGGTGCTCGCCGCAGCGCGGCAGCTCGGCTACCGGCCGAACGGCGCGGCCCGGGCCCTGCTGACCGGCCGGCACTACCGCATCGGCGTGGTGTCGCTCGGCACCGCGCACTTCGGACCGTCGTCGCTGCTCGTCGCGCTCGAGCGGGCGGCCCGGCGGATCAGCTATTCGCTCAGCGTCGCCAACTCGTTCGAGGAGGACGCCACCGGGCTCAAGGCCGCGGTCGACAACCTGCTCGTCCAGGGCGTCGACGCGATCATCCTGTCCGAGCCGGTCGACGACGAGGGCGGCGAGGCGCTGGTCATCGACGTGCCGGTGCTGACCCTCGGCGCGACGCCGGTCGTGCACGCACCCACCGTGCTGTCCGTGCGAGCGGCCGAGGGCGGCGACGCGGCCGCCGAGGTGACCCGGTACCTGCTCGGGCTCGGGCACCGGACCGTGCACCACATCGCCGGGCCGTCGCGCTGGTGGGCGGCCCGCGAGCGCCGGCAGAACTGGCACGACACCCTGGCCGCGGCCGGCGCCGTCGTGCCGCCGGAGCTCACCGGCGACTGGACCGCGCGCAGCGGCTACGAGCAGGGTCTGGTCCTCGCGCGCGACCCGGAGGTCACGGCGATCTTCGCGGCGAACGACGAGATGGCCATCGGCGTCATCCACGCCCTGCACGAGACCGGCCGCGACGTGCCCGGCGACGTGAGCGTCGTGGGCTTCGACGACATCCCGATCGCGGCACACGTGTGGCCCTCGCTGACCACGGTCGGCTCGGACAACGCGGAACTGGCCGAGGTCGGGCTGCGGTACCTGACCGATTTCCTCAACGACCCCGGTCACGTGCCCCCGGCGCCGCCCAAGCACGTGCACCAGATGGTGATCCGCAACTCGACGGCAAGGCCGTCCCCATAGAGAGAAGCCGCCACCGCCAGGCCCTCCGGCTGCGAACCCGGGCCGGCGGCGGCGGCCGACTGACACGGAGGAGCACCCCATGTCACGCAAAGTTTCCCACTGGCGACTACTGGCCGCGGCGGCGGCCCTGACCCTGGCCGCCTGCTCCGGCACCGACGCCGCCTCGACAAAGTCCCAAGAGACAGCCAGTCAGGCCGACATCGACAAGGCCATGACCACCCCGACCACCCTGACCTTCTGGACCTGGGTTCCGAACATCGACCAGGAAGTCGCGCTGTTCCAGAAGAAGTACCCCGCCATCAAGGTCGACGTCGTCAACGCCGGCCAGGGCGCCGACGCGTACACGAAGCTGCGCACGGCGCTGAAGGCCGGCTCGGGCAGCCCGGACGTGGCGCAGATCGAGTACCAGTACATCCCGACGTTCTCGATCACCAAGAGCCTCGTCGACCTGCGCCCGTACGGCGCGGAGGCCACCAAGGACAAGTTCGTCGACTGGACCTGGAGCCAGGTGACCGGCCCGGGCGGCGAGATCCTCGCGTACCCGCAGGACACCGGCCCGATGGGCATGCTCTACCGGGCCGACCTGTTCGAGAAGTACGGCATCGCGGTGCCGAAGACCTGGGACGAGTTCGCCGCGGCCGCCCGCAAGCTGCACGCCGCGAACCCGAAGATCTACCTCACCAACATGTCGGCCAACGAGGCGGCAGGCTGGCACGGCCTCATATGGCAGGCCGGCTCCAAGCCGTACACGGTCGACGGCACCACCGTGGGGCTGGCGGTCGACGACGCCGCCTCCAAGAAGGTCGCCGACTACTGGGGCGGCCTGGCCAAGGAAGGCGTGGTCTCCACCGACCCCGACTTCACCGACAACTGGTACCAGGGCTTCACCAACGACAAGTACGCCACCTGGATCACCGCGGCCTGGGCGCCGGCCTTCCTCGGCGGCAGCGCCAAGACGACCGCCGGCAAGTGGCGCGCGGCGCCGCTGCCGCAGTGGGATGCGGGCAAGCAGGTCTCCGGCAACTGGGGCGGCTCCACCAGCGCGGTCATCCAGGGCACCAAGAACCCGATCGCCGCGGCCAAGTTCGCCGAGTTCCTCAACACCGACCCCGAGACCACGAAGATGTTCAACACCGTGCAGAACTTCTTCCCGGCGACCAAGGCCCTGCTGGCCGACCCGTCGTTCGCCGGGCAGCAGAACGACTTCTTCGGCGGCCAGGCGGTCAACGGGGTGTTCGCCGAGATCAGTGGCACCGTCGACAGCGCCTGGCAGTGGCCGCCGTTCCTCGACCAGTCGGTGAAGGACTGGACCGAGACGGTCGGCACGGCCCTCGCCGACAAGGGCGACGCCCCGGGCGCGACCGGTCAATGGCAGCAACGGCTCACCTCGTACGCCAAGGACCAGGGGTTCACGGTGAAATGAGCGGTGCGATGACCAAGCGGGCCGGGTACGTCTTCGTCGCCCCCTTCCTGATCTTCTTCGTCCTGCTCTTCCTGCTCCCGCTGGGCTACGCCGGCTACCTGAGCCTGTTCAAGGACCAACTGGTCGGCGGGACGGTCTTCGCCGGTCTCGCCAACTACACCCGGGCGCTGACCGACCCGCAGCTCATGCAGGGCGTCCTGCGGGTCGGGCTGTTCTTTCTGATCCAGGTCCCGGTCATGCTGGCGATCTCGCTCGGCGCCGCGCTGGCCATCGACAGCGGGCTGCTGCGCGCCGCCCGGGTCTTCCGGCTCGGTGTCTTCATCCCCTACGCCGTGCCCAGCGTCGTGGCGGCGCTGATGTGGGGCTACCTCTACGGCCCGAGCTTCGGGCCGCTCTCCCGGTTCGGCGTCGACCTGCTGACCGGCAACCTGATGCTGCCCGCGCTCGGCAACATCGTCACCTGGGAGTTCGCCGGATACAACATGATCATTCTGTACGCGGCGCTGCGCACCGTCCCGGCCGAGCGCTACGAGGCGGCCGCGGTCGACGGCGCGAGCCCACTGCGGACCGCCTGGCACATCAAGCTCCCGGCGTTGCGGCCGGCGCTGCTGCTGTGTCTCGTCTTCTCGGTCATCGGCAGCTTCCAGCTGTTCGCCGAGCCCAATCTCATCCAGCGGCTCGCGCCCAACGTCATCCACTCCTCCTACACCCCGAACCTGTACGCCTACAGCCTCGCCTTCACCTCGCAGCAGGTGAACTACGCGGCCGCGGTCTCGTTCCTGCTCGGCTTCGTGATCCTGGTCGTGTCGTACGCGGTGCTGCTGACCGCCAACCGGAGCCGCCGATGAACCGCCGCAGCACGGTGCTGACCCTCGGCATGGGCGCCGTGCTCATCTACTTCCTGTTCCCCCTGTTCTGGCTGGTGGTCGCGGCCACCAAGACCACCGGCGACCTCTTCTCGACCTTCGGCCTCTGGTTCGGCCACGACTTCTCGCTGTTCGGCAACATCCGCGAGACCTTCACCCACAACCACGGCGAGTACGCCCGATGGATGGCCAACACCCTGGTGTACGCGACGGTCAGCGCCGTCGGCGCGTCCGCGCTGGCCACCTTCGCCGGCTACGGCTTCGCCCGCTACACCTTCCGCGGCCGGGGAGCGCTGCTCGGCCTGGTGCTCGGGACGATCATGGTGCCGACCACCGCCCTGGCGATCCCGACCTACCTGCTGTTCAGCAAGGCCGGCCTGGTCGACACCCCGTGGGCGGTGATCCTGCCGTCGTTGGTCAGCCCGTTCGGCCTGTTCCTCATGTGGGTCTACGCCCGCGACGCCGTCTCCGACAGCGTCCTCGAGGCGGCCCGCATCGACGGCGCGGGCGAGCTCGCCATCTTCTTCCGGGTCACCCTGCGCAGCCTCGGCCCGGGCTTCGTCACCGTGCTGCTGTTCACGCTCGTCGCGACCTGGAACAACTACTTCCTGCCGCTGATCATGCTCAACGACCCGAGCTACTACCCGATCACCGTCGGCCTCAGCTCCTGGTCGGCCCAGGCCGTCGGCGGCAGCGGCGCCAACGCCGATCTGCTCGCCTGCGTCGTCACCGGCTCCCTGCTCTCGATCATCCCGCTCATCGCAGCCTTCGTCCTGCTGCAGCGCTACTGGCAGTCCGGCCTCTCCGCCGGCGCCGTCAAGGAATAGGAGAACCATGCCCGTCCTGTTCGGTGCGGCCTATTACCACGAGTACCGGCCCGCCATCTCACTGGAAGGGGACCTCGATCTGATGGCCGAGGCCGGGTTCACTGTCATCCGGGTCGGCGAGTCGGTGTGGTCCACTTGGGAGCCGTCGAACGGCGCCTTCGAGCTCGACTGGTTGCAGCCGGTGCTCGACGGCGCGCGCGCACGGAACATTTCCGTCATCCTGGGCACGCCCACCTACGCCGTACCCCCGTGGCTTTTCCGGATTTATCCAGAAATAGCGGGTGAGCGAGGCACCGGGCAGCGGATCCCGTGGGGCGCCCGCCAGGAAGTCGACTTCACCCATCCCGCGTTCCGCTTCCACGCCGAACGGGTCATCCGGGCGGTCGTCGGCCGCTACGCCACGCATCCGGCCGTGATCGGTTTCCAGGTCGACAACGAGCCCGGCCTCGAGCTCCTGCACAACGAGGGCGTGTTCCAGCGCTTCGCCGACGACCTGCGGCAGCGTTACGAAACTGTCGAGCGGCTCAACGCGGAGTGGGGGCTGGTCTACTGGTCGCATCGGCTTTCCACCTGGGCCGATCTGTGGCGGCCCGACGGCAACGCGCAGCCGCAGTACGAGCTGGCCTGGCGTCGCTTCCAGGCGCGCCAGACCGACGAGTTCATCGCGTGGCAGGCCGCGATCGTCCGCGAATACGCCTCGGCTTCGCAATTCATCACCACCTGCATCGCGTACGACCGCCCGGCCGTCGACGACCGCACGATGACCGTGGCCCTGGACGTCACGGCGGGCAACGCGTACTACGTCATGCAGGACGGCCTGGCCCGCCCCGACACCCGTACGCCCACCCAGACCTGGACCGCCGACGGCGTCTGGGCCCTGTATCTGACCGGCGACCGGATGTACTCCTCCCGCCAGGAGCAGTTCCTGGTCACCGAGACCAACGCCTCCTCGATCGGCTTGTCCTGGGACAGCCGCCCTGCGTACGACGGGCAATGGCGTCAGGCCGCGTGGGCGCTGGTCTCCCGCGGCGCCCGTATGATCGAGTACTGGCACTGGCACACGCTGCCCTTCGGCGCCGAGACCTACTGGGGCGGCATCCTCCCGCACAGCGGGCAACCCGGCCGCACCTACCGTGAGCTGGCCCGGCTCGGCGCCGAACTGATCCGGGCCGGCGACCTGCTCACCGGCCTGGCGCCCGACGCCGACGTGGCCGTGGTCATCGACGTCGCGAGTCGCTGGATCATGCAGAAGCACCCGGCCCTGTCCCACCCGGACGGCACTCCCGACGAGCGCGCCTACCAAGGACTGGTCGAGCCCTTCTATCGCGGCGCTTTCGACGCCGGCCTCCAGACGCGCGTCCTGCACGCCGCCCAACTGCCCGACGTCGCCGGCGCGGTCCGCCAGTTCCCGATTCTCATCGCGGCCGGTCTCTACCTCGCCGGCGACGAGACCCTCGACTGGCTGCGCCACTATGCCGAGGCGGGCGGGCACCTCATCCTCGGCCCCCGCACCGGCTATGCCGACCGGGAGGCCCGCGCCCGCACCGACCGGATGCCGGCCCGCCTCGCCGAGGCCGCCGGTGTCTGGTACGACGAGTTCAGTAACCTCCGCACGCCCATCGAGGTGACCGCCGACGCGGAACAGCTCGCCGGCGCCGAGGGCGCCACCGCGACCCGCTGGATCGACGGCCTGAACACCGAGGGCGCCACCGTCCTCGCCACCTACCACCACCCGCATTTCGGGCGCTGGCCCGCCGTCACCACCAACGCCGCCGGCCGCGGCCGGATCACGTACGTCGGCACCGTCCCCGACCCGAAGCTGGCCGAGGCCGTCCTGCGCTGGGCGAGCGCCGGCCGCGCCGGCGCCTGGTCCGGCCTGCCCGCGACCGTCACCGGCACCGGCGCCCGGACGGCCGACGGCCGGCGGCTGCGCTTCCTGCACAACTGGTCGTTCGACGCCGCCCGTGTCACGGCGCCGGTCGACTGCCGCGATGTGCTCAGCAGCGAGCCCGTGCCGGCCGGAGGCGACATCGAGCTCGCGAGCTGGGACGTCCGCGTCCTCGTCGAGGAGGAGGTTATTCGAACAGCTTGGCCGCGGTGATCAGGGTCTGCACGATGCCGTAACCGAGCAGCACGGCCACCAGCAGCCACGAGACCAGCAGGCGGATCGACTGGGCGCTCACGCGGCAGCCTCCTTCTCGAGGGCGGTCACGGTGCCGGGCGGCTCGTGGTAACGATCCGGGACCGGGCGGATCAGCAGGTTGGCGACGAAGCCGATGGCCAGCACGCCGACCATCGTGAACAGGGCCGGCTGGTAGGCGGCCGCGGTCAGGGTGCCGGGCTTGCCCTGCGCGTCGAGGAAGCCGTTGATGATCAGCGGCCCGGCGATGCCGGCCGCGGACCAGGCGGTCAGCAGCCGCCCATGGATCGCGCCCACCTGGTAGGTGCCGAAGAGGTCGCGCAGGTAGGCCGGCACCGTGGCGAAGCCGCCGCCGTAGAACGACAGGATCAAGCCGGCCAGCACCACGAACAGCGCGGTCGCCGCGTCGCCGACCGTCGCCAGCAGCAGGTACAGGATCATGCCGACGCCCAGGTACATCATGTAGATCGGCTTGCGGCCGATCAGGTCGGACGTCGACGACCAGGCGAACCGGCCGGCCATGTTGAACAGCGACAGCACGCCCACGAAGCCGGCGGCCGCCGAGACGCTGACGCTCGAGACGCCGTCGACCCGGAAGAAGTCCTGGATCATCGGGCTGGCCTGCTCGAGGATGCCGATGCCCGCGGTCACGTTGCAGAAGAGCACAACCCACAACAACCAGAAGCTTCGCGTACGGAGGGCGCTCGCGGCCGACACATTCGCGGTCGTGACCAGGGGCTTCTCCGCCACCGTAGACGGATCCCAGCCGGCCGGCCGCCACCCCGGCGCGGGCACCCGGATGTTCGCGACCCCGAACATCATGATCAGGAAGTACACGATGCCGAGCGTGAGGAACAGCAGCACCAGCGCCCGGCCGTCGGCGACCGAGGTGGCCACGTTCGGGTCGTAGTCCGGGTCGTACGCGGAAAGAAGCTGCCGTGAAGCGGGACTGGCGATCAGAGCGCCACCACCGAAGCCCATGATGGCGAGCCCGGTTGCCAGGCCGGGCCGATCGGGGAACCACTTGATCAGCGTGGATACCGGCGAGATGTAGCCGATGCCGAGCCCGATTCCGCCGATCACGCCGTAGCCGAGGTAGACCAGCCACAGCTGTTTGGTGCCGATGCCGAGCGCCGAGACCAGGAAGCCGGACGCCCAGAAGCAGGCGGAGACGAACATGGCCTTGCGCGGCCCGTTCGACTCGACCCACGTGCCGGCCACCGCCGCCGAGAGTCCCAGCATCACGATGGCGATGCTGAAGATGATGCCGATCGCCGTCTGACTGGCGTCGAATTGCTGGATGAATGAGTTCTTGTAAACGCTGGTCGCGTAGACCTGGCCGATGCACAGATGCACGGCGAGCGCTGCGGGCGGGATCAGCCACCGGCTGTATCCCTCGGGCGCGATGGTGTGCTTCCGGTCGAGCGCGGTTAGCAGGGACACCCGGGCCTCCCAAACCCTCGTAGGGTATTGAAGACCATCATCATCCCCGGCATCCCGCCCGGCAACAGCTGAGCCGGCGCGGACGATCAGGTCTACGGCGACCGGCGGGACGGGGAAATCCCCTGATCAGCCGGTGTTTCGCTCCGGGTGGCACAAGATCATGCCGCTGACCGGGCTGATTAGTTACGCAGTTCGCCCAGGCGTGTCGACCCTGTCGCCTGGCCGACAGATACTGCGTCGCAGTCTCCACAAGATTTACCCAGGTGCTTTCGGATGACATCACCGCGGGCCGGGTCGCCTGTCCCGACTCACTTCACCGACGGCCGCAACGCTCGGGCGTGAGCGGCGGGGAGGCGATTCCCGTGCGTTACTTCAGGACTTTCCGGTGGCGGGCGCTGCTGGTGCTCACGCTCGTCGTGGCGGGCCTCTCGCTGCCCGGTGCCGGACCGGCCGCCGCGGCTGATGCGTGCACGCCGCTGATCAACCCGATCGCGTGCGAGAACAGCAAGACCGGCACGCCGAAGGCCACGTGGGACGTCTCCGGCTCGGGAAGCGCGGCGCTGCAGGGCTTCGCCACCCAGATCAGCGTCAACGTGGGCCAGACGGTCAGCTTCAAGATCAAGTCCTCGGCCTCGTCGTACCGGGTGGACATCTACCGGATGGGCTACTACGCCGGAAACGGCGCACGGCTCATCACCTCGGTCAATCCGGTCGGCCAGCAGAACCAGCCGGACTGCCTGAGCCAGGCGAGCACCGGCCTGGTCGACTGCGGCAACTGGGTGGTCTCGGCCTCGTGGCCGGTGCCGTCGACCGCGGTCTCCGGCATCTACTTCGCCCGGCTGGTCCGCACCGACGGCACGTCCGGCGCGAGCCACATCCCGTTCGTGGTGCGCGACGACTCCAGCCACTCCGGCGTCGTCTTCCAGACCTCCGACTCGACCTGGCAGGCCTACAACACGTACGGCGGCAACAGCCTCTACGTCGGCTCGCCGGTCGGCCGCGCGTACAAGATCAGCTACAACCGGCCGATCACCACCCGCGGCACCGGCCCCGAGGACTTCGTCTTCAACGCCGAGTACCCGATGGTCCGGTGGCTCGAGTCCAACGGCTACGACGTCAGCTACATCGCGGGCGTCGACGCCGACCGCAGCGGCGCGCTGCTGACGAACCACAAGGCGTTCCTGTCGGTCGGCCACGACGAGTACTGGTCGGGCCAGCAGCGGGCCAACGTCGAGGCCGCCCGCGACGCCGGCGTCAACCTCGCCTTCCTCAGCGGCAACGAGGTGTTCTGGAAGACCCGCTGGGAGAACTCCACCGACGGCTCGAACACGGCGTACCGCACGATGGTCTGCTACAAGGAGACCCACGCCAACGGCAAGATCGACCCGACCGCGGCCTGGACCGGCAGCTGGCGCGACCCGCGGTTCAGCCCGCCGGCCGACGGCGGCCGCCCCGAGAACAGCCTGACCGGCACCATCTTCAAGGTCAACGCCGGCACGGTGAACCTCCAGGTGCCGGCGGCCGACGGCAAGATGCGGCTCTGGCGCGGCACCACCGTGGCCACCCAGGCCGCCGGCGCCACCGCCACCCTCGGCTCCGGGACCCTCGGCTACGAGTGGGACGACGACGAGGACAACGGCGCCCGCCCGCGCGGCCTGATCAAGCTCTCCACCACGAGCGCCTCCGGCCTCGACGTGCTGCAGGACTACGGCACCACGTACGCCACCGGCAGCGCCACCCACAACCTGACGCTGTACCGCGCGCCCAGCGGCGCCCTGGTGTTCGGCGGCGGCACCGTGCAGTGGTCGTGGGGCCTCGACAGCAACCACGACCGCGGCTCGGGCGCGGCCAGCACGCCGATGAAACAGGCCACCGTCAACCTGCTCGCCGACATGGGCGTGCAGCCGGGCACCCTGCAGTCGGGCCTGACCGCGGCCACCGCCTCCACCGACACCGTCGGCGCGACCGCCGCCATCACCGCACCGGCCGCCGGCGCGACCGTGCAGTCCGGCTCGGCGACCACCATCTCCGGCACCGCGACCGACACCGGCGGCGGTGTGGTCGGCGGCGTCGAGGTGTCCACCGACAACGGCGCCACCTGGCACCCGGCCACCGGCCGCGCCACCTGGACCTACACCTGGGTTCCCGGCACGGTGGGCTCGACGACGATCCGGGTGCGGGCCACCGACGACAGCGGCAACGTCGGCGCGGACACCACCCGCGCCGTCACGATCGGCGCCCGCAGCTGCCCGTGCAGCATCTGGAGCTCGGGCATCACTCCGGACACCCCGGCCGACCCGGACGGCAGCGCCACCGAGATCGGCATCCGGTTCCGTACGGACGTCGCCGGCACCGTGAGCGCGATCCGCTTCTACAAGAGCAGCACCAACACCGGCACCCACGTCGGCCACCTGTGGACGAACTCGGGCACCCAGCTGGCGAGCGTCACGTTCAGCGGCGAGTCGGCGTCGGGCTGGCAGCAGGCCAACCTGTCCACGCCGGTGGCGCTGGCCGCGAACACGACCTACGTCGTCTCCTACTACGCGCCCAGCGGTCACTACGCCGGGGACACGAGCTACTTCGCCACCCAGGGCGTCGACAACGCCCCGCTGCACGCGCTGCGGGACGGCCAGGACGGCGTCAACGGCATCTACCGGTACGGCACGGGCTTCCCGACCGAGTCCTGGCTGAGCGCCAACTACTACGTCGACGTGGTCTTCAACCCGGGCAGCGCCCCGGCCGACACGACGCCGCCGACCGTCACGGTGAAGTCGCCGGACGCCGGCGCGACCGGGGTGTCGACCGGGACCACGGCGGCCGCCACGTTCAGCGAGGCGGTGCAGAGCGGCACGATCGCCATGACCCTCAAGAACGCGGCCGGCACGACGATCGCCGGCTCGGTCGGGTACGACTCCGGCACGAACAAGGCGACGTTCACGCCCACCTCCGCGCTCGCCGCGAGCACCACGTACACGGTGACCGTCAGCGGCGCGAAGGACCTGGCCGGCAACACGATGACCAGCACGTCCTGGTCGTTCACCACCGCGGCCGCCACGCCGCCGCCGACCGGCGCCACGTACACGGTCTGGCCCACCACGGCCACCCCGGGCACGCCGGCCGACTCGGACACCTCCGCGGTCGAGCTCGGCATGCGGTTCCGGTCCGACGTCGCGGGCCAGGTCACCGGCATGCGCTTCTACAAGGGCAGCGGCAACACCGGCACGCACGTCGGGCACCTGTGGAGCTCGACCGGCACGTTGCTGGGCACGGTCACCTTCAGCGGTGAGTCGGCCACCGGCTGGCAATCCGCGACGTTCGCGACGCCGGTGAACGTCACCGCCGGCACCACGTACATCGTTTCTTATTACGCGCCGGTCGGCCGCTACGCCGCCGATTCCGGCTACTTCGCGAGCAGCGGGGTCGACAACGGCCCGCTGCACGCCCTGCGGGACGGCGCCGACGGCGCCAACGGGCTCTACCGGTACGGGGCCGGCGGCGGATTCCCCACCGACAGCTGGGAGTCCAGCAACTACTGGGTCGACGTCACCTTCAAGTCGGCCACCTGAGGAGGGTTCAGCTTTGCGACATTCGAGAATCCGGCCTCGGCGAATTCTTACGGCGCTGGTGGCCGGCCTTGCCCTTGTGGCCGGGCTGCTCACCGCGCCGGAGGCGGCGTCCGCCGCGCTTCCGTGCCCCTGCTCGATCTGGCCCACGACCGCGGCGCCCACCAGCCCGGCCGACTCCGACACGTCGGCGGTCGAGCTCGGCGTGAAGTTCCGCTCCGACCTCGCCGGCTTTGTCACCGGGGTGCGCTTCTACAAGGGGAGCGGCAACTCCGGCACGCACGTCGGCCACCTGTGGAACGCGAGCGGCACCAACCTGGGCACGGTCACGTTCACCAGTGAGACCACGACCGGCTGGCAGACCGCCACGTTCGCCGCGCCCATCGCGGTCGCCGCGAACACCACGTACATCGCGTCGTACTACGCGCCCAACGGCCGGTACGCCGCCGACAACGGCGGGTTCGCCTCGGCCGCCGTCGACAACGCTCCGCTGCACGCGCTGCGCGATGGCACGGACGGCGGCAACGGCATCTACCGGTACGGCACCGGCGGCGGGTTCCCGACCAACACCTACCAGTCCTCGAACTACTGGGTCGACGTCGTCTTCAACACCACCGCCGCCGACACCGCGCCGCCGACGGTCACCAGCACCAACCCCGGCTCCGGCGCGACCGGCGTGGCCACCACGTCCACGGTCAGCGCGACGCTGAGCGAGCCGATCCAGACCGGCACGGCCGCCCTCGCGGTCACCGCCGGCAGCACCACGGTGCCGGGCACGACCGCGTACAACGCGGGCACCCAGACCCTCACCTTCACCCCGGCGAGCGCGCTGACGTCGGCCACGACGTACACGGCGACGGTCAGCGGGGCGAAGGACACCGCCGGCAACACGATGAGCCCGTCCACATGGAGTTTCACCACCGCGGACACATCCGGCTCGTCCTGCCCGTGCTCGATCTGGCTGTCCACCGCGACGCCGGGCACGGCCAACGTCAGCGACAACAACGCGGTCGAGGTCGGCGTGAAGTTCCGGGCGAGCGCCGGCGGCTTCATCACCGGCCTGAAGTTCTACAAGGGCTCCAGCAACACGGGCACGCATGTCGGCTCGCTCTGGAACACCGCCGGCACCCGGCTGGCGACCGTCACCTTCACCGGTGAGAGCGCCAGCGGATGGCAGAGCGCCACGTTCCCCAACCCCGTCGCGGTGACGGCGAACACCACCTACGTGGCGTCGTACCACACCGACGCGGGCTTCTACTCGATCACCAACAGCGGCCTGTCGGCCGCGGTGGCCCGCGGCCCGCTGACGGCGCTGGCCAACGGCACCGACGGCGGCAACGGGGTCTACAAGTACGGTGCGAGCGCGTACCCCACCGACACCTTTCAGGCGACCAACTACTGGGTCGACGTCGTGTACAATCCGAGCGCCGCGGACACCGTCGCCCCGACGCTGAGCAACCGGGCCCCGTCGTCCGGCGCGTCCGGCGTCACCACCGGCACGGCGGTGACGGCCTCGTTCAGCGAGCCGGTCACCGCGTCCACCATCGTGATGTCGCTGACCGGCCCGTCCGGGGCGGTCACCGGCGCCACGGCCTATGACGCCGCCGGCGCCACGGCCACGTTCACCCCGGGCTCGGCGCTGGCGTACTCGACCACGTACACGGCCTCGGTGAGCGGCGCCCGCGACGCGGCCGGCAACCAGATGACGCCGGTGACCTGGAACTTCACGACCGCCGCGGCGCCGCCGCCTTCCTCGGACCAGGGTCCGGGCGGGCCGGTGCTGGTGATCAGGTCGTCGGCGAGCGGCGCCGGCGGGTTCACCCCGTTCCTCAACGAGGTGCTGCGCACCGAGGGCCTCAACGAGTTCGCCGCGGCCGACCTGTCCACGGTCACCGCGTCGACGCTGAGCCAGTACGACGTGGTGCTGCTCGGGCAGACCCCGCTCACCGCGGCCCAGGTCAGCATGTTCACCGCCTGGGTCACCAGCGGCGGCAACCTGATCGCGTTCCGCCCCGACAAGCAGCTGGCCGGCCTGCTCGGCCTGACCTCGTCGACGGCCACGCTGCCCGAGGGGTACCTGAAGGTCGACACGACGTCGTCGCCCGGCGCCGGCATCACCGACCAGACGATTCAGTACCACGGGACCGCCGACCGGTACACGCTCAGCGGCGCCCGGGCGGTCGCCTCGCTGTACTCCAACGCGACCACGGCCACCACCAGCCCGGCGGTGTCGCTGGTCAACGTCGGCAGCAACGGCGGGCAGGCCGCGGCGTTCAGCTTCGACCTCGCCCAGTCGCTGGTCTACACCCGCCAGGGCAACCCGGCCTGGGACGGCCAGGAGCGCGACGGCACGGCGCCGATCCGCTCGGACGACCTGTACTTCGGCGGCACCACCGCCACCGACTGGGTCAACCTGTCGAAGGTCGCCATCCCGCAGGCCGACGAGCAGCAGCGGCTGCTGTCCAACCTGATCGAGTCGATGAACCTCGACAAGAAGCCGCTGCCGAAGTTCTGGTACTTCCCGCGCAGCCTCAAAGCGGTCGTCGTCGCCACCGGTGACGACCACGCCAACGGCGGCACGTCGGGCCGGTTCGACCAGTACTCGGCGAACAGCACGACCAACTGCGTGGTCGACGACTGGCAGTGCGCCCGGTACACGTCGTACATCTATCCGGACTCGCCGCTGAGCAACGCGCAGGCGTCGAACTACCAGTCCCGCGGCTTCGAGGTCGCGCTGCACCCCACCACCGCCTGCCTCGACTACACGCCGAACTCGCTGGCCGGGGTCTACACCAACCAGCTCGCCCAGTGGCGGGCCCGGTACACCTCGGTGCAGGGCCCGGTCACCAACCGGGTGCACTGCCTCGTCTGGTCGGACTGGGCGAGCGAGCCCACCACCGAGGCGGCCAACGGGATCCGGCTCGACACGACGTACTACTACTGGCCCGGAACCTGGATCAACGATCGGCCCGGCTTCATGACCGGCTCGGGCCTGCCGATGCGCTTCTCCGGCAAGACCGGCGGGCTCATCGACGTCTACCAGGCGGCCACCCAGATGACCGACGAGTCGGGCCAGAGCTACCCGTTCACCATCAACACGTTGCTGGACAACGCTCTGGGCTCGCTGGGCTACTACGGGGCGTTCACCGCCAACATGCACACCGACAACGCCACCGAGTTCGCCAGTGACCAGATGCTGGCCTCGGCGCAGGCCCGCGGCGTGCCGTTGATCTCGGCCAAGCAGCTGACCACCTGGCTCGACGGCCGAAACGCCTCGTCGTATTCGAACATCGCCTGGTCGGGGACCAACCTCTCGTTCACGGTGAACGTGGGCTCGGGCGCCAACGGCCTGACCGGCATGGTGCCCACGCTCGGCCCGGGTGGCCGGACGCTGACCACCCTGACCCGCGGCGGCTCGGCGGTCTCCTTCACGAGGACGACCATCAAGGGCGTCGAGTACGCGATGTTCACGGCCGCGTCGGGTGCGTACGTGGCCGGTTACGGATCCACCGCGGCGGCTGCTGCTCCCGCGGTGACCGCGACGGTCCTGACGGCCGGCAGCACCAGCGCGGACGTCACGCTGGCCGGCACGACGGCCAGCCAGACCACCATCGAGTACGGGACGAGCGCCGCTCAACTGTCGGCGAAGGTCGTGGACGGCACCCAGGCCGCCAACCGCACCGTGCAGTTGGACGGGCTCAAGCCCGCCACCACCTACTGGTACCGGGTGCGGGTCACCGCTCCGGGCGGCAAGACCGTGGTCTCGCCGCTGCACCAGCTCGTGACCGACGCGCCGGACGCGAAGGCGCCGGCCACCTCGAAGGTGTCGGTGCTGTCCCGCCCTGACGGAACGGCGACGGTGTCCTGGAACACGGATGAGGCGGCCGCCGCGACCCTCCAGGTCGGCGACCAGGCGAACGCCCTGGCCGACTGGCCGGGAGACCTGACCGGCAAGCAGCACAGCGCGACGGTGACCGGGCTGAAGCCGCAGGCCACGTACTACTACCGGGTCCGTAGTGTCGACCCGTCCGGCAACGTGACGGTGTGGCCGGCGCTCGGCAAGCCGGCGGCGACGTTCGTCTCCACGGCGGCCGGCGTGGCCGACTACACCGCCCCTGGCCTGCGCACCGGCAAGGCGAGCCACACCACGGTCGCGGCCGGCGGCGTACGGCTGGCCGGCAGCGCCCGGACCGGCACGATGGTGTCCCGGGTGCTCGACGCGGGCCAGATGGTCAACTGGGACCGGCTGTCGTACCAGGCGGCCGTTCCCGCCGGCGGCAAGGTGCGGATCTACGTCCGTACCGGCAGCACCACCACGCCGGGCGCCGGCTGGACCGGCTGGAAGCTCGCGGGCCAGGGCGACCGGGTCGTGGGCGGCTCGCGCTACGCGCAGTACCGGGTGGAGCTGACCCGCGGCAGCGGCGGCTCGCCGGTCCTGCGGGGCGTCGGCATCACCAGTGACGCGAAGCCGCTGGATCTGCCGAAGGAGACCGGGAACAAGTAGGGAGAACCACGAACGCCCGTCGTGGCCGCCTTCCCGGCGGCCACGGCGGGCGTTTCGCTGTCCGGACCGTCAGGCCCGGACCGTCAGGCCCGGACCGTCAGGCCCGGACCGTCAGGCCCGGACCGTCAGGCCCGGGCGGTGGCTCGGGCCTCGCGCAGGGGCGCGCCGACCTCGTGCAGGTGACGCAGCGCCGTACGGTACGACTCGATCAGGCCGGTCTCCTCGTACGAGACGCCGACCTCGGCGCAGTACTCCCGCACCATGGGCTGGACCTTGCGCAGGTTCGGCGTGGGCATGGCCGGGAACAGGTGGTGCTCGATCTGGTAGTTGAGGCCGCCCAGGGCGACGTCGACGAACCAGCCGCCGCGCACATTGCGCGAGGTCAGCACCTGCTTGCGCAGGTAGTCCTCGTTCCCCTCCGGGTGCGGCATCCCCTTGTGGTTGGGGGCGAACGTCATGCCCAGGTATACGCCGAAAAGCGCCTGATGTACGACGAGGAAGGCGACCGCCTGCAGCGGCGACAGGACGATGAACAGCGCGCTCAGATAGGCGACGGCGTGGATCGCGAGCAGGCTGCTCTCGAGGCCGCGTCGCTTGACGATGCCCGCCCGCAGCGCCTTGATGCTGGAGACCTTCAGGTCGATGCCGAGCAGGGTCAGCAGCGGAAAGAACAGGCCGGCCTGATGACGAGTGATGAAAGCCTTCAGCCCCCGCCGGCCGAGCGCCGATTCCGTCGCCCAGATCAGCACCTCGGGCGCCACGTCCGGGTCGAGGTCGTCGTGGTTGGGGTTGTTGTGGTGGCGGGTGTGCTTATCCATCCACCAGCCGTAACTCATCCCGATACCGAGGTTGCCGGCCACCAGCCCGGCGATCTCGCTCGGGCGCTTGGTGCGGAAGACCTGCCGGTGCGCGAGGTCGTGCGCGACCAGGGCCAGCTGGGCGAACGCCACCGCGAGGAAGACCGCCACCAGCAAGCTCCACCAGGAGGAGCCGATCAGGAAGAAGGCCGCCCAGCCGCCCGCCACCATCAGGCCGACGATGGTCAGGCGCGCCACGTAGTAGACCGGCTGCCGGCGCAGCAGGTCTTTCGCGTTGACTCGCCGGTTCAGTTCCGCGAAGTCGCTGCCGCTGGCGGCTCGCGGCGTAGTCGTTGCCGTCATGGTCGAATCCTTGTCGGCACCGACCGCGAATTCAGGAGTGCAGGGCCCCAGCCGCCTTGGGGTGCCAGCACCCTTGTGCCATTTGATCGGCCGACGCGAGATGATGGGTACGTGATGCTCGGAAACCGCATGAAGGCGGGCTTGACCGCAAGCGCCGACAGCGTGTTCGCGATCGGTCTGGGCATGCTCAACCTGCCGATCCTCGCCGTCTGGCTGGCCGGGCTGGCCCTGTGCCCCGTTCCCGTGCTCGGTACCGACCTCCTCGCCGTGACCACCAGGGTCGTGCGGTGGCGCGCCAACCTCGAGCGGCGGCTGGGCACGCGCGCCGGCGTCCCGATCCGGCGCCCCTACCACCCGCCGCCCGACCACGGCGCCCTGGGCACCCACCGCTGGCTCAGATGGATCATCACCGACCCGGCCACCTGGCGTGACATGGCCTGGCTTCTGCCGGGCGCCCTCATCGCGGTGCCGCTCGGGCTGATCATCGTGAGCCTCGTGGCCTACAGCCTGGCCGGCGTCGGGCTGCTGCCGCTGTGGCTCTTCCTCGGCGAGGTTTGGTTCGGGTACGGCGTGTTGTGGCCCACCGCCAGCCATGCCGACGCCTGGCTGGCGCTTCCCCAGGGACTGGTCCTGCTCGGCGTCACGCTGTTCGTGGCGCCGCTGCTGCGCACGACGGCCTTCCGGTTCGCACGGATCTTCCTCGCGCCGACGGCCAACGCCGAGCTGCGGCTGCGGGTGGCCCACCTGACCGTGAGCCGGGCGGGCGCCATCGACGCCCAGGCCGCCGAGCTGCGCCGGATCGAGCGCGATCTGCACGACGGTGCGCAGGCCCGCATGGTGTCGGTGGGAATGACGATCGGGCTGGCCGAGCGCCTGGTGCTCCGCGACCCGGTCGCCGCGCTGAAGCTGCTCGCCGAGGCGCGCGCGTCGAGCGCCACGGCACTGGTCGAGCTGCGGCATCTGGTCCGCGGCATCCACCCACCGGTGCTCGCCGAGCGCGGGCTCGAGGGCGCCGTCCGCGCGCTGGCGATGAGCCTGCCCGTGCCCACGGCCGTCACGTCGCGTCTGCACGGCCGCTTCGACGCGCCGGTCGAGTCGGCGGTCTACTTCGCGGTCGCCGAGGCCCTGGCCAACATGAGCCGGCACGGTCGCGCCGGATCGGCCTGGGTGACCATGGCGTACGCCGAGGGCCTGCTCACCGCCGAGGTCGGCGACGACGGGGTGGGCGGCGCCGACGCGGCCCGCGGCACCGGCCTGCACGGCATCGAGTCCCGGCTCGACACGTTCGACGGAACGATGGCGATATCTTCCCCGGCAGGCGGCCCGACCGTCGTGACCATGGAGCTGCCGTGCGCGTTGTCATCGCCGAAGATCTGACGCTGCTCCGGGACGGGCTGACCCGCCTGTTGCGGGCATTCGAGTTCGACGTGGTCGCCGCGATCGACAACGGGCCCGCGCTGTTGCCCGCCCTGCTCGATCACCAACCGGACGTCGCCGTCGTCGACGTCCGGCTGCCGCCGACCTACACCGACGAGGGGCTCAAGGCGGCCATCGCCGCTCGCGCCGCGGTCCCCGGCCTTCCGGTGCTGGTGTTGTCCCAGCATGTCGAGCCGCTGTACGCCCGGGAACTGCTCACCGACAGCCGCGGCGGCGTCGGTTACCTGCTCAAGGACCGCATCTCCGACGTCGACCAGTTCGTCAACGCGGTCCAGCAGGTCGCGGCGGGCGGCACCGCCTTCGACCCCGAGGTCGTCACCCAGCTGCTGGCCCGGCGCGAGCCGCTCGCCTGCCTGACCCCGCGCGAGCACGACGTCCTGCGGCATATCGCCGAGGGCCGGTCCAACGCGGCCATCGGGGCCAAGCTGTTCATCACCGAGAAGGTCGTCAGCAAGTACATCAACAACATCTTCACCAAGCTCGGGATGCCGCCGTCGGAGGACGACAACCGGCGCGTGCTGGCCGTGCTCAAGTTCCTCGACGCCTGATGCCGCCCCGCCGCGGGGCGTACAGTGTGAAACCGACTCGCCTAATTCCGCCTCGGAGAAGTTCCATCGCCTTCCCGGAGCCTCACGAGGAGCCCTATGCCGTTGACCCCGGTCGACATCCACAACACGGCCTTCAAGAAGGCTCCTATCGGCAAGCGCGGCTACCACGAGGAAGAGGTCGACGCCCTCCTCGACGCGGTCACCCAGCAGATGATCCAGCTCCTGGAGGCGAACGACGCCCTGCGCGAGCAGGTCCGCCGGGCCGATGCCGCCGCCGCGAACCAGACGGCGCCGGTCGGCCCCACCGAAGCAGAGTTCTACGCCGCCAGCGAGGAGCTGAGCCGGGCGCGCCGCGCGTGCGACCGAGCCGAGCAGAACGCGCAGACCCTGCATGGCCTGCTGGCCGGCGCTCGCTCCGCCCGCCCCGCCGATCCGGCCCCCGCGGGTGACGACGGCGTCCTCGCCGTGGCACACCGCACCGCCGACCAGCACATGCGCAGATCCGACCAGGAGGCGCGGGGATTGCTCCTCGACGCGCGCGCGGAGTCCCAGCGGATCGCCCAGCAGGCGCGGCTGACCGTGGACGGCATCACCAAGGACGCGCGCCGTCGCGACAGTGACGCGGCGGCCGAGCGGCAGAGCGGCCACACCGCACTGCTCCAGCAGATCGCCGATTTGACCGACTTCGCCGCGCATTACCGTGCCGCGTTGTGCCAGCACATACGCCACCAGGCCGAGATCTGACCGCCGCGGCGGGCGCTGCGCGGTGACCGCTACGGCTTGCGGGCCACGGCGCCGTAGACGGAGACCTGCGCGTCCGACGGCTGCGGCTCGGTGGGCTCGCCGAGGCTGGGCCGCCACGCGGGCAAGATCTGCAGCCCGGGGTCCACGAGCTCGACACCGGTGAAGAACCGTTCGATCTCGGGCCGGGAACGGACCTTCATCGTGACGCCCTGCCGGCGGTAGACCTCGGCCACCTTCTCCCACGCCTCCGGCCGGAAGTCGCCGGTCAGGTGCGACACCGCAAGGTAACTGCCGGACGGCAGCGCCGCCAGCAGCCGCTCGACGATGGTCCACGGATCGTCCTCGTCGCCGACGAAGTGCAGGATGGCGATGAGGAGGAGCCCGACCGGGCGGTTGAGGTCGAGGGTGTCGCTCATCGCCGGCGAGCCGAGGATCGAGTCGACGTCGCGCAGGTCGGCGTCGATGTAGTCGGTCCGGCCGCGGGGATCGCTGGTCAGCAGCGCGCGGGCGTGGGCCAGCACGATCGGGTCGTTGTCGACGTAGACGATGCGGGAGCGGGGATCGATCCCCTGGGCGACGTGGTGGACGTTGGGCGCGCTCGGGATGCCGGTGCCGATGTCGAGGAACTGATCGATGCCCTGCTCGGCCAGGAACCGCACTGCGCGGCGCAGGAACAGCCGATTCTCCCGCGGCGGGATCCGGCTGTCCGGGTTGGCCTGCAGGCCCTTCTGAGCCGCCTCGCGGTCGGCCGCGAAGTTGTCCTTGCCGCCGAGCAGGTAGTCGTACACCCGGGCCGGGTGTGGGCGGTCGGTGTGCAGGTCCACCTTGGTCCCGAGGTCCAGCTCGCCGTGCTCGCCCATCCGTGAATCTCCTTCGCGCGCGCCCGAGGGAGCTGATCATACCGTCCTACGTGGACGAGACGGTGACGTTCCGGCGCAGTAAAGGTCTGTGTGACCGGTTCCCTACGCTCGGTAGTGAATCTAGGTTGCTGGATATTCGAAGGCAACGATGGAGAAGGGAAGGGCACATCGTGGCGTCTCGGTTCTCACGAAGACGTCTCGCTGCCACCGCCGCCGGCCCCGCGCAGGCCTCATCCGGCCACGCGTCCGAAACGCCCGGATTCGGGCGCGGTGCCGACTACGTCGCGGCGAATTGGCGGGAGCGTTCCGTTCGAAGTGATCAGGTTAGAGAAGGGCCCGGGTCAGCATCCCGCACGGTATCGCTGGCCACCTTCAACCGGACGCGGCCAGACCGTTGGCCAACTTCGATCGGACTGGCGATCGATCGGCGGACGGGACAAGGTGTCGCCTCCGGTTGAAGGTTGCGGATGACCTGACAGGCGCGGGGCCCTCGAGGCGGTACTGATGTGCGGCCGGGCACTACGGCTGCCGACCGGCGTTTGGGCGTGGCCCCGGATGGGCACCGCATACCAGAGACGCTACATCTGTAGCGGATGGGAGGTCGTGATGAACCACCTCGACGTTGCGATTGTCGGTGCGGGTCCGACCGGGCTCGCGCTGGCCTGCGAGCTTCGGCTCGCCGGTGTGAGTTGCCGTGTGTTCGAGCGCCGCAAAGACGACCCGAACATCACGCGTGCGTTCGCAGTCCACGCGCGGACTCTGGAGCTGCTCGACGCCCGCGGGCTCGCGGATCGGCTGGTCGAGCGGGGACTGGTCGTGCCGAGCGTGCAGCCCACACCCAAGACCGTGCTGGACTTGTCGAAGATCGACAGCCGGTATCCGATGCTGCTGATCGTTGCTCAGAGCGGCACCGAGCGGGTGCTGGCGGACCGAGCGCGCGAGCTGGGCGCCGAGGTCGTGTCTGGAGCCGAGGTGGTGGGGCTGGCACAGGACGGCGACGAGGTCCGCCTCGACCTGGACGGGCCCGGCGGCCGGTATTCGGTGCGCGCGTCGTACGTGGTGGGCGCCGACGGCGCGCACAGCACCGTGCGGCGCCTGCTCGGGGTCGACTTCGTCGGCCGGCAGTACGAGACGCACATCCTGTTGGCAGACGTCCAGGTGGACCGGCCGCCATCGGACCTGCTGCTGGGTACGGCCAATGTGGGCGGCCTGGTCCTGCTGGTGCCGTACGGAGATGGCTGGTTCCGGGCGATCGCCTGGGATCGCACCCGCGACCGGGTTCCGCTGGGCGAGCCGGTCACCGCCGACGAGGTGCGCGACGCGTTCCGGCGGATCGCCGGCGACGACTTCGGCATCGGCGAGCCGCGGTGGCGCACACGGTTCCTCAGCGAGCGGCGTCAGGCCAGGCATTATCGGGTGGGCCGGGTCTTCCTCGCCGGTGACGCCGCGCACGTGCACTCGCCGCTGGGCGGCCAGGGCATGAACACCGGCATCCAAGACGCGTTCAATCTCGGCTGGAAGCTTGCCGCCGCCGTGCACGGGTGGGCGCCGCCCGGGCTGCTGGACAGCTACCACCGGGAACGGCATCAGGTGGGCGCGCGGGTTCTCGCGCTCACTGACGGGTTCAACCGGCTGGCGTTGTCGTCCACGCGGCTGGGCCTGTGGGCGCGTCAGACGGCGATCCGCACGTTGGTCCGGGTCCCCCCGGTCCGCCGGCGGGTGGTCGGCCGGATCACCGGGGTGGGGATCGGTTACGACCGCCCGCGCGGCGCGCACCCGTGCGCCGGCCGCCGGCTGCCCGACTTCGGTGACGCCCGCGAGGCGTACCGGGCGCTGCGCACGGGCCGGTTCGTGCTGGTCACGCGCGCCGCCGCCGGCCTCGCGGCCGGTCTGGAGGACGATACCGGCTGGTCCGAGCGACTGGTCTCGGTCGACCTCGCGCCGGCGGAAGGCGCACCCGCGGTGCTGCTGTTGCGGCCGGACGGGTACGTGGCCTGGGCCAGCGACCGGGCGGACCGGGACGAGGTCCGGCAGGCGCTGCGGCACTGGCTCGGACCGGTCCGGGCCGGCCAGCGGTAGCGGATACCCATGCCCGCGGTCAACGTGGCGCGCCGCGACCGGCTGGCGGACGCCGCTGTCGAGCTGCTCGGCCGGCTGGGAGTCCGGGGGCTGACCCACCGGGCGGTGGATGCCGAGGCGGGCGAGCCGCCCGGCACCACCTCCCGGTACTTCCGGACCCGGCACGCGCTCATGTGCGGGGCCGCCGAACGGATCCGGGTCATGCACTTCGCCGACCTGGCCCGGGCGCCGCGCGGACGGCTCGCGAGGTCCGCGGTGACCGACCACCTCGCCGGACTCGTCGTCGCCGCGCTGACCCAGCAGCGCACCCGGCACCTGGCCGCGCTGGAACTCTTTCTGGAGGCGACCCGCCGCCCAGAATTGCGTGCTGTGCTGACCGGGGCGCGGCACGCCCAGATCGCGCAGATGCGTCAGATCCACCACACCGCAGGTGTCGATCTGACCGACCATCAAGCGGCGATGCTCGTGACCAGCCTCACCGGCCTCATCTTTACGGCGCTCAGTACGCCAGACGCGATCGGCCTGCAACGGCCCGAGGATGCCGGCGACCTGGTGCGGCAGCTGGTCGCCGCGCCTGGTGCCAGCTTCGGCGCTGCCGGTCAGTTGTGACTCCGCCGAACGGCGTGCCGCCCCATGCCCCGACCAGACGCCGGTCATGATGCTCACCGCCGTCACCCCGGCCCGCGGATGCACGGGGCACGGGCGCCACGGCCATCTTGGCGATATTCCTGCTCGCCAGCGTGATCTCGCATGTGGTCAGCACGGTCACCTGGTCGCCGTACGGCGGTGGCGACTCGGTCGCCATCTGTGGCGTGGTCGGTGCCCTGTCAGTGCTTTACGCGCTGCGCGGCGACCGGCTGGTGCTGCGCCGGCACTCGCTGCTGGTCCCCGTCGCCGCGCTGGTCCTGCTCCTGCTCACCAACAACCACGGCGTCGGGCTCGCGGCCGGCTGCCTGCTCGGCCTCCTATCGGCATGCCACGACCCCCGAAAACGCGCAGCCGACTCGGCCAGTGCTGTCCGATCATCAATGATCATGGCGGTGGATCGAGGTTACGGCCTGAGAGATGACAAGGTGGTTGAGAATCAAGTGCCGTGGGTCATCTCAACCGATCTGGCATTGTGTTGGATCATTGTTCGAGTTTGGACGATCATGACGACAGCCTCAGTTGGCCGGATGGCCTTCAGAGTGACCGGGGATGCTTTGCGTAGTCGACGGTGAGCCATCGTTCCGGCCGCATACGAAAAAGCACGTTTCCGGCCACGTCCCGCGTGTCTTCGATGTACCGGTCGCCCAGTTCGGTGCCGAGATAACGGCGTGCGAGCGTGCGCCCATCGCGCTCAAGGTCCACTGCTTCGACCGCGACGATCGGCCCCTCCACGCTGACGTACTTATACGGCAGCGTTTCCGCTTGTACGCACAGGCTGAGCCGGCCCGCGCGCTCTAGCAGCCGCCCCTTTCGCGACGTCCGGCCGGTGATCATTCGCACCTCGCCCCCTGGCTCGTAGGAATACCACATCGGAACCACGAGCGGCCCATGACCATCTTCCGCAACGCTGATGACGGCCACATGAACGTCGGCCAGAAACGCCTCCCGCTCTTCCTTCGTCATCGTGAGCGCCATCGTCGCCCCTCTCAGTCGGCGAGCTTCCGAGACTAACCTCAATGGGGCAGGTACCACAGCGGGAAGGTGTCTGAGTGCTCTTCGGCGCCGCTCCATGCCTGGGCGCCAGGCACAGTCCGGCCCGAGGCTCGATCCGTTCCTGACCTCGCGAACGGGTCGTCACGAATCGGCCGGCCATCCGGTCCTGGTCACAGGAGCGACGACGCGGTCGTCGTGCGATCGGAGAGGGCGGCAATCCGACGAACAAGAGCGAGCCCCGGTGGTCACCCACCCGCCCCACCCCGGCCGAGCTGGCCGCCCAGGTGGGCGACGTGCTCGGTGACCTGCCCCGCTTCGTCGTCGCGCCGTTCCGGCGGCGTTGGCATCTGACCTGGGGCGCGACCCCGGCGGAGGCGTCCGCGGCGATGCCCGGCGACGGCCTGCTGCCGCGCTCGCAGTACTGCGCCACCCGCGCGATCACCATCGACGCCCCGCCGGAGCGGGTATGGCCGTGGCTGGTGCAGGTCGGGGTCGGCCGCGGCGGCTGGTACGCCGATGATCTGCTGGACAACCTGGCCCGGCCCAGCCTCGGCGAGATCGTCCCCGAACTTCAGGACCTCCGGGTCGGCCAGCGGCTGGCGATGACCCCACAAGCCGGCGAGCGGACCGCGTTCACCGTCGACAGCTTCGAGCAGCCGTCGTGGCTGCTCTGGCGTACCCCGAACCGGACGTTCGCCTGGCGCCTGACGCCGTTGAGCGGGGATCGGACCCGGCTGGTCAGTCGCATGCGGACCACCTACGAATGGCGCCGGCCGTTGACGCCGTTCACCGTCATGCTGATGGAGCTGGCCGACTACCCGATGATGCGGCGCATGCTGCGCGGCATCCGGGACCGGGCCGAGACCCGGCGCTGACCGGGCCGGGACCTCGCCGCCGCGCGGGGCGACGGCGAGGTCCCTCCTGCTCAGCCGGCGGCGCCGTAGACGCCCACCTCGACGGTGTCGACGAACGAGCAGCCGCTGAGCTGGCTCGGGCAGCTGCCGCCCTCGTCGGCGACCTGGGTGCCGAGCATGGTGTAGCGCACGAACCGCACGCCGGCGGTGCCGGCGGACAACGTCACCGGGTTCATCCGGTCGCGGTCGGCCGGTCCGAAGTGCCCGGAGGCCGCCACCGTCCAGGCGGCGCCGTCCGCGGACGTCTCCACCCGGTAGTCGCCGGCCGACGCGCTCGGGTCGTCGCCGCAGTTGCCGGTCGGGTTGATCTCGATCGACCTCAGGTCGACCGCGGCCGGCAGCTGGATGGTGACGAACCGCGGCTCGATCGCCGTGCCGCCGGTGATGACCGCGTCGGAGCTCCACCCGCTGCCCTGGGACATGTCGATCGCCTGGCCCGGGCCGCAGCCGAAGCCGCTGTAGTCGTCGCCGTTGAAGTCGGCCACGGTGGCGCCGCCCTGGGAGGCGGCCCAGTCGCGGCGGACGGACCAGTCGACCGTCGTCGGCTGTCTGGTCACTGTGACCGTCTTGACCTGGCTCTCGAATCCGGCGCCGCCGGCCGCCACCTTCGGGTACGTGCCGACGAAGACGTTCTTGATCTGGTAGCGCCCGTCGGCGCCGGTGACCGCGGCGTAGGAGCCGGCGAACCCGGAGCTGTGCCCGCCGAAGGTGACCGCGACCCCGGCCGCCGGTTGTCCGCCGCCCTGGTCGGTGACGGTGCCGGCGATCGTGCCCTTGGCCGAGTGCGGCGAGGGCGGCGTCGAGAAGTCCTCGACCGGCGCGGTGTCCGAGCCGTCGACCGCGGCGGCGAAGAAGCCCATGCCGCGGTTCGCGAAGACCTTCCAGATGTCGCGCTGGTGCCGGCCACCGGCCACGACGAGATCGGCCATCAGGATCGAGTTGCGCATGTCGAGGTACGACGGGTCGGCGGGGGAGAGCTCCATCGCCCGGGTCACGAGCGACTCGGAGAGCCGGTAGCCGAGCTTGGTGCGCAGGTCCCACAGCGTCTGCGCCCAGATCTCCCCGTCGGCGTGCACCTCGGGACCGCGCCGGGAGATCCGGCCGAAGTCGCCGTACGTGTAGCCGCCGGGCCCCGCGGTCGGGGTGCCGGGGCACACCGTGGCCGGGGCGCCGACCGTGCAGTCCAGCGGCTCGGTGCGGATGGTGTTCGCCCCGGCCGTGGAGTACTCGAAGATCACCAGTTCGCCGGGCTTCGCGGTGTCCCGCTCCAGCCCCTCTTTCTGCAGGTAGTCGTAGGCGTACCAGTCGCTCCACGCCTCGCCCATGGCGCCCGACTGCGGGCCGTTGAGCGTGGACACCCCGGCCGCGTCGACGACGAGCCGGTTGGACAGCCCGTGGGTGTACTCGTGGTAGACCGAGGACGCCTCGTTGCCGACGTCGGACGGCACGTACGGGTCGTCCGCGGCCGGCGTGTTCGCGGCCGGCTGCAGGTACATCTGCATCGTCGGGGAGGTCCCGTCGGGCGGGGTCGACATGTTGGCGTTGTCGACGTGGTTGCCGTCCGGGAAGCCGTTGTCGGTGTTCGCCCCGTCGAGGTCGTTGACCTGCACCGCGTCGCCGTCGCGGGTCTCGAAGTTGCCGGCGGCGCGGGTGAAGCCGATCGGCGCGGCCAGCAGGTGATCGTGGAACACCGAATTGAAGTACAGCAGCTGGGTGGCGTCCATCTCGCGGTTGTCGTTCCACGAGAACGCCACGAACGGATTCCAGGTGCACTGGAACTGTGCCGAGCACAGCTCTCCGGTGAACTGCTTCAACGGATACCGGAAGTGGCCGGGCGAGCTCGGCCCGACCTCCTCGCCGGCGTCGGCCGCGTTGTTGTCGTTCAGGTCGGAGAAGACGTGCGCGGAGTTGCCGGTGAGGTTGGTCGCGTGCGGGGACATCCACTTGCTCAGCGAGACCCGGCGCTGCTTGCCGCCGGCCGGGGCGCCGGGATAGTTGTCCCACACCAGCGCGTCGGGACCGGCGTCGTTGTCGGTGAGGCTCTGCCGGTAGAGGACGCGGCCGTTCTGCGCGTCGATGACGTGCAGGTATCCGGTCTGCATGGTGAGGGTCTGATACCCCAGGCGCAGGCCGGCCACGGTCGGGAAGGCGACCAGGCTCGCCTTGTCGCTGACGGTCGAGCGCGTCTCCCGGGCGTCGCGGCGCGCCGTGTCCAGCGCCTGGACGGCCGTCAGCTTCGCGCCGGCCAGTGAAGCGGGCATCTGCCGTACGGGCGAGCCGGTCATCTGGATGAGCGCGCCGTTGCGGGCCACGTCGGCCCGGATGCCGTTGCCGAACACCGGCACGTCGCCGACCCGCTGCAGGAAGCTCAGGTGGTGCGTGCCCTCGATGTCCACGTAGTCGCGCCGCAGCTTGAGGGTCGCCGGGTCGACGCCGAACAGGTCGGCGTGCGCCTTGAGGTAGTCGCGGGCGACCTGGACGGCCGGTTTCCTCGACGGCCCGGTGAGGAAGCCGTCCAGCCGGGCCACCTGTCGCGGCGTGCCGGTCAGCGGGTCGAGGTCGACGATGCCCTGATCGCCCAGTTCGGAGCGCTTGCCGCTGACCGAGGCCGGCGGCTGCGCCGTGAGGGTGGCCGCTTTGGCGTGGAGCATGCCGGTGACCGCGGGGTCCTGCCGCGCGTCATAGTTCGCCGGTGCGGTGGTGGTGTCCGCCGTCCGTGCCGAGTGCGGAGCCGCCATCGCCGGGCCGGAGCTGATCGCGGCCGGAGCGAGGCCGACGGCCAGCGCCGCGGTCCCGGCGAGGGTACGTCTGAGGTTGGTCTTCACTGAGCCAGACTGGCAAACCTATTGATCGAGATCAACGGGTCACGAGCAGAAGAACGTCAGCCGCGTACGGGGATGGGTGCGGTCTCGAGGCTTCGCCACAGGTAGAGGCAGGCCCGCGTCCGGTAGGGGCGCCAGGGCTCGCCGAGCCGGGTCACCGTCGCCGCGTCCGGCGGCCCGGCGAGACCGTACTGCGCCTGCACCGCCTTGCGGATGCCGAGGTCGTTGGCGAGCAGGACGTCGGGGCGGTGCAGGCTGAACACGAGAAACACGCCGGCGGTCCACTCGCCGACGCCGGAAACCGCGGTCAGCTGCCGCCGCACCTCGTCGTCGGGCAGCTCCGGCAGACGGTCGAGCTCGAGCGCGCCCGTCTCGACATGCTCGGCCAGCGAGCGCAAGGCGCGGGTCTTCGCGTGCGACAGGCCGGCCGCGACCCGCAGCTGATCGAGGTCGGCGGCCAGCAGCGCCGCGGCCGAGGGAACCCGGCCGCCGAACCGGCCGGTGATCCGGTCGAACATGCGACGGGCGGCGGCGGTCGAGAACTGCTGGCTGACGATCGCCAGGATCAGCGCGCCGAACCCGTCGCCGCCCGCGTCGTGCGGTGCGAGCTCGCCGACCGGTCCCCAGCGCCGGATCAGGTCGCGCATCGCCGGGTCGACGGCGGCCAGGTGCCGATCGGTCTCGTCCAGCGGCGTGCCGTCGGGATAGCCGGAGAGATCGTCCGATGCAGCCACACCCCGACAGTAGTTCCGCCGCGCCTCGTTCTGGGGCAACCAGCAGGAGCTGCCGGTGCAGATCTGCGTCGTCGGCGTCGCGATCTGGCAGGCGCAGCAGTCCTCCTCCGGCGGTTAGGGCCCTCAGGGCGTCTTGAACTGTTCCGAGGGCTTCCCGTCCATGTAGTCGGCGACCGTGTTCCACACCGCCGGGTTGATCACGTCGTGCTTCATCTGGTCCTTGTGGGCCTGCCAGTCGGGATTGACCATGTAGCCCGCGACGACGATCGAGGTCGTGCCGACCACCAGCGAGGCGGTCTTCTCGGCGTCGGTGGTACCGGTCTTGCCGAACACCGGGTGCCTGACCACCCCGCGGGCGGCCTTGGCCGTGCCGGTGCCGGCGCAGCTGCCGAGCTGGGCCTGGTCGCCGACCGGGCAGCGGGTCGCGTCGAGCGCCTTGCGGGCCACCTCGGGAGTGGTCGCCTGCTTGCAGCTCGGCTGCCCGGCCTTCAGCTTCTCGCCCGTGTGGGTGGTGATCTGCTGGACCGGCGTGGGCTGGCAGTACTTGCCGTCGGCGGCCAGCGTGGCGTACGCGTTCGCGATGTCGAGCGGGGTCGACGCCGAGACGCCGAGGGTGAACGAGCCCCAGTCGTGGGCGTACTTGGTGGCCAGGTCGTTGTCGCCGGGCTCGCGGAACTGCACGCCGAAGCGTTTGGCCACGTCGACGACGTGCTCCGCGCCGATCTTCTCCTGCAGCGGCACGAAGTACGTGTTGACCGACGCGCCGAAGCCCGTCCACATGTTGTACGAGCCCTTCTCCTTGTCGCTGGAGTTGGACGGGCAGTAGTGGCCGCCGCAGGCCGCGGGCGCCCCGGAATCGAGGTAGAGCGGCGACACGTACCGGGGCGTGGTGTTGATCGTGAAGTCGAGCCCGACGCCGTTCTCGAGCGCGGCGACCATGGTGAACATCTTGAACACCGAGCCGGCCTGGTAGCCGTTGATGTCGCCGCCGCCGGTGATGATCGGGTTGGTGGTGTTCGGGTAGGTCGCCCGCGCGCCGGCCTTCTTCTTCGCCGGGTCGGAGGAGAGCGGGTTCGGGTTCGCCGCGGTCGGCAGTTTGAACTTGCGGTTGGCCGCGAGCGCCAGCACCTTGCCGGTGCCCGGTTGCACGGCCGCGAGCAGCAGGGCGTTGACCGAGTCGTCCTTGCGCTGCTGCAGGATGCGCTTGCGGGCGGCCTTCTGCGCGTCGATGTCGAGGGTCGTGACGATCTTGTAGCCGCCGCTGCGGAGCCGGCGCTCCCGCTCGTACGAGTTGACGCCGAAGGCCGGCTGGCTCATCCACCACCGCTGGAAGTAGTCGCAGAAGAAGCCCCACTCGTTGCGGGACACGTCGGTGCAGCCGTTGCCTACCGGCCTGGTCGTGCGCGGAACCACCTCGGCCTTGGCCTTCGCCGCCTGGTCGGTCGTGACGAAGCCGAGCGACTGCATGTCGTTGATGACGTAGTCGCGGCGCTGTTTGGCCTTCGGGTAACCGTCCTTCGTGGTCGGGTCGAACAGCGAGGTGCCCTTGACCATGCCGGCCAGCAGCGCAGCCTGCGCGACGTCGAGATCCTTGGGCTTCTTGCCGAAGTAGACCTGGCTGGCCGCGTAGATGCCGTAGGCGCGGTTGCCGAACGGCGCGATGTTCAGGTAGCGCTCGAGGATCTGCTGCTTGGTGAGCTGCTTCTCGAGCTCCAGCGCGTACTTCATCTCGGCGACCTTGCGCTCGCTCGTCTTGGCGGTGGCGGCCACGACCTCGGACGCGCTGGTCGTCGAGTAGGTCAGCGACATGCGCACGACCTGCATGGTCAGGGTCGACGCACCCTGCTGGTCCCCGCCGTTCTGGTTGTTCACGAACGCCCGGGCCAGGCCTTTGAAGTCGACGCCGTGGTGCTGGTAGAACTTGTGGTCCTCGGCCGCGACGATGGCGTTCTGCATGGTCACCGCGATGTCCTTCAGCGGCACGTCGCTGCGGTACTCGTCGTACATGACGGCGATCTGGGTCTTGCCGTCCGAGGCGTAGATCCGGCTCATCTGCGGCGAGGTCTGCTGCTTGATCTCGCTGGGCAGCTCGGAGAAGCCCTCGGCGCCCGCCTTGGCCGCCAGCCCCGACAACGCCACCGCCGGGAACGAGGCGGCGGCCAGCACCACTCCCGCGAGCAACCCGCACATCAGCAGGGAGCTCAGATTCGTCAGCGGATGGCGTTCACGGAAGCGTTTGGCGAAAGGCACGGCGGCCAGGTTAACGGGTTAGATCAAACGGGCTTCAGGGGATTTTTCGCCCGTAGTGGATGAATTGCCCCGATGCTGAGCCGTTTACCGGCAAATAAGTGTGGCCATCCACACGCGCCGCCGGCACCCGGCCGGTGGCCCCTCATTTCCAGGAGATTTCCAGATCCTTTCTTGACAACGTTGTCAGTGGACGCGAGGCTGACGATCTCTGACCCGGGCGCCCTCCGGGCGCCTGCTCCCCCCTGGAGTTGTGCATGAAGTTGATTGGCGGCCCGCTCGCTGCCTCCCTCGTCCTCCTGATGCCACTAGGACTGCTGGCCGCCCCGACGGCGGCCAACGCCGCGGTCACCCCCGGCGGCTTCAGCTCCTCGTTCGAGACCGCCGACCCGCAGCCCGCCGCGACCACCGCCGAGGTCGACGCCCAGGGCAAGCCGATTCAGGGCAACCTGACCGGATCGGCCGGCGCCGCCCTGCCCGGCAGCGTGCTCAAGCAGGTCAGCGCGGTGACCGCGAGCGCCGAGAACCCGCCCGGCGAGACCGCCGTCAAGCTCAAGGACAGCGACTCGTCGACCAAGTGGCTGGCGTTCGCCCGGACCGGCTGGGTCACCTACCAGCTGGCCGCGCCCGTCGCCGTCGCGAAGTATTCGCTGACCTCGGCGAACGACGCGGCGGGCCGCGACCCCAAGGACTTCACCCTCCAGGGGTCGAACGACGGCGCGGCGTGGACCGATCTGGACACCCGGACCGGCCAGACCTACGCCGGCCGGTTCGCGACCAATGTCTACAGCTTCACCAACACCACCGCGTACGCCTGGTACCGGCTGAACATCACCGCGAACTCGGGCGACTCGATCATCCAGCTCGCGGACTGGGACATCAGCGACGGCTCGAACGTGCTGCCACCGGCCACCCCGATGGTCGCCGTCGTCGGCGCCGGTCCCAACCGCGGCTCCAACCAGAAGCCCAACGCCGGGTTCACCGGAGTGGCCTCGCTGCGGTACGCCGGCGGCGCACAGACCGACGGGCGCTCGTACGCGACGAACAAGCTGTTCGACGTCAACATCCCGGTCGGACCGAAGTCCCGGCTGACCTACAAGATCTTCCCCGAGCTCACCGGGGAGAACCTGCAGTACCCGTCCACGTACGCGGCCGTCGATCTGCACTTCACCGACGGCAGCTACCTCAGCAGGCGGTCCCCGGTCGACCAGCACGGCAACGCGCTGACGGCCGCCGGGCAGGGCACGTCGAAGGCGTTGTTCGCCGACGAGTGGAACGCGGTGCAGTCCGACATCGGCGCCGTCGCGAACGGCAAGACGATCGACCGCATCCTGCTCGCCTACGACAACCCCGGCGCCACCGCCGCGACTCGCTTCCAGGGCTGGATCGACGACCTCGCCGTCGTGGGCACGCCGGCGCCGATCGACGGCTCCGCCCTCACCAACTACGTCGACACGCGCCGCGGTACCAACGCCTCCGGCGGGTTCTCGCGCGGCAACAACCTGCCGATCTCGGCGGTGCCGAACGGCTTCAACTTCCTGACGCCGGTCACCAACGCCACGTCGGACTCGTGGGAGTACGTGTACCAGCGGGACAACAGCGCCGCCAACCTGACCATGCTGCAGGGTCTTGCGATCTCGCACGAGCCCAGCCCGTGGATGGGCGACCGCAACCAGATGTCGGTCATGCCGGTGGCGGCCGGTGGCTCCCTCACCGGGCAGCCGAGCAGCCGCGCGCTCGCCTTCAGCCACAACGACGAGATCGCCCGGCCTGACTTCTACAGCGTCAAGACCCAGAACGGCCTGACCGCGCAGATGTCGCCGACCGACCACGGCGGCGTCATGCAGTTCACGTATCCGACTGGCAGTGCGACTGGCAGCCTCGTCTTCTGGAACGGCACGTTCACCGTCGGCACGGACGGCACCGTCACCGGCTGGGTCGACAACGGCAGCGGCCTGTCCGCCGGCCGTAGCCGGATGTTCTACTCCGGCACGTTCGACCGCGCGCCGACCGCGACGGCCGCCGCCTCCGCCACCTTCGACCTCGCGGCGAGCGCGAGCCCGACGGTGACTCTGCGGTTCGCGACGTCGTTCATCTCGCTCGACCAGGCCAAGCGCAACCTGGATCTGGAGGTCACCGGCAAGAGCCTGGACCAGGTCCACGCCGCCGCGACCGCGGCCTGGAAGGACCGCCTGGGCCGGATCGAGGTGAAGGGCGCGACCGAGACGCAGCTGGTCACGCTCTACTCGAACCTCTACCGGCTGAACCTGTACCCGAACTCGCAGGCGGAGAACACCGGCACCGCCAAGGCGCCGCACTGGCAGTACGCGAGCCCGGTGTCGCCGGCGACCGGCGCGTCGACCCCGACCACGACCGGGGCGAAGCTCGTCGACGGCCAGATCTACGTCAACAACGGGTTCTGGGACACCTACCGCACGGTGTGGCCGGCGTACTCGCTGCTCTACCCGGACATCGCGGCCAAGATCGCCGACGGGTTCGTCCAGCAGTACCGCGACGGCGGATGGATCGCCCGCTGGTCGTCGCCCGGCTACGCCGACCTGATGACCGGCACCAGCGCGGACGTCGCGCTGGCCGAGGCGTACCTCAACGGGGTCAAGCTGCCCGACCCGCTCGCGGCCTACGACGCGGCGGTGAAGGACGCGACGGTCGCCTCCGGGCGCGGCGAGGTCGGCCGCAAGGGCATCGAGACCTCGCTGTTCCTCGGCTACACGCCGACCTCCACCGGCGAGTCGGTGTCGTGGGCCCTCGAGGGCTTCATCAACGACTACGGCATCGGCAACATGGGCGCGGCGCTGGCCAAGGACCCGCGCACGCCGAAGGCGCGGCGCGACCAGCTCAAGGAGGAGTCGCAGTACTTCCTCGAGCGCGCCCGCAACTACGTCAACCTGTTCGACTCCAAGACGGAGTTCTTCCAGGGACGCAACGCGGCCGGCGCCTTCCTCGAGGGCGACCCGCTGGACTGGGGTGGCGTCTACACCGAGACCGACGGCTGGAACTACGCCTTCACGGCCCAGCACGACGGTCAGGGTCTGGCGAACCTCTACGGCGGGCAGAAGGAGCTGCGGAAGAAGCTCGACGAGTTCTTCGCGACGCCGGAGAAGGCCGACCACCCGGGCGGGTACAACGGCACGATCCACGAGATGCTCGAGGCGCGTGCGGTCCGCATGGGTCAGCTCGGCATGAGCAACCAACCCTCACACCACATTCCCTACATGTACGACTACGCCGGCGCGCCGGCCAAGACGCAGTCCATCGTGCGGGAGATCCTGCGCCGGCTCTACGTCGGCAGCGAGATCGGCCAGGGTTATCTCGGCGACGAGGACAACGGCGAGATGTCGGCGTGGTACATCCTCAGTTCGCTGGGCCTCTACCCGCTGCAGAACGGCTCGGACAACTGGGTCATCGGCTCGCCGCAGTTCAGCCAGATGACCGTTCACCGCAAGTCGGGCGACATCGTCGTCAAGGCTACGAACAACAGCACCAAGAATGTGTACGTGCAGAGCGTGGCCGTCAACGGAAGGACGCAGCGCGGCGTCTCGATCGACTCGTCGGTCTTCGACCGCGGCGGCGCCATCGAGTTCCGGATGGGCCCGAACCCGTCGTCCTGGGGCACCGGCAAGAACGACGCGCCGGAGTCGCTGACCAAGGGCAACGACGTGCCCAAGCCGTTGCAGGACACCACCGGCCCGGGTCTCGGCACCGCCACCGCGACCGGCGGGCAGGACGCGGCGAAGCTGTTCGACGACTCGTCGGTCACGCAGATGGCCTTCACCTCCGGCACGCCGCAGGTGAGCTGGGCGTACCGCGGGGACAAGCAGGCGCCGACCTACTACACCCTCACCTCGGGCGCCAAGGCCGGCGATCCGGCCGACTGGAAGCTGCAGGGCTCCCGCGACGGGATCAAGTGGACCACGGTCGACTCCCGCAGCGGCGAGACGTTCGCGTGGCGCAACCAGACCCGGCCATTCAAGATCGACCGGCCTGGTCGCTTCCAGCAGTTCCGCCTGGTCGTCACCGGGTCCACCGGCGCGGAGCAGGCGAACCTGGCCGAGATCGAGCTGCTCGCCGGCGGCGACGTCCAGCTCGGCGGCGGCGCGGTCACGGTGACCGCCTCGGCCGACGTGCCGGCGCGGGCCGGCGCGGCGGTCTCCGTCCCGCTGGCGACTGTCACCGGTGGCGCCGCGAGCGGGTACCAGACCACAGTGGACTGGGGCGACGGCACGCCGGTCACGGCCGGCACGACGGCGCTGAGCTCGCGAGCGGTGTACAGCGTGAGCGGCTCTCACACGTACGCGAAACCCGGGTTTTATCAAGCCTCGGTGACGGTGACCGACGGGACCAGCCAGGATTCCGCCACGGTCGGCGTCGATGTGGCCTACGTGCCGGAATCCGGCCTCGTCGCCGCCTTCGACGCCGTCTGCATCGGTGACGAGGGTGTGCTCGCGGCCAACTGCGACGCGAAGAACTGGGCGTACTCGCGGGCCGCGCTCGCGGCGGGCGGCGTGACCCAGGGCAAGCGGACGCAGGTGCCCGGGACCGCGTTGCAGTTCACGCTGCCCGCGACCCCGGCCGGGCAGCCGGACGACGCGACCGGCAATGGCCGGACGATCGTGCTCGACCTGCCCGCCGACGCCAAGAGCATCTCGTTCATCGGCGCCGGCACCCAGGGCAACCAGAGCACGACCGGCACGGCGAAGTTCAGCGACGGCAGCACCGCCACGATTCCGATCCAGATGAGCGACTGGACCCTCGGTGGCAACCCCAACGGCACGCCCTCGTACGGCAACATCATCGTTGCCCGGACCGCGTACCGGCTTCTCGGCACGAGCCGGGACGCCGCGCAGCCGTTCCTGTTCGCCACCGCGCCGTACCAGATCCCCGAGGGCAAGACGCTCGTCTCGGTGACCCTGCCGGCGCAGACCGGTGACCCCGGCTCGGCCGGCCGGATCCACGTGTTCGCCGTCGCCGACGACGGCACGCCCGGCCCCGAGCTGGCCGTGACGGCCGCGAAGGACCAGGCGGCCACCGCCGGGCAGGCGCTCTCCGCCGATCTGGGGTCGGTGACCGGCGGCGTCGCCGGCTACCACGCCCGGGTCCAGTGGGGCGACGGCACGGTTCCGTCGGACGCCGTCGTCGACGGCTCCGGCGCGATCAGCGGGACGCACACGTACGCCCAGCCGGGCGCCTACACGGTGCACGTCACCGCGTGGGACACGCTGTCCAGCGGCACCGCCACCTTCACGGTGACGGTGGCCAAGTCGGCGACGCAGGCCGCCACCTCGACCACCGCCAAGGTGGCCGAGCAGCCCGCGCCGCCCGCATACCAGCCGGAGGCGACCCTGTCGGTCACCGCCGGACCGCGCGGCACGGCCGTCACCGTCGACGGCTCCGGGTTCGCGCCCAACGAGACCGTCACCGGCACCTTCGGTGACGGGCTCACCGCCACGACCCTGCAGGCCAACGCCGACGGTGTCGTGTCGGGCGAGACGGTGAGCGTGCCGGGAGCGGCGACGCCGGGCCGGACCGGCATCACGCTGTCCGGCGCCGACTCGGCGACCAGGGTCGAGCTGCCCTTCACGGTCACCGCGCCGTAGTGCTCGATCCCGCCGGTGAGCAGGCCGCGATCATGGCCTGCTCACCGGCGGGACACCCGCCGGATGGGTTCGACGTCACGCCTGCTCAAGCTGCCGGGCGCGGAATCTGCGCGTAGCGTCAGCCGCACAGCCCCGGCCGGTGGCCTCTCGATATTCCAGCACCACGCTGCGGGAGGTTCCCATGAGTGGCACAACAGCATCGTTCACGCCCAGCCGTCGTCTGCTGGTGGCCGCGACCCTGCTCGTGGTGGCCGGCGCCATGTCCGGCTGCCCGAGCTCATCCGGCACGCCGTCGGCGACCGCCACACCCGCTCCGGCCTCGGCCGGGGCGTCGGCGGCCGGGCCGGCATCGGCCGCGGGCGGGTCCACAGTCGAGATCGGCAACTTCGCCTTCACCCCGCCCACCTTGACCGTCTCCCCGGGGACGTCGGTCACCTGGAAGTTCGACGACTCCACCGATCACACGGTCACCGCAGACGACAACTCGTTCACGTCCCAGCCGATGGGCGCCGGGCAGACCTACGAGCACACGTTCGCGACCGCGGGCACCCTGGCCTACCACTGCTCGATCCACCCCTTCATGAAAGGGACGATCGAGGTGAAATAGGGGCCAAGAATTTACGAGCGTCTAACCACAACTCTCACGGACCTAGAAGGATCGACATCAATAGATGTCTACTTCCTAATTCGTGGGAGGAAGTTCGTGAGAACCGCAATCGCGCTGGCCGGCGTCATCGCGCTGGCCGGCGGAGGGCTGGCGGCGACCGCCACAACCGCGTCCGCCGCACCGCCCGTCGCTCCGGAATCGTCGTTGATCGCCGCCGCCGGCCGGGCGCTCGCCCAGCACCCCGCCGCCGTCAGAACCTCGCCCCAGGACGCCTACCGGGTCTACAGCAGCAAGGCCGACGCCGCCGGACGCGGCGTGGTCCGCTACACCCGCACCTACGACGGCCTGCGCGTCTACGGCGGCGACCTGGTCGTCCGCGTCGACGCCAAGGGCACGTACACCGGCAGCTCGGTCGGCCTCGCCGCGCCGCTGTCGCTGAACACCACGCCCGCGGTCACCGCCGCCAAGGCCCGCCGGGCGGCCACCGCCGCGTTCACCGGCAAGGCGACGAGCACCGGCGACCCCGAGCTCTTCGTCGACGCCGGCCGCGGCGCCGGCGTGCTGTCCTGGGAGACCGTGGTCAGCGGCCGGCGGCCGGACGGGCAGACCCCGTCCCGCCTGCATGTCATCAGCGACGCCCGCACCGGCACGGTCACCGGCTCGTACGACGAGATCGAGACCGTCGCGGGCGCCGGCAACAGCATCTACGCCGGGCCGGTCGCGGTCGAGACGACGCTCTCGGACAGCGCCTACAGCCTCACCGATCCGGTACGCGGCAACGGCTACACCTGCGACATGAACAACCGGACGTCCGGGACGTGCGCCACATTCACCGATGCCGACAACGTCTGGGGCACGGGCGCGAACAGCGACCGCGCCTCGGCCGCCGTCGACGCCCACTTCGGGGCGGCCACGACGTTCGATTACTTCAAGAACGTGCACGGCCGCAACGGCATCTTCGGCACCGGCGCCGGCGTGCCGTCCCGGGTCCACTACGGCAACGCGTACGTCAACGCGTTCTGGGACGGCAGCCAGATGACCTACGGCGATGGCACCGGCAACGCGAAGCCGCTCGTCGCGCTGGACGTGGCCGGGCACGAGATGTCGCACGGCGTCACCGAGAACGTGGTGCCCGGCGGGCTCACCTATTCCGGCGAGCCGGGCGGCCTGAACGAGGCCACCAGCGACATCTTCGGCAGCATGGTGGAGTTCTACGCGGACAGCGCCGCCGACTCGGGCGACTACGACATCGGCGAGAAGATCGACATCAGGGGCAACGGCAGCCCGCTGCGGTACATGTACAACCCCACCCTCGACGGCTCGTCGCACGGCTGCTGGTCGAGCACCACCAAGAACGTCGACGTGCACTACTCGTCCGGCGTCGCCAACCACTTCTTCTTCGACCTCGCCGAGGGCACGGGCGTCACCCCGTACGGAACATCGCCTCTCTGCGGCGCGGCGGAGCCGGTCACCGGCATCGGCCGCGAGAAAGCCGCGGCGATCTGGTTCCGGGCCTTGGACAGCTACTTCGTCTCCAGCACCAGCTACGCCGCGGCGCGCGGCTACACCTTGTCGGCCGCCGCCGACCTGTACGGGTTCTGCGGCACCGAGTACAAGGCTGTGCGGGCCGCCTGGACCGCGGTGAACGTGGCCGGCGACGACTACTGCTCCACCGGCAACGACTTCGCCCTCACCCTGTCGGCGTCCACCGTGGCGGTCGACCCCGGCGCGTCGGTCACGCTGACCGCGAGCACCGCGCTGGTCAACGGCGAGGCCGAGGCGGTCACCTTCACGGCCGGCGCCACCCCCGCCGGCGTGACCGTGTCGTTCGAGCCGGCCACGGTCACCGCCGGCGAGTCCACCACGGTCACGGTCAGTGTGGCCGCCGGGGCGAGCCGCAGCAGCGCGCCGGTCACCATCACCGCCGCCGCCACGTCGATCACCCGGGCGGCGGCGCTCACCGTCGGCGTCAACAGCGCGCCCGGATGCGCGGGCAGCAACGGCGCCGACGTCGCCATCCCCGACAACACCACGGTGCAGAGCACCATCGCCCTCACCGACTGCGCCGCCACCCCCTCGACGGCCGCGGCGGTCGAGGTGCACATCGTCCACACCTACATCGGCGACCTCGTGGTCAGCCTGATCGCGCCGGACGGCACCGCCTACGTCCTGCACAACCGGGCCGGCGGCAGCACCGACAACATCAACCAGACCTACACCGTGAACCTGGCCGGCGAGGCGCCGGACGGCACCTGGACCTTGCGCGTCCAGGACGCCGCCTCGATCGACACCGGATATCTCGACAGCTGGGCGCTCTCGCTGTAATCGGAGAGCTCTGAGGTGTGGGGCAGCTCGCGAGACGCTGCCCCACGCCCGGCCTCGTCGCCGGCGGCCTCATGCATGGCATGTCGCATGCACGGCAGGACCGATGCCGGAATCGCCGGGCGCTGTCAGCCTCGGGAAACGCCGTCAGCCTTCGTCTGACGAGTGAGACACGAGGGGAATAACGACAAATGTCCGGAATCACCGGAAGGCACGCGCTGGTCCTCGGCGGCAGCATCGCCGGCCTCCTGGCCGCGCGCGTCCTGGCGGACCGCTACGGCGCCGTCACGATCGTCGAGAGAGACCGCCTGCCCACGGCGGCGACCCACCGGCGCGCGGTGTGCCGCACGGGCAGCACGTCCACGGCATGCTGCCCGGCGGTCTGCGGATCATCGAGGGCCTGCTGCCGGGCTTCACCGCGCAGGTGACCTCCGCCGGCGGCCTGACCGGCGACATCCTGGCCGACGTCCGCTGGTACCTCAACGGGCTGCCGCTGCGGCGCACGGCCACCGGACTGACCGCCCTGTCGGCCAGCCGGCCGCTGCTGGAGGGGACCATCCGGGAACGGGTGCGGGCCCTGCCCAACGTCAAGATCCTCGACGGGTACGACGTCACCGGCCTGTGCGCCTCGGACGACCGGGACCGGATCACCGGCGCCACCGTGGCGGACCGCGACGGTGGCGGCTCGCGCGTCGTGCCGGCGGACCTTGTCGTCGACGTCACCGGCCGCGGTTCCCGGACGCCGCGATGGCTGGCCGAGCTCGGCTACGACGCGCCGCCGGCCGACCGGGTCGCCATCGATCTGGCGTACACCTCGTGTCTGCTCACGACGCCGGACGAGCTCTTCGGCGACGACCTGATCGTCGTCTCACCCCGCTTCCCCGGGCAGCTGCGCAGCTCGGTGATGCAGCGCCTGGAGGGCGGGCGGGTCCTCATCACGCTCGCCGGGGTGCAGGGCGAGCGGCCCCCGGTCACCCACGACGAGCTCCCGGCGTACGCGCAGACGCTGGCCACGCCGGACACCTACGACGTCCTCCGCGCGGCGAAACCTCTCGGCGAACCGATGACGTTCCGGTTCCCGGCGTACGTGCGGTACCGCTACGACCACCTGCGGCGGTTCCCCGCCGGCCTGCTCGTCGCCGGCGACGCGACCTGTGGCTTCAACCCGGTGTACGGCCAGGGCATGTCCGTCGCGGCGATGAATGCCGCTGCCCTCGGCGACGAGCTGAGCCACGGTGGCGAGCCCGACCCGTACCGCTATTTCGGGGCCGTCGCCCAGAGCCTGGAGGCGCCGTGGCGGATGGCCGTCGGCGCCGACCTGGCGCTTCCCGGCGTGACCGGCCCGGCGCTGACGGCCTCTCCGCTCACACCGGACTATCTTCGCCGGTTGCAGTTGGCCGGGACGGAGGACGCCGACCTGGCCGCGGCCCTGCTGCGGGTGACCGGCCTGGTCGATCCGCCGCAGACCCTCCTGCGCCCGGAGATCGTCGAACGTGTGGACCGCGCTGCCTCGGCGGTCATCTCGGGATGAGCCTGTGGGCCGGCCGCATTTCGGTGCGGCCGGCCCTGCAGTCCTCAGGCTGCGACGAAGGTGTAGCTGCCGGACGGCAGCGCGTAGCTGCCCGGCCCCTGCGGCACTGCCTCGGCCGGAGGGGAGACCGATCCCGCGAGCCGCACGGTCGCGGTCGTGTTCGGTGGGATGACGACCCGCAGGGTCAGCGTGGCGCCGCTCCGGGTCCAGGACGAGCTCGCCGTCCCGTACGCGGTCTGGAGCGACGACGACGCGGCCGTGAGCGAGCCGCCGGGCCGGGGATCGATGAGCAGTTGCCGGTAGCCCGGCGCGGCCGGGCCGAGGCCCCCCACCCCGCGGTAGAGCCAGTCCCCGACCGAGCCGAGCCCGTAGTGGTTGAACGAGTTCATGCCGGGGTCCTGGAGCGAGCCGTCGGTGCGGATGCCGTCCCACCGCTCCCAGATCGTGGTGGCGCCGCGGGAGCTCATGTAGCCCCAGCCGGGATATCCCGGCTGCTGGAGGATCCGGTACGCGGTGTCGGCGTGCCCGTGGTCGGCCAGCACCGGCAACAGGTTCTCCACGCCCATGAAGCCCACCGACAGATGGCCGCCGCGGGCGTCCACTTTGGCCGCCAGCTTGTCGGCGACCGCCTGGTGCCGCGCGGACGGCACCAGGCCGAAGGCGAGCGCCAGCACGTACCCGGTCTGACTGTTGTTGCCCACGGTGCCATCGGCCGCCACGAAGCGTCCGGTGAACGCGGCCGCGATCTGGTCGGCCAGGGCGCCGTACGATGCGGCCTCGGCGGTCCGTCCGGTGGCCGCCGCCATCCGCGCGACCAGCCGCGCCGACCAGCCGAAGAACGCCGTGCTGGACACGTCGTTGGGCGTGCCGTCGTCGACGTTCAGCCAGTCGCCGAAGGTGTCCTGGTTGCGGATCAGATCGGCGCCCGCGGTCGACCGCAGGTAGTCCACGTACCGCGCCATGGCCGCGAAATGCTGGTCGACCACGGCGAGATCGCCGAAGCGCTGCCAGATCGTGTAGGGCACGATCACGCCCGCGTCCGCCCAGCCGGCCTTGCCGGCGCCGTCGATGACCGCCGGCGCCACGTCGGTGAACGCGCCGTCCGCCCGTTGCGCGTCCACCAGGTCGTCGACGAACTTGGTCAGCAGCCCGTGGGTGTCGAAGTTGAACGTCGACGTCGCGCCGAAAGCGGCGATGTCCCCGGTCCAGCCCAGCCGTTCGTCGCGCTGCGGGCAGTCGGTCTGGATCGAGAGCATGTTCGAGCGCGCGCCCCACAGGATGTTCTGCTGCAGCTGGTTCACCAAGGCGTCGCTGGAGGTGAACGTGCCGGTGGGGGAGGAAGCCGTCCAAGCCGCCAGCCCGGTGATGCTGTCGGCGGTGGGCGTGCCCGGGAATCCGGTGATCTCGACGTACCGGTAGCCGTGCACCGTGAAGTGCGGCTCGAAGACCTCGGGCGCGCCGGTCCCGGCCAGCGTGAAGGTGTCGGTGGCCTGGGCGGCGCGCAGGTTCGCGGTGTAGAGCGTGCCGTCCGCGTTGAGGATCTCGCCGTGCCGCAGGGTGACCTTCGTGCCGGCAGGCCCGGTCACCCGCAGCCGGTTCCAGCCGGCGAAGTTCTGGCCCATGTCCGCGATGAAGACGCCCGAAGCGGGCTGGGTGATCGAGCGTGGCCGGAACTCCTGCTGCACGGTGACGCCCGGATCGACCTGCGCCACCAGGTGTGGCAGCGGGGCGGTCCGGATCGTCACCGGCACCCCGGCGGCGCCGCCGATCCGGGCGTCCTGGTCCTCGCCGTGGTAGAGGTCGTCGGCGACGATCACGCTCGGCGCCGCGGTCCAGCTTCCATCGGTACGCACCTCCGCGCGTGCCGTCGGCGTACTCGATGGCGAGCTTGGCCGAATACCAGGGTGAGGCGCCGTAGCGCTGACTCCCGGCAAAGCCGATGTTGCCGGAGTACCAGCCGTTGCCGAGCAGCGCGCCGAGAGTGTTGCCGCCGGTGCGAAGCCGCGCGGTCACGTCGTACTCGCGGTACTGCAGGCGTTTGTTGTAATCGGTCCAGCCGGGCGCCAGCCGTTCCTCGCTCACCTTCGCGCCGTTCAGATAGGTCTCGTGCAGGCCCAGCGCGGTGGCGAACAGCCTGGCCCGGGCGACCGGCTTTCCGACATCAAAACCCTTGCTCACGTACGGCGTGGGGTTCGTGACCGAGACCTGGTTGCCCCACGGGCCCCCGCCGAGCGTGGCGGTCGCGACGGCGGCCGGCCACGCCGCATCGTTGAAGCCGGGCTGCTCCCAGCCGGACGGTCCGCTGGTCGAAGCCTTCCACGAGCCGTCGGTGACGACCGCGCCGAGTTTGGCGATCACGCCGGCCGGGCTCGCGGTGGTGTTGGTGGCCGCGATCGCCAGCGTGTTGCCGCCGGCGCGGGTGGGAACGGTGACGGTGGTGGCGCGTTTCCACGAGTCGGTGACCCGCCGGGAAGCGCTGACCTTCGCGCCGTTGAGCCACACGTCGGCGGTGTCGTCGCCGGTCACCACCAGCGCCGCCGTCCCGGCCGCGGCCAGGTCGAACGTGCGCCGGAAGTAGCGGGTGGCGGCCGGTGCGGAGGTGGCCGGGTCGCCCTCGGGATACCAGATCCACGAGGCGCCCGTGAGGTTCGCGTTTGCCGGCGCGCCGACGAAGCTCGCCTGCCACTCGGTGGCCGGGTCGAACAGCCCGGTGTCGAAGGTGGCCGGCGCGCTCCACGGGCTGAGCCGTCCCTGCGCGTCCCCGATCCGTACCCGCCAGTGGTAGGTCCGGTTGCTGATCAGCGCCGGTCCGCCGTAGGAGACGTCCACGCTCTGAGCCGAGGCGACCTGTCCGCTGTCCCACACGTCGGCCGCTCCGGGCGAGGTGCCGACGGTGATCTGATAGCGGCCCTGCATCGGGGCGTTGGCGGTGACCGCGAGGCGCCAGCCGAACCGCGGTCTGGCGGCGTCGACGCCGACTGGGTTGGTGCGGCGCTCGGTGGTCAGCCCGGTCACGGTGACCGGCGAGGCGGCGGTGACATCGGGCGCGGCGACGTTGCGCGCCCACGGCCCGGCGCCGTACGCGCCCAGGTCGCGGGCCGCCACCCAGGTCTCGGGGATGCCGGTCGCCGCCTGCCACGCGCCGTCGGTGACCAGGTCGGCCGTGCCCGCCGCGGAGGCGACCCGGAGATGGCCGAGAAGCCCGGCCGGCCCGGCGCTGGTGTTGCGCACGGCGACGCGCAGGGTGTTGCCGCCGGGCCGCAGCGCCGCGGCCAGGTCGACGTAGCGGGCCTGGCGCCACGCGTCGGTGACCCGGGCCGAGCCGGCCAGGTAGGTGTCGTTGAGCCACACGTCCACCGTGTCGTCGCCGGTGACGACCAGCTGGGCGTCGGTGTACGGGCCGGCCGGCGCGGTGAAGACGCGGCGCAGGTAGCGGGTGGCGGCCGGAGCGGACTGGACCGGATCGCCCTCCGGGTACCAGATCCAGTGCGCGGCGTCGAGGCCGGTGGGCGCGGCGGCGATCGCGGGGGTGCCGAGGACGGTGAGGGCGGTGATGATCGTCGCGAACGCGGCGACCAGGCGTTTTACGGCCATCCTGTTTCTCCTCGTAGGGAGCGAGGTATTGACACGTTTCAATGTGAAACGTGATTACAGGCTAGGTCCGGGCGTGTGATCGTTTCAACGCGAAGCGGGCAGGATTGCCCTTTCGGGCCGGATGCTCTTGAAGGCTTAGACACCTTCTCGGCCGAAAGACCCGCACGCCGGGCCGGCTGATCCTCTGGCCGACCATCTGCCTGGCGATCCTCGCGGCCGGGTTCGTCACCGGCCTCGTGCGGCTCGCCCGCGACGTCACCCTGCCGCAATGGTCGGCGAAGGCCGCCCGGATCGTCACCGTCCCACTGCTGCTCCTGGTGCTGGCCGAGGGCCTGCCCGACCTCGCGCACGTCAACGAGCCCGCCCAGCCGCACGTGTGTGCCCGGGCCGCGTGTGTGCCCCGCCGCGCGGCGCGTGGCCGGGTCACGAGACCGGGCCCAGCGTCCGGCGCAGCCACGCCAGCCGGGCCTGCCGCGCCTCGAGCGACAGGGCGGCCTCGGGAACCATCCCGTCGAAGCCGTGGAAGCCGCCCGGCCACACGTGCAGCTCGGCCTGCCCGCCGGCGGCCCAGATCCGGCCGGCGTAGGCGACGTCCTCGTCGCGGAACGTCTCGGCCGAGCCGACGTCCGCATAGGCCGGTGCGAGCCCACTCAGGTCCTCTGCCCGGGCCGGCGCCGCGTAGGGCGAGACATCCGGCCCGCCGCGCGCGTTGCCGAGCAGGGCGTCCCAGCCGAACTCGTTGAACTCCCGGTCCCAGACGCCGAGGCCGGCCATCTGCCGGGCCGACAGCGAGTCGTTTCGGTCGTCCAGCATCGGGCAGATCAGCATCTGTCCCGCCAATGACGGGCCGCCACGATCCCGCGCCAGCAGGGCGACCGCCGCGGCCAGACCACCGCCGGCGCTGACCCCGCCCACGACGATGCGGGTGGCATCGATCTCCGGAGCGGCCGAGGCAGCGAGAAGCCCCCGGTAGCAGTCCTCGACCGGGATCGGATGCGGGTGTTCCGGAGCCAGGCGGTAGTCGACCGACACCGCGACCATGCCGAGCTCGTCCGCCCAGTCGAGAATCGGCGGCAGGTCGGTGCGCGGGTTGCCGGCCACCATGCCGCCGCCGTGGATGAAGTAGAGCGCCGGTCCCGGCCGGGTCAGCCCGGCCGGGACACAGAACAGCAGATCGCCCTCCTCGCGCAGCCGGAATGCGCCGTCGCGGGCGAGGGCGTCGAGGGAAGGCGGCTCGCGCCCGGGCACCGGCCGCCGCATGGCGGCGAGGTCCGGGTGGGCGGGCCGCGCCGCCCGGATGGCAGGCAGCGCGGCGCCGAGCTCGGCATCGAAGGGCGGTGGTGTCAGCGTCATGCCGTAATGGTGACGTCGATGTCGCCGTCGTGCGGGATGCGCAACACATGGACGCGCCGCGTCGCGTCGGCCAGATACGTGCGCGTGGAGGTGGAGATGGTGGCCCGGCGGGCGACGCCCCAGCTGATGGCGATGGTCGCCCCGGCCCGGCGCAGCACCAAGCCGTCGGCCGTTGCCGTAACCGTGGAGTTGTAGGCGACCGGCGTGCCGTCGGTGAAGGCGACCGTGTCGGAGGGCCGCAGCACGAGCGGGATCTGCTCGGTCGCGGCGGTCGTCGCGCGCACGGTCCGCCTTACCGAACGGTCGGTCAGGGTGAGCGCGGTGGTCACTCTCGCGTCGGGCGTGCGGTAGTCGACCCGGTCCTTCCCGTACGCGGCCACGAGGTTCCCCGCGGAATCGGGGTTCCCGCCGGTGGGCACCGTGCCCCAGCACCCGGTCGTGGTCTGCTGGGCGTGGATGACCGTGCCGGCGACCGGATGCCAGAAGAACCCGGTTCCGCCCTTGACCGTGGTCGAGGCGCGATCGCCGAAGAACGCGCCGAAGTAGTAGCCGGGCTTGCGGACGAACAGGTAGTCCTGGTTGGTCACGCTGTCGCGGCGCAGCTCCCAGAAGCGCCGCGACCGCAGGTAGGGCAGCCGCGCGATGGCGGCCCGCTTGACCAGCGCGGGCGGCAGCATCTCGGGGTACGTCGCGTGGGTGATGATGCGCGGCGAGGTGTCCTGCTTGGCCAGCACCGGCACTGGGCCGGGAAGCGCTGCCCACTGCGCGCGGGCCGCCGCTTTGCCCTCCCGCGAGGTGTAGAAGGCGGCGAGCGCCGGGACGACCGGGATGAACGATGTGCCGAGGGTCTGCCGGTCGGTGTCGCCGATGACGTCGTCGTAGTCCGAGGCGGCCGTGCGCGCGGAGACCGCGTAGTAGGTGAGCCAGCCGCTGCCGTCCGGCTCGCGCAGCATCACGTGGCCGAACCAGTCGGCGAACCGCCGGGCCATCGCGGCGGCGACCGGGCTCGCGGTGAGCCGGAAGTACTCGGCCAGCTCCGGCAGCATGACCTCGAAGTTGTAGTTGACGTCCATGCCGGTCGGCTCGTAGAAGAAGCCGGCCGGGCTCTGGCCGTGCCGGGACAGGTAGAGCGTCCGCTCGGCCAGCCGCGCCCGCAGCGCCGGATCGCTGAACTGGGTCAGCGCGAGCGCCGATCCCGCCAGCCCGGCCGTGACCTGGTTGGCGTAGTGCACCGGGGGCGTCCAGATCGCGTTGCCGGGATTCAGGAGCCAGCCCATCGCCGTACGCAGAGCGGTGGTGATCTGGGTTTGCCGCTGCGGCAACACGCCCGCCTGGCGCAGGTTTCGCAGGGTCTTGGCCAGGTAGCCGATGCCGAAACCGGTCGGCGCCAGGCCGTGCTCGTCCACGTTGTACTCGGGGAACGAGCCGTCCGGATGCTGCAGGTAGAGGTAGTGCCCGATGGCGGCGTCGAGCGCGGCCAGCAGCGCCTTGTCGTGAAAGTACGGGTTCCAGCGGCGGGACGACGCGTAGAACCAGCTCAGCGTGAAGACGTGCTCCTGCACCCGTGCGTTGGTCGGCCCGCTCGGCGTGCGCCACCAGCCGCCGCCGAAGTGCCCGTAGAGCGCCGGATCGTCGGTGTCGTTGATGTCGTCGACCAGCGGGGCGAGCGTGGCCAGATAGGGCGCGAAGCGCTGCTCGGCCGGGGCGAAGGCGTGCCGGTCGGGGGCCACCGGATCGAGGTCCGTCAGGGGTGGCAGGGCGGCGCGGGCGGGGTCGGCGATCAGCAGGGGAGAGGCGGCGGCGCCGGCCGCGGCGGCGAAGAGAGTTCGACGAGCAACCATGCGTCGAAGTTTCGGCAGCGTTACCGAGGGGGTCAAGATGATAATACGAATTAGTTCGCTGCTAATACCTATTAGTCCTTGACTTCACCTTCCACGCCGCCACACCATGTGAGCCACACGCAGCTAATGCGTATCAGCGCAGCACAACGAGGGGGTCCGGTGGCGCGACGCGTGACCCAGCAGGACATCGCCCGGATGACCGGAGTCAGCCAGGCCACGGTGTCGCTGGTGCTCAACGGGCGGGACGACGGCGACGTGCGGATAGCGCCCGAGACCCGCGACCGGGTGCTCGAGGCCATCCGCCGTACGGGCTATGTGGCCGACCCGATCGCCCGCCGGCTCGCCGCCCGGCACAACCGCATCCTCGGCGTCTTCACGTACGAGTCGGTGTTTCCGGCCGGGACGGGCGACTTCTACCACCCGTTCCTGGTCGGAATCGAGGAGTGCGCCGAGCGAATCGGCTGCGACCTGCTGCTGTTCACCAGCGCCCCGGTGGTCGACGGCCGCCGCCGCATCTTCCACCAGGACAACCGGCTGCGGCTGGCCGACGGCTGCATCCTGCTCGGACAGTGGCTCGACTCGGCCGAGCTGGCCCGCCTGGTCGCCGAGGGCCCGGCGTTCGTCAGCGTCGGCCGGCGCGACGACGCCGGCGGCCCGGTGCCCTACGTCGGCGCCGACTACCCGGGCGCGACCGCCGCCCAGGTGCGCGCGGCGGTCGAGCGCGGCCACCGGCGGCTGGTCTACGTGGGGGAGGGGACGACCGGCCCGGAGTCGCACGCCGACCGCATGCGCGGCTTCACCGGCGCGGCCGCCGAGACCGGGGCGGAAATCCGTCATCTGCCGCTGCCCAACCTGGACGCGATCGTCGCCGAGGCGAGGACCTGTGTCTTCGTGGAGGAGTTCGCCGACGGGGTCGCGCTGGCTCAGCAGGCGGCCGAGTGGGGACTGCGGGTGCCGGAGGACCTGTCGATCGTGGCGCTGGGCGATCCGACCCGGCCGGCCGCGACCGACATCGACTTCACCGGCTTCCGTATCCCGCGCAAGGAGATGGGCTGGCAGGCCGTCGAGGTGCTCTCCGCCCTGCTGGAAGCCGGCGGTCCATCGGGTGGCGCCGGCGTTCCGGGTGGCGCCGGTCTTCCGGGTGGCGCCGGCCTGCCGGTGGGCGCCGGCCCGGTGGCGACGCAACGGATCCTGCCGTGCGAGCCGGTGGCCGGGACGACGCTGGCGGTGGCCCGTGCGTGAGCTGCATGCGGACGTCGTCGTCATCGGGGGCGGCCTGGGCGGGGTGGCGGCCGCGCTGGCGGCGCTGCGGGCCGGGCGGTCGGTGCTGCTGACCGAGGAGTACGCGTGGCTGGGCGGCCAGCTGACCAGCCAGGCGGTGCCGCCGGACGAGCACAGCTGGGTCGAGCAGTTCGGGGTGACGGCGAGCTATCGGGCGCTGCGGGACGGGATCCGGGCCTACTACCGGTCACACTTTCCGCTGACCGACCGGGCACGCCGGGAACGGTGGCTGAACCCCGGCGCCGGGCATGTCAGCCGGCTGTGCCACGAGCCGCGGGTCGCGGTCGCCGTGCTTCAGTCGATGCTGGCGCCATACCAGGCTTCGGGCCTGCTGACCGTGCTGCAGCCGGCGACACCGGTCGCCGCCTCGACCGACGACGACCGCGTGACCTCGGTGACCGTCCGCTCCCGAAGTGGCGACGTCGTGCTGACCGGGCCGTACATCCTGGACGCGACCGAGACCGGCGAGCTGCTCCCGCTGACCGGCACGGAGTACGTCACCGGGTTCGAGAGTCGCGCGGAGACCGGCGAGCCGAGCGCGCCCGACATCGCCGACCCGATGAACATGCAGGCGTTCTCGGTCTGCTTCGCGGTCGACCACGTGGACGGGAACCACACGATCGACCGCCCGGCCTCGTACGACTTCTGGCGCGACTACCAGCCCCCGTTCTGGGGCGCCAAGATGCTCTCCTGGCAGACGCCGAACCCGCGCACGCTCGAGCTGTCCACCCGCAGCTTCACCCCGAACCCGGACGACGACCCGTGGCTGGTGCAGGCCGACCAGCGACGCAACCCGGGCGACGGGAACCTGTGGACGTTCCGCCGTATCGCAGCCCGCCGCAACTTCGCCGACGGCTTCTACGCCAGCGACATCTGCCTGGTCAACTGGCCGATGATCGACTACTTCGAGGCGCCGATCGTCGACGTGAGCGACGCCGCGACGCATATCGAGAAGGCCCGGGAGCTGTCCCGCTCGGTCCTGTACTGGCTCCAGACCGAGGCGCCGCGCCCCGACGGCGGCACCGGCTTCCCCGGACTGCGGCTGCGTGGCGATGTCACCGGCGGCGGCGACGGCCTGGCCATGGCCCCGTACATCCGCGAGGGCCGCCGCATCCGCGCCGAGTACACCATCGCCGAACAGGACCTCTCCCTCGAGGTGCGGGGCGACAAGGGCGCCGTCTCGCACGCCGACTCGATCGGCGTCGGCATGTACCGCATCGACCTGCACCCGTCGACCGGCGGTGACAACTACATCGACGTGGGCTCCTGCCCTTTTGAGATCCCGCTCGGCGCGCTGCTGCCGCAGCGCGTCGAGAACCTCCTGCCGGCCGGCAAGAACATCGGCACCACCCACATCACCAACGGATCCCACCGGCTGCACCCGGTCGAGTGGAACACCGGCGAGGTGGCGGGCGCGCTCGCCGCCTTCTGCCTGGACCGCGGCTGCGACCCCCGCGCGGTCCGCAACACCCCGGCCCTGCTGGCCGACTTCCAGGAACGCCTTGTCTCCGACGGCGTCGAGCTGCGCTGGCCCGACGTCAGCGGCTACTGAAAGGACTTCTCCCATGCGTTTGAGAGCGGCCTTCGCCGCCATAGCCCTGCTCGGTACCGTGGCCGCCTGCGGCGGCGGTGGCGACGAGAGCGCTGATGGCCCGGTCACCCTGCGGATGACCACGTGGTCGGCGAACGAGGCGCACGTGAAGCTGTTCAACGACATCGCAGCCGAGTACAAGCAGACCCACCCCGACGTGACCGTGCAGTTCGACGCGCTGCCGGTCGACACCTACACGACGACGGTGACCACGCAGATCGCCGGCGGCAACGCGCCCGACCTGGCCTGGATCCTCGAAGGCGCGGCGCCCGACTTCGTCTCCTCCGGGGCGCTCGTCCCGCTGGACGACTCGATCGAGAACCCGTCCGAGCTCGCCCCGGCCGCGACCGCGTTGTGGAGGCAGGACGGCAAGCTCATCGCGTACCCGTTCTCGACCTCGCCTTTCGGGGTTTTCGTCAACACCGACCTGCTCGCGAAGGCGGGCCAGAAGCTGCCCGCCGGCGCGGAATGGACGTGGGACAACGCCATCGCCGTGGCCACCGCGACCGCGGCCAAGACCGGTAAGCAGGGCCTGGTCCCGCGCGACTTCGACTACAAGGACTGGACCAACCTCGCGCCCATCTTCGACGGCTGGGGCGCCCAGGCCTGGTCGGACGACGGCAAGACGTGCGGCTTCGACCAGCAGCCGATGGTCGACGCGATGACCTTCATCCACCAGGCGATCTTCACGAAGAAGGCCATTCCCGGCCCCGGTGTCGCGGCCGACTTCTTCGCCGGCGAGTCCGCGATGACCATCACCCAGATCTCCCGGGCCTCGCTGCTCAAGGACGCCAAGTTCAAGTGGGACCTGGTGCCGCTGCCGGCCGGGCCCAAGGGCAAGTACTCGGTCATCGGCCAGGGCGGCGTGGGCGTGCTCAAGCAGGGCAAGCACGCCGACGCGGCCAAGGAGTTCCTGAAGTTCTTCACCAACGACGCCAACTCGGCCAAGCTCGCCCAGTTCTTCCCGCCGCCGCGCACCCCGCAGCTCACCGCCGACACCCTGGCCAAGTCCAACCCGCTGCTCAGCGCCGACCAGCTGCAGACCGTGGTGATCGACGGCATCTCCGCCGGGGTGGTCAAGCCCAGCCACGCGAACAGCGCTCAGATCGGTCAGGCGGTGCGCTCGGCGCTCGATCCGATGTGGAAGGCGGACGCGGACGTGCCCACCGTGCTCAAGGGCGTGTGCGGCGCGATCCAGCCGCTGCTGGTGAAATGACCGCTCGCTTTTGGACGCTGCGGCGCCGGGACAAGCTGACCGCGTACCTCTTCATCGCCCCGCAGCTGGCCGGCGCCGCCGCCTTCGTGCTCGTTCCGCTCGTGCTGGTCTTCTGGTACAGCCTGCACGAGTGGAACGTGCTCGCGAACACGTTCACCTTCAGCGGCGCCGACAACTACCGGCAGCTTCTCGACGACCCCAACGTCCCCAAGGTGTTGCGGGCGACGCTGTTCTTCTCGGCCGGTCTGGTGGTCCTGAACCTGTCGCTGGCGCTGCTGCTGGCCGTGCTGCTCAACCAGAAGCTGCGCGGCACCACCTTCTTCCGGGTGCTGTTCTTCTCGCCGGTGGTGGTGTCGCTGGTCGCCTGGACCATCGTGTGGCGGTTCATGTTGCAGGACAACGGCGGCATCAACTCGTTCCTCGACCTCGCCGGCATCGACGGCCCGAACTGGCTGCGCTCCGGCGGCACCGCGATGGCGGCGGTGATCGTGGTGCAGGTCCTCAAGAACGTCGGGCTCAACATGGTGCTGTTCCTGGCGGCGCTGCAGGGCGTGCCGCAGGAGCTGTACGAGGCGGCCCGCACCGACGGCGCGGGGGCGTGGACCGTCTTCCGCCGCATCACGCTCCCGCTGATCAGCCCGACCATCCTGCTCACCTCGGTCATCACGGTGGTCGGGTCGCTGCAGGTCTTCGCGCAGATCGCGGTGCTCACCGAGGGCGGGCCGGGCACGTCCACCACGGTGCTCGTCTACTACCTCTACCAGCAGGCGTTCCAGTTCCACGCCTTCGGCTACGGCGCCACCCTGTCCGTCCTGCTGTTCCTGATCGTGCTCGTCCTGACCGTCGTCCAGTGGCAGCTGCGCAAGAGGTGGGTCTTCCATGAGAGCTAAGACCTTCGCGTACGGGCTTCTGCTCGTCCTCTGCGTGCCGTTCGTCTTCCCGACCTGGTGGATGGTGACCAGCTCGCTCAAGCCGAACGCCGACATCTTCGGCCGCAACCTGTGGCCGCGGCACATCTCGTTCTCGGCCTGGCACGACGTGTTCACCATGCAGCCGTTCGCGCGGCAGTACGTCAACAGCGCGTACATCGCCATCGTGGTCACCCTCGGCACGCTGGTGGTGGCGTCGATGGCCGGGTACGCGTTCGCCCGCATCCGCTTCCGGGGCCAGAACGTGCTGTTCCTGGTGGTGCTGACCGGCCTGCTCATCCCCAGCGAGGTGACGATCGTCCCGCTGTTCCGCATGTTCAACTCGCTCGGCCTGATCAACACCCACTGGCCGCTGATCCTCGTCCCGATCTTCGGCGCCCCCAGCGTGCTGGCCACCTTCATCATGCGGCAGTTCTTCGTCACGCTGCCGGTCGAGCTGGAGGAGGCGGCCCGCATGGATGGCCTGGGCCGTCCCGCCATCTTCCGCCGGATCGCGCTGCCGCTCGCCCGTCCCGCCCTCGGCGCGGTCGCCATCTTCACGTTCCTGACCAGCTGGAATCTCTACCTCGAGCCGATCGTCTACCTGTCCAGCAAGTCGATGTTCACGCTGCCGCAGGCGCTGACCCAGTTCACCGACCCGTACCAGGGCCAGCTGTGGAACGTGCAGCTCTCGGCGGCGTCGATGACCGCGATCCCGGTGCTGATCGTCTTCGTCATCGCCCAGCGCCAGTTCATCGAGGGCCTCGCCCACACCGGCCTCAAGGGGTGAGCTGGTCAGCGCCGGCGGACCACGGCCAGGCCGCCGCGAGCCGGCGCCACCGCGATGCCGCGGCTGTGCGAGCGCTCCGGCCGGTCGGTGGTGGGCTCGAGGACGAAGTCGCGCAGCACGGTGCGAAGGACGACCCGCATCTCGAGCGAGGCGAACGCGGCGCCGATGCAGCGGCGCACGCCACCGCCGAACGGGATCCAGCCGTACGTGTCCGCGCGCGGCCCGGCGAACCGATCGGGGTCGAAGCGCCCGGGATCGGGGAACAGCGTCTCGTCGTCGTGCAGCAGCGCGATGCAGGCGGTGACGACGGTGCGGCGGGGGAGGGTCCACCGTCCGATGTGGAGCACATCGGCGCGTACCTGCCGGGCGGTTATCTCGATGACGGGCCGGACCCGCTGCACCTCCATGAGGGTCGCGTCGAGGAGGTCGTCGTCACCGGCGACAAGCTGGTCCAGCACCCGAGGATGGCGGCGCAACCGCTCGACCGCCCACGCCAGCGTCGTGGCCGTGGTCTCGTGCCCGGCCGTGAGCAGGGTCAGGAGCTGGTCGGCGATCTGATCGCGGGACATCGGGGAGCCGTCGTCGTACCGGGACTGCACGAGCATGGCGAGAATGTCGTCCCGGTCGGCGAGGCGTGGATCGCCTTCCGCCCGGTCGATGAGCCGGTCGACGACCTCGTCGTACCGTCGCCGGTAGCGGTCGAAGCGCGCGCCGGGCCCGTACCCGCCGAGGTCGCGGCGCAGGACGGGCAGCACCGCCAGCACCGAGCCGAGCTTGACCGCCCTCGGCAGCAGCTCGCGCAGCTCGTCGAGCTCGGTCCCCTCGGCGCCGAAGACGGCCCGCAGGATGACGTTGAGCGTGATGCGCATCGTCGAGGGCATGACCGGAAATGCCCGGCCCTCCGGCCACGACTTCGTCTCGCGCGCTGTCTCGCTTTCGACGATCGACTCGTACGCCCGCAGGCGGCGCCCGTGGAACGGCGGGGTGAGCAGTTTGCGCTGCCGGCGGTGCTCGTCGCCGGTGATGGCGAAGAACGATCCCGGCCCGAGCACCGAGCCGAGGTTCGCGTCGGGGGTGTCGGCCAGCTCGGGGCTGGTCTGGAACAGCTCGCGCACCTCGGCGGGATCCGCCAGCATCACCATCCGGCCCAGGTTGAGCGACTCGACGGTGAAGGCGGACCCGTACCGGCGGCGCAGCCGTCGCATCGTGTCGCGCCGGGAGATCGCGAAGCCCAGCGCCTGCACCAGGCGAGGCGTGTTCGGGCCGTCCGGCAGGACCGCGTGGGCCGTGGTTGTCGCTGTCATCGCCACCCCTCCGCTGGTACGTTTGCGTACCACCACACGGTACGTTCGCGTACCAGCCGCGCACAAGGCCGTCATCAGGTATTAGCGTGTGCAGCGTGACGACCACTGACGTGGATACCTCGCATCGCCGGCGGCTGCTCGAGGGCCTGGCGGCGTGCATCCGCGCCCGCGGGTACGCGGACACGACGGTGGCCGGCATCGTCCGGGAGGCGCGCACCTCCCGGCGTACGTTCTATGCGCATTTCGCCGACCGCCAGGAGTGCCTGGTCGCCCTGCTGCACGAGAGCAACCAGCGCACGATCGCCCGGATCGTCGCGACGGTCGACCCGGTCGCGGCCTGGGAGGCGCAGGCGCGCCAGGCGATCGAGGGCTGGATCGCCGCCGTCCAGGCCGACCCGCCGATCACCCTGAGCTGGATCCGCGACGTGCCGGCGCTCGGACAGGGCCGTGCCCGCCAGTTCCAGCGCTCGACGATGCGCTCCTACGTCCGGTTGATCCAGGACCTCACCGACACCCCGCACCTGCGCGCCGCCGGGGTGCGGCCGCCGTCCGAGCAGATCGCGATCATCCTGCTCGGCGGCCTCCGCGAGTTGATCGCCACCGCGGTGGAGGACGGCCACGACGTCGCCACGATCGTCGCTCCCGCCGTGGAGGCGACCCAAGCGCTGCTGGGCCCGCGCACCTGACACGAGGGAGCTCACCATCATGGCCGACTACCCACGCGGCTTGTCCGCGTTTTCGCTCGAAGGCAAGAAAGCCCTGGTCACCGGCGGCAATCGCGGTCTCGGGTACGCGTTCGCCCGGGCCCTGGCCGACAGTGGCGCCACGGTCGCGTTCGTCGGCCGCAGCGCCGAGGCCAACGAGGCGGCGATCGGCCGCCTGACGGGCGACGGCATTCACGCGTACGGCATCAGCGCCGACCTGACGGTGGACGGCGAAGCCGATCGGGCGGTCGATCGGGCCGCCGAAACCCTGGGTGGCCTGGACATCGTGGTGAACAACGCCGGCATCTGCTTCCACAACCCGGCCTGGGACGCCACCGACGACGAATGGCAGCAGGTCTTCGACCTCAACGTCCGGGCGGTCTGGAAGGTCAGCCTCGCCGCCGGCCGCCACCTGCGGGCCACCGGCGGCGGTGCGATCGTCAACATCGGCTCCATCTCCGGGCTGATCGTCAACCGCCCGCAGGCGCAGGCGCCCTACAACGCCTCCAAGGCCGCCGTGCACCAGCTGACCAAGTCCCTGGCCGCCGAATGGGCGCCGTACAACATCCGCGTCAACGCGGTCGCGCCCGGCTATGTGAAGACCGAGATGGCGCCGGTGGACCGCCCCGAGCTGCGCCGGATGTGGATCGAGGACGCCCCGCAGCAGCGTTACGCGATGCCCGAGGAGATCGCTCCGACCGTCGTCTACCTCTGCTCACCGGCGGCGGCTTTCGTCACCGGTTCCGTCCTGGTGATCGACGGGGGCTACACCGTCTACTGACCGGGCGTATCGGATACCTCCTCCTTTCGGACATGTCCGGAATTATCCGATCTTGTTAGTGTTGGGGTGGGCGCAAGAAGCGCCGGTACCGGCGGAAGAAGGACCCCCCCATGACCCAGGATCGCCGCAACGCCCTGCGCTCGACTCCGGATCGCCGCCGGAGCGAACCCGGTGGCCCGCGTCGATTGCCCTTGGTCAGCGTCGTCATCCCCACGCTGAACGAGGAGCTGAACCTGCCGCACGTGTTCGGCGCGCTGCCGGCCGGGCTGCACGAGGTCGTCCTCGTCGACGGCGGTTCGGTCGACAACACCGTGGCGGTCGCGCGTCAACTGCGCCCGGACGTCGTCGTGGTGCGGCAGACCCGGACCGGCAAGGGCAACGCCCTGGCCAGCGGCTTCGCCGCCTGCACCGGCGACGCCATCGTGATGATCGACGCGGACGGCTCGACGGACCCCGCCGAGATCCACCGCTTCGTCGAGGCGTTGATCAACGGTGCCGAGTTCGCCAAGGGCTCCCGCTTCGGCGAGGGCGGGCACAGCCACGACATCACCCCGCTGCGGCGGGCCGGCAACATGGGCCTCAACCTGTTCGTCAATCAGCTGTTCGGGACCAAGTTCACCGACCTGTGCTACGGCTACAACGCGTTCTGGCGGCGCGCGGTGCCGGTCATGGATCTGCCCTCGACCGAGCTGCCGGCCCCTGCCGACGGGCGCAAGCTGTGGGGCGACGGCTTCGAGATCGAAACCCTGATCAACATTCGGGTCGCCGCCGCCGGCATGCGGGTGAGGGAGGTGTCCAGCATCGAGCACCTGCGCATCCACGGCATGAGCAACCTCAACACGTTCCGCGACGGCGCCCGGGTGTTGCGCACCATCCTCAGCGAGTTCCGCCGCCGTGGCGCCCTGCGCCGCGCGGAGGCGAAGACCGAGGCGCTCACCCGCGCCGCGAACGCCGGCCGAGTCGTCCCGGTGCTGGCCGTCCCCGGCGGCAAGTGGTACGGGACCGTGGACGCGCTGCTGACCGCCGAGACCCAGGTCCCGCGCGCCGTCTAGCGCAGCGAGCCGGTGGCGTCGGAGGCGAGGCCGATCAGCCACGGTCCGAGGGTGCCGCCGAGAGTGCCGGCCATCACCCGGACGGCGCCCCGGCGCCGCGCCGGACGGCGACCGCCGGCCGTCCCGGGTAGGCCGTCACCTGCCGGGTCTGCTCGGCACGGGCTCCGATCATGTGGGTACTCCCTTTTTGGTAAACGGCGTTTCGCTGGAGGAAACAGTCGGGTGCGGCCGGGTATCCGACATCGGACAACACGCAAGGTCCGATCTGGTTGCTCGCGGTCGGCCGGTCGTGCATGTTGTAGGCGGGCCGTCACCGACGCGGAGGGGCTGGGGCTGTGGGCGAGGAAGTGAAGCTTCGCTTGTACGAGGACGGAGCAGACGGTGAACGGCTCGACGAGCTGACCGGCCTCCTCCGCCAGGAGCTGCTTCAGCTCGACGTGGAAGACGTGAGTCCGCTGCCGGGCGGTGCGGCTCCGCCGGGCTCTCGAGCGTTCGACGTGGCGATGGTCGGTGGGCTCCTGGTCACGCTCAGCCAATCGGCGGAACGTCTGGGGCCGGTTGTCCAGGCCGTCCGGAACTGGCTGGGGCGCGGGCAGAACACCCGCCGGACGGTCCGGCTCGAGATCGGCGGCGACGTGCTGGAGCTGTCCGAGGCGACCGAGGCCGACCAGCAGCGGCTGATCGATCTGTTCGTCACCAGGCATGGTGCGGTGGCGGACCGGGACCAATGAGATGAGCGGCCGGCGGAAGGCCCTGATCGTCGCGAACGATGTTTACGATCACGCCGGTCTCGAGCGCCTGCTGGCGCCCGGCGCCGATGCCCAAGCGCTGGCCACGGTCCTCGGCGACGCTCAGATCGGCGCCTTCGAGGTGCGGGTCGTCCGCAACGAGCCGGCACACGTCATCCAGGGCGAGATCGAGGACCTGTTCGCCGAGAGCCGGGCCGACGACGTGCTCCTGCTGCACTTCTCGTGCCATGGGCTGAAGAGCGAGTCCGGCGAGCTGTTCTTCGCCGCCCGCAACACCCGCCCGAACCGGCTCGGCTCCACGGCGGTCGCCGCCGACTTCGTCCAGCGGTGCATGCGGTCGAGCCGGTCGCGTAGCATCGTCCTGCTGCTGGACTGCTGCTACGGCGGCGCGTTCAGCCGGGGCGTGACGGTGCGGGCGGCGGGCGACGTCAACGTGCTCGACAGCTTCCCCGGCGGGCGGCTGGGCAGCGGACGCGGCCGGGCGGTGATCACCGCGTCGAGCGCCATGGAGTACGCCTTCGAGGGTGACCAACTCGCCGACGACCAGGGCCGCCGGCCGTCGGTCTTCACCTCCGCCCTGGTGGAAGGCCTGGCAACCGGCGACGCCGACCGCGACCAGGACGGATGGGTCTCGCTCAACGAGCTTTACGAGTACGTCTTCGACCGGGTCCGCGAGCAGAACCCACATCAGACGCCGACCCGTGACGTGGAGATGCAGGGCGAGCTCTACCTCGCCCGCCGAAGCCGCCCGGTCACCGCCCCCGCGTCGCTGCCGCCCGAGCTGCAAGGGGTGATCGACCATCCGCTCGCCCACATCCGCGCCGGCGCGGTCCAGGAGCTCGCCCGCCTGCAGCGAGGCGGGCATGCGGGCCTGGCGCTGGCCGCGAGGCTCACGCTCGAGCGCCTCGTCGACGACGACAGCCGCATGGTGTCGGCGGCGGCAGCGTCGGCTCTGGCGGCCGTCGAACACGATGCGGGCGCGTCGGCCGGGGCGCCGGCCGGAGCCGTACCGCCGCCGGCCGTCGCGGTGCCTCGCGACCCCGCGGTCGAGGCGAAATGGCCGGGCGGCGACCGGACTGACACGCGAGGACCGGCCGAGTTGCCTTCGATGAGCCTGCAACGGTCATTGCTGGCTCTGATCCGCGGAAAGACCGGGAATTCAGCATCGACAACAGAGCTGTGGGACGTGAACGCTCTGCGGCTCAGGCACCGGCTCGAATACTCGGAACCGCTGGAAGACGTAGCGCTGGACCGGGACGCCAAGTGGCTGGCCGCCTCCTGCGCCGAGGACAACAAGCTGGTGCTGTGGGATGCCGAACGTGGCCGGCTTCGGCACACGCTCAAGCTGCCCCACCCGCCCGACGGGTTCTGTTTTGCTCCGGAGGTCGCTGCGATCATTGCCGGCGGCGAGGGCCGCGATGCCCTGACGGTCTGGGACCTCGAGACCGGCCGCCTTCGCCATTCTCTCGCGCATGACGGCCCGATCGACAACTGGCGGCTGAGCCCGGACGGCGTCTGCGTCGCTGCGCTCCGCAAGGCGGACCACACCGTACGCCTGTGGGATCTGTCGACCGGCGTGGTCCGTTGCGACCTGTCACTCGACCCGCAGGTCGACTGGTGGAACTTCAGCCCGGACGGGCAATGGATCGACGCCGGGGGAAAGGATTGCGAGACGAAGCTGTGGGACGTCGCGAGCGGGCGGCCCGGTGACGCCTTCTTCCAAGGCCCGCTTCTGCATCCGGAATTCTCCGAGGACGGCGGCCTGGTTGCCACTCAGCGTGCCTATGCGGAGTCGGGTGGCATTTGGCTCTGGGACCTGAAGACCAGACGTCTCCTTCGCACGCTGAAGTTGAAGGAGCATGCATACGACATTTCCTTCAGCCCGGCGAATGACCTGCTGGCCACCGGCTTCTACGAATCGGAAGCAAAGATCTGGAATGTCTCGACCGGGCGGGTGATCCGGTCCATCACCGCCGTGTCGAGCTTCACGGGACTGAAGTTCAGTCCCGATGGGAAATGGCTCACCGCCGGCTGCTACAGCCGATCGTCGGTTTTCGTCTGGGATGTCTCCACCGGTGGGCTGCGTTACGAGATTCCCTTCGGGGACACCAAGAACTCGGTCTTCTACGACTTCAGCCCGGACGGTCGCTGGTTGGCCGGCCACGCCTACGGCCACGATCGGTTGCACGTCTGGAACCTCGCCACGGGCGCCGACCGTACGCTGAGCCACCGCGAGATCCTCAGTCAGGAATTCAGCGATGACAGCCGATGGCTGATCACCCTGGGCGACGACGTCCACAAGATCTGGGCGCTCTGAGCCGCCCGGCCGGTCACCTTCCTGGGATGAGGACGTCCGGCCTCGCCGCGCCAATGCTGAGGGGATGGCTGAAGGCACCGGTGAGGGCTCTGGTCTGGGCGGTCGGCAGCGGCGGCTGGCGCTCCTCCTCGCCGCGGCGATGTTCGTGCTCGTCGTCGACACGTCGCTGATGAACGTCTCGATCGCGGCGGTGGTGCGCGATCTCGACACCACCACGAGCGGCGTGCAGTCCGCGATCGCCCTGGAAGCGCTGGTGTCGGCCGCGTTCATCCTGATCGGCGGGAAGGTCGGCGACCTCATCGGACGCAAGCGCGCGTACGTGCTCGGCCTGCTCGGCTACGCCGTCGGCGCGCTGGCGATGACGATGGCACAGAGCCTGACCGTGGTCATCATCTTCTGGGCCCTGATCGGTGGGATCGGCGCGTCGCTGCTCCTGCCGTCCATGCAGTCGCTCATCCACGGCAATTTCCAGGGAGCGGCGCAGCGCCGGGTCTACGCCCTGGTCGGAGCGGCGGCGGCGATCGCGGCCGCGGTGGGGCCGCTGCTCGGGGGCTTCATCACCACCTACCTGTCCTGGCGGGTCGGGTTCGGGCTGGAGGTCGTCATCATCGCGGGCGTGCTGTCCGGCATCGGGCTCGTCCGCAACGTGCCCTACACGGGACCGCGCGTCATCGACATCGTCGGCTCGATCCTGTCGGTCGTCGGCATGGGCGGCGTCGTGCTCGGCATCCTGGTGTGGCAGGAGGGCGGCGAGGCGGTTCTTCTGCTCGTGGCGCTCGGTGTGGCGGCGCTGGCCGGACTGGCGTACTGGCTGGTGCGGCGCAAGCGCGCGGGCAAGCCGCACCTGCTGGACCCGGCCCTGTTCAAGTCGGCGATGTTCCGGGTGGGAATCTCCCAGCAGTTGCTGCAGCAGATCGCCCTGGGTGGCTTGATGATCGCGTTGCCGATCTACCTGCAGATGGTGCTGGAGTACAGCGCCATGCTGGCGGGCCTGTCGCTCGCGCCGCTGTCGCTGAGCATGTTCGTGGTGGCCCTTCTGGTCGGCAAGAGGGCCGGACGGCGGCGCCCGGCCGACATCGTCGGCACCGGATTCCTGCTCGTCAGCATCGGGGTCGCCGTGCTGATCCCGATCGTGCCCCGGGCGGAGTTCGGCTGGGCCCTGCTGATTCCGCTGGCGATCGCCGGGTCGGGGCTGGGCCTGCTGGTGTCGCAGCTCAACGACTACACGCTCTCGCCGATCTCGGAGGAACGGGTGAGCGAGGCCGCCGCCGTGAACTCGGCGGGTGGCTCGTTCGGCCTGTCCTTCGGGCTGGCGTTCGCCGGCGCCATCATGCTGGCGACGCTTTCCTTCTCGTTCACCGACAAGGCCGAGGCGAGCAGCGTCCTCTCACCCGCCCAGCAGACCCAGGTGGCGCAGGTGCTGGAGGAGAACGCGGAGGTGATGACCAACACCCACCTCGACGAGCTGCTGGCCGATCAGACCCCGGAGGTGCGGGCCGAGATCATCCGCATCAACACGGAGGCCCGGCCGGTGGCCCTGCAGATCGCGCTGCTCATTCCGCTTCTCGCCGCCCTGCTGGGACTCCTGAACTACATCCGCATGAGGCGCCTGCCCGACCCCGAGCGGGCGAACAAGGACGGCATAGTCCTGGGCTGATTGATGCAGGGCAGGTCGCCCGTCGCTCAAGGTCTTACTTACACGTCCCGATTCCCCCGTACACGCTCCGCGCAACCGGGCGAGGGCGACCCTTCCCCTGCAACGTGGTCAATGGTCGTCGTCGCACCTTGTACGAAGCATGCGAGACTTGCCGTGCTCCTTGTGAATATCTTGAATCCCCTGCTGGGGCGGTGGGTGAGGACGTGCGGAGGTCAGTTGACGGCGGAGTTCGGGTTGCTGGGCGCGATGGAGGCCCGGATCGCCGGCCGGCCGGTCGCCCTCGGGCATGCCCGGCAGAGCAGCGTGCTCGCTGTGCTGCTCGCCGAGGCCGGGCGCCCGCTCACGGTCGACCAGCTGATCGACCGGGTCTGGGGTGAGGACGCGCCGCAGCGGGCCGCCGGAGCGCTCTACAGCTACCTGTCGCGGTTGCGGCAGGCCGTCGCCGGGGCCGCCATCGCGATCGAGCGCCGGCCCGGTGGGTATGTCCTGACCGCCGACCCGCAAACGGTCGATCTGCACCGCTTCCGCCGGCTCGTCACGCTGGCGCGGGCCGCGGAGTCGGACCGATCCGCCGCGGAACTGATCACGCAGGCCCTCGGCCTGTGGCGGGGCGAGCCGTTCGCCGGGCTGGACACCCCGTGGCTGGCCTCGATGCGGCAATCGCTGCTGAGCGAGCGGTTCGCCGCCGAACTGGACCACAACGACGTGCTGCTCCGGCTCGGCCGGCACGGCGAGCTGTTGCCGTCCCTGTCCGCGGCCGTGGCCGAGCATCCGCTCGACGAGCGGCTGGCCGAACAGCTGATGCTCGCCCTCTACCGGTCCGGCCGCCAGGCCGACGCCGACGAGCAGTACCGGCGGATCCGCCGCTGCCTCGCCGACGAGCTCGGCAGCGATCCCGGCGCCGGACTGCGCCGGCTGCACGAGCGCATCCTCGCCGCCGACCCCGCCCTCACGGTCGCGACCGGCGACGGCCGCGCTCCGCAGGCGCCGCTCCCGACCCGCCCGACGGTGCCGGCGCAGCTGCCGGCGGACGTGCGCGCCTTCACCGGCCGTACCCGGGAGCTCGCCGCGCTGGACCGGTCGCTGGCCCCGCCCGGCGGCGACGAGCCCCCGCTGACCGTCGTGCTGCTGTCCGGCACGGCCGGCGTGGGCAAGTCCGCCCTCGCCGTCCGGTGGGCGCACCGCGTACGCGAGACTTTTCCCGACGGACAGCTGTACGTGAACCTGCGTGGCTACGACGCCGAACAACCCGTGACGGTCGGTGACGCGCTGGCCGGCTTCCTGACCGCGCTCGGCGTACCCGGACCGGAGATCCCGCCGGGCGTCGACGAGCGCGCCGGCCGCTACCGGTCCGAGCTGACCGGCCGCCGGATGCTCGTGCTGCTCGACAACGCGTCCTCGGTGGAGCAGGTCCGGCCGCTGCTGCCCGGCACCGGATCCTGCCTGGTGCTGATCACCAGCCGTGACGCGCTGCCCGGCATGGTGGCGATCCACGGCGCCGAACGGATCAATCTGGATCTGTTGCCGTTGCCGGACGCGGTGGTGCTGTTGCGCCGCCTGATCGGCGCCCGGGTCGACCACGAGCCGGCCGTCGCGGAAGACCTGGCGGCGGCGTGCGCCCGGTTGCCGCTGGCGCTGCGGATCGCCGCCGAGCTGGCCGCGGCGCGTACCGATGTCTCGCTGGCCGAGCTGGTCGGCGAGCTGAGCGACCACCGCCTGCGACTGGATCTGCTCGATGCCGGCGATCCCCGCGCCGAGGTCCGGGCCGTGTTCTCCTGGTCGTACCAGAACCTGCCGGCCGACGCGGTCCGGGTGTTCCGGCTGCTGGGCCTGCACCCGGGCGACAGCGCGCACGTCGAGGCGGTGGCGGCGCTGGCCGGAACGGACGCCGGCGAGGCCCGGCGGCTGCTCGGCGTGCTGGTCCGGGCCAGCCTGGTGCAGGCCGGCCCCGGCGGCCGGTACGGCATGCACGATCTGCTGCGGGCGTACGCCGCCGAGCTGGCGGCCGTGCACGACCCCGCGCCCGACCGGAAGGTCGCGCTGACCCGCCTTTTCGATCACTATTTGGCCGGTTCCGTCGCGGCGATGAACACCTTGTACCCGGAGGGGAGCGTCGCCGCCGGCGACCCGGACGCGGCCCGGAGCTGGATCGAGGCGGAACGGCCCAACCTGGCCGCCGCCTGCGCTTACGGCGCCGCGCACGGCTGGCATCGGTTCGCGATCGCCCTCGCGGGAACGCTGTTCCGCTACCTCGACGCCGGCGGGCCGGCCGCCGAGGCGGTCGCCGTCACCGCCTCCGCCGTGTCGGCGGCCGTGGCCGCCGGCGACCGGGAGGCGCAGGCCCGGGCGCTGTCCGATCTGGGCCGGTTGCACCGGCGGCAGGGCCGCCTCGCCGAGGCGGCCGACATCTACCAGCAGGCCCTGACCCTCTACGCCGACCTCGGCGAGCACGCCGCCGAAGCGGTGGCGCTGCGCAATCTCGGCAGCGTGCACTGGCGGCTGGGCGACTACCGGCAGGCCGCCGACCACTACCGGCGGGCCTGGTCGCACTACCGGCGGCTGGGTGACGACGCCGGGCAGGCCGACGCCTCGGTCCGGCTCGGCCTGGTGGACGCCCGGCTCGGCGACGAGGCGCAGGCAACGACGCGCCTCCGGTCGGCCCTCGAGCTCTACTCGCGGCTCGGCGACAGGTTCAGCGAGGCGTACGTGCTCTCCCTGCTCGCCCGGCTCTCCGGCCGGCCGGCCGACCTCGAGCGAGCCGCCGCCCATCTGGAACAGAGCCTCGCCGTGGTCCGGCCGGCCGGCGACCGCACGGCGGAGGCGTACGCGCTGACCGACCTCGCCGTGGTGTACGCCCGCGGTGGCCGGCTCACCGAGGCGGCGGGTCACCTGCGCCGTGTCCTGGTGCTGCACCGGCGGATCGGGGACCGCGCCAGCGAGGCCGAGGCGCTCAACGAACTCGGTCAGGTGCTGTGGGCCGCGGGCGATGCGGACGAGGCCCGTGCCCAGCACGAGCAGGCGCTGGTCCTGGCCGAGGAGATCGGCGACCGGTACGAGCAGGCGCGCGCCCACGACGGCATCGGCGGCGAGAATCACGAAGATCTCGCCCGGCGCCTCTTCACCGGCCTCGCGGTGCCCGGCGCCCCTCGCTGGTAGTCAAACCCGGACCACACCTTCCACCCACAGCACCGTGACCGGGCGGCCGCGGGTCCTGGCGTACGTGACGACGTCCGCGGTTCCGCCCAGGCCGCGGGCCGGACGGCCGTCCCACACGGCGAAGAGATGATCGCAACGATCCACCAGCGCCTGACCGGCGGCGAGGAATGCCTGATCGCTGGGCGCCGGATAGGGCATCGTGATCACTTTTGCCGCCGCGCGCCGGAGGTCCTCGAACCGGGTCCGGCTGTCGTCCGCGATCAGCGAGGCGGCGTAGCCCTCGCACGGCAGCACCACCTCGAGGGTGCCGCCGGCCGCCAGGACGTGGGTGGCGAACAGCTGGTCGGCGCCGTCGGCGAGATTCGACACCCCGTGCGGACGGGAGCCGGCCGGCAGCACCCGGCTCCAATGCCGCACCGCGCAGTCGACGATGCTCGGCGGGAGGATCCGATGACCTGTGACACCGAACCGCAAATCGACCTCCGTACCGGGGCTCGTCACGCTGGCGATGCACCATGACGATACGATCCCTCGCCTTTTCTCGTGGGGCGCTGGCATGCACAATCTGTCGTCGCAGCACGTGCCGACTGCCAGGGGACCTGCCATGACCTTCGATGGTTTCATTTCGTACAGCCACGCTGCCGACGGGCGGCTCGCTCCCGCCGTACAGCGTGGTCTGCACCGTCTTGCCAAGCCCTGGCACCGCCGGCGCGCCTTGTGGATCTTCCGGGATCAGACCGGGCTGGCGGTGACGCCGGGGCTGTGGTCCTCCATCCAGACCGCCCTGGACGGCTCGGAGTTTTTCGTGCTGCTCGCCTCGCCCGAGGCCGCGCGGTCGCAGTGGGTGAACCGGGAGATCGAGCATTGGATCGCCACGAAATCGGCGGATCGGATCCTGCCCGTGGTGACCGACGGCGAGTGGGCGTGGGACGAGGACCGTGGCGACTTCTCCGAGGGCTCGACGGCGGTGCCCCCGGCGTTGCGGGACGTGTTCACCGAGGAGCCGTTCTTCCTCGATCTGCGGTGGGCGCGCGGGAGCGAGCACCTGAGCCTGCACCACTCCCGCTTCCGGGACGCGATCGCGCAGCTGGCGGCCCCGATGCACGGGGTGAGCAAGGACGAGCTGGAGGGCGAGGACGTCCGGCAGCATCGCCGGGCGAGGCGACTGCGGTCGGGGGCCGCGGCGACCCTGGTGGTCCTGGCGTTGGTGGCATCGTTGACCGGAATATCGGCGGTGCGCAACGCCGAGCGGGCCAAGGCCGCGGCGGCCGAGGCGCTGCGTCAGCAGCAGGTCGCGGACAGTCAGCGCGACAGCGCCGAACAGTCGGCGGAAGAGGCGCGCCGGCAGGAGGAGCTGGCCCGGCAGCAGCACACCCGGGCGGCGCAGGCGTCGGCACAGGCGGATCAGGCGTCGGCACAGGCGGAGCAGTCCGAGCAGTCGGCGCAGGAGTCCGAGCGACTGGCGCAGCAGGCCGAGCGGTCGGCCCGGCAGCAGCAGGAACTGGCCGATCAGGCGTCGGCCGAGGCGCTGCGCCAGCAGCGGCTCGCCGATCGGGCAGCGGACCGGACACGAGAGCAGCAACAGCTGGCGAAGGAAGCGGCCGAGAAGGCGCAGCGGCTGCAGAAGGAGGCGCAGCGGCAACAGCAGGAGGCGCAGCGCCAACAGCAGGAGGCGCAGCGGCAGAAGCAGGAGGCGCAGCGCCAGCGGCTGGAGGCGCAGCGGCTGGCCGGCATCGCGGCCGAGCAGCGCCGGCTGGCCGACCAGGCGGCCGCGGAAGCCGCGAGGCAGCAGGCCAAGGCCGACGAGCAGCAGCGCATCGCGGTCGGCCGGCGGCTGATGAACCAGGCTACGGCGACGATCGTCGAGGACCCCCAGACCGCCCTGATGCTGGGGGCGGCGGCCCAGGGGCTCAACCCCGACGCGGCGACCCGCCGCCAGCTCGCCGGCATCGTCACCGCGACGCAGTACGCCGGCACGCTCGCCACCGTCACGGCGGCCAGGTACGGGCCGGACGGCGTCCTGGCGGCTCTCGGCAACGACGGCCGCGTCTCGCTGTGGAACGTGGCCGACCCGCGCCGGCCGATCCGGATCGCCGCGCTTGCGGACAAGGCCGCGATCGGCAGTTCCCTCGAGCTCAGCCGGGACGGGCGGACGCTGGCCGTCGTGAGCGCGCAGGGCGAGGCGGTCCTGTGGGACGTCGCCGACCGGTCCCGTCCGGTCCGGCTCGCCATCCTGCCGGGCGACGGCGACGTCAGCGCCTTCGCGTTCAGCGGGGACGGCGCCATCTTCGTCACGGGCGACGACCTGGGGACCACGACCCTGTGGGACACGACCGACCGGACGCGTCCCGCCCTGCTCGCCACGCTGACCGAGAAGGACACCTATCCGGTCGATCGTCTGGCGATCAGTCCGGACGGCCGCCTCCTGTTCGTGGACAAGGGGCGGTTCATCCCGCTCTACGACCTGACGGACCCGGTCTTTCCGGTCACGCTTCCCGGCGTCGTCACCTTCGGCGGGTCGCCGGTGGCGTTCAGCCCGGACGGCTCGACGCTGGCCTTCGGCGACCCCGACGGCACGGTGGCTCTCTACGACATGACGGCCCGGAACCCGCTCGGGATCGAGCTGGATCAGGACGTGCAGGACGAAGCCCCGCCCGGTCTTCCTTCGCCGCCCCCGGGCGGGCCGGACTTGCCGCCCCCGGGCGGGCCGGACTTGCCGCCCCCGGGCGGGCCGGACTTGCCGCCCCCGGGCGGGCCGGACTCGCCGCCCCCGGGAACGCCGGGCGGGCCGGACCCGGACCCGGGCACCGACCCGTTCGCCCGGCTGACCGGCCTCACCGGCAGCATCACCTCGGTGGCGTTCAGCCCGGACGGTAGCCTGCTCGCCGCCGGTGACGAGAACGGAACGGCGCTGCTCTGGGACCGGACGGAGTCGAGGAGCCCGGGGGCCTTCACCCGCGTGCGGTCTCGCGGGCCGATCGATTCGCTGTCCTTCGACCCGAAGGCCGCAACGCTGGTCACCGCCGGCGGCTCCGCGACCGCGACCGTGTGGAACGTGACCCCGCCCGGTGCCCCGGACCAGCCGGCCACGCTCGCCGTCCCGGCCGGGAACCCCCTGGCCACGGTTTTCGGTCCCGACGGACGCTCCCTGACCGCCGCCGGCTCGGGCGGGGCGGCGAGCACCTGGAACACCACGGACCCCGGGCATCCCGTACGCGGCGCCGACCTGGCCCTCGACAGCGGATCGGTCCGAGCGGTGGCGTTCAGCCCGGACAACCGGACGGTGGCGACCGTGTCGGCGGGCAGCCGGACACTGACGCTGGCGGACGTGGCGCAGCCGGCGCGGAAGACGACGCTCGCCGTCCTGCCCCAGACCACCGTGGGAACGAACGCGATGGCGTTCAGCCCCGACGGGCGCACCCTGGCGGTGACCGCCGGCGCCGGCACGTTGATGGTGTGGGATGTGGCCGACCGCGCCCGTCCGGCCCTGCTGGCCCGGCTGAGCGACGTCACGGTCGGCGGGAAGGTGGCGTTCAGCCCGGACGGGCGCACCCTGGCCACCGCCGGCGCCACCGATCCCACGATCACGCTGTGGGACGTGGCCGGCCCTTCCGTGCCGGTCCGGCTCGCTTCGCTGGCCGGCCACAGCAAGTTCGTGACCTCGCTGGCCTTCAGCCGCGACGGGCGCACGCTGGCGAGCGGCAGTTTCGACAACACCGCGCTGCTGTGGAATGTCACCGACCGGGCCCGCCCGCAACGGCTCGCCACCCTGGCCGGCCAGAGCAGGTGGGTGGGCTCGGTGGCCTTCGGCCCCGACGGCCGCACCCTGGCCGTGGGTGGCGTCGACTTCACGGCGATCCTGTGGGACACCACCGACCCGGCCGCGCCGATCCAGCTCGCCACGGTGCAGACCTCCTTCAGCACCGAGGTGCGCGAGGTGACGTTCGGGCCGGACGGGCGCACGCTGGCAATCACCGGCCAACCGGCTTCGGGCGGCCCGACCGTCACGCTGTGGAGCCTCACCAAGCTGAACAGCCTCCGCGCTGACCCGGCCGGCTACGCCTGCCGGGTCGCCGGCCGTGGCCTGACCGCGGCCGAATGGGCGCGGTTCGTCCCGGAGATCCCGTACCGGCAAACCTGTCCCCACTGACGGGCCGGCGCGGGCCGCCAGGCGGCCCGCGCGCTAGCTCGCGACCGTGCGGCTGAACTCGGCGTGGCCGGCCCGCACGACCTCGTTGAATCGCTGCAGCTCGTCCTCGGCCGGCTCCTGCTGGAACTCGACGTCGACCATGAAGCTGTTGCCGACGATCCGCACGTCGAAACGGGCGAGCAGGCCGTCGGGCATGCGGGACACCACGAACTGGCGGTACGCCTCCTCGAGCGCGGCCCGCAGGCGGGCGCAGTCACACTCCCGGCCGTCGAGGAGTGCGACCAGGTGGTCGCGAGCCGCATGCGCGGCCTCGCCACGCGGATCCATGACGGACATGCCCTCCTCGAGGGCCTCGCGCGCTTCGGCCGGCCGGCCCAGGTGCTGCAGGCAGATTCCGTACGCGGCGGTGATCTGCCCGAGAAACTCGGGATCGTCACCGCGGCGTGCGGCGGCGGCCGCCTCACCGAGACGCCGCGCGGCCGGCTCGGGCCGGCCCGCCTCCTGCAGGGCGAGCCCCCAATCGAACAGCGCCTGGCTGATCCGGTCGGCGCGGCCGGTCCGCTCGGCGCGTGCGGCTGCGTCCTCGTACGTGAGCAGGCTTTTCTCGGTCTCTCCGGCGGCATTGAGCGCTTCGGCGAGGTCGATCGCCGCCGAAAGTCCCTCCTCCGTGCGGTTCTGCCGGTCGTAGGCGGCGAGCACCCGCCGCAGCGCCGCGGTGCGGCCGGCGTGGTCGCCACGCTCGGCGGCCCGCACGGCCAGGGTGCTGAACGCGCCGACCGTGGCCACGTGGTCCGGCCCGAGACGCTCGCGCAGCGCGTTGGCGAGGTGGGCGACGAGCAGGTACGCGGCCTCCGGGTCGATGCCCTGGTGCACGCGGGCGGCAGCGATCGCGGCGACCCGTTCCACGACGGTGTCGGGCAGATCCCGCAGCCCGGCGAAGAGCGGCCCGCTCCGGCCGGCCGCCTGCAGGATCACGCCCCGCAGCGCGACCGAGCCGGCTACCCGCTCGTGCCCGGCCCGCTGGAAGATCGGCAACGCCTCCTCGATCGCCTCGAGCGCGCCGGTGAAGTCGCCGAGGCGCAGCAACACGTCGGCGAGGGGCTCCAGGCCGGCCGCGTACCCGAGGTGTTCACGCCCGAAGAAGTCGAGCCGGCCGGCACACGACTGGCGCAGCACCTCCGCGCCCTCCTCGAGCCGTCCGCTGAGCGCCAGCGCGATACCCAGGTTGAGCTGGTACCCGAGCCGGCGTTGCGGGTCGTCGCCCGGCGCCACGGCCACCGCCACGGCCGCCCGGAAGCATTCGGCCGCCCACGCGGGCTGCTGGGCCCGCAGCAGCACATTGCCCATGTCGGACTGTGCGGACGCCCAGGCGGCGCCGTGCTCGCCGCTGTCTTCCGCGGCCTGGCGCACGGCACGCTTCATCAGCTCTTCCGCCTCGGCCACCCGGCCGTCGCGAAGCAGCGCCAACGCCTCGTCGAGCGGGCTGGTGGATGCGGGTGAAGCGCTCATGGCCGCGGAGTGTAGCCGTATCCACGCTCGGTGAAGAAAGCCTGCTCAGTCGTCGGGCTTCGACGGCTCCAGGGTGACCGGCAGCGCGTCCAGGCCGAAGACGATCGAGGCCCGGCGCGTGGGAATGGTGGCCGGGTCGATCGCCGGGCGCATCGCCGGGAAGCGCCGCACCAGCGCCGGATAGGCCGTGCGCAGCTCCATCCGGGCCAGCTCGGCGCCGACGCAACGGTGCAGGCCGTGGCCGAAGGCCAGGTGCGACCGGCTGGTGGGCCGGCCGACCTCGATCCGGTCCATTCCCGGACCGAGCACGCCGTCGCGGTCGGCCGCGCTCAGCGAACACATGATCACGTCGCCCGCTCTGATCGGCACGCCGGCGATCTCGAGGTCGCGGACGGCGAACCGGGGGAACGCGACCTGCACCACCGTCAGATAGCGCAGCAGCTCCTCGACCAGCGCGTCGGCCGGCTCGCCCGACCGCAGCGGATCGGCCAGCTCCGGCTGCGTCATCAGCACCAGGGCGCCCAGCGCGAGCATGCTGGCGCTGGTCTCCAGCCCGCCGGTGAGCACCCCGTCGGCCAGTCCGGTCAGCTCGCGGTCGTCGAGCTCGTCGCCGTGGTCGCGGATCAGCGACCCGATCAGTCCGTCACCCGGGTTGCGGCGCTGGTCGGCGACCAGGCCGCGCAGGTACGCCCGCGATTCGTTGATCGCGTCGAGCGGCGCGTAGGCGCCGCCACCGCCGAGGTCGAACCTGGCCGCGCTGAACTCCTGGACGATCGCCCGGTCGGCGTACGGGACGCCGAGCAGCTCGCAGATGGTCAGCGCCGGCACCGGCAGGGCGAACTCCTGCAGCAGGTCGACCGGGCCGTCGATACGGGCCATCGCCTCGAGCCGGTCGTTCACGATGGTGTCGATCCGCGGCTGCAGCCGGGCCAGCCGGCGCATGGTGAACTCGGGCGTGACCAGCCGGCGCAGCCGGGTGTGCATCGGCGGGTCGGTCATGCCGAGCCCGCCGGGCTCCTCCGCGGCCGTCAGCCCGATCTGGGCGGCGAACCCGCCGAAGTCGTTGCTGAAACCGTCCGGGCTGCCCAGCACCGACCGCACCGGCTCGTAGCCGGTCACCAGCCAGGCCCGGATGCCCAGCGGCACCGGTAGCCGGCTGACCGGCGACTGCTCGCGCAGGTTGCCCACCTCGGCCACCGGGTCGAGGCCGGTGCGGAACAACGGGAACAGGGAACTGTCGGGCAGCTTCGACAAGGTGCCGCTGACGGACACCTCGCCGGCTTTCCCCGCGAATCGGCGGGCAGCCCACCCGAGCAGGCGCAGACGGATCGAAGCGAACGTCGTACCCGCATTGGCGATCTGCAAGTCGGCCTCCAGACGGCCGTAGTTCTTCCCCGTGTGAGAAACGGCGCATCTGAATAGTGGCCCCAAGATCCTGTCGTCGCAGTGAGGCCGATCACGGGTCAGACGCCGGCCGGCTCCTGTTCCTGGCCGAGGTCGACAACATGAATCCTGGGGTCGCCGTCGAGCCGTACCTCGTACGCCACCGGCGGCCCGCTCTCGGGCCAGCGCGCACCCACCACCGTGGCCGTGCGCCCGCCGAGGCCGATCGCCGTCCCGGGCGCCTTGAGCCGGTGCGCCGCGAGCAGCACCGCGTCGAGGGTCTGCCGGGCGCCCGGCAGCGAACCCCGCAGGCTCACCGTGCGGAGCTCGCGGCCGAGGCTGATCGTCGCCTCGCCTCGGGGGTCGCCCGCTTCGAGGGCCGCCTCGACCCTGGTCCACAGCCCCCACTGGTCGGCGTCGAGCAGCAGCCGGGCAGCCCGGTCGAGGCCCGCGCACGTGATGTCGACCGCCGTCTCCTCGCCCAGCTCGGCCACCCACTCCAGCTCCCCGGCCGCCGGCAGCAGGCCCGGCGACTCGTGTGCCACCACCGCGTACAGCATCGCGAGAACCGTCCCGCGGTCGCGGCCGTCGTAGAGCCGGCCCGCGGCGGTGCGCAGGCGCGGGAAGCGGGCCGTCAGGTGGGCGGCTCGGCCCAGCGGGGGAGTCGCCGCGTCCCGAGTGTCGCGCACCCGGGCGTGGAACGGGCGTTGTTCGCGGTGGGCGAACACGAGCGCGCGGTGCGGATCGGCGATCAGGCGCGCCGCGACCGAGTAAGGCACTCCCATCTGGGCGGCGAGGGCCCGGATGGCACGCCTGCGTGCACGGTCGTTGGCCTGGCGGCGGCGTTCGGCTCCGGTCATGGCTGCCCCTCCCTTGGGCCATCGTAGATTCTTCGTTGTACGTTGAGGGGGCAGCCGCGCCTGCACGAGCGTTGCGGGCCCCCCACGCGGGCCCGCGTCGACGCCAAGAGGCTCTGACTCAGCGCACACCACCCCCGCGCGCCCGCGTGCGCCGACCGGGTGGGGTGCGTGGGGCCTCGCCGCGAGGGCGTGATTCTCGTGTTCGAACGATTCACCGACCAGGCCCGCCGGGTTGTCGTCCTGGCTCAGGAAGAGGCCCGGCTCCTCAATCACCACTACATCGGCACCGAGCACCTGCTGCTCGGCCTCATCAGCGAGGGCGAGGGCGTGGCCGCGCAGGCCCTGACCGCTCTGGATGTGACGCTCGAGGCCGCCCGCCTCAAGGTCGAGGAGGCCATCGGCCAGAGCGGGGAGACGCCGGGCCTGCACGTCCCGTTCACCCCCGCCGCCAAGAACGTCCTCGAGCTCGCCCTGCGTGAGGCGCTCAAGCTGGGCCACAACCACATCGGCCCCGAGCACATCCTGCTCGGGTTGGTCCGGGAGAGCGGATCGGTGGCGGCTCAGATCCTGGTCGCCCTGGGCGCCGAGCCCCGACGCGTACGGGAAAAGGTCCTTCAGCTTTTGTCCGGGCACCCCGCCCTGGCCGCCGGGCCGCCGGCCACCTCGGCCCTGCTCGACCAGTACGGCGAGAACCTCACCCAGCGCGCCCGCGACGGCGGCCTCGACCCGGTGGTCGGCCGCGACCAGGAGATCGACCGCATCATGGTGGTGCTCTCCTGCCGCACCAAGAACAACCCGATCCTGGTCGGCGAGCCCGGCGTCGGCAAGACCGCCGTCGTGGAGGGCCTGTGCCGGCGCATCGTGGCCGGTGACGTGCCCGAGACGCTGCGCGCCAAGCAGGTCTACACGCTCGACCTGGGTTCCCTGGTGGCCGGCTCGCGGTACCGCGGCGACTTCGAGGAGCGCCTCAAGAAGGTGGTCAAGGAATGCCGCACCCGCGGCGACGTCATCCTGTTCATCGACGAGGTCCACACCCTGGTCGGCGCGGGCGCGGCCGAGGGCGCGATCGACGCGGCTTCGATCTTGAAGCCGATGCTCGCGCGTGGCGAACTGCAGACGATCGGCGCCACCACCACCGCGGAATACCGCAAGTACTTCGAGAAGGACGCCGCGCTGGCCCGCCGGTTCCAGCCGGTCCCGATCGGCGAGCCGACCTCCGCCGAGGCCGTCGAGATCCTCAAGGGCCTGCGCGACCGGTACGAGAAGCACCATCACGTGTCGTACACCGATGGCGCCCTCGCCACCGCCGTGACCCTGGCCGACCGGTACGTCGCCGACCGCTTCCTGCCCGACAAGGCGATCGACCTGATCGACGAGGCCGGCGCGTGGGCCCACATGCGGCCCCAGGGGGACGGGCAGATCGGCGGCGAGCAGATCGCCGAGGTCCTGGCCAACTGGACCGGCATCCCTGTGCAGCGGCTGACTTCGTCGGAGACGACGCGGTTGCTGCACATGGAGGACGAGCTGCACAAACGCATCATCGGCCAGGAGGAGGCGGTGCGTGCCGTCGCGCGCGCGATCCGTCGTACGCGTGCGGGGTTGAAAGATCCCAAGCGGCCGTCCGGCTCGTTCATCTTCGCCGGACCCTCCGGCGTCGGTAAGACCGAGCTGTCCAAGGCCCTGGCGGAGTTCCTGTTCGGCTCCGAGGAGGCGCTGATCCAGCTGGACATGTCGGAGTTCCACGACCGGCACACGGTGTCGCGGCTGGTCGGCGCGCCTCCCGGCTATGTGGGTCACGAGGAGGGCGGCCAGCTCACTTCGCAGGTGCGGCAGAGGCCGTTCTCGGTGGTGCTGTTCGACGAGATCGAGAAGGCCCATCCGGATGTCTTCAACACGTTGCTGCAGATCCTGGAGGACGGCCGGCTGACCGACGGCCAGGGCCGCGCGGTGGACTTCAAGAACACGGTGATCATCATGACCACCAACCTCGGCACCCGCGCCGCTTCCAACCCGGTTTCGCTCGGCTTCCAGCCCGTCGACGGCGGGCAGGACCGCATGGCCGCCAAGGTCCACGACGCGCTGAAGGAGCATTTCCGCCCGGAGTTCCTCAACCGCGTCGACGACACCGTCGTGTTCCCCCGCCTGACCGAGGCCGACGTGCTGGCCATCGTCGACGTGCTGCTGGCCCGCATCGACCTGCGGCTGCGCGACCGGGAGATGGGCGTCGAGGTCACCGACGCGGCCCGCCGCCACCTCGCGACCAAGGGCTTCGACCCCTCGCTCGGCGCCCGCCCGCTGCGCCGCACCATCCAGCGCGAGGTCGAGGACGTCCTGGCCGAGCGCATCCTGCTCGACCAGCTCCACCGCGGCCAGGTGATGGTGGTCGACTGCGAGGACGCGGAGCTGGTCTTCCAGGAGCGAACGGAGGCGGAGATGCACGCCGTCCCGTGAGCGAGCGCCGAGGTCAGCGGCTGAATCGGAACCGTACGCGGGTGAGGCCCCCGCGGTGATCGGTGGCGAGCCAGTCGCTGAGCTGGCCGGCGAGCCACAGACCGACGCCATGCTGCTCGGGATGAGCCGGCGGGCGGTATCCGACGAGCGGATCGGCGAATCCGTCGCCGTTGTCGGTCACCTCGCAGGTGATCGCGGTGCCGTCGATCCACACCTTCAGATGCCGGTCGGCGCGGCCGTGGACGAGGCTGTTGACCGCGATCTCGGTGACCACCAGCAACAGGTCGTCGATCGCCGGCCGTTGCCAGCCGAGGCCCTGCGCCACGGCCTGGACCGCGTAGCGGGCACGGCGCGGGCTGACGGGATCGTCCAGGCTCACCGCGACGAGCGGTTCCCGCGCGATCGGCGGCAACGGCTCGGCCAGGGCGCGCAGCAGCTCACTGGGTTGCTGGTACAGCTCGGACAGTCCGCGCCGGCCGTTGGCCACGACCGGATGGGTGACCCGGGCGCCGTTGATGATCCGGTCCGGCAGGCGGCGGGTGTCGTACGGGCAGACGATCCAGGCGGGCGCCCCGGCGAAGACGTCGTTGATCGCCGACTCGTACCGGATCCAGGTGTCGTGCCGGGCGCCGGCGCCGAACGCCACCTCGCCGATGATGCGGATGGACCGCTGACACCGCGCCTGCGCGGCCGCGAGCAGGTCCACCCATCCGGCGATGGTCGACGCGGGACGCACATACCAGGTGTCGCGGTCGATGAAGGTGACCCCGCCCGCGTCGTCGCCCAGGCTCTGCCGCAGCAACTCGATGTTGTGCCCGGTCACGGCGGCGATGACGGCGTCCCCGTCGCGCAGCCCGTCGGCGGCGAACGGCGTCAGAGCCGCGACGAAGCCCTCGTCGTCGTCGTAGACGAGGGCCTCGTGGACGAGGGCGGCGCAGGTCATCGTGAGTCCTGGAGGATCACGTTCGGGAAGAGCTCGGACCAGGAGCTTGGTCTCCAGATCTTGTGAAGCAACGGCGAGGCTCCCCGTACGGTGGTGGGCCCGTGCCGGCCGGCGATCGCCTCGCACGCCATGCCGATCCCTCGTGCGCCCCTGACGTCGATGAGGGTGACCCCGCTGACGTCGAGCACGGCGGTCGGCCGGCCGGGCGCGGCCCCTACCAGCAGCCGATACACCTGGTCAGCGGCGAGGAAGTCGACGTCGCCCGACAACCGCAACGCGCCGTCCCGGCCGCCGTGCAGGCTGAACGCCCGATGATCACGGGATCGCCGGCTGTGCACCGTCTCGGCGAGCAGCAGGTCGCCGGGGGTCCACCGGCGGGCGTCGTACGCGCACACCACGGTCATCGGAGCCTGTTTGACGAGCAGGTCGGCGCGTAGCTCGTGGTCCGGCCACGCCTCCAGCGCGCCGGGGTGGCCGAGCAGGAACTGAGTCTCGGCGTACACGCGCAACCCGGTGTAGCCCTCGGCCACGGCGGATCGCGCCGCCTCGGCGTACCCGTCCAGCCGCCGGTCGGATTCGAGGACGCCACCGTCGAGATAGGCCTCCGCGGCCGAGCCGAGGACGAGCATGCCGCGGTCCACGAGATCGTCGAGGGGCAGACCGACGGCCCGCAAATCGTCGCCGATCCCCGCGGTCGCCGAGTCGTGCCCCGTGAGGACGCAGACCCGTTCCCGCTGGGCAAGTCCGGCAACGGCGTAGTCCAGCAGCGCACGACGGGCGTCGGCGTCCCGGTCGTACACGAGGCAGAGATGATCGTGCATGGCCAGACCGGGTACGCCGTCTGCCAGCACGACCTCACTCCTCGCTCACCACGCTCGGCCCGAACTGCTCATCGATGCGGGGCATACTATGGCGCGAGGACCGTCCATAACCGGAGCAGACCGAGAATCCCCCGATCAGGTGGGTCGGCTCGGCGCGGTTTCTTTGGGGGGCGACGGCGCCGATTCGGGCTAGGAGCAGCATGACCGTCCACATCCGGGGGAGTTCCGCGGTCGCCGACCGGTCGGCGGGCGGCCCCCTGGATCCTCTGCGAACCCTGATCCAGGCGCTCCCGGTCCCCACCGCGCCGGTGACCTTCCCCAGCCGCGAGGCAGCGCTCGGGCTCGCCCTGATGGATCTGTCCTTCCGGCTCGACCATCTGCCGCGTCTCTCCGAGCATCTGACCCTGATGGACCGTGGGCACATGAGCCGGGAGATCAGCGTCGACGTGGACCTCGACCTCATCTCGGGACGGCTGCGCGACACGCTCATGGTGCCCGGCGACACGGGCGGCGGCAGCGGGTCGCTGTGGGTGCCGGTCTCCCGCTACAGCCGCCGGGACCTCGCGCCCGTGGTCATCCTGGACTCGAGCGGCGAGGTCGTGCCGCGGCTCACCCATCGCGACGCCAACCGGGTCACCGCCGCCGCCTTCGTCAAGCTGCTGGCCATGCTGATCAACGCCCACGACGACGTCGCGGCCCCGGCCAGCCCGATCCACCAGCTGCGCCACACCCATCAGCGGTCACGCTGGCTGATCGAGGCCGCGATCACCGAGCTGATCACGGTCGGTTCCCCGGCGGGACAGCGGCTGCACACGCCCCTCGATCACGCCGCGCTGCCCGCCGCGGGCGCCCGCAGCGGGGGCTCCCGTTCCGTACGCGACCTCGCGCTGGTCGGCCTGGACGCGTTGTTCCCGGCGGAGGGTGTCCCGTTCGCCCGGCTCCTGCAGCTGGCCACCCGCCAGTACATCCTGGTCGCGCAGCTGAGCCTCGACCGGCCCCGCCGGTTCCTGACCTGGGAGGCGCCGCTGCTGCCCGCCCAGCACCGCCCGGCGCCGATGCAGACGCTGGCGAAGAACGTGCTGCCGGTGAACCGGGAGTTCGTCGTGGAGTACGAGACCGAGATCCCGCGGTCGGTCAAGGCGTACCACCTGACCCTGGACGTCCGGCAGGAGATCAGCGTCCGGCGGTTCCTGATGTCCAGCAACGTCGACGACGAGTTCGTCGAGGTGCTCGCCCAGGACCTCGAGTCGGTGGCCCGGCGCGCGGGGCGGCTCGGCACCCACCACAAGCTGCTCGAACTCGAGATGCAGGGCATCGCGTCGCGGCTGGCCGAGCTCGGCCGCCGGCGGCTGATCGACCTGGCCAGCTACGAGGCGTACCTGGCGCGCCTCCCGATCCCGGTCGGCCCGGGCTCGGCGCCGCTGCGCAAGCTCACCTCCAACGAGGTCATCGCGGCGATGTCCGCCGGCGACTGCTCGCTCGACGTGCTCGCGGCATTCTGCGCGCACTACTCCGCGGACGGTCTGCAGCACCTGGCCCGCAGCGACCTCGCCGGGCAGGCCCTGCTGAACATCGCCGACGGGCTGCGGGCCGCACAGGTGGGCTGGGACGTCACCACGGACAACGATCCCCGCGAACACGGCGCCCACGCGCATTGGCGCCGTCCCTCGGTCGAGCTCAGCCCGCAGTCCACCGAGCCGGTCCGCGCCTTCGCCTACATGGCCCTGGCCGACGAGGCGCCGGCCCTGATCGAGAGCATCACCCGGATGGTGGCCGGCCTGGCCCTGATGGTGCTCGGGATCGGGACGCTCCTGTCCGGCGGGATCGCGTGGCTGTACTCGTCACAGGTGTCCGACGACTTCGTGCCCGAGCAGCCGGACGCCGTCGTCGCGGTCCTCCTCCTGGTGCCCGGTTTGCTGCTGGCCCGGCTCGCCCTGCCCAGCACCCGATCGGTGCTGGGTCAGCTGCACAAATACCAGCGGACGCTCGCCGCCGCCTCGGTGGTGGTGACCACGGCGCTGGCGATCACGATCGGCACGGTGCGCTCCGACGTCGAGATGACCAGGCTCTTCCAGGTGGCGCTGGCCGTGCTCATCGTCATCCTCTTCTGCTGCCTGTCCGAGTTCTATGCCCGGCGGACCCACCGCAGCAACTCGGTGCCCCGGTCCACGCGGGTGCCCCGCTGGCTTCGCGACGCCCGCCGGGCCACCCGCCGTCCCGTCGAGCCCGACGACTTCTTCGACGCACGTGGTGAGGTGTGAGGTGACGCTGCCAGCAAGCTCGACGAAGTCGTCCGAACTGGCCCGGATAGCGGCCGAGGCGGCCGGCACCAGTTCCGCCTCGGTGCGTTTCACCCTGATCCACGGGCCCGCCAACGGCCACGACGGCCCCTTGCCGATGGCGATCGACAGCCCCGACCCGGACAAGGAGGACCCGGACGCCTGGCCGACCGACTTCTGCCACTTCTCCGCCGCCGGGCTGTCGGTGTCGACGTCGACCTGGCCGTCGGCGATGGCGGCGTTCAGCGGCCGGGTGCAGATCGGCCTCCCGGAACCGATCGGGCGACGGGACACGTTCTCGTACTCCGGACATACCGTGCCGAATCCCGGCTTCATCCACCAGTCCACCCGCAAGGTCGAGGTCCTGATCACCCTGGGCAACACGCACTGGTCCCCGACCTACCGGGAAGCGCTCATGCAAGCGCTGATCATCGAGAAGCTCACCGGCCTGGCGGCCGAGCGCGGCGCCCCGGTGCTGCATCTGCACACCCCGGTCGCCCCCGTCCCGCAGACCACCGTGGCCGAGCGGGGCGACGGGTCCAACGAGCGGCTGCGCGACGCGATCGGTCCCTGCCTCCGGTTCGCCATCGGGATGGATCCCAAGATGTCCGAGGCGCGGCTGGACTTCGAGACCGAACTGGCCGCGCTCGCCGAGGAGTACGGCTTCGGCCTCAAACTGGACGACCAGCGATTCAACCGGGTACGCGGCGAGTGGTTCACGATCCGCGGATTCGATCGGGAGCGCTACCGCCAGGCACGCGGCCGGCTCTTCCCCGAGGCCTCGGTGCTCACCCCCAAACGGGCGATGATCGCCAGCGTCGTCGGCCCGTCCCGCGCCGGGACGAGCGCGGCCGCGGTGGCGGCGCTGCGGGCACGAGGCATCGGGGTGCTGGCCGCGTCGATCTCCAGCATGCGCAAGACGACGTTCATCAACCTGGTGCTGCCGGTCGCCGCCGCCGGAACCTTCCCGCAGTGGTCGGGCGGCTGGCTTGACGCGCTGCCGAGGCTGGTCGAATGCGCCGGCCAACCGCCCCTCGCCGCCACCTCACCCGACGAAGGGCTGATCGCGGACTGGAAGGTGGCGCTGAGCCCGGCGATGCGCTGCACGTATCCACAGTCGAGCCAGCAGACCGGGGCCACCATCACCGGCCGGGTGCCGTACCCGATCTGGTTGTGGTGGCAGCTTCCGTACCGCACGGTCGACACGCCGACGCTGCTGGCCGAGGCGCAGGCCGCGCTGCAGCCGCACACCCGGCGTTGCGAGGTCGCCTACGCCCAGTCGCGGCTGTGCCGGGGCGACGTCGTCCGGGGCCGTGCGAAGCTGATCGTCATGCTCTCCCAGGAACATCGCGACCACGCCGCGGTGCAACGCCTGCTGACCGACGCCGCCGAGGCGGCCCAGGAGCGGATCCGGGAGCGGTTGCCCGCCCTCGGTGGTGTCGATGCCGGCAAGGTGCGGCTGCGCTTGTCGCCGCGCGAGCGCTGGCTCACGTACGCGGGGATCTCCGCTTGAGGGTCTCTTGGCGCAGTTGCGGGAAGACGTGGGACACCTTGCCGATCAGGTAATCGCCGTACGTTCCGGTGAACGCCTCGAGGTCCTGGCCGTCCCAGCGGGAAACGCTCGCCGTACGGCGGGGTAGCGGCGGGATCTCGGCGGTGAAGTCGGGGTCGAAGAAGAACGGGAACGACAGCCGTTCGCGCCCGCTGAGATTGCGGACCCGGTGGGGCGTCGACCGGTACCACCCGCCGGTCAGCCGGTCGAGCATGTCGCCGATGTTGCAGACGAACGCGCCCGGGACCGGGGGCGCGTCGATCCAGCCGGCGGGGGAGCGAACCTGCAGGCCGCCGTTGGCGTCCTGGGCCAGAAGCGTGAGCAGGCCGTAGTCGGTGTGCTCGCCGACGCCCCAGTCGTCGCTGTCCGGTGGCGAGGGCGGGTAGTGGAAGATCCGGAACAGCACCGTCGGGTCGGCCGTGTACCCGCCGGCGAAGTAGCCGGCGTCGAGGTCGAGGCTGATCGCGACGCCGCGCAGCACGGCCTGCGCCGTCGCGGTGAGCGCCTCGAGGTAGTCGAGCACCGCTTCGCGCAGCTCAGGCACCTGACGGGGAAAGAGGTTGCGACCGTGCAGCGGCAGGCCGGCGCGTACCCGGGGGTCGTCCGGGCCCAGTTCCACGCCGAAGTACAGGCCTTCCTTGCGATCCGGCCGGCCGGAGGTCAACTCGGCGCCCACCGGAAAGTATCCCCGCCAGGCGGCGCCGCCGTGCCGCATGGCGATCTCCATCTTCTCGGCCGGCGGCAGCCGGAAGAACCGCCGGCCGGCGCTGTCGAGCCTGTCCAGCAGCTCGTCCGGCACGCCGTGGCCGACGACGTAGAAGAAGCCGCTGTCGCGGCAGGCACGCTCGATGTCGCCGGCAACCTGGCGCACCGGCGGACCGGACCGCCCGACCAGCGCGGACACGTCGACAACCGGAAGCTTCATGGCGGGGCTACGGGTGGGCGGGCTTCGACGGCGTGTAGAGCCACGCGGTGAACAGCGCGCCGAGGTCGCGGCCCGAGACGCGCTCGGCGAGGGCGATGAACTCCTGCGTGGTCCCGTTGCCGTTGCGGTGGATCTGGGCCCACGAGCGAAGGATGCGGAAGAACTTCGCGTCGCCGACGGTCAGCCGCAGAGCGTGCAGCGTCATCGCGCCACGGTTGTAGACGGCGCCGATGAAGAGGTTCGGCGGGCCGGGGTCGGCGACCTTCGACTTCCACAGCGACGAGGTGGCCGGGGTCGCGTACCGCTGCTCGAAGATCTGCTGCGCGGTGCCCAGGCCCTCGCGCTCGCTCCAGAGCCACTCGGCGTAGGAGGCGAAGCCCTCGTTCAGCCAGATGTCCCGCCAGCGGTCCACGGCCACGCTGTCGCCGTACCACTGGTGGGCGAGCTCGTGAATCACGACGCTGTCGCCGTCTTCCTGCGTGCCGAAGTCCTGCGGCGTGTAGATCGGCCGGCCCTGGTTTTCCAGCGCGTAGTCCCACTCGCCGTCGGCGTCCACGACGCCGCCGGCCGCGCGGAACGGGTACGGCCCGAAGTAGCCGGACAGGAACTGGAGGATCTCCGGCTCGCGGGCGAACGACTTGGCCACCCGGTCGTACGTCTCCGCAGGCAGCGCCGGGTCGATCGCGTCGAAGAACTGAATCCCGTTCTTCCGGTACGACTTCACGTCGAACTTGCCGATCGCCGCCATGGCCAGGTACGTCGCCATCGGCTCGGCCTGCTCCCAGCGCCACGTCGTCCAGCCCCGCCCGGTCGAGCGGCCGGCCGGGGCGCCGTTGGAGATCGCCTGCAGGTCTTTCGGCACGGTCAGCGCGATGGAGAAGGACGCCTTGTCGCTCGGGTGGTCGTTGGACGGGAACCACGCCTGAGCGACATCGGGCTCGCCCAGGACGACCACCCCGTCGTCGGTGGTGAAGGCGCCGCCGTCGCCGAGGTCAGGGTCGTGGATCACCTTGGGCACGCCGTCGTAGACGATCCTGGTGTCGAAGGTGTGTCCCCTGCTCAGCGACCGGCGCGGGGTCACGGTCAACTCGGTGCCGGCGCGGGACCACTTCGCCCCGCGGCCGTCGACGGTGATCGACCGGATCGTCAGGCCGTCGAGGTCGAGGTTGAACGCCGACAGGCGCTGCGTCGCGATCGCCCGGATCTTCACCACGCCGGCCAGCGCGTCCGACGCCGGCGCGTACCTGATCGCCAGGTCGTAGTGCTTGACGTCGTAGCCGCCGTTGCCGTCCAGCGGGTAATAAGGGTCGCCCACGCCGGGCGATCCCGGCATTGCGGGCGAGGAGGAGGAGGTGGCGCCGGCGGGCGTGCCTGCCAGCACGACGGACGTCGATACCGCGAGGACCAGAGCCAAAGCCAGCTTTCGCGCCATGGAATCAAGCTATCGGTCGCGGCCGATCGGTGCATCAGGCCGCCGCGGCCATTTCGGCCAGGGTGGTCAGCGACCGCTCCAAGATCCGGCGCTGGTCGCCCAGCCGGTGCGCTTCGCGCTCGGGCACCTCGACCTCGACGTCGATGTCGGTGGCCTCGCCGTCCGCCCGCAGCCGCCATTGGAAGATCAGGTCGGAGACCAGGCAGGAGATCGTCACCCGGCCGTCGGCGGGTTCGGCCCCGAGGTGCTGGGCCATCGGGAAGTCCGGATAGCCCGCCGGCCACATCGTGTAGTCGCCCTCCGCGCCGATCGCGACGGTCTCGACCCCGGCCCACCACTCCGGGAACCGCGCCGGATCGTGCAAAAGCTTCCACACCTCCTCGACCGGTGCGGCGGCCCGTGCGGTCAGCGTGAAACTCGGCATCTCTGATCACCTCGGCGACGTCAGCGCGTTCCGCACGCGGGCCAGTTCCCGCTGCGGTTCGACCAGGCCGGCGACCGGCGGCCGGCCGAGGTCGACCAGGGCGGCCGTGTATCCCTCGGCGGTGGCCCCGGAGACGGCGCCGAGCATCGACCGCCAGCCTTCCGCGGCCTCCTCGAAACGGCGGCGGGCGAGCGCGAGATCGCCCCGGGACCGCGCGATGAGGCCCTGCACCCAGGCGATCCGCGGCACCAGCGCCCACGGCTGGTCGGCTCGGCCCACCGGTTCCAGCATGGCCGCGCGCAGTTGGGCGGCCGCGGCCGTCGCGTCGCCGGCCAGGGCGAGCGCCTCGGCCCGGTGCAGGCCCGCCGACGGGCGGCTGACCGGCGCCCGGCCGTCCAGGGCCTCGGCGAGCAGGGCGGCCGCCCCGGCGTGATCACCGGCGACGAGCGCCACCAGGCCGGCGTCGTGGGCGGCGGTGGCCGCGAGGGCGGGCGAGTCGAGTCGTCCCGCGACGGCGCGCTGCCGGCGGGTCGTCTCGGCCGCCTCGGCGTGCCGGCCGAGCCGGGCCAGCAGGTGCGCCCGGGCGGCCAGGCAGCTCAGCAGCAGCACCGGTACGGGTTCGGTGGTGTCGACCGCCCGGTCGGCGAGGGTGAGGGCCCCCTCGTGGTCGCCCAGGCACGCGAGGGCGCAGGCGGCGTTCAGCCACACCGCGAACGCCCGGTCCGGAAATCCGCGCCGCGCGGCGTCCGGACCGGCGCCCCGGGCGACGGCAACCGACTCGGCGAAGCGGCCCTGCCGGATCAGGCCCTGCATGCGGATCTCGGCGATGTCGGGACGGATGACCGGATCGGGGTTCGCGGGCAGGATCGCCTCGGCCGCCGCGAGCAGGTCGTCCGAGGAGGCCGGATCGCCGGCCACCGCTTCGCCCCAGGCCAGTCCGATCAGGATGTCGGCGCGGACGGCCGCGGTCGACGCGCCGGTCAGCGACGCCTCGGCGCGGTGGTAGGCGCGCAGCGACGCCTCGGGATGGCACACCACGGTGCGGAACTGCCGGCCGCGGCGGCACCAGGCCGGCGCGATCTCGTCGGGGTCGAGCAGGGAAAGAGCCCGCTCCCAGGCCGCCTCCATCTCGGTGCGGCGGCCCAGCCACGCCCAGACCTCCGCCAACTCGAGCCACAGCGCGCCGGCGTCCGGGGTGAGGCCGACGGCGCGGGACAGGAACTCGGCCGCCTCGGTGACGGCGCCGACCGAGCGGGCGTACGCCGCGGCGGCCGCCCACTCCTGCGCCGCCCGGTCGTCGCGGCCGGCCATGCTCAGGTGGTGCGCGACCTCGGCCGGGTCCCGCCGGTCGAGTGCGACGGCGATCCGGTCGTGCAGCGGCGCCGGATTCGGCAGGTCCGCGTACACGGCTTCGCGGAGCAGTTCGTGGCGGAAGCCCAGCCGTCCACCCCGGCGAACCAGCAGGCCGTCGGCGCTCGCGGCCTCTTCGGCCAGGCCGAGCCCGGGCACCCGCAGGCCGTCGAGCTCCGCTGCCGCCAACGGTCGCCCGGCCACGGCCAGCAGGTTGATCAGCATCTGGGCGTCCGCCGTGAGCAGTCCGCAGGTGGCCCGTACGGAGGTCCGCAGGTTCGGCGGCGGGCCCTCGCCACCGGCCGCGAGCACCCGGGCGCTCTCCACCGCGAGCAGCGGGTTGCCCTCGGCCGCCGCGATCACCCTGCCGACCATGGTGTCGTCGGCGGGCAGCAGCGACCGGGCGAGCGCGGCCACCTCGGCGTCGCTGATCGGGCCGACCGCGATGTCGGTGATGGGCACGGAGCGACCGGCCAGGTCGGCCAGCACGGCGTCCAGCTCCGGGCGGCACGGACGGTCCCGGCGGGTCACCACGAGCAGCAGCGGGAGATGAGCCAGCCGCCGTCCCACATGTGCGGTCAGCCGCAGGCTCGCCCGGTCCGCGCGGTGGGCGTCGTCGACGGCGATCATCGCGGGCCGGTCGGTGCACGACCACTCGACGAGGCGCAGCACCGACTCGAACACGCGCAACCGCTCCAGCTCGGGAGTGGTCACCGCGGGCGGCAGGTCGGGGCGTCCCAGCGGGGCGCCCAGGTCGGGCGACAGCCGGTTCAGCTCGACCGGCCAGTTCGCGCCGCGCGGTGGCGGCGCGACGGTGCCGGCGAGTTGACGTGCCAGCTCCAGCCACAGCGCGAACGGCGTCTCACCGACCACGCCGATGCCGGCGGCCACCGCGGCGCGCGCACCGCCCGCGCTCACCCGGTGGACCAGCTCGGCCAGCAGGCTCGTCTTGCCGATCCCGGCCTCGCCGGTCAGCACGACCACCTGTCCGGCGCCGTCGGCGGCGGCCCGCCAGACCGTGGTCAGCCGCTGCATCTGCGGGCCGCGGCCGAACAGCCCCGGACGGGCGACGGCGGTGGCGCCGGTCCGCAGCCGGGCGTGCGCCGCCCGGGTCGCCGGCGCCGGCCGTACCCCCAGTTCCGAGCGGAGAAGCTCGGTGAAGTCGCGCGCGGCGCGTACCGCGCCGGCCTTGTCGCCGGCGCCGGTCAGCCGGTCCAGCAGGGTGCGGTGAGCCGCTTCGTCCAGCGGGTCGAGCCGGCATCGCTCCCGGGTGAGCCGCACGGCGTCGTCCCACCGGCCGTCGCGTTCCGCCTCCGCGGCCATCGCGGCGAGGTCCTGTCCGCGCCGCTCGCGGTACGCCTCGCGGGCCTCGTCGGCCCACTCGTCGCCGACGCCCGGCAGCAGGTCGCCGTTGCCCGCCGCGGTGGCGGTGGGGTCGAGGACGTCCACCCAGATCTGCCCGGCCGGGATCCCGATCTCCAGGCGGGACGCGACGATCACGTCGGCGGCCGGCCCCCAGGCCTGGCGGATGTTCCACACCGAGGTCCGCAGGCTGGCCCGCGCACTGGCTTCGGGGACCTCCGGCCAGAGCCGCGCCGCGACCGTGGACCGCGGGTGGCATCCGGGGTGCAGGGCCAGCCAGCCGATCAACGCCCGGGCCCGCTCGCTGGACGGCATCGTCAGGGGCCGGCCGTCGGCCTCCACGGTCAGCGCACCCAGCAGTCGCAGCCGGAGCATGGCGTCAGCGTAGGCCCCGGCCGGACGGCTTTGACGCAGCGATGACGGAAACCCTACGGAAGGTGCGGAGGCTGACCTCGAACCGAAAGGAGCACACCATGAACACCATCGACACGACCTCCCTGAGCAAGGCCATCGAGACCCGCGACGCCGACGGCGTCCTCGCCTGGTACGCCGACGACGCCACGCTGACCGTGGTGGACCATGACCACCCGCCGGCCACGCCGCTCGTGCTCTCCGGGACCGAGGCGATCGGCGCCTACTACCGTGACGTCTGCGGCCGGAACATCAATCACGAGGTACGCGACATGGTGAGCACCGCCGACGCTCTCGCGTACACCCAGCACTGCCGGTACCCGGACGGGACGGCCGTGGTGTGTGCCTCGGTCGCCACCACCCGCGACGGCCGGATCAACAACCAGACCGCCGTCCAGGCCTGGGACAGCTGACGATCCTCACCCGGAGGCCATCCGGGCCGTTCGTGCCTGCTGGTAGGGGCAGCCGAGACCCGCGAAGACGACCGCGAGGCGGACGAGCGCGTCGCGGTCGCCGTGGGCGATCGCCGCGGCGCGCTCGACCATGGCGGTGGCGATCGGGTTGTCGCGGGCGGCGTGCCGGCTCCGCTCGATGCGGGCGGCCGCGTCGTCGCGGTGGTCGAGCACGGCCGCCTCCGCCCACAGCGCGGCATACCATGGCCGGCACGGTCCGACACCCACCGATCGGAACGGCTCGGCGTCATCGATGTCGGCCGCGAGCCGCCGCACGGCGGCCGCCGGGTCGTTGCGATGCAGGGCGAGCAGGCTGTCGAACACCGGTGGCCATCCCAGCACACATCCGGCGAGGTCGTCGGCGTCGGCGCCGAGGTCGATCGTCAGGCGGACCCAGGCTGCCCGCCGGTCGTCGTCGCCGCGTATGCCGTACGCCATCGCGACGGCGTACGAGCCCCGGGCCAGGTTGCGGGCGACGGGTCGCCCCGCGCGCTCCCAGCCGATGCGGAAGCGCTCTCCGGTTCGGATGACGTCGTCGAAGTGGCCGGCGAACGCGTCGACGAGCAGGCGCCGGCACATGGCCAGGTGGTCCTCGTCGCGGTAGAAGGGCAGCCCGGCCAGCAGCCGGGCGTCGGCGGCGGCGCCGGCCAGGTTGCCGGCGGCCAGGTCGGCCTCGACGGCCATGAGATGGCCGTCGCCGAACTCGAACCCGCTCAGCGGATCGACGGCGACCGTGTCGAGCACCTCGAGTCGCCGGCGCGCGACCCGTGCCGCCTCGGCGATGTCGTCATTGGCGAGGTTGACACCAGTCAAGTAATCCAGGGCGATGCTGTGCAGGATTCCGTCGCCGGCGCGTTCGGCGAGATGAACGGCCTGCCGGGCGTCGCCGAGGGCGGTCAGGTCGCGCCACCCGGTCGCCACCGCGAACGCCGCCCGGGCCGACGGGGAATCGTCCGACAGTGCACGCGCCTCGGTGATCAACGCGTCGGCTTCGGCCGGTGGGTGGGGTGTGGCCATGATGCCGGGCGCACGGTTGATGTACATCGCCATCGTCGCCAGGTCCCGCGCGGCGCCGGCTCGGTCGCCCGCCGAGATGGCGGCGCCGGCGGCCTTTCGCAGCAGCCGCAGGGCTTCGTCGCCGACGAAACGGCTGGCGGCCGCGCCCGCGGCCAGCCTCAGGTGGCCTGCCCGCCCGGCGGCCGTCGCGGCGAGCTCGGCGGCCTGTTCGTAGCCTCGCTGTGCCTGCGCCTGCCGCCCGCGCAGGAACAGCAGCCCGGCCAGCTCGGCGGCCAGCTCGGCCGCGCGCCCCCGTCGCCTCTCGTCGGCGGCCGACCAGGCGACCGCCGCTTCGACGTCGTCGACGACCCGGTCGAGCCGGGCGCACCAGACCTCGTCGATGTCGGCCGCGTCGCGGCGGCGGAGAGCGGCGACGGCCGTGCGGCACCACCGGTCGTGGCCGTCCCGGATCTGCTCGAGGTCGCCGGCCTGGTCGAGCCGCTCGATGCCGTACTGGCGGATCGTCTCCAACGCCCGGTACCTGGTCGGCTCGCCCCGCTCGACGACGAGCAGGCTGTGCTCGGCCAGCCGGGCCAGCCCGTCGACGACCTCCGCGCGCTCGCGGTCGCCGCCCGCGACGGCGCAGGCGGCGTCGACGTCGAACCAGGAGGCGAACACGCCCACCCGGCGCAGCAGCGCCTGATCGGCGGACGAGAGCAGGTCGTGGCTCCAGCCGATGGCGTCGCGCAGCGAGCCGTGGCGATCGGCTCCGCGGGTGTTCGCGGTCAGGAACCGCAGCCGCTGGCCGAGACCCGATTCCAGCCCGTCGAGGCCGAGCGCCGGGAACCGGGCCGCGGCCAGCTCGATGGCCAGCGCCATGCCGTCCAGCGCCCGGCACAGCGCGGCGACGCGCCCGGCGTCCATCGGCGCCGCGTCGCCGGTCACGGCCGCGACCCGGGCCGTGAACAGGTCGACGGCGTCGCCGCCGCCGGCGACGACCGACAGCCCCGGCACGACGTACACCCGCTCGTACGGGAGGAGGAGCCGGGTGCGGCTCGTCGCCAGCACGGTGATCTCCGGGCAGGCGGTGATGATCCGCTCGACGCAGGCGCGGACGCCGTCGAGAACGTGTTCGCAATTGTCCAGGACGAGCAGCGCGTCGCTGTCGGCGAGCACGGCTACCAGCGCCCGGTCGATCGACATGGTCCGCTGCTCGGGAACGCCGACCGTCTCGGCGACCACCGCGGTGACCATCGCCGGGTCCGTCACGTGGACCAGGTCCACGAACCACACTCCCTCGCGGCGGGCGGGAGAGACCTCGCCGGCGACGCTGAGGGCCAGCCGGGTCTTGCCGATCCCGCCCGGACCCGTAGCGGTCACCAGGCGGTGATCGGTGAGCGCCGCGGTGAGCGCCGCCCGCTCGCCGGTGCGGCCGATCAACGGAGTGACGGGCAAGGGCAGGCCGCGATGCCCGGACTTGACCAGAAGCCCCGGCATGGCGCCGGCATGCCGGGCCAGGCTGCGGCGATCGGAGAGGTGCAGCTTCCGGAGCATCGCGGACACATGGCCCTCGACGGTGCGCGCCGAGATGAACAAGGCACCCGCGATCTGCACATTTGTCAGATGCCGGGCAATCAGGACGAGGATCTCGGCCTCACGCGCCGTGAGCTCCGCGCCCTTGCCCGAATCCACCGTCGTCACGCCCTTCAGTGTCGCCCCCCGGGACACCCGTGCCGAGCACGGGTGTCCCGGACACGTGCTGGGCACGGATGTGCCGGCCGGTCCCGCACGGTGACCATCGGATCAACCACAGTTGAGGAGCAGATCCATGACCAGCACCGAGAACGCCACCCGCAACGGCGTCGACACTGCCACCCTGTTCGCCACGCTCGACGCGGTGCGGGCCGACGCCGACCTCGCCAAGTTCCAGTTCCGGGCGACGAACCGCTGGCTCAGCGGAACCCACAACCGATCGACGATCCACGGCTTCCACGGCGCGAAGCAGGAGATGACCCACCGGCAGCCGTTCACCTTCGACGCCGATCACCCGCCGGTGCTGGTCGGGTCGGACAACGGCCCGACGCCGGTCGAGTACCTGCTGCACGCGCTGGCCGCCTGCCTCACCGCGGGCATCGCGAACGTCGCCGCCGCTCGCGGTGTCGCCCTGACCGAGGTCTCCTCGACCGTCGAGGGCGACATCGACCTGCTGGGCATCCTCGGGCTCTCGGACGAGGTCCGCAACGGCTACCAGCAGATCAAGGTCAGCTTCCTGGTCCGGGGCGACGACCCGGAGAAGCTGCGCGCCGTCGTCGAGCAGTCGTGCCGCCGGTCGGCCGTGTTCGACGTCCTCACCAACGGCGTGCCGGTGTCGATCGACGTCAGCACCGACTGAGCCGATGCCACTCACGGATACGGTGATCATCGGCGCCGGCCACGCGGGCCTCGCGATGAGCCACTGCCTGGCCGAACGTGGCCTCGACCACGTCGTCCTCGAGCGGGGCTCGGTGGGCGAGCGCTGGCGGACCGCCCGGTGGGACAGCTTCCGGCTGCTCACCCCGAACTGGCTCACCCGGCTGCCGGGCTGGGTCTATGCGGGGCCGGAGCCGGACGGATTCATGACCGCGGGCGAGTTCGCCGATCACCTGTCCGGGTACGCCGCGTCGTTCGATGCCCCGATCCGGCCGTACACGCCGGTGGCCCGGGTCGAGCGCACGCCGGCCGGATTCCGGGTGTACACCCACCGCGGCGACTGGGTGGCGCGAACCGTGGTCATCGCCACCGGGTACCACAGCCGGGCGGCGGTTCCCGGCCTCGCCGCCCGGCTCGCGCCCGGGACGGCCCAGCTCACCCCCGCGCACTACCGGTCGCCATCGAGCCTGCCCGACGGCGGGGTGCTCGTCGTCGGCGCTTCGGCCTCGGGCGTCCAGATCGCCCACGAGCTGGCCCTGGCCGGGCGGCGGGTGGTGCTGGCGGTCGGTGGCCACACGCGGCTGCCCCGCCGGTACCGCGGCCAGGACATCCTCTGGTGGCTGGATCGGGCCGGCGCGCTGGACCGCGACATCGACGACGTACCGAACCCCGCGGCCGCACGGGCGGAGCCCTCGCTGCAACTCGCCGGCACATCGGACGCGCGCGGTATCGACCTCGGCGTGCTGCGGATGGCCGGCGTCGAGCTGGCCGGGCGGCTGCGGGCGCTGGACGGCGTCGTCGCCGGATTCGCCGACGACCTGGACGACAGTGTCGGCGCCGCACAGCACCGGTTGACCCGGGTCCTCGGCGAGATCGATCGTTACGCGGCCGCCACGCCGGGCACGGCCGCCGGGCCGCCCGATCGTCCACCCCCGATCGCCGTACCGGCGGCGCCATCGAGGGTGGACCTTCGGCGCGAAGGCATCGCGACGGTCGTCTGGGCGACCGGTTTCCGGCCTTCCTACCCATGGCTGGCGTTGCCCGCCCTCGACCATGGCGGCCAGATCCGCCACCGCCGCGGCCTGACCGCGGTGCCGGGGCTGTACGCGATCGGCCTGCGCTTCCAGAGCCGGCGCAACTCGACCTTCATCGACGGCGCCCGCCACGATGCCGCATATCTCGCCGACCGCATCGCCACCCGGCGCGCGCTGCGCTCCGCGGGGTGAACGGCGATGCCGGCCTACGACGTCATCATCGTCGGCGCCCGGGTCGCCGGGGCCGCGGCCGCGATGCTGCTGGCCCGGCAGGGACTGCGGGTGCTCGTGGCCGACCGCGACCGGTACGGCGCCGACACGCTGTCGACCCACGCGCTCATGAGGGGCGGCGTGTTCCTGCTGTCCCGGTGGGGCGTGCTCGACCGGGTCATCGAGGCCGGGACGCCTCCGGTCCGGCAGACCCGTTTCGACTTCGGCGCCGAGTCGGTGACGATCGGCATCAAGCCGGCCCACGGCGTCGACGCGTTGTACGCGCCGCGCCGTACGGTGCTCGACCGGGCCCTGGCCGACGCCGCCGAGGCCGCAGGCGCGGACATCCGATATGGCCTCAGCGTCACCGGTCTGCTGCGCGACGACTCGGGCCGGATCGCCGGGATCCATGGCCGCGACCGGGCCGGCGCCGCATTCACCGCCCGCGCCCGCCTGACGGTGGGTGCGGACGGAACCAGATCCATCGTGGCCCGCGAGGCCGGCGCCACCACGCTCCGCGCCGGCGCCGGCTGCGGCGCGATCGTCTACGGGTACTGGTCCCAGTTGTGCGCCGACGGCTACGAATGGTTCTACCGGCCCGGGCACAGCGCCGGCGTCATTCCGACCAACGCCGATCAGGTCTGCGTGTTCGCCGGGGTGCCGGCCCACCGGCTCGTCCGCGGCGACCTCCGGGCCACGTACCACCGCCTGCTCGCCGCCACCACCGGCGGCGCCGGGGACCGGCTGGCGCAGGCCCGTCCGCCCGGCCGGTTGCATACCTGGATCGGCCGGCCCAGCTACCTGCGACAAGCACACGGACCGGGCTGGGCGCTGATCGGCGACGCCGGGTCGTTCCTCGACCCGTTGAGCACCCACGGGATCACCGACGCCCTGCGCGACGCCGAGATCCTCGCCCGGTGCTTCACCCGAACCGGAACGGTCGACGATCTCGACGAGTTCGCCACCGTCCGCAGCACCATGTTCGACGTGGTGGACCGCATCGCGGGGTACGGCTGGGATCTTCCGCAGTTGCGCACGCATCTGCTTTCGCTGAGCGCGGCGATGAGCACCGAGCTGGAGCTCATCACCAACCTGGTACGCAAGTAGACCCCCGCCCCAGAAGGTGTCTGGGCTCAGAGCCCGAAGAGTGGCAGCGCGGGCAGCTCCGGGCGGTCCAGCCACTCGGTGAGCAGGTCGTCGACGGGGCCGGGGGTGAAGCGCCGGGCGTGCTCCCGGAACTCGTCGGTCGTCACCGTGCCGTGTTGGTGTTCGGCGACCCACGATCGCAGCATCGCGAAGAACGCCGGATCGCCGATCTTGGTGCGGAGGGCGTGCAGTGTCAGCGCGCCGCGCTTGTACACCCTCGGGTCGAACATGCGTTCCACGCCGGGGTTCGCGATGACGATGCTCGCCGGCTGCAGCGCGAGCCGGGCGTGCCACTGGGCGGCGTGGGCGTCCGCCGATGGGCCGCCCGAGACGGCGGACCACAGCCATTCGGCGTACGTGGCGAAGCCCTCGTTGAGCCAGATGTGCCGCCAGTCGGTGACCGTCAGACTGTTGCCGAACCACTGGTGGGCCAGCTCGTGGGCGACCAGCCGCTCGTGGGTGCGCCGCCCGTCGAGGTGGTTGCGCCCGAAGACGGCCATGCCCTGCGCCTCGATCGGGTCGTCCAGGTCGTCGTCGGCGACCACGACGACGTACTCCCGGAACGGGTACGGCCCGAACAGCCCTTCGAGGGCCGCCATGATCTCGCCGTGCCGCGCGAAGTCGTGGCCGAAGACCGTCCGCAGCCGGGGCGGGACCGCGGCTCGCTGGGTCACCCCGCCCGCGGACAGGTCCACCAGGTCGTACCGTCCGATCTGGACGCTCATGAGGTACGGGGAGGTGGGCTCGTTCCGTTCGAAGACCCAGGTCCGGGTGCCCGCGCCGCGGCGGCGGGAGACGAGGTCGCCGGTGACCACCACGGTGTACGGCGCCGGGGCGGTCAGCGTGACCAGGAAGGTGGCCTTGTCGGCGGGCCGATCGTTGCACGGGAACCAGGACGGCGCCCCGATCGGCTGGCTGGCCACCAACGCCCCGTCGGTCAGCTCGTCCCAGCCGATGTCGCCCCACCGGCTCGAGATGGGCGCCGGGCTCCCGGCGTACCGGATCTCGGTCTTGAAGGTGGCGCCGTAGGCGATCGGCCGTTCGGGTTTGATCCGGAGCTTGCCGAGCCGGTGGGTGAACCTCGCCGACCGGCCGTCCACGCGGACGTCCTGGACCCGGACGCGACCGAGATCGAGGCTGAACCGGGACAGCGACTGGACGGCCCGCGCCGTGATGACCGCCTTCCCGGCGAGCCGGTTCGTCATGACCCGGTAGTCGAGGTCGAGGTCGTAGTGGAGAACGCGGTACCCGCCGTTGCCGTGCGCGGGCAGGTACGAATCGGTCGAGCAGTCGGCGCCGGGCGTGGCGCCGAGCGGCCCCGCCCCCGGAGTCATGCCCAGTTCGCGATCGGGTTGCCCAGCCAACGGCTGTCCTCGGGCACGACGTCGCCGCGGGTGACCAGCGAGCCGGGCCCCACGGTGGTGCGCGCGCCGATGCTCGCGCCGGGCAGAACGATCCCGTGCGGGCCGAGCGTGGCGCCCGCGCCCAGAGTCACCTCGTCCATGCTCATGATCCGATCATGGAACAGGTGGGTCTGCACCACACAGCCCCGGTTGACGGTGGCGCCCGGCTCCAGCCGCACCAGGTCGTACTCCGGCAGCCAGAAGGTCTCCAGCCAAGCGCCCCGGCCGATCTTCGCGCCGAGCGTCCGCAGCCACATGCTCAGCAGGGGAGTGCCGGTGGCGAAGCGGAACAGCCACGGGGCCGCGAGCACCTCGACGAACGTGTCGGCGAGCTCGTTGCGCCAGACGAACGACGTCCACAGCGCGCGGTCGGCGACCCGGAATCGGCCCACCAGCAGCCACTTCGCGGCCGTCGCGATGAGCGCGGCGGCGATCGCCGCGACCAGCAGCACCGGTCCGGCGGCGAGTGCGGCCACCCAGGCGCCGGCAGCCTGCCAGACCCACGCGAGCGTCGCGAGGACGAGGACCGCCATAGCGCCGGCAAGCATCACCGGGACGATCCGGCACAGCTCGATCGCGGCCCGGGCCAGCTTGAGCCGCAGCGGAGGGTGGTAGGTGCGGCTGGTGTCGGCTGCCTCGACGGTACGGCGCAGCGGCATCGGCGGGGCGCCCAGCCACGACGAGCCCTTCTTCGCCTTGCGCGGCGCCGACGAGAGCACCCCCACCAAGCCGCGCTTGGGCACCGACCGGCCGGGCGCCGCCATGCCGGAGTTGCCGAGGAACGCCTGCTTGCCGATCCGGACCGGGGCCACCCGCAGCCAGCCGTGGCTCAGCTCGTACGTGGCGACCATCGTGTCGTCGGCCAGGAACGCCCCGTCGTCGACCGTCGTCATCGCCGGCAGCGCGAGCACCGTGGAAGCCTCCACGTCGCGGCCCACCTTGGCGCCCAGCAGCCGCAGCCACACCGGCGTGAACAGGCTGGCGTACATCGGGAAGAGCGCGAACCGGGCCATCCCCATCAGGCGCTCGGTCGTCCACACCTGCCACGCCACCCGCCCCCGGACGGGGTGGAAGCCGGCCCGCACACCGAGACCGAGCAGGCGCACCGCCACCAGGACGAGCAGGGCGTAGGTCAGGAAGTAGGCGACGGCCGCGACCGGGACCAGGAACAGCGAGGCGGCCAGCAGCACGAGGGCCGGAAGCAGCGCCACGACCGGCAGCAGGCTCAGCAGCTGCGCGGTCAGGCTGTACCAGCCCACCCAGAGCCGGGACCGGCGCTCGGGACGGTCGGCGGGCCAGGCGGCCGCGCCCTTGGCGGCGGGCGCGGCCGGCGAGCCGGCCCAGCGCTGGTTCGCCGGCACCGCACCGGTGACGGTCGACCCGGCGGCGATCTTCGCACCCTTGCCGACCCGGGCGCCGGGCATCAGCGTGCTCCGGGAGCCGATCCGGCTGCCCGCTCCGACGCGCAGCTTGCCGATCCGGACGACGTCGCCGTCGACCCAGTAGCCGGACAGGTCGACCTCGGGCTCGATCGCCGCGCCGCGGCCGAGCTTCAGCAGGCCGGTGACCGGCGGCGCGGAGTGCAGGTCGACGTCCCGGCCGATCTGTGCGCCGAGGGCCTTGGCGTACGTGATCATCCAGCCGGCCCCGGCAACGCCGGTCGCGCCGGTCAGCTCGGCCAGCCGCTCGGCCGCCCACAACCGCAGGTGGACGCCGCCGCCCCGCGGGTAGTCGCCCGGGCGTACGCCACGCAGCAGCAACCGCGCTCCCGCGGCCGCCACCGCGATCCGCCCGGGCGGGCTGAACAGCAGCACCCAGCCGGCCGCGATCCACCACCAGGAGACCTGCGGCGCCGACGGAACCAGAAGATTTCCCAGCGCCGCGAGCACGGTGATCCACCGCAGCCCGACGAGCGCGAGCATCGGCAGCATCAGCACGCCCTGGAGCAGCCCGGCCCGCAGGGGAGTGGGCCGGACCTCGCGGCGGACGGTCGCCGTCGTGTCCAGCGCGTCGATCACCGCCGCCATCTGCGACAGCCGCGGGTTCTGATAGACGCCGGCCACCGACACCTGCGGGTGCTTCCGCCGGATCCAGGCCACCAGCTGCGCCGCGCCGAGGCTGCTGCCACCGCTGCTGAAGAAGTCGGCGTCGGGCGTGGCCGGGCGCACGCCGAGAATCTGCTCCCAGCCGTCGGCGAGCCACTCCTGCGTCGCGGTCAGCTCGGCGTCCCCGCCGCCGGTGGCCAGGGGCCACGGCAGGGCGGCCCGGTCCACCTTTCCGGAAGTACGGGTCGGTAGCGCGTCCACCTCGGCGAGCAGGGGAACCAACGCGGCCGGCAACTGCTCGCGGATGCGTTCGGTGGCGGCGGCGGCGTCGAACCCCTCGCGCGGCACGACGTAGCCCACCAGCAGCTGATTGCCCGCCGCGGTCCGCTTCACCGCCGCGGCCGCGCCGGCGACCCCGGGCAGCGCCTGCAGCGCGGCATCGACCTCGCCCAGCTCGATCCGGCGCCCGCCGAGCTTCACCTGTTCGTCGCCGCGGCCCAGGAACAGCAGCCCCTCCGGCTCCGCGCGCACGATGTCGCCGCTGCGGTACGCCCGCGGCCACCCGAGGGCGGACAGCGGCGCGAACTTCTCGGCGTCCTTCGCGGCGTCGAGGTAGCGGGCCAGGCCGACCCCGCCGATGACCAGCTCGCCGGTCGCACCCATCGCGACCGGCACGCCGGCCGGGTCGACCACGGCGAGCTCCCAGCCGGCCAGCGGCAGCCCGATGCGTACCGGCCCCTCGCCGGTCATCCGCGTGGCGCAGGCGACCACGGTCGCCTCGGTGGGGCCGTACGTGTTCCAGACCTCGCGCCCCTCGACGGCCAGCCGCTCCGCGAGCTCCGGCGGGCACGCCTCGCCGCCGAAGATCAGCAGGTGGACGTCGTCGAGCGCCTCGACCGGCCACAGCGCGGCAAGGGTCGGCACCGTCGACACGACCGTGATGCGCTGCTCGGTCAGCCACGGGCCCAGGTCGACGCCGCTGCGCACGAGCGAGCGCGCGGCCGGCACCAGGCAGGCGCCGTGCCGCCAGGCGAGCCACATCTCCTCGCAGGACGCGTCGAAGGCCACCGACAGGCCCGCCAGGACGCGGTCCTCGGGGCCGAGCGGGGCGTCGTCGGCCAGGAACAGCTGCGCCTCGGCGTCGACGAACGCGGCCGCGGCGCCGTGCGAGACCGCCACGCCCTTCGGCGTGCCGGTGGACCCGGACGTGAAGATGATCCAGGCGTCGTCGGCCGGTTCCGGCCGTCCGGGCCGGCCGCCGGGGGTACGACGCAACGCCACGGTCAGCCCGTCACCGATGACCGCGCAGACGTCCGCCTCGCCGAAGACCAGCTCGGCGCGCTCCTCGGGGTCGTCCGCGTCCACAGGCACGTATGCCGCGCCGGCCGCCAGCACGCCGAGGATCGCGAGGTAGAGCTCGGCCGTGCCGGAGGAGACCCGGACGCCGACCCGGTCACCGACGCCGATTCCGTGCCCGCTCAGTCGTGAGCGCAGCGCCTCAGTCTCGTCGGCCAGCTCGCGATAGGTCAGCCTGGTGGCGCCGGTGTCGATCGCGCGGGCCGCCGGATGGGCGTGCACCGTCGCGTCCAGGATGTCGACCAGCGTGCGGCGGACCGGTGCGTACGGGGAGGTGAACAACGCCGGAGCCGCCGGCGCCTCGGCAATCTCGGGAAGGTCGATCGGCTGCAGATCGGTCGTCACGGTCACCGGGCGTGCTCCATCTTCACCTCGCGGGTCAACGTCGGCCAGGCGCGCAGCACTCAGCCGCCCGGGGGGCAGCGTTCAAAGCTACGGGGGGAAACGGAGAATGACGGCTCTATGTCGAATTCGTGTCGACTGACACACCGACCGTCCGCGAGCCCCCGCGGCCGCCGTCAATCGTCAGGTTGTCTTCAGGACGCCGCCGGCCTGCCAGGTGCTCCACGGCAGGTTCCAGTCGCCGTAGCCGTCCCAGCTGGGCATGGTGGGGCCGCCGGTGTTGGTGTAGACGGTGACGTCGCCGACGTGCGCGAAGGCGAAGAAGCGCTTGGCGTCGGCCACGGTGAGGTTGGTGCAGCCGTGCGACGTGCTGCGCTGGCCGATGTTGCCGCCGTTCCAGCTGGCCGCGTGGACGAACTCGCCGGAGTTGGTGATCCGTACCGACCACGGGACCTTGAGGTCGTACCCGGGTCCGGTCATGCGCTGGACCTTGTCCTTCTCCATGACGACCTTGATTCCGCTGAACGTGGGTGTGCTCGCCTTGCCGAGCGAGACCGGGAAGCTGAACACCTGCTTGCCGTCCGAGGTGACCACCATGCGCACGGCCTTGCCGTCGATCTTGCTGATGTTCGCGGCGCCGGTGGACATGTCCAGGGTGAGGCTGTTGTCGAACACCAGCCCTGTTCCCGCCGTCTGGCCCTTCGTGGCCAGATCCATATGGATCTTGGCGTGCGCCGGCCAGTACTTCTCGGTGCGGTAGTGGGCTTCGAGGGGATACCCCGAGTAGATCGCGGACTTCTGGAAGAACCAGGCGCCGCCGGCCGGCTCGCCGTTGACCGTCACGGTGGTGGCGGCGGCGAACGCCTTCGCATCGGTGATCTTGGCTGATACGTACGCGATGATCGGCATGCCGACGCCCCAGGTGGACCCGTCGGCCTCGAACAGCCGGACATGCACCGGCTTCCCGGCCGGCGTCGACGGGGTGGCCGAGGGGGCGACAGAGGGCGCGGCCGCCGCCGAGCCGCCTTGCCGGTCACCTCCCGACGACGAACTGCTGCAGGCGGACAGGAGGAGCACGACCCCGAGAGCCATCATCCGAGAACTTCTCATGCAGCGACGATGCTACGAACGACGCCGGTATGCCATTCGGCGCCGCCACCGGTTTCCGATTACATCGGACTTATTGTGGCGAGACATGATCGTAAGTCGTATTTAATATATAAACACTATTTCTGCTGTTTAATACTTATTGCACCCGGGCCGCTTGTCAGGAGGCTCATCAGAATGGTGGACGCATGGGTCGAGACGGCCGCGTCGTCCGCGACCGAGCAACCGAGCCCGCCTGTCGATCGCGTGCCCGTGCGCCTTGATGTCATCACGTCGCTGGGGCATGAGATGCGGGGGGCTCTCGGGGGCATCCTCGGTATCGCGCGCGTGATGGAGATGAAGCTCGCCGGCGGGCACCCGGATCCGGCGGAGCAGGCGCGCCACCTGGAGATCATCCGTGCCGGGGCCGAACAGCTGCAGACACTGGGGGATCGGGTAGCCGAGCTGGTCCGGATCGGCGGCCCCGGCGCGCCGGGGCCGGAGCGTCTCGACTGCCGGGACGCGGTGACCTCGGCAGTGGCGGCCGCCGAGCCGCGGATCCAGGCCGAGCCGCGGATCCAGGCCGAGACGCGGATCCAGGCCGAGACGCGGATCCAGGCCGAGACGCGGATCCAGGCCGAGACGCGGATCCAGGCCGAGACGCCGCCGGCGCCGGTGTGGGTGGAGGCGCCCCGTGGGGCGGTCGAGCGCGTTCTCGGCGAGTTGCTGGACAACGCGCTGACCTACGCGTCCGCCGACAACATCTGGGTGCGCCTGCGGCCGGACCCGCCCCGCCTGGAGGTCGCCGACGACGGCGCCGGCCTGACGGCGGACGAGCAGCAGGTGATCTTCCGCGCCTACGGCCGGGGTCTGAACGCGCCGAGGCGAGCGCCCGGGGCGGCGGGGCTGGGGTTGTGCATCGCGGATCGGCTGGTGGACGGCTGGGGCGAACGCATCGACGTGCGTACCGCGCCCGGGGAGGGCGCGACGTTCGGCTTCGGCCTGCGGAGCGCGCTCCCACCTGGCGACGCCTAGATCGGTTAGCCGTGGGAGGCCCGATGGACGTGGACTACGCCTCAGGAACGGCGACGGGCCGGAAACGCCGCGCCGCGCTGGCCGCCTGCTGCGGACTGACGCTGCTGATCGGGACGGCCTGCCTCGCCGGGTACGTCTTCGGCGTACCCCGGTTGGTCACGTTCCTCCCCGGCCTGCCGGTCACCACGGTGACCACCGCGATCTCGATCTCGGTGCTGGCCGTCGCGCTGGCCCTCGCCGGGTTCGGGACCGGCGGGCGGGCGCGACTGCTGGCCTGCTGCTTGTCCGGCGCGGTGGCGGTGGCGGAGAGTGGCGTGCTCGCCGAGTACCTCATCGGGCGCGACCTCGGCATCGACCGGCTGCTGTTCGCCGGCCACCTCCGCGACTGGGCCGGCGGGGCGCATCCGGGCCGCCAGTCTCCGCACTCGGCGGTCCTGCTGCTCAGCATCGGGCTGGCGATCCTGCTGATCGATGTGGGCTACCGGCAGCACCTCGCATTCAAGATCTTCGCGCCGCTCACCGTGATCGCCGCGCTCTCCACCGCGCTGGGCCAGATCTACGGGGTGTCCTACCTCTACGGCACCACGTCGGTCAGTGGCATCAGCGCACAGAGCGTCCTGGCCTTCGTCCTGCTGGCCGGCGGTTACCTGCTGTCGCGCCCGGGGCGCCGGCCGGTCAGTCTTCTCTTCGCCGGCAGCGCCGGCAGCATGATGATCCGACGCCTCCTGCCTTTCGCGGTCGCGGTGCTGCTCGTGATGGCGGCGTCGCTCGGCGTCATCGGCCGTCTCAACGGCGCCCTCCGGGGCCTGGACATCGTGCTGGCCACCGGCACGCTCCTCGCCGTCATGTATCTGGTGCTGATCCGGACCGCGCTGCTGATCGAGAACATCGGCCTCGCTCAGCAGCGTCTCAACGACGAGCTCACGCACGAGCGCGACCTCAACCACGCCATGCTGGATGCCCTGCTCGACGGCATGATCGCCGCCGAGTCCGACGGCCGGGTGGCGGCGGTCAACGACCGGTTCTGCGAGATGCTCGGCGCGCCGGAGGACGAGATCATCGGGCAGCGGCCGCCCTACTGGTGGTCGGCCGAGGAGAGCCGGGCGCAACCGTTCTTCCTCTTCACCGAGGAGCTCGCCACCGGCCGGCGACTACCCACCGAGATCCAGATCGTGCGCCGGGACGGGTCGCGGATGCCGGCGGCACGCTCGGTGGCGGCGTCGTTCACGCCCGGCCGGCGGGCGGCCCTCTTCGTCGTCTCGTACCGGGATCTCACGGAGCGCAACGAAGAGCGCGCCGAGCGCCGGACGCTGGCGGAGCGGCTCGGTCATTTCTTCGACATGTCCAGCGATCTGCTGTGCGTCGCCGGCCAGGACGGCTATTTCAAGCTGCTCAACCCGGCCTGGGAGCGAGTCTTCGGGTATCCCGTGGACGAACTGCTGGCCCGTCCGTTCCTGGACTTCATCCACCCCGATGACCGGTCTGTCACCTCCGCCGAAAACCACGTCCTCGGCCAGGGCATCCGCGGCACCGGCTCGTTCGAGAACCGCTACCGCCGCGCCGACGGCGCCTACCGGTGGCTGAGCTGGACCGCCACGTCGTCGGTGGAGGACGGGCTCATCTACGCGGTCGCCCGGGACGTCACGAACGAACGTCTTGACCGGGAGGCGCGCACCCAACTGGCCGCGATCGTCGAGTCCACCGACGACGCGGTGATCGGCATGACCCTCGACGGGATCATCACCAGCTGGAACGCCGCCGCCGAGCGGATCTACGGCACCACCGCCGAGGAGGCGATCGGTCAGTCCGTCGCGATCACCTATCCGGACGACCAGGCGGAGGATGTGGAGCATTGCATGGTCCGGGTCCGCGCCGGCGAGCCGATCAAGGACCACCAGCGGATCGGCATTCGCAAGGACGGCGTGCGCGTGCACCTGTCGGTGACCGTCTCGCCGCTGCGCGACCCGGACGGAACGGTGATCGGCGCCTCCGCGATCGCCCGGAACATCACCGACCGCATCCTCGAACAGGAGATGCTGGAGGTCGCCCGTGATCAGGCCCTGGCCGCGGACCGTGCCAAGAGCCAGTTCGTCGCCATGGTCAGCCACGAGATCCGTACACCGCTCAACGGCATCATCGGCCTGAACACGCTCATGCTCGAGTCCGGGCTCTCACCGCGCCGGCGTCGCTTCGCCGACGGCGTCGACACCTCGGCCCGGGCGCTGTTGTCGATCGTCAACGACATCCTCGACTTCTCCAAGGTCGAGGCGGGGAAGATGGCGCTCGTGCCGACCGACTTCGATCTCCACCTGGTGATCGCGAACGCCGTCCGGGTCGCGGCCGAGAACGCGCGCGGCAAGCATCTCGAGCTGATCGGCTGCTATCCGCCCGACCTGCCGCGTACCCGGCACGGTGATGCCGACCGCCTCGGCCAGGTGCTGATCAACCTGCTCGGCAACGCGGTCAAGTTCACCAGCGAGGGCGAGGTCCGGCTGGACGTGGCGCCGGCCGGCGGCGACAACCGATGCCGCTTCGCGGTCACCGACACCGGGATCGGGATCGAACCGGACATCCTGGACCGGCTCTTCGAACCGTTCGCCCAAGCCGAGCAGGACACCTGCCGCCGCTACGGCGGAACCGGGCTGGGGCTGACCATCAGCCGGGACCTGGTCGACCTGATGGGCGGCCAACTCGAGGCAAGCAGCCGGCCGGGCGTGGGCAGCACGTTCAGCTTCACCATCGGGCTGCCCCTCGCCGGCCGCCGGGCCGCACGGCAGAAACATCCGGTCAAGAACCACCTCATGGGCCGCCGCCTGCTGATCGCCGACGGCAATGCCACCTCCCGGCGCCTTCTCGCCGATCACGCCCGCTACTGGGGCATGATCGTCACCCCGGCGGCGGACGTCGAGAGCGCGCTCGGCGCCGGCCCGGCCAGCACGACGTTCGATGTCATCGCCGTCGACTCCGGACTGTGCGGCAACCCCGGCGGCGCCCTGGCCGGCCTGCTGAACCCCGGCACGGCGGCCGCCCGCGGGCCGCGGATCGTGCTGCTGTCGCGCGAGCTCACCCACGCGGAGCAACACGTCCAAGGCAGCGGCGTCGCGGACGTCCTGCAGAAGCCGGTCGATCCGTCGGCCCTCTACAACTGCCTCATCGACCTGCTGGGAATGAAGCCGGAATCGGCGGCCGAGAAAGACCTGCCCGAGTCGAACGGCAACGTCCTGGTCGCCGAGGACAACACGATCAACCAGATGGTCGCCGAGGAGTTCCTCACGGCGCTCGGCTACCACGTCGACATCGCGCACGACGGACGGCAGGCGGTGGAGATGGCCGCGGCCGGCCAGTATCGCGCCATCCTGATGGACTGCCAGATGCCGGTCATGGACGGCTATCAGGCGACACGTGAGGTGCGGGCCGCCGAGCGGCACGGCCGCCATCTGCCGATCATCGCGATGACGGCCGGAGCGATGGCCGCGGACCGTCAGCGCTGCCTGGACGCCGGCATGGACGACTGCCTCACGAAGCCGGTCGACCCGGCCCAACTCAAGGAGATCCTCCTGCGCTGGATCGCCGTGCCCGCCGACGCCTGACCCGGCCCCGGCGGACGGAACGTCACGTGCCATCGTCGACCTCCGCCCACAACTCCTCGTAGCACCGGGAGACCCGCGCCGTCGGCGCGAAGACGGGAACCGGTGCGCGCCGCTCGGCCATCTGCTCGATGAGTGTCATCGACGGGATGATGGTTCTGGCGATCCGGCCGGCGTGGTCGTGCCCCATGGTGTCGATGACCTCGCGGTGCAAGCGCTTGCGCCGGTCGGCCATCGAGAAGAACGCGACGATCTCCGGCCGTGGCCGTGGCGTGTCCGCGACGAAGCGGGTCAGCTGGGCGTACGTGCGCAGGGACAGCGTCGTGGGAATGAGCGGCACGAGCAGGACGTCCGCCGCGTGGAGCACGTTCTCCGACAGCAGCGAAACGCCGGGCGGGCAGTCGAGGAAGGCGACGTCGTAGGCGCCGGCCAGGCCGGACAGCAGCTCGTCCAGCCGGCGCCTCCGCCTCTTCGCGTCGTCGAGATCGAGGTCCATGTTGCGGTACGAGAAGTCCGCCGGCAGCAGATCCAGGTTGTCGAAATCGGTCGCCTTCACCGCGTCGTCGATCGGGCGCCGGCCGGAGACGAGACCACGGCTGCCGCCTCTCACCCGCGGCCTGACCCGGAGCATGTAGGTCGCCGCGCCCTGTGGGTCGAGGTCCCAGAGCAGGGTGCGGCGGCCGGATCCCGCCGCCAGGTAGGCGAGGTTGACGGCGGTGGACGTCTTCCCGACCCCACCCTTGATGTTGTACGTCGCATAGACCTTCACCCGGCCGCCTTTCCGTCGTCGCCGATCAGGCGCGTCACCCGCCGGCGGCCGGCCGGCCGGACGTAGGAGGCGAACACGCCGGCGAACTCGGCGCGGGCGCGCTGCTGCTCGGCATGGAGATGACCCGTGAGCTCCCCCATGGCGAGAAGGGCCTCGGCCGGGGCGCGATCCGCGACCATCTCGTGCGCGAGCCCGCGCAGCGTGGTCGACTGCACCTCCGAGTCCTGGAACCGGCCGAGCACATCCTGAAGTTTCTTGAGGTCCCTGATCGCGTCGCGCGACTGAGCGTAGCCGAGCACCGGCGCGAACATCTCCATCGCGTAGCGCAGCTCCTTGCACCGCTTCCGCAGGAGGTGCAGATCCTCCGGCGGCGAGGCGTCGGAGATCGCGGCGCCACCGCGGACGACCCGCCGATGCGCCCGTGCGACGTTGGCGCGGGCCAGGCCCCCGGCCGACCACGCGGCGCCCTCCGCCGATTGCACCGAGCCGGCCAGCTCGGCGAGCTCGACCGCCCAGTCGTCGAGCAGCCGCCGCAGCCGGGCGCCGCGCAGCGCGCGCAGCAGCGTGCGCCGCTCCGCGGCCCGCCGGCGTGCCAGGTGTGCCTCGAACGGCCCGAGGTCGGCAGCCGCGGCGGCGACCAGCCAACCGGCCATCTCCGGCAGGCCGAGTTGGTACACATCCAGATCGCGGACCGGGGTGGTGAGGTCGCCGAGCCATTTGAAACGAGGCTCCCAGACCTCCCGGAAGCGCGCCGGTAGCGCCGGCCGGCCGAGCTTGAGCAACGAGCGGGTCCGCCGGACCGCGACACGGACGTCGTGCAGGAACTCGGTGTCGATGTCGGCGATCGTGCCCGGAAGGTTGTCGCGGAGCTCGTCGAGGAAGCGGGTCAGCTCGGCGGCGAGCAGCGCCCGCGCCGGTGTCCCGGAATCGACCGCCGAGGGCCCGGGCCGTTCGGCCGGAGGCGCCACCGGTTCGGTGGCGGGATCGAGCAGGGTCGTGACGAGCCGCCACACCCGGTCGGCCTCTTTCTGGTATCCGCGGAGAGGCCGGACGGTGACCGTCGCCGGCGGCGTGGCGCCGTCGTCGGCGGACTCCTCCACGTCCACGCGCACCACGATCTTGCAGTCCGCGTTGCGCAGTTCGGTACGGCGTACGAGCCTCTGGTTTTCGCCGATGACGAGCAGAGCGCGGATTCCCGCGAGTCGCGCGACATGGTCCTTCAGCGTCCCGTCCGGCAGGGCAGTCGCCATCGCCGGCCACTGTGGCCCCGCGCCGGTGAGCACGTTCGCCAGGATCTGAGCGCCCTGCGCCAGCTCGAGCCTCTCGTTGCCGGCCTCGGCGATCAGCTCCAGCCGCCGACCCGCGCGGGCGATGCGCCGGTCGAACGTGTCGAGCGTCGTGCGCCGCACCAAGTGAGGCCGGCCGGCCGACACGTCGAAGGACGAGGCCAGCAGCGCATGCAGGGCCTCGAGATCGAGCGCCACGGAGCCGGGCGGGCAGGCACTTCGGACTGCGGTCATGGTGACCTGACAATAAGCGTCCCGGCCTCTCGCGACGTCATTCGGAATGCATGATCTGGCGCCGCTGGCGTCAGTTTCGCCGAGAGTGAGATGCGGCGGAAGAGCTGGCGGCCCAGGAGGCGAGCAGGGCCAGGGCGTGCGCGCTGGGGGAGTCCGGCTCGGCCGCGTAGATCGTCAAGGTGAGGCCGGATTCGGCCCGCAGATCCATGCTTTCGTACGCGAGCTCGAGGTCACCCACGACGTGATGGTGGAACGTCTTGACGCCGGTGCCGTGAATGCGCACATTGTGGGCTCCCCAGCGGCGGCGGAAGTCGTCGCTGCGGGTGGACAGCTCGCCGACCAGGTCGTGCAGGCCCTTGTCGTGCGGGTCCTTGCCGGCCGCGGTGCGCAGGTTCGCCACCACCATGTCGGCGGCCAGGTTCCAGTCGGGGTAGAAGCGGCGGGCCGCGCTGTCGAGGAACGTGAACCGGCCGAAGTTCGGCGCGCCGGTCGGGTCGGCGTAGACGTCGCTGTACATGGCCCGGCCGAGGTGGTTGGCGGCGAGCAGGTCCTGCCGGTTGTCGACCAGGATCGCCGGGCTGGTGACGGCGTCCAGCGACCACCGCAGGCTGGGCCGGACGGTCCACTGCTTCGGCCGCCGGCGGGGCCGCACCAGGGCGTTGCTGCCGTCGGCCTCGTGCGCCAGGCGCAACAGGTGTGCCCGCTCGGCGTCGTCGAGCTGCAGGGCGCGCGCGATCGCGTCGAGCACGCCGGCGGAGACCCCGGCGAGGTGGCCGCGTTCGAGCTTGGCGTAGTACTCGACGCTCATCCCGGCCAGCGCGGCGACCTCGCTGCGGCGTAGCCCGGGGACGCGGCGCTGCCCCGCGGAGGGGATGCCCGCCCGTTCCGGGGTGATCTTGGCGCGGCGGGTGGTGAGGAAGTCGCGCACTTCGGCTCGGTTGTCCACGAATTCGACGGTACGACCCATGGCGGGCCGCTGGGATGCCCTGCTGGTACACCTCTCGAAAGGGACTCCCACGTGCGCTTGCACCGCGGTTTGCTGGAGATGTCAAGGACATCTGTGAAGGAGGAGAACGATCATGCGTGGTGCCGTGATGCATGCCCCCGGCGACGTCCGGGTCGAAGACCGTGCGGATCCGCGGATCGAGCAGCCCACCGATGCGGTCATCCGGGTGTCGGCGGCCTGCGTCTGCGGGTCCGACCTGTGGCCGTACCGCGGCGTCGACAAGGTCGAGGGGCCGTCCCCGATGGGCCACGAGTACGTCGGTGTGGTCGAGGAGGTCGGCAGCGAGGTCACCGGCATCCGGCCCGGCCAGTTCGTGGTCGGCTCGTTCTGGGCGTCGGACAACACCTGCGAGCTATGCCGGGCCGGCTATCAGAGCGCGTGCGTGCGCCGGGTGCCGATGGGCATGTTCGGCTCGCAGGCGGAGTACCTGCGGGTGCCGTTGGCCGACGGCACGCTGGTGGCCACGCCGGAGCTGCCGCCGGCCGACCTGATCCCCAGCTACCTGGCGGCATCGGACGTGCTGGGCACCGGCTGGTTCGCGGCGGTCGCGGCCGAGGCCGGCCCGGGCCGGACCGTCGCGGTGGTCGGTGACGGCGCGGTCGGCCTGCTCGCGGTCCTGGCGGCCAGACAACTGGGCGCCGAGCGGATCATCGCGATGAGCCGGCACGAGTCGCGGCAGAAGCTGGCCCGCGAGTTCGGCGCCACCGACATCGTCACCGAGCGCGGCGACGAGGGCATCGCCCGGATCAAGGATCTGACCGGCGGGCTCGGCGCGCACTCGGTCATCGAGGCGGTCGGCACCCAGGAATCGATGATGCAGGCGATCCACTCGGCGCGGCCCGGCGGCGGTGTCGGGTTCGTCGGCGTCACCCACGACGTGAGCCTGCCCGGCATGGACATGTTCTGGTCGCTGGTGCGCTTGCAGGGCGGGCCGGCGCCCGTGCGCCGGTTCCTGCCCGGCCTGATGGAGCTGATCGGCGACCGCACCATCGACCCGGGCAAGGTCTTCGACCTCGACCTGCCGCTCGACCGGGCGGCGGAGGGGTACAAAGCGATGGACGAGCGCCGCGCGATCAAGACCCTGCTGCGGCCCTGAGACAGGTCCAGCAGGCAGCGGTCATGGCCGGTTCCCGGCGATCAGGCGCTGGGCGAGCGCCGGGCTGAAGATACCGGCCTTGGTGGTGGGCGCGATGCCGCATTTGCCGTCGGAGTTGCCGGGATTGGCGATCCAGAGTTCGAGGGCGGCCGGGTTCGCCGTGGAGCGCCTGCCGAGTTTGCGGCCGCCGGGATTGCACCATTGCCCGTTGCCGCCGTTGCCGTTGCGGCTGGTGTCGATGACGTACCCGGCCGGCCGGTGCAGGGCGGCCTTGACCCGTTCCGCGTATCGCCGGGACTCGGTCGTGGCGATGTAGTTGGAGACGTTCACGGAGAAGCCGCGTACCCGGGCCACGCCGGCCGCGAGGAGCCGCTCGGCCATCGTCGCGGGACGGGTCCAGTCGGCATGGCCGGCGTCGATGAAGGTCCAGGTGTTCGGCGCGTTCTCGGCAAGCATCCGGGCGGCGGCATTGAGCAGGCCGAGTCTGGTGGTGATCTGCGCCTTGCTCATGCAACTGAAGTCGCCGAGCGCGTCCGGCTCGAGGATGACGATCGCCGGCCGTACGCCGATCGCCGTCGCGAATGTGGAGATCCACTTTTGGTAGATCGCCGGGCCGGCCGCCCCGCCCGCGGATTCCGCGCCGCATGCGTCGCGGCCGGGCAGGTTGTAGGCGACCAGGACCGGCAGCTGACCGGCGGCCGCCGCGGATCGGGTGTAGTTCGCGACCGCCAAGCCCACGTCGGCGTCGCTGGTGCCGGTGAACCAGTGGGCCATGGGCTGATTGCTGATGGCGGCGCGGACGGCGGCCGCCCGCTTGTCCTCGGGATGCGCGGCGACCCAGCGGGCGGCGGGCAGTTGCGGGTCGGTGAAGATCCCACGGGTCCGGCTCAGCGGGCCGCCGCCCGTCTGCGGCGTGACAGAGGAATCGGGCGTGTCGGCCGCCGTCAATGCCGTGTCGCCCGGCAGCAACGACACCGCGACCGAGGCGATGACGGCGGCCGCCGTCAATGCTGTGGTCCGTCTCGTCACGCTCTGCCTCACAGCGATACGGCGGTGGAAGTCGACCATTGACTTCGACCGGCCGCCATCGGACGTGAGGGAATCGCTACCGGTAGGCGGGCACGCCGAGCAGCTCGTCCACGGTGACGAAGCGGTAGCCGCGCTCCCGCAGGCCGTCGACGGTGAGCTTGACGGCCTTGACGGTCTGGGTGCGGTCGCCGACCCGGCCGTCGAAACCGTCGTGGAAGATCAGGATCGTGCCCGGTCTGGTCTGCGCGATCGCGCGGCGGGCCATCGCGGCGCCGTCGCGGTGGAAGACCTCCAGGGGGTGGCCGAAGACGCCCGCCACCGGCTCCAGCCGCTCCCGCCGCAGCATGCGCAGCAGGGCCGGCTGGCGCCATAGCCACGGCGTGCGGGCCAGGGCGGGGGTGCGGCCCAGCCGCTCGCGCAGCACCTGCTGGGTCTGGCCGACCTCGCGGCGGAAGGCGCCGGGGCGCAGGTACGTGGTGAAGCGGTGGGTCAGCGAATGGTTCCCGATCACATGGCCCGCGGCGGCGATCCGATCCGTCGTCTCCGGAAAGCGCCGCACGCACCGGCCCACCTGGAAGAACGTGCCCCGGATGCCGCGGCTTTCCAGAAAATCGGCGATCTCCGAGGTGTACGGCTCGTTGGGCCCGTCGTCGAAGGTCAGCGCGACGACGCGGTCCTCGGGCGCGGCGTGGTAGGGGTAGCGGCCGAACACCTGCGACTGCGGGAGCATGAACAGCGCGTACGCCGCCGCCACCGCCAGCGGCACGACGAGCCAGAGCGCTACCACTGGACGTCCACCGGAACCGCGTGCTGGTGCACGTAGCTGACCGCGGTGTCCGCCTTCTCGGCGAGGTACGCCCTCGGCTGCTGGAACGCGAACAGCGTCAGCGTGGCGGCGAGAGCCGCCACGGCGAGCCGGCGCCGGTGGGTGGGCCGCGGGCGGCTGTCGCGGAAGACCGGCGCGGAGCCGATCATCCGCTTGCCGGTGACCCGGTTCAGCACGTACGCGGAAAGGTAGTAGACGAACAGGCAGACGAAGACGTTGTAGAAGAAGCCCCGGTTGAAGCGCCGGCCCGAGGTGTAGGTCGGGTTGGAGTGGTCGTAGATCACCCGGCCCTCGCGGCGCATCCGGCGCAGCAGATCGAGCTCGTCCCCGCCCTGGGTCATCCGGGTGTCGTAGCCCGTCCAGCGATCCCGGCGGAAGGCGATGTTGGTGGCGGAGACGTAGAAGGTGCGACCGGTCGCGCGGTAGATCGTGTGCACAGTGCCGAAGAGCAAGCGGGCGAAGACGCGGCCCCACCGGGGGCCGTCGTGGTAACGGCACGGCCCGACCACGGCCACGACGTCGTCGGATTCCCGGAAACCGCGATCGATCTTCGAGAGCCAGTCCTTGGCGTACGTGGTGTCGGCGTCGGCGGAGACGACGATCTCGCCGGTGCTTGCGGCGGTGCCGGCCTGGCGGGCGTTGCAGACCCCGGGTGCCGACTCGCTGATCACGCGCACGCCCAGGTCACTGGCGATCTGGGCCGTGTCGTCGGTGCAGTTGTTGTCGACCACCACTATTTCGTACGGGTCGGGAAAGTCCTGATTTTGCAGGGAGGTGATCGCCTCGGATATGTAGGACGCCTCGTTGTAGCACGGGACGATGACGCTGAACCGGGTTGTCATGGTCATCAGCTTCGGCGCGGGCGTACGCCGAGAGCCATCCATGATCACCCCGATTCGGCCCCTGATTTCCGCGTCAGGCCGCCGGCGTCCAGTGCGGGTCGCGGCCGAGGTAGCGCAGCAGTTCCGCCGCGGCGCTGTCGTTTTCGCGGGCGTCCAGCGCGGGGGCGTAGGCGCCGTACTGGCGCAGCGGCTCGACGATCGCCCGGGCCACGGGCAGCAGCTGCGCGGCGAGGTCGTCGTCGAGCGGCGAGGGCTGACCGGCCGCGACCGCGATGTCCCAGGCGTGGACGCCGGCGTCGAGGGCGGCGGCGCCGGCCGTCATGGCGGCGGGCAGGTCACCGTGCGGCAGCGGGGTCGGCGTCGTGCTGTCCCGGTCGACCGTGGCGAAGGCGGCGGCCGACGCGGTGAGGGTGGGCTCGATCAGCTCGGCCGGGGTGCCGGCCAGGACGCCGGACGGGGTGAACGGATTCTCCGTCGGGCCGCCTTCTCCGGTGATCGCCGAGACGTAGGCGAGCTGGTCGCCCGCAGCGTGCTGGAGGACCTGGGTGACGTTCCACTCGGCGCAGGGAGTGGCCCGGCCGAGGTCGGCGACGGTCAACGCCGCGGTCGCGTCGCGCAGTGCCGTGTGGGCGCGGTCCAGGATCGTCCAGGTGGAGGTGGCGGTCATGGTCTCTCCTCGAAAAGCCTGCTCTGCAGCTCCGGAACGGAACGGAATGTTCCGCTACCTTCAGCGTAGCGGAACATTCCGTTCCGCACAAGCATTGACAGTTCGCCATCGAGGACATGGACGTGGCCTGCCCAAGGCCACGCTGGACGGATGGATGGACTGGTAGCCGGCACCCAGCAGGCGCGGGTCAGGGCACGAGGTCGTCGTCCTCGTCGCCGCTGTCCGGGCTGTACCAGGCCTCCGTGATGAGCTGGATCTCGGGCTGTCCCTCGGGACGGCTATCGAATGGATATACCTTGGCGCCCGCCGGAATGCCGACCCGGCCCAGCCAAATGCCGTGATGACACCGGTCGCACCAGGCTGTGACCGACCCGGTGCGGCTGCCCGGGTAACCGTAGAAGGTGAGCCGGATATGGCCGCCGTCCCCCTCCGGACAGGGCACGTCGATCGGCTCGGGAAAGGCCCCGAGCACCTTGGTGAAGGCCTGATACCACGACTCCCAGCGACGTTCCGCCTCCGTCATCTCTGGCATCTCGCTGTCATTCCCCCTCGAGCAGGTGCTTGTGTTCCTGCCACCAGCGTTGCTCATAGGCGTACGCCCGCGCCTCGTAGGCCTTGCGGGCCTCCTCCGTCCACGGGAACGGCAGGCCGTTACGCAGCTCGTCGAGGTGGAACCGCTCGTGCGCCAGCGTGCGGGCCAGCTGCTCCTCGTCCATGAACGCGTCCCGTGCCAGTTTGATCTCGCCGTCCGGCATCGTCACACCGTAGAACTCCTTGCCCGGGCCGGCGCCGCGACGGAACTTGTCGATGCTGAAGTTCACGCCCTCCAGGTCGATGCCGTACTTCTTGGCCAACGCCACCACGTTGTCGCGGCTCATGAGGATCTTCCTGCCGTTACGGGCGATGCCGTCGCCCTCGCGGAAGAGCCCCTTCTCCAGCCCGCGGGCCCCACGCAGCCGAGCGATCAGATCCTGGATGATCTCGCCCAGCCTGCGCATCATCGTGCCGAGGTTGCGCAGGCTGGAGATCAGGTCCTTGAGCCAGCGGGAGATCTTCGCGGCCCACGATGCACACAGCGTGGACACCTGCTCGACCACCAGCGGCGTGGCCGTGCCGAGCGAGGCGATCAACTCGCCCGCGTACACGATCAGCCGGGAGACCACCGTGGCGACCGCGTCCCGCACCATCATCCGCACCGTCGCGATCAGCAGCCCGGCGCCCTCGGTGATCAGCGCCATCGTGTCGGACGCCTTGGCCAGCGCTTGCAGCGACTGGTCGCGCTGGTCGGCCCAGGTCCGGTACGCGCCGGAGGCGGCGCCCTGCCATTCGGTCAGGTCGAACCGCACCGCCCGCGCGAACTCGTCCGACTCTGCCCGGACGCTCTCCGCCACGTTATGCCACGTCCGCGCGTGGCCGGCGATCGCGCCCGGGTCGCCGGCCAGCCAGTCGAGGGCTTCGGAGAGCGGCTTCACGTGTTCGATCAGCCACGCGATGCCGTATTGCAGGAGCGCGCCGACCGGATCGGACACCAGGGCCAGCGCGTCGAGGCCGGCGCCGACCACGCCCAGCGTGCCGTCCACCCAGCTCTTGTTCTGCACGCCGTGCGCGATGAGCTCGATGTCCTCGGCGAGCCACACCCCGGCCCAGGCCGACTTCGGCTGCTCGACAGGGCCGGAGACCAGTGGGTTGGTGGTCATCCGGCGCTCTTGATCGAGTTGGCGCTGAAGGTGTCGGAGGAGTCGTACTCACTGGCGGTCGTGCGCAACTTGGCACCGGTGTCCCGCAATGACTCAGCGCACTCGTCCAGCCCGTCGACCAGGATGTCGTGCAACACGTTCAGCATCGCCGGCACCATCACGCAGAGCTGCCCATACGCCCCGTTGTCGGCGCGCACCGCACGACCCGCCCCGGCCGCGGTCGTCAGCCGGTCGGCGATCGCCTCGACGTGGCCCGCGTGCGTGACCAACTCGGTGTGCCGCACGCTCAGTTGATCAGACATGGAGACACCCCCGATTCGCCCACGCTAACGAAGGTTGTCAATCAATGCGGACGCCCGCGACGATTATTGCGGCCGGCTCGGCGTGCGGGCAGTTGGCACGGTCAAAAGGTGCACGAGCATGGTCACAATGTGGCTCGCACCCCGGGCCGGAGCCGCTCGCGGTGGCTGCGGGCCCTGGGACGGCGGCTCAGTTCGGGGCCAGCTGGGCGGCTGTCCCGAGCAGGCCGGGTTGGTCGAGGGATTCTTGCGCGCAGCGGGCGAACAGCCATTGGCGCAGCCGATCGCGGTCGAGGTCGAGCAGGTCGGCCATCCGGTGTGTCAGCCCGATCGGGTCGGTGCGCAGGCGTTCGCAGTTGAGCAGGTGTTGCACCGCGTCGTAGGTGGGGTCGCCCAGATAGGGCTTGGGGTCGATGGCCAGCCAGGGTTCGCGGGCGGCGGCGAGGATGTTTCCGGCGTGCAGGTCGGTGCACAGCAGCACCTGCCGGTCGGCGGTGGCCGGCAGGATGCGCAGCAGCTCGATCGCGGCGTGGGCGAGGCCGGGGTCGAGGTGGCCGGGGGTGTCGGCAAGCCGCTGCTGGAACTCGGTGGCCCACGCGTCGCACATGACTTGCAGCGGCCGGAACACCGTGCCGTCGGCGGGTGCCTGCCACAGCCGTTTCAGGAGACCGGCGACGATCGGGTCCTGCTCGGGCTCGGGCAGCATCTCGCCGAGTGGGATGCCGGGGTGGCAGCGTTCCAGCAGCAGTACCGCGGTGGCGTCGTCTGTGGCGTGAGTGTGCCGCCGCACCATGCCGTCGCCGTTCCAGACGCGCAGTCCGTCGGCTTCGTGGCGGGCCTCGTCGTGTTGCCAGGCCAGTTTGAGCACCAGGTCCTGGCCGGTGCGGTCGCGGGCGGGGGCGACCCAGGCGGATCGGCCGCCGGGTTGGTAGGGCGGCCCGACCCGCAGTGACCATCGGTCGGCGAACGCGTCGACCAGGCGGGGCAGGGCCGCCAGCCAGGCGTCGCGCTGCGGCGACCGGTCCGAGCGCACGCTGTCGGCGAGATTTGCCGGCACGACGAAGGCCGTCACGTCGCCCATGATGCCCCGCGGTGCCAGTGATCAGGGCGATGGAAGCGGAGGCCCCGAGCGGTCAGTCGAGCGGCGCGGTGGACTCGCGGGTGATCAGGCGGCAGCCGATGGTCTCGGTGCCGGAGCCGAGCGTCCCGTCGATCGCGGCGAAGAGGCGCTGGGCGGCGAGCCGGCCGAGCTCCTCGAGATTCATGTCGATGGTGGTCAGTGGCGGGCGGGCGTTGACGGCGAGGACTTTCCAGTTGTCGAAGCCGATGACGGCCACCTGGGCGGGGACGGCGCGACCCTCCTGGTGCAGGACGTCGAGGACGCCGCGGGCGATCTCGTCGGAGCCGGCGAAGATCGCGTCGACGTCGGGGTCGCGCTGCAGCAGCATGCGGGTGGCGCCGCGGCCCCACGCCTCGGACCAGGCGCCGAACCAGACCTGGTCGCCGGCGAGCGGGAGGCCTTCCTCGGCGAGGCGGTCGAGGGCGCCGCGGGCGCGGTCCTGTGCCGCCCCGTAGGACGGGTCGCCGGTGATGTGGGCGATGCGCCGGCGGCCGTGGCGGATCAGGTGGTCGACGGCCATCTGGCCGCCGCCGACGTTGTCGGTGATCAGGGACAGATCGGCCGGGTTGTCGGAGGGGGAGTAGGCGTAGATCGCCGGCACCGGAAGGTCGCCCAGGGACGGCCGTGCGTCGGGGCGGGCGCCCACCACGATCAGCCCGTCGACCCGCCGCGACAGCAGCGCGCGCAGATGATGGCGTTCGCGAAGATTGTCGCCCCGGGCGTCACAGAGGAACACCGACGTCTGGTCGGAACCGAACGCGTCTTCGGCGCCCATGAGGATCGGAATCGAGAATCGGCCCTCGAGGTCGGAGGTCAGCAGACCGACCGTTCCGCTGCGCTGAGTGATCAACCCCTGCGCGAGCGTGTTGGGCGAGAACGACAACTCCTCGGCGGCCTGAATGACCTTGGCACGGGTCTCGGCGCGGACCTGTGGCTGGTTGTTGAGCGCCTTCGACGCGGTCGCGATCGAGACGCCGGCGAGCTTGGCGACGTCACGCAGCGTAGATCGGCCGGTCGGGCGTAGACCGTCCGCACTGGACCCCTGCTCCATCGCGCCCCTTGACAACAGTTTTTCCTCCGTATTACGTTCCTGAAAACCTTTTCGGTCTTCCGCAAGCTCCCCCGGAAGACGCCCTACCTGCGTATGAGAGTACCTGTGGTGGCGTCTCGACCGAAACGGCCCGAAAACCTTTTGTGGTGTGTCTCGGAGGGCAACGTGCGGCTCGACATATCCATCAACCTTCGCAGAGCGATAGCGGGAATTGCTGTCGCAACATTGACCATGGCCGGTCTGGCCGCCTGTGGCGGTGACGACGACAAGGGATCGGCCGCCCCGCCGGCCGCCGCGGGCGTCGACGGCGTCGACGACGGCTCGGAGCTGACGCTCTGGACGCGTGCGCCGCTGGAGCTGCAGGCCAAGGCCCTGGTCGACGCGTACAACGCCAGCCACAAGAACCAGGTCAAGCTGACCATCGTCCCCAATGACGACTACGTGGCGAAGGTGGGTGCGGCGGCCGGCAGCGGCGACCTGCCCGACCTGTTCGCGGCCGACATCGTCTACGTGCCCAACTGGGCCAAGGCGGGCCTGTTCGCCGACCTGACCGACAGCATCGCCAAGCTCCCGTACGCCGACAAGATCAACCAAGCGCACCTGACGGCCGGCACCTTCGAGAACAAGAAGTACGTGCTTCCGTTCGTACTCGATCTGTCGGTCATGTTCTGGAACAAGGACCTCTACAAGGCGGCCGGTCTCGACCCGGAGAAGGGCCCGACCACCCTCAAGGAGTTCAAGGACCAGGCTCTCGCCATCCAGAAGCTGAACAAGCCGGGCGTCAGCGGCACCTTTTTCGGCGGCAACTGCGGCGGCTGCAACATCTTCACCTGGTTCCCGATGGTCTGGGCCAGCGGCGAGGACGTGATGAACCCCGAGGGCACCAAGTCGCTGCTCAACGGGACCGCGGCGAAGGAGGTGTACTCGACCTGGCATGACCTCCAGGCCGCGGGCGCCATCGCTCCCGGCTCCAAAGAGGAGACCGGCGCCACCTGGGTCGCGGGCTTCCAGCAGGGCAAGGTCGGCGTGATGCCGTACCCGGCGACGCTGCTGTCCACCGCCGACAAGACCGTCAAGGTCGGCGTGACGCCGATCCCGGGCGTCAACGGCGGCGGCTCCACCTTCGTCGGCGGCGACGGCATCGGCGTCTCCAAGGACTCGAAGAAGTCCCAGCAGGCGTGGAACTTCCTCGCCTGGATGATGTCCGAGAAGGGCCAGGTCGACGTCCTGGCCAAGAACGGCACCTCGGTGGCCCGCAGCGACCTGGTCAACAACCAGTACACGGCCAAGGACCCCCGGGTGGCCCTGATCAACGAGGTCGCGGGCCGGCCGGAGAGCAAGGTCCCGGTGGCCATCAACTGCCAGCAGGCGTTCAACGCCCCGGGCAGCCCCTGGGTCACCCTGATCCGCAACCAGGTCTACGGCGACGGTTCGTCATTGGAGAAGGACAACGACGCCATCACCCAGGTTCTCGGCCAGCAGTGACAGTGCGCAGCCTGCCCGCCCTCGCGGCGGATTCTCGCCCCAGCCGGCGACGGCGCTGGTCGTCGTCGCTGGCGGGGTGGGGGTACGCCCTCCCCACCGCCGCGTTCGTCCTGATCTTCTTCGTCGTCCCGATCGGCATCGTGGCCCGCATGTCGGTCTCCGACTGGAAGCTGTTCACCGGCGACCGGGGCTGGAACTCGGGGAAGAACTTCCAGTCCGCGCTCGACGACCCGCTGCTGTGGCCGTCGGTGTGGTTCACGATCAAGTACACGGTCGTCACCACGGTCATCCTGCTCGCGCTGGCCCTCGGGCTCGCGCTGCTGGTCCAGGAGTCGACCCGCTGGACGGGCTTGCTGCGCACGTCCTTCCTGATCCCGTCGGCCCTCGGCCTGGCCTCCGCCTCGCTGTTGTTCTACGCCCTCTACTCCCCGCAGAGCAGCCCGCTGCTCGGCTTCACCGACAAACCAATCTCCTTCCTGGGTACACCGATGTCGGCGCTCTGGTCGACCGTGGTCCTGATCGTGTGGCGCTACGCCGGTTTCTACATGCTCCTGCTGCTCGTCGGGTTGCAGAGCATCTCCGGTGACGTCTACGAGGCGGCCCGTCTCGACGGCGCCAACCGGTGGCAGACGTTCCGCCGGATCACCCTGCCGCTGCTGCGGCCGTCCCTGGCGCTCAGCACGATCCTGTGCGTCACCGGCTCGCTGCTGGCCTTCGACCAGTTCTACATCCTCACCAAGGGCGGCCCGGACAACAGCACGATCACCATCGTCCAGCTCATCTACAACTCGGCCTTCCAGGGACGTAACGACCTCGGCCGGGCGGCCGCGCTGTCGATCCTGGTGCTGGGCGCCCTGTTGATCATCAATCTCGTTCAGTTCCGCAGTCTCCGCGGCAAGGAGAACTGATGCTGCGCACTCCCGCGCGCGTCGTGACCGGCGCGCTGGCACTCCTGTTCCTCTTTCCGCTCGTCTGGGCCGCGGTGGCCTCGGTCAGCCCGCAGGGCGGTACCGCCCAGGTACACGGCTGGGGCCTCGGCAACTACCAGACCCTCGCCCACTACCAGGCCGGCATCGTCCAGTACCTGCTGAACTCCACGGCGGTGTCGCTGATGACCGTCGCGTTCACCCTCATCGTGTCCACGCTCGGCGGGTACGCCTTCGCGATGTTCAGCTTCCCGGGGCGCAACGTGCTGTTCCTGGTCACGCTGGCGATCCTGATGGTGCCGTACGCGACCCTGCTCATCCCGCTGTACGTGCTGCTCAACGACCTCGGCCTGCAGAACTCCCTGGTCGGGCTGTCCCTTGTGCTCACCATGTTCCAGCTGCCGTTCGCGGTGTTCATGATGCGCATCTCGTTCGAGGCCGTGCCCAAGGAACTGCGCGAGTCGGCGCTGGTCGACGGGTGCGGCAGCTTCCGGGCCCTGCGGCACATCCTGCTGCCGGCGGTCCGGCCGGGCCTGGTCACGGTCGGCATGTTCGCCTTCCTGGCCGCCTGGAACGACTTCATCACGCCGCTGGTGCTGATCAGCGACTCGGCCAAGGCGCCCCTGCCGCTGGCGGTGGCCAACATGCGGCAGCAGGTCATGGGGATCGTCGACTACGGCGCCACCGAAGCCGGCGTGGTCGTGCTCGCGCTGCCCTGCATCTTGATCTTCCTCGCCCTCCAGCGGCACTACGTCCGCGGGTTCATGTCCGGCGCACTCAAGGGTTGAAACACGTGACTGTCGACGAAGCACCCATCGCCACCCGCAGCGCCCCGGTCACGCCCGCCGCGCCCACCACCGGCCGGCTGCGTCCGCTGGGCCTGCGCGAGGTCAGCCTGCGGCCGGGCTTCTGGCAGCAGCGCCAGGACATCAACCGCACGGCGTCCCTCGAGCACATCGAGCACTGGCTGGAGAAGACCGGCTGGCTCGGCAACTTCGACGCCGCCGCCGAGGGCCGGTTGCCCGCCGACCGCCGGGGTCGCGAGTTCTCCGACACCGAGATCTACAAGCTCCTGGAGGCCATGGCCTGGGAGTACGGCCGGACCGGCGACGCCGCCCTGGACGAGCGCTACCGGGCGATCGTGCGCCGGGTCGCCGCGGCGCAGGAGCCCGACGGCTACCTGAACACCAACTTCGGCCGGCCCGGCCAGGCGCCGCGCTACAGCGACCTGGAATGGGGGCACGAGATCTACTCGTACGGCCACCTCATCCAGGCCGGCGTGGCCCGGGCCCGCTCGACCGGCCCCGACGAGCTGTTCCAGGTGGCCGTGCGGGCCGCCGACCACGTCTGCGAGGTGTTCGGGCCGGACGGGATCGCCTCGGTGTGCGGGCACGCCGAGATCGAGCCCGCCCTCGTCGAGCTGTACCGGGTCACCGGCGAGCGCCGTTACCTCGAGCAGGCCCGGCTGTTCGTCGAGCGCCGCGGCAACCAGGTCCTGTCCGACATCGAGTTCGGCCGCTCCTACTTCCAGGACGACGTGCCCACGCGGCAGGCGGAGGTGCTGCGCGGGCACGCTGTCCGGGCCACCTATCTGGCCGCGGGCACGGTGGACGTGGCCGTGGAGACCGGCGATGCCGGGCTGCTCGACGCCGTGACCCGGCAGTGGCAGAACACGGTGGCCCGGCGCACGTACCTGACCGGCGGGATGGGCTCGCGGCATCAGGACGAGGCCTTCGGCGAGGACTTCGTGTTGCCGCCCGACCGGGCGTACTCCGAGACGTGCGCCGCGATCGGGTCGGTGATGCTCAGCTGGCGGTTGCTGCTGGCGCACGGCGACGCGGCCTACGCCGACCTGATCGAACGCACGCTGTTCAACGTCATCGCCACGTCGCCGGCCGACGACGGCCGCGGCTTCTTCTACACCAACACCCTGCACCAGCGGGTGCCCGGCACCGAACCGGCGCCGGACGTGCTCGTGCCGCGGGCGGCGTCCAGCCTGCGCGCGCCCTGGTTCGCCGTCTCCTGCTGCCCGACCAACCTGGCCCGCACGTACGCGAGCCTCGCCGCTTACCTGGCGACCGTCGACGACGACGGGCTCCAGATCCACCAGTACGCGGCCGCCTCGATCAACACTGGCCGGTACGGCTGCGAGATCGACACGAATTACCCCCACGAGGGGCGCATCACCGTCCGGATCATCGAGTCACCCGACACCCCCTGGACGCTCAGCCTCCGAGTGCCGCACTGGGCCACCGGCGCGACCCTCGACGGCCGGCCGGTCGAACCGGGCTGGGCCCACCTGAACCGCCGCTTCTCCCCGGGCGACGTCGTAGTTCTCGAACTGCCACTGCAACCCCGCATCACCGCGCCCGACCCGCGCATCGATGCCATCCGCGGCTGTGTCGCCGTCGAACGCGGACCGATCGTGCTCTGCGCCGAGTCCGTGGACCTGCCCCAGGGCGTCGACCTGAACGCCCTGCGGGTACTCCCGCACGCCGAGGAACGCGACGGTGCCGTCGTTGTCACCGGTCTTACGGTCCAGCCCCCGGCACAAGGCTGGCCGTACGGCATCGCGCTCGAACCCATCACCGGGACCGTCGACGTCCCGCTGCGTCCTTACCACCGATGGGCCCGTCGTGGCCCGTCGACCATGCGCGTCTGGCTGCCCCTCGCCGACGGAAGGACCAACCAGTAGTGAAACTCGCAAAGTATGGGGTCGTCGCGGCAGTTCTCGCGACGGTCCTGACGCCCCCTGCCGCCGCACAGGCCGCTCCCACGGCCGACACCCCGTACCCCACCTTCAAGGGCGACGCCGACCCGGTGCCCGCCGAAGGAACCGGGTACCACGTACGCAACCAGCTCCAGGCCATCTTCGACGCCGACGTCGCCGCCGGCGCCGGATCGAACAGCGACAAGGACTTCTGGTTCGACCACATGCTCGCCCGCACCGGCAACCAGCCGGGCGGCTCGAACGGCGACGCCAACCAGTACCTGTTCAGCCGCGGCCGCGCCGTGTTCATGAAGACGCACAGCCCCGGCGTGCTCGGCTTCGGCGGCGAGGTCGCCTACATCGAGTCGATCGCCGGCGGCCAGGGCGCGTACACGATCACCGCCTCGGTCAACGGCGCGGACGTCACGCTCACCGAGGACGCCGCGTCCCGCAAGCAGACCCCCAGCTACTTCCGCGGGGTCTTCAACAACACCGCGGCCGGCCTGCGGATCGTCGAGACCAAGTTCATCACCGACAAGAACGTCGCGGTGACGAACCTCGACCTGTCCAGCACCAACGGCGCCGCCAAGAACGTCGTGCTGACCGCCACCTCGGCGTTCGCCAAGACGGTCGCCGACGACAGCGGCGAGCTGACCGGCTCGACGATCGCGTTCAACAAGCTCACCACGATCTTCCCGCGGTTCTCCGGCGACGGTTTCGCGCCGGTCGACGGCACGCTGAAGCAGACCGTCGCGGTGCCGGCGAGCGGGGCGGCGAAGACCAAGCTCCAGCTGGGCTTCATCACCAAGGAGCAGCCGGACTCGGCGACCGAGTACTCCGCGATCAAATCGAAGACCCCGGCCGCGGCCTACACCGATCAGGTCACCACCTACAACAAGTGGTGGGCCGACAACGTGCCCTACCTGGACACGCCGGACAACAACATCGACAAGACGCTGTTCTACCGCTGGTGGCTGATGCGGTACAACTTCCTCGACGCCGACCTGCCGGGCAACGACTACCAGTTCCCGACGTCGATGGAGGGCGTGCTCGGCTACAACAACGCGATCGTGCTGACCGTCGGCATGTTCGTCGACGACCTCAAGTACTTCCGCGACCCGGTCTACTCGTACGGGCCGTGGGTGTCCGCCGGCGAGGTCGCCAAGAGCTCGAAGTACGTCGACAACCCGGGCGACCCGGCCAACTGGTCGAACAGCTACACGGAGTACATCTCCGAGGCGGCCTGGCGGTCGTACCAGCTGCACGGCGGCCCGTCGGCCATCGCCGAGAACCTCGCCAAGTACGCCGAGGACGACGTCAAGGGCCTCCAGCAGGCGTACGACACCAACGGCAACGGCCTCATCGAGTACAGCTGGGGCGCGATGACCGGCAACGACGCCGACGCGGTGTCGTTCGACTGGCGCAAGAACCAGAACATGGACCGCGCCGAGAACGCGTACCTGTACTCGAACGCGAAGGCCTCGGCCGCCGCGTACCGTACCGCCGGCGACACCGCCAAGGCCGCCGAGATGGACGCGTTCGCCGAGGAGATCAAGGCCGCGGTCCTGCAGTACCTGTGGGAGCCGGCCCGGACCACCCCGGACGAGATGGGCCTCTACGGCAACCTGCTCAAGCACAACCTGGTCAACGGCAACGTCAAGGTGCCGTGGAAAGAGATCAACAACTATTATCCGTACGCGGTCGGCTTGATGCCCAAGCCGGGCGACGCCGACTACACCCAGCCGTACGTCGAGGCGCTGCGCCTGTTCGCCGACGACCAGCAGTACCCGATCTTCCCGTTCACCACGGCCAACCAGGCCGACAAGGCCGCGGCCGCCGCGGCGGGGGACCCGGGCAGCAACAACTTCTCGATCATCAACTCGACGGTCGATTTCCGAATGCTCGCCTCGGCGCTGCGGAACTACCCTTCGCCGTATCTGAACGCCGAGTCGTACAAGAAGCTGCTGTACTGGAACGCGTTCGCGCAGTACCAGAACGGCGACAACCGGTACCCGGACCAGAACGAGTTCTGGGCGGACGGCTCGACCGCCAACGGCGGCACCGTCGGTTACCGCTCGTGGATCCACCACACGATCCTGGGCGCGACCAACTTCACCATGATCGAGGACGCGATGGGCCTGCGCCCGCGCTCCGACGCGAAGGTGGAGCTCGACCCGATCGACATCGGCTGGGACCACTTCACCGCCAACAACATCCGCTACCGCGACAAGGACCTGACCGTCGTCTGGGACGCGCCCGGCGGCACGAAGTACTACGGCGCCGATGTTCCCGAGGGCTACTCGGTCTACCTCGACGGTCAACTGGCCTTCACCGCCGACAAGCTGGGCAAGATCGTGTACGACCCGGCGACCGGCACCGTCGAAGCGGCTCCCGGCGTCACGGTCCTCTCTCATGCCCAGAACGAAGTGCAGGCGCCGCAGGACGTGCGGTTCGCCGCCAGTGACCGGATCGTCGACGTGATGGCCAAGGCCGGCGCCGACATCAACCCGGCCAGCACCGGCAAGCCGGACGTCGCCCAGGGCAAGCCGGCCACCGCGACCTTCTCGGCCAGCGGCCGCGCTCCGGCCGGCGCCGTCGACGGCACCACCGTCAACGAGCCGTTCTGGGGCACGGCCGGATCGCCCAACGCCTCCGACTCGATCGACATCGACCTGCAGGGCGACAAGAAGATCGACGACGTACGGGTGTACTTCTACAAGTCCACGACGACCGCGACCGTGGCCGGATACTCCGCGCCGGCCCAGTTCACGGTCCAGTACGACAACGGCGACGGCTGGAAGACGATCCCGGACGAGACCCGGTCGCCGGCCTACCCGCGCGGCAACCTCAACCAGGTCCGGTTCCCCGAGGTCACGGCCAAGAAGTTGCGCGTCACCGTGCAGCACGCGCCGGGATCGAAGACCGGCATCAAGGAGGTCCAGGCCTATGACAGCGGCGTTGCCGCGCCGCAGCCCGTCAACGCCCCGCCGCTGGCGGACGCGTGGGTGGACTCGTCGTACAACCAGGCCGGCTCCGCCCGCCTGATCGGGCTCGCGCAGGACGACGGCAACCCGGGCACCGCGCTCACCTCGGCGTGGACGGTCGTGGACGCGCCGGACGGCGGCTCGGCCGCCTTCGATCCCGCGAACGCGCCCACCACGGTGGCCCGGTTCACCAAGTCGGGCCGGTACACGCTGCGGCTGACCGTCAGCAACGGCACCGCGACGGTGACCAAGGACGTCGTGGTACAGGGCACCGCGCTGACCGAGGGCGAGATCAACGTCGCCTCGACGGCGACTCCGTCGGCCAGCTTCACGGCCGGCTGGAACTCGGTGAACGCGGTCAACGACGGCAAGCCGCCGCTGTTCACCGGCGGCGCGCAGACCGACCTCTGGGGGACGTGGACCGGCAACGAGCCGGCCACCCGCTGGCTGCAGTACGACTTCCCGTCGGCCGTCCGCGCGGACAAGGCGTCGATCGACTTCTGGTCGGACTCCACCACCGGCGGAAGCGGCGTCGCCGTGCCGAAGTCGTGGAAGCTGCAGTACTGGGACGGCGCCGCGTTCAAGGACGTGACCGGGGCGACCGGGTTCGACCCGGCGGTCCGCGGGCGCACCAACCAGGTGTCGTTCGACGGGGTCACCACGACCAGATTGCGGGCCACCTTCAACGGGCTGCCCAACGCGGCCGGCACGGCGTACTCGGCGGTCGGGGTCTCCGAATGGCGGGTCTTCGCCGCCGCGGCCAGCTCGATCCAGGGCGTGGACGCCCGCACCCAGGTCGGCGTCGTGCCGGCGCTGCCGTCCACGGTCGACGTCACCTACGCCGACGGCGCCAAGCTGCCGGTCGCGGTGGCCTGGGGCCAGATCGACCCGGCCAAGGTCGCGGCCGTCGGTGACTTCACGGTCACCGGCTTCGTTGCCGGCACCACGCTGACCGCCACCGCCCACGTGTGGGTCCGCGGCAGCGACCCGGTGCAGATCAACACGGTCGACCCGGTCACCGTCACCACCAAGGTCGGCGTCGCCCCGGCGCTGCCGGCCGGCGTCACGGTCGGCTACAACGACGGCTCCCGGCAGAGCGGCATCGCTGTCACGTGGGATGCCATCGACCCGGCCAAGTACGCCACGGCGGGCACCTTCGTCGTGAGCGGCCAGGTGGCCGGCACCGACAAGACCGCCACGGCAACGGTTTCCGTCGGCGACGGCGGCTCGACGGACGAGGTCGCCCCGGTCACCGTGCTCTCCACCGACCCGGCGCTGCCGACCGGCTGGACGAACACGAATGTCAGCGTGACCGCGACGGCCACCGACAACCAGGACGACAACCCGAAGATCGAGGTCGCGGTCGGGTCGGGCGCCTTCGCGGCGTACACGGCGCCGGTCACCGTCTCGGCCGAGGGCTCGACCGTGGTGAAGGCCCGGGCCACCGACGACGCCGGCAACGTCTCGCCGGTCACCCAGGTCACCGTCGGCATCGACAAGACCCTCCCGTCGGTCACCGCGTCGCTCGACGCGGCCACCCGCTCGGTGTCGATCACCGGCGTGGACTCCGGCTCCGGGGTGGCGGCGGTGCAGTACCGACTCACCGTCGGCGGCGTGGTCACCCAGGACTGGACCACGGCCGGTGGCGCGGTCCCGATCGGGTCGTCGGCCACCACGGTCGACTACCGGGCGGTCGACAAGGCCGGCAACACGTCGGGCGTCGGGACCCTCGAGGTCGCGGCCGGGCAGGCGCCGGTCAACGTCGCCCGCACCGGAACGGCGTCCGCGTCGTACACCCCGGGCTGGCTGACCGCCGACAACATCGCCGACGGCGTCCAGCCGACCGGACCGGTCGGGCCGAACACCGACGTGTGGAACACCTGGCCGCAGGTCGGCGAGCAGTGGATCCAGCTCGACTGGGCGTCGCCGGTCACGGTCGACCACAGCCGCATCTGGTTCAGCCAGGACCTCGACGACACCGGCGCGGGTGTCGCCCCGCCCGCGTCCTGGAAGATCCAGTACTGGGACGGCTCCGCCTGGAAGGACGTCGCTTCTCCATCCGCTTACGGCACGTCGGCGACCGCGTGGAACACGGTGACCTTCACCAAGGTGACCACCACGAAGCTGCGGGCCCTGCTGCAGTCGAGCGGGACCGAGGAGGGCAAGGGCGCTCCCGGTGTGCAGGAGTGGGAGGTCTACGACGTCCCGGGCACCCCGGATCCGCAGTTCGACGTCCAGGTCCAGGCCAAGACCCAGTGCATCGGCGGCAAGGCGTACGTGGCCGTGAATGCGGTCAATGCCGATGACCAGGCACTGGATATCGAGCTGGTCACGCCGTACGGATCGAAGAAGGTCCTCGCGGTTGCTCCCGGCAAGACCGCCTACCAGCAGTTCAACTCGCGGCTTGCGATCGTTCCGGCCGGCAACGCGACCGTGAAGGTCACCGGCGGTTCGGTCACCACCGAGATCCAGGCGCCGTACGGCGCCGCGAGCTGCGGATAACAGGAGAAGCACCTTGAGACTGCTGCGTGCTGCGGCGGTCGCGGGGATGGTCGTGGCGGGGCTGCTGATCGCCCCCGCCACGGCCGCCCTGGCCGCCGACCCGTACACCTTCACCCACGTGGGCAACCCGATCCTGGCCGACGGCACGTACTACTCGGCCGACCCGGCCCCGCTGGTCGCCGACGACCAGCTGTACATCTACACCGGCCACGACGAGGCCGGTCCCACCACCAACGACTTCCAGATGAACGAGTGGGGCGCGTTCCGCACGTCCGACGTCGCCTCCGGCACGTGGACGCACTACCCGTCCCTCGCCCGGCCGGAAACCCTGTTCAGCTGGGCCACCGCGGGCCGGGCCTACGCCGGCCAGGTCGTCCAGGGCCCGGACGGCCGCTACTACTGGTATCTACCGGTCAGCGAGCGGACCAGCACCGCCGCCGACAAGTTCGCCATCGGCGTGGCCGTCGCCGACAGCCCGACCGGGCCGTGGACCGACTACATCGGCGGGCCGCTGATCTCGCAGCGCGTCCCGACCGCCAACACCATCCAGAACATCGACCCGACCATCCTGATCGACAAGGGCCGGGTGTTCGTCTACTGGGGAACGTTCGGTCAGCTGCGCTGGCTCGAGTACCAGCCGGACATGAAGACGCCGATCGGCACCCAGAAGTCCATCACCGGGCTGACCGGCTTCTTCGAGGCGCCCTGGATCTTCGAGCGCAACGGCACCTACTACCTGGCGTACGCGGGGAACAACGCCGGCCCGACGTCGGCGTGCACCCCGGCCAACTACCACGCCTGCATCGCGTACGCGACCGCCGGCTCGCCCGAGGGGCCGTGGACGTACCGCGGAACCGTGCTCACGCCGGTGTCGTCGACCACCAGCCACCCGGGCATCATCCAGTACCACGGCCAGTGGTACCTCGCCTACCACACCGCCGACGCGGTCGGCGGCGGGCACTTCCGCCGCTCGGTGGCGATCGACAAAGTGGAGTGGGACGACACGCTGTCGCCGCCGCGGATGAAGCAGGTCGTCCAGACGCCAGTGAAGGAGCGCAACCGCACGCCGCGGGCGAACATCGCCCAGGAGGCCAAGGTCACCGTCTCCAACACCCCGGTGCCCACGCAGTACTGGGTGAAGGCGCTCAACGACGAGATCGTGCACGCCAACCCGCTGCCGCCCGACATGTGGGGCACCTGGACCGGCAATGACCCGCCGCAGCAGTGGGTCCAGTACACCTGGGACCAGCCGATGCGGATCACCGGTTCGCAGATCGACTTCTGGAACGACCAGGCCCAGGGCACCGGCGTCGGCGTCGCCGCCCCGGCCAGATGGAAGATCCAGTACTGGAACCTGGCCACCGGTCAGTGGGCCGACGTGCCCAACCCGAGCGGCTACCCGACCAGCACCTCGGGCTTCCAGAGCACCACCTTCGACGCGGTCACCACCACGCAGGTCCGGGCCACCTTCGACGCCTCGACCAACGGCACCACGTACTCGGCCGTCGCGGTCGAGGAGTGGAAGATCCTTGCCGCCCAGCCGGCCACGGTCGCGGCCCCGGCCATCACGGTGGAGACCGGCGAGACCGAGTTGCCCGGCACGGTGCCGGTCACCTTCGGCTCGGAGACGCTGTCGGTGCCCGTCTACTGGGATCCGGTCCCCGACGTCTCCACACCCGGAACGTTCCAGATCGCGGGCGACGTGCTCGGCTACGCCGCCGGCAAGGTGACCGCGACCGTCACGGTCATCTCGCCCGGCGACACCGAGGGCGACGTGACCGCGCCGACGCTGACGCTGACGCCCAGCGGCAGCGCCGGGACCAGCGGCTGGTATCGCTCGGCCGTCAAGGTGCGGGCATCGGCTGTGGACGACCGCGGTGGCCGGATGACCATCCAGTCCACCGTGGACAACGGTGCTCCCGTCACGGCCGAGCCGGTTCGCTACGCCGACGTGAACGTCACCGGCGACGGGCAGCACACCGTCACGGCGACCGCCACCGACCGCGCCGGCAACAAGTCGGCGGCGTCCACTCTCCCGGTGAAGATCGACGCGGTGGCGCCGGCCAGCACCGGGACGGTCGCCGACCGGGCCGTGACCGTCGCCGCCACCGACGCCACCTCGGGCGTCGCGCGGATCGAGTACGCGATCGACGCCGCGGCCTGGACGGCCTACACCGGCCCGATCGCGGCGCCCGGCTCGAACAAGCACACGGTGTCGTTCCGCGCCACCGACAACGCCGGCAACCTCGAGACGGCGAAGACGGCGACCATCCCGGCCGACCTGTCCGGGCCGCTCTCCGGCAACGTCGGGCCGATCGCGACGCCGACCGCGTCGTACACCGCCGGCTGGAACAGCGTCACGGCGCTCAACGACAACGCCGACGTCGCCAACCCCGGCCAGGCGCAGATCTGGGGCACCTGGTCCGGCACCCGGCCGGCCACCCAGTGGATCCAGTACGACTGGTCCCGGCCGATCCGCCTCACCGGCGCCGAGCTGAAGTTCTGGCGCGACTCCAACAAGGGCACCGGCGACGGCGTCGCCGAACCGGACGGCTGGAAGCTGCAGTACTGGGACGGCAGCGCGTTCCAGGACGTCGCCGGGGCGAGCGCGTACGGCACGAGCTCGACCGCGTTCAACACGGTCACGTTCACGCCGGTCACCACCTCGCGACTGCGCGCCACCATCAACGCCAACTCCAACGGCACCACGTACTCCGCGGTCGCCGTCACCGAATGGCGGGTCTTCGCGGACGACCCGGGAACGGTGGTCGTGCCGGTCACCGTCACCGCCGCGCCCCGCTGCATCGCCGGCAAGGCCTACCTCGCCGTCAACGCCCACAACGGGGGCGACTCCGCTGTGGACATCGCCGTCGAAACGCCGTACGGAAGCAAGGTCTTCACCGCAGTCAGGACCGACGCCTATCAGTCCTTCGCGGTGCGCAGCACCGCGATCCCGGCCGGCACCGCCACGGCGACCGTGTCCGGCACCACCCTCAACGCCCCCTACGGCGCTCTCACCTGCAATTGATAGGAGCACGATGAACATCCCGAAGAAACGGCTGATCGCGGTGACCGCGCTGGCCGGCGTGGCCGCCTTCCCGACCGCCGCGATCGCCGACCCGGGCGACTCGGCCGACGTCGACGTCACCGTCCAGATCGCGCCGATCAAGGTGCCCGGCGTGCTGGCCCTGACCGTGGCCGGCGGCGCGGCGACCCTGCAGGAGAACGGCTCGACGCTGACCGTCCGGCAGTTCACCGGCACCCTGCCGACGGTGACCGTCACCGACACCCGCACCGCCGACGAGATCCCGGCCGGCTCCGGCTGGGCCGTGCTCGGTTCGGCGAGCGACTTCACCGGCACAGCCGGCCAGGCCCCGATCACCGCCGACCACCTCGGCTGGAAGCCGCGCCTGGTCGACGCGGGCAACAGCGAGGGACAGGTCAGCGAGGGTGAGGAGGTCGTCACCTCCCTGGACGAGCCGACCCAGCCGGGCAACAACGTCGGCCTCACCGACCAGGAGCTGCTGGTGTCCACGTACGACTCGGCGTCGGTCACCGGTGACGCGTACTCCGTCAACGCCGACCTGTTCCTGCGCACCCCCGCGGACGTGGCGGCCGGCTCCTACAAGAGCAAGCTGACGCTCTCCCTGTTCGAGTAAGGACCCCTCATGATCCTCCAGCTCCTGACCGCAGCCCTTCTGGCCGCCACCCCCGTGCCCGCGGACGCCGGTGCCAAGGTCACGTGGACCGTCCAGCCCGCGGACGGGAGCCGGTGGATCGAACGCACCCTCGACCCGGGCCAGAAGGTCACCGAACAGATGGCGGTGCGCAACCTCGGCACCGCCGACACGGTGTTCGCGCTGAGCGCGGCCGACGGCTACCTGACCGACAAGGGTCACTTCAACATGCTCGCCTCGGACAAGAAGTCCACCGACGGCGGCACCTGGATCACGGTGCAGTCCAGTGTCGCCGTCGGTGCGGGCAAGACCGCGATCGTCCCGTTCACCATCACCGTCCCGGCCGGTGCCGCGCCGGGCGACCACCCGGCCGGCATCGCCGCGTCGGTGCTCAGCCGCAACGGCACCGTCCAGGTGGAAAGCCGCGTCGGATTCCGGGTCATGCTCCGGGCCAGCGGGACGGTGCGGTCCACGCTCGCCGCGCAGCGGGTCAGCGCCCGCTATTCGCATTCCTGGAATCCGTTCCGCTCGGGCTCGGTCGAGGTGAGTTACACGCTGGCCAACACCGGAAATGTCCGGGCCGACGCGCACACCTCGCTCTCCGTCTCCGAGCTCTTCGGCATCAAGCACCGTGACGGCGGCGCGGCCGCGGGGGAGCTGCTGCCCGGCGGCGCCCGCCCGGCCGGCGGCGTCGTCCACGGCGTCTGGGGCCTCGGCCCCGTCCACACGAAGATCCTGCTCTCCCCGGCCGATCCGGCCGGCCCCGCCGAAGTGACGGTGTGGGTCGTGCCGTGGCCGCAGCTCCTCGTGGTGGTCCTGCTAGTCGCTCTCGTCCTCGCCCTGCGCGCCCGCCGGCGCCGGGTTGCCCGGCTGCTGGACGACGCCCGCCGGGAAGGACAAGCCCTGAGAAAGGACAACCGCCAGTGACCCCCCTCAGCCGACGGCAGCTCTTCCAACTCTCCGCGCTCGGTGCCGCCTCTGCCGGCCTTTACGCCTCGCTGCCCACCGGCGCGGCCTGGGCTGCAGTTGCCGCCGCCGCCTCGACCGATGTCGGACCCGGATCGACCGCCCCCGTCCGGCCCTTCCCGCTCGGCGATGTGCGGCTGGGCAACGGACTGCTGCAGACCAAGCGCGACCGCACCAAGGCCTTCCTGCGGTCGTACGACGAACGTCGCTTCCTCGTGCTGTTCAACAACCAGGCCGGCCGGCCCAACCCGTCGGGCGTCGCCGTGCCGGGCGGCTGGGAGGACGGCGGCCTGCTCAGCGGCCACTGGGCCGGGCACTACATGACCGCCCTCGCGCAGGCGTACGCCGACCAGGGCGAGGTCGTCTACAAGACCAAGCTCGACTGGATGGTCACCGAGCTCGCCGCCTGCCAGGCCGCCATCACCGCCCGCATGACCGATGGCGGCGGCGACGGCGGCGAGGAGCCGGCCCCGGTGATCGGCCGCGTCGCCGGCAAGTTCGGCAGCGCGCTCAAGCTGAACGGGACGAGCAAGGCGCAGTACTGCACCCTGCCCCAGGAGGCGATCAACCAGCTCACCAACTTCACCATCGCCACCTGGATCAACCTGGGCTCCACCGCGAGCTGGACCCGGCTGTTCGACTTCGGCCAGTCCACCGGCATCAACATGTTCCTGACCCCAAGGGCCGGCGTGACCGGCAACGTGCCGCGCTTCGCCATCACCGTCGGCGGCTCGGGCGCCGAACAGCGGATCGACGGCTCGTCGGCGCTTCCGGTGGGCTCCTGGGTGCACGTCGCGGTGACGTTGTCCGGCAGCACCGGCACCCTGTACGTCAACGGGCAGCCGGCCGGCGTCAACACCGCCATGACGCTGAACCCGTCCAACCTCGGCAACCCGGGCAACCGGTGGATCGGCCGTTCCCAGTACGGCGACCCGTTCCTGGACGCGACGATCGACGAGTTCCACATCTTCGACCGGGCGCTCACCCAGCCGGAGCTGGCGTCGCTGCTGGAGTCGGCGCCCGGCGCCACCGGCGGCGGCAACATCGCCTGGTACAAGTTCGACGAGGCCGACGGCACGGCGCTCAAGGACGCCTCGCCCAACGGCCGCGACGCCGGCATCGTGGCCGCCTCCACCGCCGGGGCGGCCGACTGGATCCCCACCCACCCCGGCTACCTCGGCGCCATCCCCGAGGACGCCGTGCTGCGCCTCGGGCCGCCGCGCTGGGCGGTCTACGGCGGCAACGCCGACACCAACACGTGGGCGCCCTGGTACACCCAGCACAAGATCATGCGCGGGCTGCTGGACGCTTACTACCACACCGGCAACGCCCAGGCCCTCGAGGTCGTCACCAAGATGGCCGACTGGGCCCACCTGGCGCTGACCATCGGCGACAAGAACCATCCCGACTACCCGGGCCCGCTCACCCGCGACGACCTCAACTACATGTGGGACCTCTACATCGGCGGCGAGTTCGGCGGCGCCAACGAGGTCTTCCCGGAGATCCAGGCGCTCACCGGCGACCCGAAGCACCTCGAGACCGCCAAGGCCTTCGACAACCGCGAATCGCTGTTCGGCGCCACCGTGGAGAACCGCGACATCCTCGTCGTCACCCCGGCCAACCGGCCCGGCCGCCGCCGCGCCGAGCGGCTGCACGCCAACACCCACGTGCCGCAGTTCATCGGCTACCTGCGCATCTTCGAGCACGGCGGGGCGCAGGAGTACTTCACCGCCGCCAAGAACTTCTACGGCATGGTCGTGCCGCACCGCATGTTCGCCAGCGGCGGCACGAGCGGCAACTACCCGGGCTCCAACAACAACCTCGAGCTGTTCCAGAACCGCGACAACATCGCCAACGCGGCGCAGACCAGCGGCGCGGAGACCTGCACGACGTACAACCTCATGAAGCTCGCCCGCAACCTGTTCCTGCACGAGCACGACCCGGCCTACATGGACTACTACGAGCGCGGCATGCTCAACATGATCGCCGGGTCCCGCGCCGACACGACCTCGACCGGCGACCCGCAGGTCACCTACTTCCAGCCGCTGGGCTCGGGCACCGTGCGCAGCTACGGCAACACCGGCACCTGCTGCGGCGGCACCGGCCTCGAGAATCACACCAAGTACCAGGAGACGATCTACCTCAAGTCCGCCGACGAGGGCACGCTCTGGGTCAACCTGTACGTCCCGTCCACCCTCGCCTGGGCGGCGAAGAGCTTCACCGTCACCCAGGAGACGACGTTCCCCCGGTCGGACCAGGTGAAGCTCACCGTGGACGGCGCGGGCCCGCTCGACCTCAAGCTGCGGGTGCCCGGCTGGGCCACGAAGGGCTTCACCGTCGCGGTGAACGGCGCCGCGCAGAACCTGGCGGCGCAGCCCGGCACGTACGTGACGCTGAGCCGCACCTGGAGTCCCGGCGACGTGGTCGAGATCCGGATGCCGTTCAGCATCCGGATCGAGCGGGCCATCGACCGCCCCGACACCCAGGCGATCTTCTGGGGTCCGGTGCTGCTGCAGGCCCTGGGCGGCGGCACCTCCTGGCGCGAGCTGACGCTGTACCGCGGCCTCAAGCGGGACGGCGACTACTCGCGCGCCGCGATCACCGCCGGGCCGGTCACCGCGGCCGGCGATCCGACGTTCGTCGCGGGCGGGCTCACCCTGCGGCCCTACTACATCAGCGACAACCAGCCCGCGTCGTCGTACTTCCGGCGGACCGAGCCGGCGATCGTGTTCGGTTCCCTCGACAGCGGGGTGCCCAACCGCAAGCGCAACGACGGGCTGCCGCGCTACGACGTACCCGTCACCGGCGTCGTCTCGCCCGGCACCGATGGCCCGACGTTCCTCGACCTGGTCTGGGACCAGGCGCCGTTCGCGACGCACAGCCAGTTCGTCACGGCGGTCAGCGACACGGCGGCGGCCTTCGTGACCGCGGGCGTGTTCAGCACGGCGGAGCGGGACACCATCGTCGCGGCGGCCGTCGCGGCCGCCGGTGAGCTGTCGCCGCCGGCGTCGTTGAGGGTCGAGGTCGAGGCCCGTACGCAGCGGGTCGGCACGACGATGTACGTCGCGGTCAACGCCCGCAACGCCGACCAGGTGCCGCTCACGATCGAACTGATCACGGCGTACGGGTCACGAACGGTCCCCGGCGTGGCGCCCGGCCACTCGGCGTACCAGTCCTTCAACAGCCGCGCCGCCTCGATCCCGGCCGGCACCGTGACCGTCAAGGTCAGCGGCACCGTCGACGGGGTGCCCGTGACGGCGCAGTTCGAGGCCGCTTACAGCTAGAGAACGGCGCGATCGTTGCGCGCCGGGGCCTGCGATCCACGCGGTCCCGGCGCGTTCAACGCTCTTTCCCGATCAGAAGGGGGGCGCGTCCTCGCCCATCAACGCCAGCACGACGCCGCCCTTTCCGCTCTTGAGGCCCTGGACCACGACCTTGCCGGTACTGCCGTCGGGCAGCTCCAGGGTGAAGGTCTTCCCCACCGCGTTCTTGGGGCCGTTGCCCGCGCTGTTGGCGGGCCGGAAGTCACCCGCCCACGGCGGGATCCCGCCCTTGCGGGCGGGCTCGGCGAAGAGGGCGGCGGTGCCGGGCGTCCTCGTGCCGTCCGAGGAAAGAAGCACTGCGGCGCTGCGATAGGTAGCCATTAGCGGTAAGACTAACCGGACTGCGCCGCGCATGGCCGATTGACGGACCACCTTGGCATCGGTTTGTTGTGGTCGGCGTCAGCCGGCGGTGGTGGCGACGTAGAGGGTGTTGGCGGAGCTGCCCCTGGTCAGCGGGTTGGCGAAGGTCACCACATGCGCGGTCGCGGCGACGAAACACTGCCGCAGGACGGCCAGAAACGCGTCGTCGGGCTCGTCGTCGGACCACAGTCCAAATGCCCCGCCCGGGCGTAGGCGGCTGCCGAGCCGGCGTAGCCCGGTCGGGGTGTAGAGGTCGGCGTGGGTGGGGTCCAGAACGTTGACGGGCGAGTGGTCGATGTCGACCAGGATGGCGTCGAAGAGGCGGTCCGGCGCGGCCGGGTCGAAGCCCGCGCCGTCGCGCAGCAGCGCGAAGAAGTCGCCTTCCAGCAACGTGGTGCGGGGGTCGGTGGTGAGAGCGCGGGCCTGCGGGAGCAGTTCACGGCGATGCCAGTCGATCACCGGCGCCAGCGCCTCGACCACGATCAGCGACCGGACCCGGGCGTCGGCGAGCGCGGCGCGGGCGGTGTAGCCGAGGCCGAGACCGCCGACGACGACGTCCAACGGCGCGTCCGGCAGGGCGGCCAGGGTGAGCCGGGCCAACTCCTCCTCGGCGACCGTGAACATGCTGGACATCAGGTACTCGTCGCCGAGCTTGACCTCGTACACCTCGGTCTTGGTCGTGGGCTCGAGGCGCCGGCGCAGGCTGATCTCGCCGATGCGGGTGTTGGCCCAGTCCAGTTCGGCGAGTCGCGGGTGCATGGGTGCCGAGGATAGTCCTGCGGGCCCCGTGCGCTCGTGCGACCCGTTCGGATAGCGTGCGTCATGGCGAAGCGCGCATTGGTTCTGGGCGGTGGCGGCGTGACCGGCGTGGCCTGGGAGATCGGAATGCTGACCGGCCTGGCCGAGGCCGGCGCCGACCTGACGGACGCCGACATCGTCATCGGGACGTCCGCAGGCTCGGTGGTGGGCGCCATGGTGGCCGGCGGCCTCGACCTGCCGAGCATGTTCGCGGGCCAGCTCGCGCCGCCGACCGCCGAGATCCCCGCCCGGTTGGGCGTGACGATGGTGCTGCGCTGGGCGTGGGCGGCGGCCGGCCGGCGCGACGAGCAGCGGGCGCGGGCGCGGATCGGCGCCATGGCGCTCGCCGCGCGCACCGTCCCCGAGGGCGACCGCCGGGCGGTCATCGCCGCTCGCCTGCGCCACGGCGACTGGCCCGACCGGCGGTTGCTCGTCACCGCGGTCGACGCACGGACCGGCGAGTTCGTGGTCTTCGACCGCGAGCAGGGCGTCGACCTGGTCGACGCGGTGGGCGCCAGTTGCGCGGTGCCGGGTGTGTGGCCCCCGGTCACCATCGGCGACCGCCGGTACGTCGACGGCGGCGTGCGGTCACCGGTCAACGCCGACCTCGCCGCCGGATACGACCGGGTCGTGATCCTCGCCCCGGTGACCGCGAACTTCGGTCCCACGGGCAACATCCGTCGCCAGATCGCCGGGCTCGGCGCCGATGTCGCCCTGATCCGCCCGGACAAGGCGGCGAGGCGCGCCTTCGGCCGCAACGTGCTCGATCCGGCTCGCCGAGGTGCGGCCGCCCGCGCCGGCCACACCCAGGCCCGTCAGGAATCCGCCCGGGTGGCCGAGCTCTGGACCGTCCCAGCCTGACGCAGAATTACCACTTTCAGTCACATATTCGGGTTATTCCGGCTACGTTCAGGCGGCGCCGGCGCCGCCGTGCCGCACTCTCATCAGGTCCTCCGGAGGCCCTCGTGAGCTCCTCGACGCACGCCGTCCGGCGCCGGCGTGACTCCCGGCCGGCGTGGGCCTGCGTCGCCATGATCTCGATCTTCGCGGTCGGCCGCGCAACGCCCGTACAGGCCTCGCCGGCCGACCCGCCACCGGTGCCCTCGGGCAGGGTCGCATCGGTCACGGTCACTCCCATCCCCGGAAACCCGGCCGTGGACGTGAGTTGGGAGCCGCTGGATCCGGCCGGCTGGAACGGCAGCCAGATCGAGGCCTACGAGGTCCACATGACCGCGCCGGAGGGCGCGAACCCGACCAATGGCTGCGACGCCCTCATCGCGGACACGACGTGCATGTTCATCGCCGACAAGGCCGGCGTCTACACGGCCACGGTGGCCGCGTACAACGAGACGGGCGCGAGCGCCGAATCGACCGGGGGCATCGCGACCCTGGTGCTCGACCCGCCGGCCGGCCCGGTCACGAGCCTCGTCGCCACCAGCGCCAACGACCCGGCGACCGGTACGGCTGACGTCGGCGTGACCTGGGACGCCCTGGCCCCGGAGGCGTGGAACTTCGGGAGCCGCCAGAACTTCCACGTGAGAATCGACGCTCCGGGCGGCGGGAGCGCCGGCCCGGGCGCATGCTCCGGCGACCTCACCGAGACGAGCTGCCACTTCACCCCCACCGACTCCGGTCGCTACACGATCCACGTCGCGCCGGTCAACGAGGCCGGGACCGGCGCCTCGGCGGACACGACGGTCGACGTCGCGCTGACGCCCGACGCCGCGGTCGGCCACCTCGCCGTGACGCCGATCGGCGCCGACGGCCATGTGAACGTGACCTGGGACCCGGTGCCCGAGGACGCCTGGAACGGCGACACCCACCATTACGACATCCAGGTCACGCCCGCCGGCGACGGCCACGTCGTCGAGAACTACTGCGGTCAGTGGGCCGAGGACGACGCCACGTCGATCGCCGGCTGCGGCTTCGCCGTCGACGCCGCCGACACGTACACGGTCACCGTGACAGCCGTGAACGAGTTCGGCGCCAGCACGCAATCCAGCAGCGAGAACGCCGACGTGACGATGGGCCGCCCGGCCGCGGCGGTGGCCGATCTCCGGGTCGCCGGCGAATCCGGGCCCGGCGTCGTCGACGTCAGCTGGACCCCGCTCGACGACGAGGCCTGGAACGGCGCCCTGAACAGGTTCTACAGCGTGGCCGTGACCGGACCCGGCGATGAGCCGTTCACCGGCCCGGGCAGCTGCGCGGCGCAGATGGACGTCGCCGCCTCGAGCTGCTCGTTCAGCGTCGGCGACGGCGGGTACTACCAGGTGCAGGTCGTGGCCATCAGCGAGGGCGGCGTCAGCGAGCCCGCCGGAGCGGGCATCCAGGTCACCCTGGCGCCGACCGGCACGGTCGGGCCGGTGGATGTCGTGAACACGCCCGGGTCCGGCCACGTGGAGCTCTCCTGGCCGCAGATGACCGACGGCTGGGGCGGCGCCCAGCAGCGGAAGTACGAGGTCACCATCACCGGCGGCGGCACCCTGTCCGACAACACCTGCGACTCGGTGCCCGACGTGCCCGAACCGTCCTGCTCGTTCACGGCCGGCGCGGCGGGCCCGATCACGGTCGTCGTGACGGCCGCCAACGAGGCCGGCGCCGCGGCCGGCGGCGTGTCCGCCGACGGGCTCATCACTCTCGCGCCGACCGCCGCGCCGGTTGTGCCGGTCGCGACCGTGACCGGCCTGCAGGTGCTGCCGGCCATCGGTGACGCCACCGTCCAGGTCGGCTGGGACGTGATTCCGGCCGGCGACGACGCGTGGAACGGCGCGATCACCACGCACGACTACGTCGTGAGCATCGTCGGGCCCGACGGCGCGACCATCGATCCCGGCACCTGCACCACCGTCTCGTCCGCGTCGTGCCAGTTCTCCACCGACCGGGGCGGCGACTACACCGTCGGGGTCGCGCTCAGCAACGAGGCCGGGACCAGCGTGAACGCCGCCAGCAACACCGGCCACCTCACGCTCGCCGTCCCGTCCGGACAGGTCGGCGCAGTCACCGCGGACAGCATCCCCGGAACCGGGATCGTGGAGCTGAGCTGGTCGGCGCTGGACGACAGCGACTGGAGCGAGGGCGTGACCCGCAGCTACGCGGCCACCATCGGCGGTGACATGGACCTGCTGTTCAGCACCTGCGACTCGGTCCCGGCGCCGGCCACCTCCTGCTACGTCGAGACCAACGCCTCGGGACCGTTCACGGCCGAGGTGAAGGCCGTGAACGAGGCCGGCGCCGCCGTCGCCGGCGGATCCGTCAGCGGCACCGTCGTCCTGGCGCCGAGAGCGGCCGTGTCCACTGTGCACGTGAGCACCTCGATCAACTCGCCGACCGTCACGGTCAGCTGGGACCAGCTGACGACCGGCTGGGAGAGCGGCGTCGAGAAGACGTACGCCGTCAGCGTGCAAGGGCCGTCCGCCGACACCCTTGCGAACGACGGCTGCACGAACGAGCCGGTGGTCGACTCCGATGCGCCGAGCTGCACGTTCGACGTGAGCGAGGGCGGCGACTACGTCGTCTCCGTGCAGGCGGTGAGCGAGGGCGGCCCGGGCCCGTCCGCCGAGGAGACAGCGCACGTCACGCTCGAGCCCACCGCCACCATTGCCGGCGTGACGGTCGGCGCCGTCCCCGGCTCCTCGACGGTGAACGTCGGATGGGACCGCCTGCCGGAGACCGGCTGGAACGGCGGCTCCACCCACTACTACCTGATCACGCTGCAGGCGCCGCCCAACGCGGTCATCGGCGCCACCACCTGCACCACGGTGGCCGACACGGACGACCCGCACTGCACCTTCACCACCGACATCCCGGGCGCCTACACCGCGCAGGTCACGGCGGCCAACGAGGCCGGCCCGGCCGACACTCCGGGCGTCGGCACCGGCACCCTGGCCGCCGGCGTGCCCGCGGCGGCAACCGGCGTGACCGGCACGAGCGGCGTCAACGCCATCACCGCGTCGTGGACGGCGGCGGTGGCCACCAGCCTCGCCGGGGTCAGCTCGTACACCGTCAGCGCCGTCGCGGACGGCTACCCGGACAAGACCTGCGCCGGCACCGTGACGACCAGCCCCTGCACGATCACCGACGTGGCCGCCGGCGTGCCGTACACCGTGCGCGTGGTGACCGACGGCCCGGGCGGAAGCTCCGCACCGGCCGACAGCGCCGTCGAGGTCGTGCCGACCGGCGCGCCGCAGGCGCCCGTCGCGGTGCCCACCGACGCGGTGCCGGCCGGCAGCGGCACCACCGCGCCCGGCGCCACCATCACCATCACGGGCAGCGGCTACGCGCCGTACTCGACCGTGGTGTTGTCGTTGTTCAGCAACCCGGTGTCGCTGGGCACGGCGACCGCGGACGCGAACGGGAACATCGCGGTCACCGTCAGCCTGCCGGCGGGCACGCCCACCGGAAGCCACACGTTGCTCGCCACCGGCCTCGACTCCCACGGCGCCGTCCTCAACCTGGCCAAGTCGGTCGCGGTCACCACGCCGCCGGCTACGACCCCCACCGCTGCGCGGCCCACCGGCGCGGTCGCCTCCCTCGCCGCCCGGCAGGTCGCGCCCGGCAACCGCAGCGCGGTCGTGACCTGGGCGCCCGGCCAGGTGTCCTGGGGCGACGGCGCCGGCCGCGGCTATGACGTCAGCGTGAGCGGGCCGGGCGACGCCCGGATCACCGGCTCCTGCACGCAACCGGTCGCCGGCAGCGCCACCTCGTGCGAGTTCAGCACCGACACCAACGGCGCTTACGCCGTACGCGTGACTGCCGCCACCGACGCCGGCCGCAGCGGCGCCTTCGCCTCGGCCGCCGTGACCGTCACCACCGCGCCGGGCGCGCCGACCGCGGTGACCGGCACCCCCGGCGCCAACTCGATCAGCGTGAGCTGGAAGCCGCCGGCCTCGGCGGGCGCGGGAATCCTCGGATACACGGTCACGGTGACCGCGCCTTACCACCCGGTCCGCGGGTGCGGCTCGGTCACGAGCAGCCCGTGCACCGTCACCGGCCTCGCGGCCGGGGTCCGATACGTGGCCCGGGTGGTGGCCAACGGCCGCGACGGCGACTCGCCGATGGCGTCCTCGGCGATCACGATCACCGCGGCCGGGAACGTGCACCTGCCGACGGAGCTGCCGAAGGTCGCCGTGGACAACGGCAGCCGGGCGGCCGCGCCGGGTGCCAAGGTCATCGTCACCGGGGCCGGCTACCGGCCCGGGACCAGGGTGCGCCTGGCGTTCTACCCGGGCGGCACCTCGCTCGGCGCCACCACGGCGTCGGCGAAGGGCACCGTGGCGTTCAGCGTGACCATGCCGGCCAGGGGATCCCGCACCCTGCTCACCATCGGCCTCGACAACCGCGGCCGGGTCCGCTACCTGGCGACGGTCCTGCGCGTGCGGGCGATCTGAAGTAAATCGTAAGCGGCTCCCGGCAGTGTTCTCCCCGTCAGCAGCGATACCGCAAACCACCGGGGAGAACTTCCGATGCGCAAGCTCATCAACTCCACCTACATCACCCTCGACGGCGTCATCGAGAATCCCGTCTGGACGTCGCCCTACTTCGCCGAGGACGCGGTCGAGGTGGCCACCGAGCTCACCACCGGCGCGGACGCGCTGCTCATGGGCCGGGCCACCTACGACGGCTTCTCGCAGGCCTGGCCGGCGATGGACGAGAACGACCCGGCCACCGGCGCCGCCTTCTTCAACAACGTGAAGAAGTACGTGGCGTCGACGACGCTCAAGGACCCCTCCTGGAAGAACACCGAAGTTCTGGAGGGGGACTTGGTCGAGGCAGTCGCCAAGCTCAAGGCCCAGGACGGCAAAGCCATCGTTCAGTACGGGTACGGCACGGTCACCGCTCAGCTCGTCAAGGCCGGCCTGGTCGACGAGGTGAAGTTCTGGATCCACCCGGTCATCGAGGGCGCGCCCAGCTTCACCAGTGTGCTGAGCGACGTGAAGGCCACGTTCGAGCTGATCGGCACCCGGGTCTTCGCCAACGGCGTCATCGTCGCCACCTACCGGCCGAAGGCCATCGCCTGATCGAGGGTGAGCTTGGCCCCCTCGGCCACCAGATCGTCGAAGCGTTCCTGGCCCAGCGAGGCAACCGCCCGTCGTGCCGCCCGGCCGAGCTCGTCCTGCTCGGCCGGGGCGGCCGGCGCCGCGTTCTGGTCGCGGGCGGTGGCCGCCGCGCCCAGCAGACGGGCCGCCACGGCGGGCTCGGCGAGGGCGGCCAGGCCCTCGACCGCGCCGATGCCGTCGCGGGTCGAGCCGATGGCGGCCTCGTACGACTCCATGTGCAGTGCCCAGGCGGCGGACGGGTCGCCCTGCAACTCGCGCGCGTAGCCCAGCTCGACCAGGATCATCGGCAGGTACGGCGGCGGCTGCGGCTCGATGCGGCCCTGGTCGGCGATCCGGGTCAGGTGGGCGACGGCCTGGTCGAGGCGGCCCGAGCGGCGGGCCGCGATGCCGAGGCTCATCTCGGCGAACACCACCGCGGTGGGCGCGCCCTGCTCGACGGCCAGCCGGTAGGCGCGTTCCGCCAGCTCCCGTGCGACCTCGTTCTCCCGGCCCTGCACGGCCAGCCAGGCCAGCCAGGACAGCTTGCTGCCGACCTCGGGCCACAGCGAAAGCTCCGTCGCCCAGCGCAGCCCCTCCCGGTGCACGGCGGCGGCCCGCTCGTTCTGGCCGCGGAACTCGGCCAGCCCGCCGAGCCAGTCGCCGGCCCGCAGCCGCCCCCACCGGTCGCCGAGTTGGGCGAAGAGCGCGTCGCTGCGGGTGGCGGCCGCCTCCAGAGCGGACAGGTCACCGGCCGCGTGCGCGAGCATCGCCCGCGAGGCCAGCGTCGCCGCCTCGGTCCACGAGTCGTCGAACTCCTCCGGCAGCAGCGCGGCGGCGAGGGTCAGGTCGCCCCGGTCCAGCACGGCGTTCGCCACGAACCAGGCCGACCGCCCGGCCGGATCAAGAGCAAGCACATCCCGTACGTCCGAAGGCACCTGCTCTCCTTGCAGCAGGGCGAGACCGAGTCGCCAGGGCGCCGCCAGGCGTTCCTGTTCGGCCGGGCCGGCCTGGGCCAGGGCCGTGCGCGCCTCGCTGAGCCGGCCCCGCAGGACCCAGTACCAGGTGAGCGCGAGCGCCAGCCCCAAGCCGCCGCCGTGCGTGAGCGCCGCCCGCAGGTTGGCCCGCTCGGCGTCCAGAATGGAGAGCCACTCCCGCTGCTCCGGGCCGCGCAGCAGCGGATCGGCGCGCTCGGCGAGCGACCGGAAGTACGCCGCGTGCCGGCTCCGGATCGCGGCGGCGTCGGGGAGGTGCGCGGCGGCGAACTCCGCGACCGACTCCAGCAGCCGATAGCGCGGCCCCGGCGCGGCCACCACGAGCGACCTCGCCACGAGCCGGTCCACCGCGTCGAGGTCGGCGTCGCACACCTGCTCGGCGGCCTCGGGCGTGCAGCCGTCGCGGAACACCGAGAGCCGCGCCAGCACGTCCCGATCCTCCGGGTCCAGCAGATCCCAGCTCCACGCGATCACCGCGGTCAGGGTGCGCTGCCGCTCCGGCACATCCCGCTGCCGCGTGGTGAGCAGCCGGAAACGGTCGTCCAGACGATCAACCACGCCTTGTACGCCGAGAGCGCGCACCCTGGTCGCGGCCAGTTCGAGCGCCAGGGGCAGGCCGTCCAGCCGGCGGCAGAGCTGCGCCACCGCGGGCGCGGTCTGCTCGTCGAGCCGGAACCCGCGGTGCTGAGCGGCCGCACGCGCCACGAAGAGCCGGGCCGCGGCCGACCGCCGTACCGCGTCGACATCGGCCGGATCGGACGGCAGCGCCAGCGGACCCACCTCCCAGATCCGCTCGCCCGCCAGCAGCAGCGGCTCGCGGCTGGTGGCCAGCACCCGTACGCCGGGCGCATCGCGGAGCAGCCGCCCGGCCAGAGCGGCGGCCGCCCCGATCACGTGCTCGCAGTTGTCCAGCACGAGCAGCATCTCCCGGTGCCGCAGCGCCGCCACCAGCCGATCGGTCCCGGACCCGCTCGTGCCCCGCGCCTCGTGCAGGCCGAGCACCCCGAGCACCTGCTCCGCCACCCGCGTGTCGGCCGGCGGCAGCGGCGCCAGTTCCACCAGATGTACGCCGTCCGGCGGCGCCTGTTCGGCCGCGGCCGCCGTGGCGAGCCGGGTCTTGCCCACCCCGCCCGGCCCGACCAGGGTGAGCAGCCGTCCGGCCGGGATCAGCGTGCGCAGCTCGGCCAGGGCCTCGGCCCGGCCGATCAGCTCGTTCAGCTGGGTGGGCAGGCTGTTGCGGAGGATCGCGGCCCGGGCCGGGGCGCTGAGGCCCGGGTCCTGGTCGAGGATCTGCCGGTACAGGGCGACCAGTTCGGGCGCCGGGTCGAGGCCCAGCTCGTCGGCGAGCCGCCGGCGCAGCCCGGCGTAGCTCTCCAGGGCCTCGGCCTGGCGGCCCGCGGCGTACAGAGCGCGGATGTGCAGGGCGCGCAGGCCTTCCCGCAGCGGATGGCGCTCGACCAGCTCGGCCAGCTCGGCGGCGACCAGGTCGTGCTCGCCGCGGGCCAGCCGGGCGTCGGCGAGCCGCTCGTGCACGACGAGGCGCTGCTCGGTGAGCCGGGTCGCCTCGGCGCGGGCGAACTCCTGGTCGGCCACGTCGGCGTACGCCTGGCCGCGCCACAGCCCGAGCGCCTCGCCGAGCCGGTCCACGTCGGTGGTGTCGGCGAGCGCGGCGAACCGGTCGGCGTCCACGTCGTCGGCCCGCAGCCGGTAGCCCGGGGGCCGGAACTCGACCAGGTCACGAGCCCCCGGTTCGGCGTCGTCGAGCGCCTTGCGCAGCTGTGACACGCGCACCTGCAGCGCGGCGGCCGGGTTCGCGGGCGCGCCGTCGCCCCAGAGGTCCTCGATGAGCCGGTCGGCGGAGACCACCGTGTTGCGGTGCGCCAGCAGGTCGGCGAGCAGCATCCGCACCTTGGCGCCGGGCACCACCACCGGCTCGCCGTCGCCGGTGGCGACGGCGAGCGGGCCGAGGATCCCGAAGCGCACAGCGGACCATCGTACGGCGGTAGGTCGACCCTGAGCGCAGCCACGCACGCCGGGCGCCTGGAGGTCCGTGCGAGACGGCCCGGCCTGCCGCCGGCCTGCCGCTGGGCTCGTCAGGCGGGCACCTTGGCGGCGAGCACGTCGGCCGGCAGGATCTCCGGCGGCGCGGCGAGCAGGCGGTCGGCGTTGGCCATCAGCGCCTTGGCGATCGGGCCGTTGATGTGGGCTTGACGGGCGTCCTCGTTCGGGAACGCGTCGACGATCCAGAACGTCGACGCATCGGTGCGCAGGGCGAACCACACGATCGTGCCGGCCTCGTCGTTGGCGAGCCCGAGGGCGCCGGCCAGGAAGTCGGCGACCTCCTGCTCGGATCCGGACTTGGCGACAAGCTTGGCGACGAACGCGAGCTTGGTGCTGGAAGTAGTCACACCCAGCACGCTAGGCCGTCGGCCGGCGCTTGACAGGTGGCGGAAACGACAACATCCGGTACCGTACGCGACATGCGCATCAGCCTGCTCGTGAACGACGGCTGCTTCGCTTCCGGGGTGGCTGCGCTGCTCGACGTGCTCGGTACCGCCGACGCCGTGCGGACCGAAGTCGACCCGTCGATCCCGGCCATCGAGACCGTCCTGGCCGGCCCGAAGCGGACGGTCCGCCTGGGGTCGGGCCTCAGCGTCGCGACCCAGCGCACCCTCACCGAGATCGACGACGTCGACATCGTGGTCGTGCCGGCGATGGGCACCATGACCGGGCCGGCCACGGAGGCGGCGCTCGACAGCCGGGCCGGTCGTGCACTGGTACGGGCACTGCGTTCGGTCGACCCCGATCGGGTATCGCTCGCGGCCGCGTGTACCGGTGTGTTCCCGCTCGCCGCGAGCGGGCTGGCCGACGGGCGCCGGGTCACCACCACCTGGTTCCTGGCCGGCGCGTTCCGGCGCCGGTTCCCGGCGGTGTCGCTCGACCTGGACAGCATGGTCGTCCGCGACGGCGCGGTGATCACGGCCGGGGCGGCGTTCGCGCACATCGACCTCGCGCTGACGCTGGTCCGCGGAGTGAGCACCGACCTCGCCCGGCAGGTCGCCCGGCTGCTCGTGATCGATGAACGCCCGTCGCAGGCGGCCTACGTCGCGTACGACCAGATGGCCCACGACGACCAGCTGGTGCTGGCCTTCGAGCGCCACGTCCGCAAGCACCTGGCCGAGCCGTTCGACGTGGCGGCCGCGGCAGCCACGATCGGGGTGACCCGCCGGACCCTCGAGCGGCGCACCAAACAGGCACTCGGACTGAGCCCGCTCGGCGTGATCCACCGCCTGCGTCTCCAGCAGGCCGCGTACTTGCGGCGCACGGGCGACCTGAGCGTCGAACAGATCGCGCGCCACGTCGGCTACGCGAACGCGGCGACGCTCCGAAGCTTGCAACGCCGCCACCGGTGACCTCAAGGACGTCTCCTCGCGGAACCCGTCACGCTCCACATGCCCGCGCTGCCGTGGACAGAGTCACGCTTGGAGATCATTCGGTGGCAAGGTCCGGGTTCCGGCCAGGACGCCGAGATACCGCGGGTCCCAGCCCGCTCACGGCCGCTCATGGGAGTGAGCCGTTGGACCAGCTTTCAGGGTTGGCGGCCGTTGGCTGGTGAGCAGAGCAAAGCGTGCCCGAGGATGGTGCGCCGATGGTGCCGGCGTTTGAGGCGGTTCTTCGCCGAGGTGGTCTGGTTGGTCGCGTGGCAGGTGGGCACGGTTGGGCCCGGCCGACGATGCGGCGGGACCGGGTGGATCATCCGACGGCGGTGACGGTCAGCGTGTCTCCGCGTGGGCAGAGCAGGTAGCCGGGCGTTCCCCGGCAGTCCTGCTCGGCGAACCGGTCGACGGTGCCGAGCACGGTCTGCCGGCCGGTGGCCAGGTCGAGGCGGTTCACCGCGGTGCGGTCGGGCGGCGTCCTGGTTCCGCGCAGCAGGAGCAGCGAGCCGGCCGCACCGGCCGAGAACGCCTGCTGCCCGCCGAACGGGTGACCGATCGTCCGGCCGGTGGCCGTGTCGACCAGCACCGTTGTTGCCGAGGCCAGGTTGGCGGCGGCCGAGAGCAGCAGGCGCCCGCCGCCGAGGTCCCACACGAAGTTCATGTCGTTGCGCCGCCAGACCTCGCGGCCGGTAGCGGGTTCGCGGCCGACCACGCCCCGCACGCCCGCGGTGCAGATCAGCGCGCCGCAGCCGGTGACGTACCCGATCAGCTCGTCGGATCGCCACAGTGGGCGCAGATCGGCAGCGCGGTAGATCGTTGCGACGGTCTGTGCGGACGCCGTGCGTACCACCACCAGGTAGGGGCCGGCGGGGAAGAGCGTCGCGGAGTACACCCCGTTCCAGGGGATGCGGCCGCGGTGCCGCACCGTGCCGTCGTCATACCCGTAGACGGTGGCGTCGCCGGTCCGGGTCACGGCGACGATCGCGGTGGGCCGGCCGTCCTCGGCGAGCGTGGTCCATTGCTCGGCCGGCGCGATCGCGTGTCCCCACACCTCGTGGCCGTCGCGCAGTCCCACCAGACGCAGCCCCGTGGTCACACCGAACTGATCGGTCTCGGCGAGCAGCGCGTCACCGCGCTCCACCGACGGGAAGGCGTCGCCGTCCGCCCGCCACAGCTGCTCGCCCGTTGCCGCGTCGAGCGCGATCGTGCCGCGCCCCGGCGTCGAGCCGTCCGGCTCGACGCCCTGGATCAGCAGGGGGGCGGCGGGCACCAGCAGAACGTCGCCGGCCGGGCGTACGCCGTAGCCGGCAACACCGGCATCGGCCGGCGTGCTCCATCGGGGCTTGCCGGTGGACAGGTCATAGGCGGTCACGCCGCGTAGCCCCGCTGGGTTGGTCCGGCTCAGGTACACCGTCCGGCCGTCCAGCGCCATGGTGTCGCCCGCCCGGAACGCGGCCGCCCAGAGCGGGCGTACCAGGGACGGCGCCGGCGGCGCGGCGGCGGCCAGAGCCAGCAGACCGGCCACGGCGAGCACGGCCAGCGCCAGCCGGCACAGCCGCGGCAGGTTCACCGGGGCGGCCCGCGGTTCGGCGGCTGCCCCGGCGACGTCGCCAAGGTCGATCAAAGTCATCGTCAGCCGACCACCATCACCGGGTAGTTGTTCCGCACCTGGTAGGCAAGATAGCTCCGCAACCTGAGCAGCGGCCCTCGGCGATCTTGTCCCGGCGGTCATCAAGCGCGGTTGCCGGGCGGCGGGCGAACGGCGCCCTCTGCGCTGGGCCGCCGACGTCTCGGGCCGGCGTCGACGAAGCCTGCCAGCCACCGCGCCGACCGGACGGAATCGATGAAGATCGCCTTGACCAGGAGACTGAGCGGGATGGCGAGCACGGCGCCGACCGGACCGAGAACCCACGACCAGAACGCCACGGATGCCACGGTCACCGACATGGACATCCCCACCGCGTCGCCCACGACCTTCGCCGGAACGTACGTAGTGACGATCGAGTTCAGGATCGTGTAGACGACGATCACGAGCACCATGCTCTGCCATCCCTGGGTCAGCAACGCCAGCAACGCCGGCGGAACCAGGCCCACGAGGAAGCCGACGTAGGGGATGAAGTTGCACACCGCGGCCAGGAGCCCCCACAGGAACGGCAGGGGGATCCCCAGGATGAGCAGGAAGGCCGTGTCCAAGGTGCCGACGATGATCGCGAACACTCCGGTGATGGCGACGTACCGCCGGGTGTTCGCCACGAAGCCCGCCAGCGCGCCGGCCAGCCGGGGATGATCCTCCTGCAGCGCGGCGGCCCGGCCGCTGATCTGGGCGGACTCGATACCGACGAACAGCATCAGGCTGTAGACGAGAACAAGGCTCGCGGCGACCCCCACCAGCGAGGGGATGTGCGCCGTGAGCCAGCCGGCCACGACCGGCAGATCGATGTTCCGGACGATCTCGCGAATCTGTTCCGGGCCGACGCCCAGCGTGGCCAGGAACTCGGACAACTCGCGCGTCGAAGCGGCGGCCTCGTCGAAATAGCGCGGCAGGACCGTGGCCAGCCGGGCGATCGCGTACACGATGATCGCCACCAGGCCGAGCAGGACGCCGAAGATCGACAGCATCAGCGCGATCAGCGCCACGATCGCCGGGACCCCGCGCCGCACCAGAGAGGTGTGAACCGGATGGACCAGAATGACGATCACCAGCGCGAACACCGCTGGAGTAATCAGCCAGGCCAACTCCCGCAGACCCAGCACCGTGACCACGATTCCGCTGAGAACGGCAAAAACGGTGAAGGTACGCGGCAACGTGAACCCTGTTGTTTCCACACGAGGCTCCTTAATGTCGCGACACCGGTATTGGCCTCCGGAGCGACTTCGGCTGGGCGCTGACACGGTGGATGGAGAGTTAGCCTTCGCTGAGCAATGTAGCGGCGGCCTGGCAGTCTCACCCCGCACGGGTGAGCCCTCGTACACCGGGTGTGGGTCAGACTGCGAGAGCACTTGGCGTCTCGGAGGTGCCATGGTCGCCCACTACGAGATGCATACCGCGGCGCCGGTCCCGAGCCGCGCGCGCCGGCCAGGAGGCGCCTCGTTCGCTCGCCGGGCCGCCGTCCTGCTGGCTGGTCTCGCCGCCGCCCTCGCCCTGGCCGGGCCGGCCATCGGCGCGCGGGCCTCGGATCCATCGGCGCCTGGCCCGGCCGCGTCGTCGACCAACGAGGCCGATCTGCCGTCGCCGACTGCGGAGCCGGGCGCGTCAGCGCCGACGGACCCGCTCACGAGCGACAGTGCTTCCGCGTCAGTCTCCGTTCCCGTGTCCGCCGACCCGTCGTCCGGCACGACACCGCCTCCGACCACGACGGCGGCACCGGCCTCCCCCGAGCCGGGGTCGGCCGCGCCCGTCCCGTCGCCGGATTCCGCTGGGTCCCCCGCGGCATCGCGGTCCGGCATCGCGGTGTCCACGCTGCTCGCGGCGCTGGGCGCCCTGCTGGCCGCGGGCGCAGTCGCGCTTGCGATCGGCCGTCGAGCAGCGCGCGTGACCCACCGCGAGACCGGCCCGCGGCTGCCGCACCCGGGTGTTTCCAGATCGCTCGTGCCCTTCCTTGTTGCCTTGGGGCAGGCACTGATCGACGGCGGCGAGCCGGTGTCCTCGGTCCAGCAGACCCTGGGCAAGGTGGCGGCGGTCAACGGTGTTCCGGACGCGGAAGTCGTCGTTCTGGCGACGGCGCTGTTCGTCACCGCGCCGACCCTGGGTACGGTGCAGACCGCGGTCGCACCCGCCGGCATCGAGCCGCTTCGCCTGGAGCAGATGGACGCCCTCCACCGGCTCGTCCGGTCGGCGGAACACGGTCAGGTCCGGCCGGTCGACGGGCTCGGTGAGCTGAACCGGATCCGCCGTATGCCACCGGCGTTCGGCCCGGCGGTCCGCGTGGCCGGCTATGTCCTGCTTTCGGCGGGGCTCGCATTGGTCCTCCGAGCGGACTGGACCGGCCTGTGGGCCGCCGCTCTGCTCGGCGCGGGGGTCGGCCTGCTGCAATTGGCGACGGACCGGGCGCCGGCGCGGTGGCAGCCGTTTCTTCCGCCGTTGTGCGCCTTCGGCGTGGCGGGTGGGGCCTTCCTGCTCGCCCGGGTCGACCCGGGCACGGGAGTGTTGGCGCCGCTGGCCGCGCCGCTGGTGACGTTCCTTCCCGGTGCGCTGCTGACGACGGCGGCGATCGAGCTGGCCACCGGGCAAATGATCTCTGGCGCGGGTCGGCTGGCGTCCGGCAGTATGCGCCTGTTCCTGCTGGCGCTCGGCATCATCAGCGCGGCCGAACTGGTCGGTGCCCCGGTCACTGCCGTCATCGGGGTCAGCCTCCAGCCCTTGCCCGCCTGGACGACCTGGTTCGGCGTTGCTCTCTTCGGTGCGGGCATCGTGCTGCATCACTGCGCTCGCCTTGCCTCGCTCGGGTGGCTGCTGCTGGTGCTCTACATCGCGTACGCGGGGCAGGTCGTCGGAGGTTTCTTCCTCGGTGGAGTGCTGTCGGCCTTCGTCGGAGCGGTGCTCATGACGCCCGTTGCCCGACTGGTGGCACGTGCGCCGAACGGACCACCAGCGCCGGTAAGTGTGCTGCCCGCCTTCTGGCTGCTGGTGCCAGGGGCGCTCGGTCTGCTCGGGGTGACCAAGTACCTCGGGGCCGACCCGTTGGACGGGCTCAACACCTTGATGTCCACCGCCGTGACGATGGTCGCCGTCGCGCTCGGCGTTCTGCTGGGCAGCGAGATCCGCTGGGTGGACCGCACGCCGGGCCGGCCGCGCGCACCGCTGACCGGCAGCCCCGGTTCGCAGCCGGCCGATCCGCCCAACGGCGGCGAGCAGCGATAGGGCGCGCCGGTCACGAGGCGGCCCCATCTGTCGCGCCGTGCGCCCCACCGGGGTGGTACAACTGCCGGCCGCCGTCCGCGGCCCATTGGGCCCGCACACTGCGCCGCTTGTCCGCGAGGAGGCGCAGCTGCAGCACGATCCCGGCCAGGGCGAGAACGCCGTACAGCACCCACCACCCGGCGGTGTCCTCGATGCGCGAGATCACCGCTTCGGATCCGAGATCGTCCGCGGCCACCCCGCCGGTGAGCAGCATGATCCCGGCCACGATCGTGGCCGAACCGGCTAGCCCGGTCAGCACGGCGAGCAGAAGCATCGGCAGCCGGCCGACGACGGCGAGCACCGCCAGCGCGATCCCCACCAACATGCCCGCCGCGATGACCGCCCACGACCAGCGGACGTTCGCACCCACCATCAGGGTGGCGCCCAGGACGAAGCCGATCGCCGCCATTGCCAGGACCACGGATACCTCGTAATAGGCGTAGGCGAGCAACCAGAACGCCGCCGCCACGCCGAACCCGATGATCCAGGTCAGGACACCGGCAAGGAACCCGTCACCGGTCACCCGGTCGATCAACCCCGCGCCGAGCAGGAAGCCGGCGAACGCGCCCCACACGGGGATCACCAGGCGCATGCTCAGGTAGCCGCGGAAGCAGAACAGGCTTCCTACGGCGAGCGCCAGCAGCCCCAACAGAACGTCACGCACGGCGCCTAACCCTTCCTCGTGCGAACTCCCGACGCATCAAATGGCGATGAAGCCGGTCCACAAGCCGACGACACCGATGATCCCGGCGGCCACGATCAGGACGCAGAGGACGATCTCGGTGGGTGTGAACAGCCGGCGGCCCCGCTCGCTGCGCGCCTTGACGTACAGCAGGGTGGCCGGGGCGAGAACCACCGTGCAGAGCAGCAGGAACTTCAAGCCCGCGGCCTCGAAGAGGAACAGCGTGTAAGCGGTCGCGATCCCTGCGAAGATGGCCTCCTTGCGGCGCGTCCGGGCAGCCACATCCTCGTAGGATTCGCCGGTGAGACCCAGCTTCAACGCGTACGCGGAGGCGAGGAAGTAGGGGATCAGCGCCAGGCTGGTGCACAGGTCGAGCATGAAGTTCAGCGCGTCGGTCAGCACGAGGGTCACGGCGAGAAGCGCTTGGACGGCCAGTGAGCTGACGACGAGCGCGGTGATCGGCGTCTTCTTGTCGTTCTCCTTGCCGAGGAAGGCGGGGAAGTCCTCGTTGTGGGCCGGGATGTACATCACCTCGGCGGCCATCAAGGTCCAGGCGAGGTAGGCGCCCAGGACCGAGACGATGACGGCGATGCTGATGAACCAGCGGCCCCAATCGCCGACAACGTGCTCGAACAGGCCGATCATCGAGGGCTGGCGGGTCGCGGCGATCTCCGGCTGAGCCATCACCGAGTAGCTCGACAGCGTCACCAGAGAGAAGATCGACAGCACACTCAGAAGGCCGATGACGGTGGCCTTGCCGACGTCCGCGCGCCTCTTCGCATAGCGGGAGTAGACGCTCGCGCCCTCGATGCCGAGGAAGACGAACGTTGTGATGATCATGGTGCTGCGGACCTGCTCGTTGAGCGAGCCGAGATCGCCGTAGCCGGTGGCAGTCCAGTTGTCGGCGAAGATGCCCGCGTCGAAGGCGACGAACAGTACGACGATGAAGACGAGGATCGGCAGGATCTTGAAGACGGTCACGATCCGGTTGATCACAGCGGCGTCGCGGATCCCCCGCGCGATGAGGTAGTGGAACAGCCAGACCCCGACGGTGGACAGCGCCAGCGCGAGGATGGTGTCGCCGTCACCGAAGCCGGAAAAGAGCCCGCCGAGGGTCGCGGTGATGAACACCCAGTAGAAGGCGTTGCCGGCGATCGCGCTGGCCCAGAAGCCGATCGCGGAGTTGAAGCCGGCGTAGTCGCCGAAGCCGGCCTTGGCGTAGATGAAGACCCCGGAGTCCAAGTTGGGTTTGCGGATGGCGAGGTTCTGGAAGACGAAGGCGAGCATCAGCATTCCCGCCCCCGCGATCGCCCAGGCGATCAGCGACCCGAGGATCCCGGTCGCCACACCGAAGCGTGCCGGCAGCGAGAACACGCCTGCGCCGACCATGCTGCCGACCACCATCGCGGTGAGGGTGGGCAGGCTCATCTTGCCCGGCGTCACGACCGGGGGGTCGGCCACCGGGGCGCCGGCCACCAGAGTGCCGCCGGTCGGGGTGCCGGCGGCCGGGGTGCCGCCGGTCGGGGTGCCGGCGGCCGGGGTGCCGGCGGCCGTGGGGACCGTGTCTGCCATTGTCAGTCACTCCGTCCTGGGGAGGGTTCGAGCGCGACCGGCTCGACCTTCTCGATCTTGAAGCCGGTGACGCCGTACAGCACGCTCAGCGCGGGACTCGCGTAGCAGAAGATGGCGTACGGCAAATAGAGGAGCGTGGAGACGCCGAGCGTGGCACCCATGAACGCCCCGCACGAGTTCCACGGCACCAGCGGGGACGTGACCGTGCCGCTGTCGGCAACCAACCGGGACAGGTTCGTCGGCGCGAGACCGCGCCGGGCGAACTCGAGGCGGAAGATACGCGCGGGAAGGACCAGGGCGATGTACTGGTCACCCGCGACGACGTTCAGCCCGAAGGCACAGGCGAACACGGTGAAGAACAGCCGCCCGGTGCTCTTCGCGGAGGCGATCATCGGGTCGACCAGCCGGGAGATCAGCCCGAACCGTTCCAGCAGGACGCCCAGCGTTACGGCCCCGAAGATCAGCCACAGCGTGTAGAGCATGCTCGCCATGCCGCCGCGCGAGACGAGCCGGTCGACCTCCGCAAGGCCGGTGTCGGCGTGGAACCCGGTTGCCATCGTCAGCCAGGTCGCTTTGATCGACTCCACTATCACGTTGCCCGTGCCGGCGATGAAGTCGGCGACGACCTGGCGCTGGGTGAACGCCGCGAGCACGCCGGCGAACAACGCCGACCCGAGCAGCGACAGCGACGCCGGCGCCTTGCGCACCGACAGCACGACCAGCAGCAGTAGTGGCAGCAGGTTCACCGGGCTGATCCAGAACAGCTTGTCCAGGTCGGCCAGCTCCGTGGCCGTGGATACGGTGTCGTGCACGTCCGGGGCCCTGACCAGGCCCAAGATGAAGAAGACGGCCAGCGCGATCAGAAACGCCGGCCCGGAGGTCCACACCTGGCGCTTGATGTGCTCGCGCGGGTCGATCCCCACCATCTGTGCGGTCAGGATGGTGGTCTCCGACAACGGCGACGTCTTGTCGCCGAGGTAGGCACCCGAGATCACCGCACCCGCCGTGATCGCCGGCGACACGTCGAGCAGGGCGGCAATGCCGACCAGGCCCACGCCGATCGTCGCCGCAGTGGTCCATGAGCTGCCGATACTCAGCGCGGTGATCCCGCAGATGATCGCCGTGGCCGCGTAGAACCACGACGGCGACAGCACCTGGATCCCGTAGTAGACGAGCGTCGGGATGGTGCCGGACAGATTCCACGTGCCGATCAGCGCGCCGACCGCCAGCAGGATGAACAACGCGCTCGTCACCGAGGCGATCGCCTCCTGCCCGGCATGCTGGACTTCCTCCCAGCTGTGCCCGTTCTTCAGCGCGATCAACGCGGCGATCGCGGCGCACACCACCAGAGCCACCTGCAGCGGCCCGTCCAGGGCGTCGAGACCGAACAGCGCCAGGGAACTGGCGATCAGCACCGCCAGCGCGATCAGCGGGACGACAGCATCGATCAGCGATGGTCGTCTGACCGTCGGGACCTCACGTTCTGCCATGGCCTACCTCTCCGGGGGCACGGAACGCGTTCTCAGAAGTCGACGGCGTCGCGGATCAGCGAACGTGAAGACGGTGTCCAGGTGCATCGCGGCACCTCGGCGCCGCGAGCGCACGGGGCGCAGACCAGCACCTTCCGCAGCCGTCCCGCCTCCGAATGCACGCCGAGGCTGTGGTTGTCCGGCATGGCGGTGCCTCCCACCTTCTTCCCCCCTGTCGCCGGCGTCCGCAGCGTCGTACCTGTGCCAGACGTCCAGCCAGGGCGGACGGTTCGCCTCTTGTCATCCGGACGGTACTCAGCGGCCGGAAACAAGGTCCTCATCCGCCGCGGATGATCCATGCGTGGTGGCCGGAGTCGATGTTCGTGAAAGTCTTCGGTCCCCGAGCGGGACAGCCGCCACGGACGACGCGCGCAGCGGCCGGCTCACCGGCCAAATGGCGGCATCGACTGATCCGCGAGGTTCCGTGGGTACGACCGGTCCGTGTCGTCGGGGTAGCCCTGGCATTCACAGGCGGCCGGGTTGGACTCCACCCGGCCCTCGGCGTCCGGGATCAGCTTGGTGACCTTCAGGCGGAACGTCCAGGCGTACGTCTGCCCGGCCGGCATCACCGGTGGGCTCCAGCGGATGTACTGCGTCCCGCTTGCCCATTCGCGCCCCGTCGAGGGTGGCGCCGATCTCATAGGTGACCGTCACTCCGGTCATGGTGTGCTTCGTGTACCCCGGGCCGGCGGTGAAGGATGGCCAGACCCAGGAGAACGGCGAGCAAACGACGCATGAACGGGAACGATAAGCGCTCCCACCGTGCCGCGCTGCCCGCTCAGTGGCGACCTCGGCGGGCGAAGAGCAGGTTCAGGTGGGCGTCCAGGACCCCCAGGGCCTGCTCCGCCGTGTACTGACCGCCGAGTACGTACACACCCAGGCCCTCCATGAGAGCCAGCAGGCCGGCCGCGTCCGCCGCGGCGTCCGGACCGGGCAGGAGCCCGGCGAGAAAGCCGACCATCTGGGCGGTGTCGTCGTGCAACTCGCGGGCCGCCGCCGGACGCACCGCCGTGTAGGCAAGGAACGCCAGCGCGACCCGGCCGTCGGCGCGGCTCTGATCGTCGAGCGGCAGGAGCGCGGCGATCATCGTACGCAGCAGCAGCCGCGCCGGCGGGTCGTCGCCGAGCCGGCCGATCGCCTCGGTGACCCGCACCTGGTTGCGGGCGCGCACGACGGCCAGCGCGAACGCCATCATCTCGTCCTTGGTACGGAAGTAGTGCTGCACCATGCCCGCCGAGACCCCGGCCGCGGCGGCCACGTGACGCAGGCTCACGGCCTCGAGACCCTGCTCGGCCGCGACCTGCATCAGCGCGTCCGCGATCAGCGCCCGCCGCGCCTGGTGATCCACCTTTTTCGGCATGGCTCGGATGGTGTCACGCGCCGAGCGTGACCGTCCCAGCCGCGCCGTCCACGGTGATCGTCTGCCCGGTGGCGATCCGCTCGGTGGCGCCGGGGACGCTGATCACGGCCGGAATGCCGTACTCGCGGGCCACCGTCGGACCGTGCGCCATGACCGCGCCGGTCTCGGTGACCAGCGCCGCGGCGGTGAGGAACAGCGGAGTCCAGCCCGGGTCGGTGGTGGCAGCGACGAGGATGTCGCCGGGCTCGATGACAGCGGTGGCCGGGTCGCGGACGACACGGGCCGGACCGGTCGCGCGGCCACCGGCCGCGCCGACCCCCAGCAGAACACCTCGAGCACCGGCGGCAGCCGGCAGGACGGCCTCGACAACCGTGCCGTCGGAGAGCAGCCCGACCGGTACGGTCCGGCGGCGCGACTCGCGGCGGTACTCCGCTCGGCGGGCGGCCACGGTGTCCCGCAGATCGGCGCCCTCGTGCACGGCGGTCGCCACCTCGTCGAGGGTGAGGTACATGATGTCACCCGGCTCGGTCAGGACCCCCGCACCGGTCAGGTCGGCGCCGAGGAGCAGCAGCTCCCGTCGTACGGCCTGCAGTCGGTAGAGGCCGGCGAACTTTCCGGCCTCCCGGAGGCCGGCCAGCGATCGGGCCCGGCGTAGCAGGAAGCCGGCGATCCGGCCGCGCACCGGCCGGCGCCGCCGGGCGCGCGCGGTGAGCTCGGCGAGGGTGGCCTCGGCCGCCGCGGCGGCACGGGCGAATCGCCGGCCGGGCTCCTGGTCGGGGTCGGTGAGGCGCAGGTAGTTGGCGATCACGGCCAGGATCGGCGTGGGGTCCTCCGACCAGCGCGGCACGCCGAGGTCGGCCTCGGCGACGCCGCGATGCCCGTACGCCTCGAGGAACGTCCGTAGCCCGATGTCGGGCAGGTCGCCTCGCAGGTACCGGGCCGCCAGTTCGGCCGGTGGCGTGCCGAGTAACAGGTCGCGGTGCTCGCCGGCTCGGGCGGCGAGCCGCCAGAGCGCCAGGTCCATCTCGATGGTGACGTTGTGCGGCATCCCGCCCAGGACGGTGTGGATCTCGCCCGGTCGGGCGACGTCCCCGAGGAGCGCGGCGGGCAACGCGGCGGCGAGCATCCCGGCGACGATCGGCCAGGTGAGATCGTCGGCGGCGCCGTCGGCGGAGCCGTCCGCCTGCACGTACCGCAGCCGGTCGGCGGCCGTGCGCAGATCCGTGCGCGGGGCCGACGCCAGCCGGAGCCGCTCCACGGCCCCGGATACCCGCTCGCGGGCGGCCTCGGGCCTCGCCAGCGCGCGGATGACCCCGGTGGCGGCCCGTACGGCGGTTCGCGCTGACGCCGGCGCCGGCGCGCGGGTCCGGCCTTTCTTGACCGGGGCGAACCGGGGATCGGCCAGTACGTGCTCCATCACCGCCTGCGCCCGCGGGCCGAAGTCCACCGCCATCAGCTTCACCAGCCGCTTGCGGGCGGTCGGATGCCGCGCCAGATCGCTCAGGTCGCCGTAGAGCCGGCCACCGATGTCCGCGATCTCCACCCGCAGGCCGAGCGAGGCCGCCATCGCCGCGACGGTCTTCTTCAAGTTCGACATCCCCATCGGCGTGACCGGCTGCAGCATGCCCTGCACGTGTCCGAACTCCAGGTAGACGCGAGGCCCAGGAGCCTCGGTCGGCGGCGGGAGCGGGAACAGCGTGGTGATCGGCCGCGACTGCAGCAGCCACAGCACACCATCCCGGTCGATCGCCCACTCGACGTCCTGCGGAACGCCGAACTGGCATTGCAGCCGCTCTCCGATGTCGCGCAGCTCGGCCAGCCGGGCGGGACTCAGGCAGCCGCGCTCCGGCGGCGCGGAGCCGTCCAACCGGTAGTGATCCACCGGCGCGGCGCCGTCGACCACGGCGGTGCCCAGGCCCGGGGCGGCATCCACGACCATCTCGGTGCGCCGGCCGGTCACCGGGTTCGCCGTGAACAACACCCCGGCCACCGCCGGATCCACCATCCGCTGTACGACGACAGCCATCCGTACGGTCGCCGGGTCGATGTCACGCGCCATGCGGTACGCGACCGCGCGCGCCGAGTGCAGCGACTCCCAGCACTTCTCGATCGCCGCGATCAGCTCCGTACCGCCGGTCACGTCCAGGACGGTGTCGTGCTGCCCGGCAAAGCTGGCATCCGGCAGATCCTCGGCGGTCGCGCTGGACCGCACCGCCACCGGGCCGCCGCTCATCTTCTCGTACGCCTCGAGGATCTCCGCCCGCGGCAGCTCACCGCGCCCGTACGCGTCGGTGGTGACACAGAAGCCCGGCGGCACCCGCTCACCCAGCCGGATCAGCTCACTGAGACCGGCCGCCTTACCACCCGCCAGGGCTACCGGCCTTGCCTCGGCCAGCGGGATCACAAACATGGGTGAGCTCCTTTGCAATGCAGTTGCATTGGAAAAGTACCGTACGCCTATCGCATTGCGACTGCAATGTCATGCGCGGGGCGACGAAGTGCGGCTCCCAGAACGATGAAGCCGACCAGGAACGGGTAGATGACGCCGCGTTCGAAGAAGCCGATGAGAACCCCGGTTCCCGTCGCGACGGTCAGGTAGACCACCAGCGAGACGAAGCCGAGAGTCCCGAGCATCAGCAGGGCCCGGCCGAGCCGGCGGGAAAGGCCGAGGAGCCGATGCGCCCGGCCGAGAAGGATCGCGAGCGCGTTGCCGCCGCCGAACGCCGCGAGAGCGCCCAGCCCGTGCAGAGCGGACGCTTCACTGGATCCCGGGAACAGCGCCACCAGTGTGCTGCCGGCTGCCAGCACTGCGGCCGTCGCGACCAGCGCCCAGCGACGCCCCGGCAGCCCTCTCAGCATGACGACGCCGGTCAGCACGGCCAGCCCGAACAGGATGAAGCCGGTGTTCATCACCCACGCGAGCGGCGAGTACATGAACTGCCCGAACGCGGTTGCGGGGCCGTGCACCCCGAGGTTGCTGACGAAGTGGTACGTGTAGCTGTAGGGCGGGTCCGTCCACGCCGCCGCGGCGATGAACTCGGCGACGAAATAGACGCCCCCGCCGGCGATGAGCGCCGCTCCCGCCGCACGGCTCTGCGGTACCGCGGAAAGGTCGGGCTTGAGGTCGTTCACGGTGTCCTCCTGGTGTTCGAGTCGTGCTGGTGTTCGAGTCGTGCGAAGACTGCGGCGGGTCGCTGACACGGCACAAACACGGGGCAAACACGGCGGTGGCGCGGCCGCCCTGGTGTGAAGTCGTGCGGGCGAGCGCGCGAGGATGGGGCGATGGACGGGGGCGCACGGCTTCGTGTGACGCTGCTCGGCGCCTTTCAGGCGTCTCGTGGCGGCGCCGTCCTGCCCGTTCCGGGCGCGCGGTTGCGAAGCCTGCTCGTGCGGCTGGCGCTCGCCGGCGGCCACGCGGTCGAGCCCGGCGTGCTGGTCGACGCGATCTGGGGCGAGCAGCCGCCGTCCGGTCCGACCCCTGCCTTGCAGAAACCCTCGTCACGCGGTTGCGTCGTGCCCTCACTCCGGCCGGTACGGACCCGGGCGTGGTCGTGCAGGTGGCGGGCGGCTACCGGCTCGCGGTGGACGCGGCCGACGTGGACGCTCTGCGTTTCGAGCAGCTCGCCGCCGCCGGCCGGGAGAGGCTGCGCGCGGGTGACCCCCATGCCGCGGGTGCTGCGCTCGCCGAGGCCGTGGCGTTGTGGGGCGCACGTCCCGGCGCCGAACCCGCAGTCATCGCCGCGGTCGCGCCCACGGTCGCGACCCGGCTGGCGCAGGTGTCGATCGAGGCGGTCGCCGACCTCGCCGACACCGAGTTGTCGCGGGGACGCGTCGAGGTCGCCGCCGCCCGGCTGACCGGGTTGCTGGCCGAGCACCCGGTCCACGAGCGGGCGGCCGCACTTCTGATGGATGCGCTCGCCGCCGCGGGACGCCAAGCCGAGGCGCTGGCCGTCTACGAGCGGGTCCGTGCGTCGCTGGCCGACGTCCTCGGCGCCGATCCGGGATCTGCCCTCCGGGAGCGCCATCTGCGCCTGCTGCGTCCCGGCCGGTCCGTCCCGGCGACCCAACCCGGACAGGTCCGGCCCGGACAGGTCCGGCCCGGACAGGTCCAGCTGGTCGGCTTGCCGGCGCCGTTGACCAGCTTCATCGGCCGCGACGACGATCTCGCCCGGATCCGGACGCTGCTCACCGCCGGACGTCTGGTCACCGTCCTCGGCCCCGGCGGCGCCGGGAAGACCAGGCTCGCCCTGGAGGCCGCTCGCCACCACCGCGACGAGTACCGCGACGGCGCGTGGCTCGTCGACCTCGCGTCGGTCACCGAACCGGCGAAGGTCGCCGCGGCGGTGCTCGCCGGGATCGGCCTGCGCGGCGGCGCGATGCTCGACGCCCGCAAGCGAGTCGAGGGCGACGAGCTGGACGTCGTCGCCGGCGAGCTCGGCGGCCGGGAGAGCCTGCTGCTGGTCGACAACTGCGAGCACCTGATCGACGCCGTGGCTCAGCTGGTCGCCGTCCTGCTGTCCCGCTGCCCCGGTCTGCGTGTGCTCGCCACCAGCCGCGAACCCCTCGCGGTCGACGGTGAGGCCCTCGTGCCACTCGGACCGCTGACGCTGCCCGAGCCGGGCGACGGCGTCGACGAAGCCCGGCGCACGGCCGCGGTGCGCCTGTTCATCGAGCGGGCTGCGGCCGTACGCCCCGATTTCGATGTTGATCTTTCGACGTTGCCGCAGATCATCTACGTCGTCCGCAGCCTGGACGGCATGCCGTTGGCCCTGGAACTGGCCGCCGCCCGGTTGCGGACGCTGTCGCTGCCCGACCTGGCCGGCGGGCTCTCCGACCGCTTCCGGCTGCTCACCACCGGCAGCCGCACCGCACCGCCGCGGCACCGCACCCTGCGCGCGGTCATCGCCTGGAGCTGGGAGCCGCTCGACGAGCGGGAACGCACCGTCGCGGAACGGATCTCGATCCTGCCCGGCGGTGTCACCCCCGCCGCGGCCGCCGCCGTCTGCGCCGGCACCACCGTGCCCGCCGCCGAGATTCCCGAACTGCTCGCCACTCTCGTCGACCGGTCACTGCTGCAGCTCGCGCCCGGCGCCGGCCGCTACCGCATGCTCGAGACCATCCGCGAGTACGGCGCCGGCCGCCTGACCGACACCGGCGAACTCGGCACGGCCCGCGACCTGGCCGCCGCCCACTTCACCGAGCTGATGGCCCGCCAGGACCCCCGGCTGCGCGGGCCCGGCCAGGTGGAAGCCATGAAAGTCATCGGCGCCGAGTACGACAACATGCTCGCCGCCCTGCGACACCTGTGCGCCACCCACGACTCCTCCGCCGCGATCGCCCTCGCGCTGGCCCTGACCTGGTACTGGCAGATGTCCGGCCGCCAGAGCGACGGCGCCTACTGGCTGGGTGCGGCCCTGGCGGTGCCCACCTCGAATCCTGGCGGCCGGTCGCCCGAACGTGACTGCGCCCGAGCCGTCTACCTGCTCAACCGGGCGGACACCCTGTCGGGGATCACCGCCGGGCAGGCCGCCGACGACCGGGCGGAGATGCGCGAGCTGGCCGGCCGGCTGCTCGCGCAGGCGGAGCTGCCGAGCCACTACCGCGTGTTCGGACCGGTCCTGCTCTTCCTGCTCGAGCAGGAGGCGGCGCTCGAGGTCTTCCAGAGCCTGGCCGATGGCGACGACGTGTGGCTGTCCGGGCTGGCCCACATGTTCCTCGCCGAGATCGCCGAGAACGCGGGCGCACTGACGCCGATGCGTGCCCACGTGGAGGCGTCCCTGGTTCGCTTCCGTCAGGCCGGCGACCGCTGGGGCCAGGCCGCCACCCTGCCGATACGGGCCCAGCTGCGGCGGTACGACGACCTCGACGGCGCGCTGGCCGACCTGGACGAGGCCCGGACGCTGGCCGGTGAGTTCGGCGCGGTCAGCCTCGGCGACCAGCTCTACAGCGACCTGCGTTGGATCGACCTGCATCTGCGGCGTGGCGACACCGACAGGGCGATGGCGACGATCGACGCGGCCCGGGAGCGGGCGCTGCACGCGTCCTCGGCGCAGATGCTGGTCCTGATCGACACGTGGGAGGCCGGCCTGCGGGTGCGGCTCGGCGATCTGGGCCGGGCAGCCGACCTGCTCGACGACGCCGAGCGGGGCCTGCTCGCCGACACCGTGTTCCCCGCGGATCAGGCCCGTGCGATGGCCGGCAGCGCACGGGCCGCACTCTGCCTGGCGCTGGGCGACCTGCCCGGCGCGGACAAGGCGTTGCGGGAGGCGTACGCGGCCGCGCTGGCAACGCGGGAACTGCCGGTGCTGTCACCGGTGACGGTGAACGCGGCCGCGCTCGCCGCGACGCGCGGGCGGCATCACGAGTCGGCCATGCTGCTCGGCGCCGCCGCCCGGCTGCGGGGCGCGCACGACCACACCGATCCGCAGGTCCGCGAGCTCACCCGGCGGGGCCAGGCCGCGCTGGGCCCCGAGGAGTTCGCGGCGGCGTACGCGAAAGGCTGGGACCTGGACCCGGAGACGGCCGTGACCGCGGCCGACCCGGCCCGGCTGCACCGCCCCTGACGCGCGGCGCCGGATCACCGACGCGAACAAGGATCTGCGGGTCCGCCTGTCCGATGCGAGCGTGAACCTGTCCGGCTGGCGGCGGCGAGCCGGCTTACGGCCGGTGAGGATCGATCTGTGACCACGCGGCCGTCGCCGCCCGATCCGAGGAGATCTTCAATGTTCATTGCCATTCTGGACTTCAGCACCGCAGCCGCCGATCGTCCGGCGGCCCTCGCCCAGCTCGACCGCGAGCGCGGACAGGTGCAGGGCATGCCGGGCAACATCGCCTTCCGGGTCTATGCCGGCAGGGAGGACGACACCCAGATCACCGTGGTGCACGAATGGCAGGACGAGGCGTCGTTCGCCGGGTACGTGGACTCGGCATCGTTCGCCCGCTCCGGTCAGGTGCTCCGTCCGATGATGGCAGGGGCGCCGGTGAGCCGGCGTTTCCGCGCCGAACTGGTGGAGACCGTAGGCTGACACCGGCGCCGCCACGGTGCTTACGATCATTGCGTGCGAGAGCGTCGATGACCCGCCTGGCGTACAGCTTCGTGCGTACGTTCCCGGCCGAGCCCGAGCGTGAGCTGTGCGTTGACCGCCACTACCTGCTCTGCGCCTCGGCCGGCGTTCTGCGGCTGGAGGCGCACGGGCAGGCGTGGCTGTTGCCGCCGGCCCGTGCGGCCCTCATCGAGGCGGGCCGGCCCATCCGGGTGAGTATTCCGCAGCCGGTCACGACCGCGTCGGTCCTGTTCGACGTCGGGTTCGTCGCGGCGCCGCCGGCCCCGCTGGCGGTGTTCGATCTGAACCGGTTGGCCGGCGCCCTGCTCACCGAGTGCGGCGCCTGGGGTCCGAGCGAGGAGCCCCTGCCGGCGTACGCCCAGACGCTGTTCGCCGCTTTGGCCGCGGTCTGCTGGCGGCTGGCCGAACAGCCGAGCCCCGTCGTGGTGCCGGCGGGACGCTCGCCGGAGCTGCGCAAGGCGCTGCGGCTGACCGAGCAGCGGCTCGGGGACCAGGCCCGGTTCGAGGACATCGCCGAGGAAGTGGGCCTGGCGCCGCGATCGCTGGCGCGGCGGTTCGCGGACGAGACCGGCATGACCTGGCGAGCGGCGCTGCGCCGGATGCGGATAGTGGCGGCCGTCGAAAAGCTGGCCGACGACGATCTCCCGATCACCGCGATCGCGTTCAGCGTCGGCTACAACTCCCTGTCGGCGTTCAACGCCGCGTTCCGCGAGTTGACCGGGCGCACGCCCACGCAGTATCGACTCAGTTTCCGGCCCTGACCGGTCCCCCGGCCGGCCCCCCGACGCGGGAGGATGGCCGGCATGACATTGCCTGCTCTCCCCGAGGAGTCCTTTCAGCGGGTGCTCTGTGTCGTCGCGCACCCCGACGACATGGAGTACGGCACGTCCGCGGCCGTTGCTCGCTGGACCGCGCGTGGCATCGAGGTCGGCTATCTCCTACTCACCCGCGGCGAGGCCGGCATGCCGAACCCTCCGGAGGAGACGGCACGGCTGCGCGTCGCCGAGCAGCAAGCCGCCTGCGCGGTCGTCGGCGTCGAGCATCTGACGGTCCTCGAACATCCGGACGGCGTGCTCGTGTACGGCCTCGACTTGCGCCGGGACATCTGCCGGGAGATCCGCCGGTTCAAGCCCGACGTCGTACTCGGCCCCGGCTTTCAGATCGAGACGCCCTTCGGCTTCGACCAGGCCGACCACCGCGCGGCCGGGCTCGCGACGCTCGACGCGGTGCGCGACGCGGGCAACCGGTGGGTCTTCCCGGAGCAGGTCGACGACGAGGGCCTCGAACCGCACTCCGTGCGCTGGCTCATCATCCCCGGCCTCGCCGGCTCCGGCGCGACGCACGGCGTCGAGGTCACGGGGGAGCCGCTGCGCCGCGGTGTCGCCTCGCTCGAAGCGCACGCCGCATACCTCGCCGCGCTCCCGGGCCACCCGGCCCCCGCGGACTTCATCCCGATGTTCACCGCGATGAGCGGGAAGGCCATGGGCGTCGAGCACGCTGTCCTGTTCCGCGCCCACGACCTGCAGGCGCCGCCGGAGCTCTTCACCGAGGCGATGCAGGACTGACCCGGCCCTCGGTGTTTGTCACCGATGAATTCGACCGCCACGCCCGGTCGAACACAGCACAACGACCTACGGAGAAGGACAGCCCCATGACCGAGCTGAACCCGGACCGTGTCCGGCGAGCGATCGTCGAACACACCCGGCGTCTGGCGGAATCAGCCGCCGCCGCCGGACCCGGCGCCGCCGTGCCGACCGCCCCGGAGTGGACCATCACCGACCTGGTCGAGCACGTGGGCCAGACCCAGAACTGGGTCGCGGAGATCATCGAGCGACGCATCACCGACCCCGCACAGCTGCCTACCGAGGCGGCCGTGCTCCCCACCGACCCCCGCGAGTGGCAGGCGTGGCTGTCGGATTCCGCGCAGCGGGTCGCGAGCGCGTGCTCCGACGACGCGCTCGACGCGCCGGTGTTCAACCCCGCGGGCGACGGGCGGACCGGGACACGATTCTGGATGTCCAGCATGCTCAACGAGGCGGTCGTCCACGGCTTCGACGCAGCCAACGCGGCGGGCCGTCCGGCCGACATCGACGCCGACGTCGCAGCCGCGCTCATCAGCAACCACCTCGCGATGCTCACCTCCCCCACGTGGGAGATGCAACGGTCCGAGTCCGCCCACGCCATCCGGGGCACCGGGCAGACCCTGCAGTGGCTGGCCACCGACACCGCCGACGACGCGGGCGCCTGGTTCGTCGAACGACGCCCGGGCGGGGCAACCTGGCGGCCCGGAACCCGGCAGGCCGATGTGACGGTGACCGGCCCGGCACAATCGCTGCTGCTGACCATGACCCGACGACTCCCTCTCGCCGGAGTCACCGACATCAGCATCGACGGCGACACCGACGTCGTCCAGCACTGGCTCGACAACACCGCCCACGTCGCCGGCTGATTCGCGGGCCGCGTCGCGTATCTATCCGCCGGGAAGCGTCCTCCTCATGGGATGCGACGAAGGATGTGATGACCGTGACCGTGACCGCACCGGCGGAAGCCGAGAACTGCCCGTTCGAGCCGGACCCGCAATCGTCCCCGGTGGGGACCGGGCGAGGCCGGACGGCCCGCGAGTGGTTCGTCCAGAACGAGACGCCCCGGCCGATCTGGCTGAAGCACAACGGCCGCGAGCTCATCCTGACGCCGCTCGAATCGCGACTCTGGAAGGCTGAGCCGCCGGGTAGCGGACGGGCGCAGCCCGAGGACATCCACGAGGCGTTCCCGCAACTGCGCCGGCTCGTGGACCGGCGCCAGGTCGCGGTGTGCGACAAACCCCGGACCGCCGATGTCGACGCTCCGGTGGCGAGCTCGATCAGGGTGGCGGTGATCGTCGTTTTGGTGTGGCTGGTCTCCCTGTGGCCACTGCCGATGTGGTGGTGGTTGCGCATCGGCGCCGCCCTCGGGATCGCGCTGGTTCTGTGGTTCTTCGTGATGCTGAGCCGGCCGGCCCGCCGGGAGCGTAAGCGCAGCGCGTCCCAGACCGGCGGCACGGTGCGGCTGGTACGCCGCAAGGCCTGGTACAACTTCACCATGGCCATGGTGGTGGCCACCGGGATCCTCATCCCCGCCCTGACCCTCTACCTGGCCACCGACCTGCGCAACGTGGTTTCGTTCTGGCCCGACGGTTTTGCCATCGACACCTCCAAGCCGCTCGTCCTGGTCGGCCGGCTCATGCAGCTGACCTTCATCGCGGTGGTGGCGCTGATGCCGGCGCTGATGTACTTCCAGTTCGACGCGGAACGACTGAGCACCCTGCGGCAACGGTGGATCCAGAACGTGTTCCGCCTGGACCCGACCGTCTACACCCTGTCCGACGTGCGGGCGAAGTACGACCGGCAGCTCGAGGAGGCGTACGGGGTCGACAGCGGGCGAGGCCGGCTCACCCGAGGGCGCCGTTCGCCGATCATCGTCGCCACGCTGATCCTGGCCTTCGGCTGGCTGCTCATCATGCTGCGCGCGGGCGACGAGATCCAGGTCGGCCCCGGGGACAGCCTGTCGTTCCTGGTCCTGCTCAGTCCCGACCAATCGTTGGTCGCCTTCGCGTTCCTCGGTGCGTACTTCTTCTCGCTGCGCCTGGTGTGGCAGGGCTTCGTGCGATCCGATCTGCGGCCCAAGACGTACACCACGATCGCGGTCCGTGTGCTCGTGGTGGTGATACTCGCGTGGCTGATCGAGGCGGTCTCCAACGCGGCGGACAACTCCCAGCCGCTGTTCCTGATCGCGTTCACCGCGGGGTTCGTGCCGGACACCATTCTCCACCTGATCTGGGAAAAGACGCTGCGGCAGAAGGCCAGCGTCCTGAATCTGGACCAGCAGCAGCCACTGACCGAGATCGAGGGGATCGACCTCTACGAACGTACGCGGCTGTCGGAGGAGGGAATCACCAACGTGGAGGCGCTGGCCCACCACGATCTGATCGATCTGTTCTTCAAGACGCGATTCCCGGCGGCCCGGCTGGTGGACTGGGTCGATCAGGCCATCCTGGTGATGTACCTCGACGGCTCGGCCGGGGAGTCGGACTCGCCGAAGCGGTGCAACGCGGAACTACGGGTCGCCCTGCGCACGGTGGGGATCCGCACCGCCAGCGATCTGGTCGAGTTCAGCCGCCGGGGCGACGGCGAAGGCTCGGAACTGTGCATCCGCCGGGTGACCTCGCTGTCCAAGACGCTGGCACCGTTGCTGCCCGGAGCCGAGCGCCGCGGCCTGATCCAGCGGCTGCACGTGTTGAGCGAGGCGCTGGACCACAGCGAGTGGCTCGGGCGCATCGAGAACTGGCGTCGCAGCGACCTGATCGAGGCGGACCCGGCGCAGCGCCGCTGGATCGACGAGTCCGGCGATCTGCGGCGCGGTGACCCTCGCGTCACCTCCGCGCCGAGCCCGGCGGCCGGCATGAACGTCCAGCCCCGAACGGAGCGTACGGAGTTCCTCAATCGCGCCCATCCCTCCTCCCGCACCGGTCAGCCGACGCCGTAGGTTGACGGGGTCGAGGATGCTGGGTGCATGGAAAGGCGTCGAAGCCTGCCCCGGATGCTCGGCTACGCGCTGGCGGCGATGGTGCTCGCCGGCGTCGTGACTCGCCTGGTCACGCGGGACAGCGGCGCCGGCCGTTGGCTGATCGGGGTCGGTGGCAGCCTCGTTCTGCTCGTCGGTGTCGGGCAGACCGCGCAGGGCGTACTCATGATCTGGCGGTCCTGGCAGCTCAGGCTCCTCGGTGAGGACTCGTGGGCGGTGCTGGCCGACAAACAGGGCCGCGACGACGCCGATTCCAACACCTTCTGGACGGCACACGTGGAGGGCCCGGGCTTCGCCTGCGCCATCGACAACGGGGCGTGGGACCCGGGCCGGGTGGGCGAACGTGTCCTCGTTCGCCGGCACGTCGCGAGCGGCCAGGCCGAGCTGCGGCCGGCGCCGGCCCCGATGGGCAACCTGATCCGCGATATCGTCGGTCCGTTCGCCCTGGTCCTCGTGGCCGGCGCTCTCGCCGGGGTCGGTTTCGGGGTGCTGTGGGCCCTCGACCTCCTCGGGTCCCCGAGCGGTTGATCGGGACCCACAAGATGCGGACGGTCAGCGGGAGCTCATCACCGCGGCCGGGTCCATCCCGAGCGCGGTGAGTACGGCGCGCGCCGCGTTGCGACCGGGGCGCCCGCTCACGCTGCCGCCCGGATGGCTGGTCGAGCCGGTCAGGAACAGCCCGTCGATCCCGGTGGTGTAGGACGGCCAGCCGGCCAGCCACTGCCCGTCCGGCATGACGAACTCGCCGCCGTGACACGAACCGCCGAGGTTGTGGGTGTTGTGCGCGGCCACGTCCCGCGGCGACTCCGCCCGCATGGCGAGGATGTCGTCCGGCTCGAGGCCGCCGATCCGTTCGCGGACGCGGCGCACGATCTGCTCGGCGTACTCGTGCTTGGCCTGTGCCCAGTCGCGGCCGTCGGCGCGGTCCCACGGCGCGACCGTCAGGATCTTGAAGGTCCCGGCGCCGGCGGGCGCCCGGGAGGGGTCGACCACCGTCTGGTTCACGACCAGGAGCCACGGATCGGTCGCGTCGGTATCGCCTCGATAAAAGGCGTCGAGCTGGCGCGCTATCCCCTCGGTGCTACCCAGCCCGGCCGCGGCCGACTGGGTGGTCAGGTCCGCGGTCAGCGCGGCGTGCACGGCGAAGACGCTCAGCCCGGGCCGCCAGGCGGCGCGCGCGGCGGCGAGATCATCAGGCACCGCCTCTAGCATCAGGGGCAGCCGGGCCACGTTGCCGCTGCTGAGCACGGCACGCCGGGCGGCGATGCGCCGGCCGTCGGTGGTGTGCACCGCGACCGCCCGCCCGGCCCGCGTCTCGATCCGCTCGACCGCGGCATCGCACAACACCGCGCCGCCGCGTGCTTCGAGGAGACGGATCAGCGCGGCCGGCAGCGCCCCGGACCCGCCGATCGGCGTCGACCAGCCGAACCGCAGCCGGCCCGCGGTGATCGAGGACGGAAGGACGCCGGTGCCGGGCCGGCGCGGGTCCTGAATGGTCGCCAGGGACAACCACACCATCAGATCGCGTACGGCGGGATGCCCGAACCGCTCATGGATGACATCCCACGCCGAGCGCGCGCGCAATTGCTCGTACGCGTCATGGTTTGCCGGAAAGCCGGACGACCAACGGCCGTGAGCTGCCGCCAGGCCGCCGTTCCACTCACCCATCAGCTCGCGGAACGCCGAGGCGTCGGCCGCCGACCACTTGCCGATCTCGTCGGCCGTGGCGTCCAGGTCGCGGTGCACCACGATCGTCTCGCCGTCGGCGCGGGGCAGCACCACGGCCGGATCGGTGTGCACATAGCGCAGGCCCCACCGCGACAGCAGCCCGAGCTCGTCGTCGGCCAGCAGCGGGTTGGACTGGATGAGCACGTGCGCCGACGAGCACGAGTCGTGCGCGAAGCCGGGCAGCGTCAGCTCCTCGGTGATCGTGTTCCCGCCGGGCCGGTGGCCCGCCTCCAGCACCAGCACCTGCAGGCCGGCCTCGGCGAGGTAGGCGGCACTCACCAGGCCGTTGTGTCCCGCGCCGACGACGACTACATCAGCCTCGGTGGCGGTCGAAGAAGTCGACGATGACCGAAAGGGCTTCTCGCTGGACGGCATCGGGCTCACCCTCCGGATAGATGTAGCCGTGGATGTCGTGGCTCCACGAACGCCATTGCGCGTCGGCCCGCTTCTCGGCGAGCAACTCGTAGGTGAGCCGGAAGATGCCCTGCAGCTCGTCCTGCTCGCGGCCCAGCACCAGGACCGGGATGTCGACGCCGTCGAGCCGCCGGGACACCTCCTGTGGGTCGGTGATCGCGCGGCGGGCCCGTTCGACGCTGCGCATCTCGAGGGTCTCGATGTCGCGCAGGCCGTCGGCGACGGTGACCTTCTCGTCGTCGTGCAGGTTCAGGGTGAGCAGCTCGTGCGAGGCGGGCTCGGCGGCGACGCCGGCCCGGAGCAGGCCGTGGTACTGCGAGAGCAGCTTGAACAGCATCTCGCCGGCGTGGCTGACGCCGAGGTGGAACAGCCGGTCGCCGTCGACGCCGGGCAGCTTGGCCACATGCCGGAGGATGGCGACCTCGTCCTCGTACTCCAGCGGCGCCCGGCTCATCAATTCCATGCCTTGCCGTACGTCGGTGCGCAGTTTTCCGCCGGTCTGGTAGCCGAGCTCGACTTCGGTGCGGTAGCGCGCCCACGCGCACGCGTACCCGGCCTCGAGCAGCACGTCGGTGATGTAGCGGAAGCGGTGCACCCGGTCGCGCAGCCATTCCATGCCGCCACCGCCGTTGCCGTAGGCGACGAACACGAACGGGTGCGGTCCGTCGCCGGCCGGCATGCGCAGCGCGTACGGCGTGTAGAGGCCGTCGAGAGTCTCGGCCAGGAAGTAGTCGGCGAGGTCGTCGGTTTCGATCCGCATGGGCAGTCTCTCCGCAATCGATTGCGACTCGATGTCCTCGGACACTAGGCCAGCAATCTCCGCGAAATCAAGACACGGCGACAAACGATTGCGTACGGCGGATCGTGCGTTGCCGGGCGGTCGGTAACATCGTCGGCATGGCGACGCGGCTTGTTCAAATCAACATGAAGGCTCGGGACGACTCCGCGCTGGGCGGTTTCTGGGCGGAGGCGCTCGGCTGGGCAGTCTCCAGCGAAGGACCCGGCGTGACCAACCTCGAACCCGAAGGCTTCGTCTATCCCGACCCCGTCGCCGTCTGCATCGACCTCGTCGCTTCCCCGGAACCCAAGACGGTGAAGAACCGCGTGCACATCGACCTCGCCACCACCTCAGCGGCCCATCAGGCCGAGGTGGTCGAGCGCCTGGAGGGTCTCGGCGCAACGCTCGCCGACATCGGCCAGGGCGATGTCCCGTGGACGGTCATGGCCGACCCCGAGGGCAACGAGTTCTGCGTGCTCGACTCGCTCTACCAAGACACCGGCCCGATCGCCACCGTCGTGGTCGACTGCGCCGATCCGCGTGCCATGGCCCGCTTCTGGGGCGAGGCCATGGACTGGAGCCTGCACAAGGTGACCGATCACCACGCGGTCCTGCGCTCCGCCAAGGGCGTCGGCCCCTATCTGCAGTTCCTCCGCACACCCGACGTGAAGACCGTGTGGAACCGCGTCCACCTCGACATCCGCCCCTACCCCGGCGACGACCTGGAGGCCGAGGCGGCCCGACTGCAGACTCTCGGCGCCACCGCCATCGACCTGGGCCAGAGCGATATCCCGTGGAAGGTCCTCGCCGACCCGGAAGGCAACGAGTTCTGCCTCCTCGCCCCGGCCTGAGCTGAGGTCAGCCGGTCAGCCGGCGAGCTGGTCGCGGCGGCGGGTGAGGTAGGCCCGCTCGGCGGCATTGCCGGCGAGACCGATGGCCCGGTCGTACGCCGCCCGCGACTCGCCGACGCGCCCGAGTCGCCGCAGCAGGTCGGCGCGGGCGGCGTGGAAGGCGTGGTAGCCGTCGAGGGCGCCGGCGAGCCGTTCGATCTCGGCGAGCCCGGCCTCGGAGCCGACGACCTCGGCGACCGCGACCGCGCGGTTCAGCCGCACGATCGGCGAGGGGTCGATCAGCGCCAGGTGGCCGTAGAGGGCGACGATCGCGGACCAGTTGGTGTCCCGGGCGGACGGGGCCTCCGCGTGGACCGCGTTGATCGCGGCCTGCAGCTGGTAGCGCCCGGCTGGGCCACGGCCGGCCGCAACCGCCTCGATCCGCTCCCGGACCAGGGCCCTGCCCTCGGCGATCATCGTGCGGTCCCATGCGCCGCGGTCCTGGTCGAGGAGGGTCACCAGCTCCCCGGTACGGGACACGCGCGCCGGTCGCCGGGCGTCGGTGAAGAGCATCAAGGCAAGCAGTCCGGCTACCTCACCGTCGTCCGGCAGGAGAGTCCGGAGCAGGCGGCCGAGGTGGATCGCCTGGTCGGTCAGGTCGACGCGCAGGAGGTCGTCCCCTTCGCCGGCCAGATAGCCCTCGTTGAAGATGAGGTAGACGACCGCGAGCACGCCGGCGAGCCGCTCGCGGATGTCGTCGGCCGAGGGCACCCGGTAGGGAATGCGCGCCTCCTTGATCTTCACCTTGGCGCGCGTGATTCGCCGCGCCATCGTGGTCTCCTGCACCAGAAAGGCGCGGGCGATCTCGGCGACGGTGAGGCCGCCGAGCAGGCGCAGGGTGAGCGCCACCCGGGCCTCCATGGCGAGCGCGGGGTGGCAGCACGTGAAGACCAGTCTGAGCCGGTCGTCCTCGACCGGGCCGGTCGGCTCGGGAGGGGTGTCGTCGTACATCATGCGGGCCGCCTGGTACTTGGCGTCGCGCTGCGACTCGCGACGGATCCCATCGATCGCCTTGCGGGTCGCGGTGGTGGCGAGCCAACCGCCGGGATTGGGCGGTACGCCGTCGCGCGGCCACCGCTCTGCCGCCGCCACGAACGCCTCGGCCGTCGCGTCCTCGGCGACGTCGAGGTCGCCGAAACGGCGCGCGAGGTCAGCGACCAGCCGCGCCCACTCCTCATGGTGGGCATGGGTGATCGCCTGCTCGGCGGTGGAACCGGTCACTGCTCCGGCAGCAGCGGGCTCATTTCGCCCCGGCGCTGTTGCGCCGGGACTGCCCCGGACCTCGGAGCCGGTGCACCTCTTGCGGCCAGTCGAGCGTCGTTGAAGGTGATCAGATACTCGGTCATGGCCGTCTCCCTTCGCACACTAGTTCCACGAACGGCTGCGCCCCGATACGACACCATCCCGGAGATTACCGACGATCACCATTTCGTTGCCTTCGGGGTCGGCGACCCGCCAGCGATCCTGCGACTCGTCAAGGAGCCGGCCACCGGCTGCGACGGCCGTGGCGAGGCGCGTCTGCGCGAGGTCCGACGGCACAGCGACCTCGAAGTGGATGCGGTTGCGCTGCCGGCGTCGCTCCGCATCCGAAGCGTCGAGCTCCTGGAACACCAGCACCGGGTTCAGCCGCCGCGGATCGTGGATGTCGCTGACCCCGGCTCGCCGGTCATGGGTGTATCCGAGCGCGGCGACCCAGAACGCGCGGACCGCGGCGACGTCGGCGGCGTCGAGGAACAGCTGAGCGAAGCGCGGCAGCCCCGGATCCGCCGTGGCCCCGAGTTCGCGGGCAGCGGTCTGCAGGTTTCCGGCGAGGTCGGTGAAGTCGAGCTCGAGGCCGTGGGCGTCGCCCTCCCACTGGTCCTTGCCGCTGTCGATGATCACGAGCCCGGGACGCAGGTCGACCAGCAGCGGGAAGCCGGCGTCGTCGGCCAGCGCCGCCGCGGCGGTGGCCAGGTCACGCTGCTGCGCCGGCGAGGTGATGCGGTAGCACGCCATCGCGCTGAACACCGCCTGCCAGTCGGCTGTCCCGATCTTCTCGCCGAGCACCTCGCCCGGCACCAGGTCGACCTCGTTGCCGTCGGGGTCACTGTGACAGACCCCGTACGGTCCCGATGCCTCACCGAGATTCGCCTGCTCGACCGCCGCGGCCGGCCGCACCACGTCGAGGTGGATGCGGTTGCGCAACGGCCGTGGCTCGGTCGACTGCCGGATCCGGATCGCGGGGTCGCGCCGCAACGGATCCGCCAAACCGCCGTCCTCCCCGGGCGCGTAGTCGAGCACGCGCTGCCAGAACCGGCCCACCACCGACGGGTTCGCGGATTCGAACACGACGCTCAGCTGCTGCAGCACGGCAGGGTTCGCGGCCAGCCCGAGATCCCGCGCGGCCGCCGACACCGCCTCGGCGTGCTCGCCTGAGTCGAGGCGCACCCGCACGCCTGTCGAGCGCAGGTCGACCACGATCTCGGCCGACAGCTCCACGATGCGCCCGGCCAGCACAGCCCCCTCGACCAGCGAAGGCGCGTCGAACCAGGCCGTCGCAACGCCGTCGACCGCCCGCCAGTCAGTTCCGATCCCTGTCATGCCCGGCACTGTATTGCCCATTCCGGACGATCTCCTCCCGGATAGTGATCACGTCCCGGCCGGGGCACCGATGGACGCCATCGGCACTGCCCCGCGGAATGGTGGGGTTGAGGGCTGATCTTCGATGTCTACGCGCCGCTGTCGATCGCGGCGGGGTCAGTATCGCCGCTCGGGTTGAGTTGGGCCATGAAACCCACGGAGACGCAGCGGCGTTCGCCTGACTGCCACTCGCCTGACGCCGGGCTCGAGCCCAGCATGGATCCGTTCCTGGGGTTCGTCATCGGCCGTAACCCGCGTGCGGCGCTGGGAGTCCCTGTATGACTGTCATACGATAACGGCGACGTGTCGTGGGTGAGGGAGATGACATGGAACTGGTTGCGGTCGTGACAGGGGCGGCCCGGGGCATCGGCCGTGCGGTCGTGGTCCGGCTGCGGGACGCGGGCTATCGGGTCGTGGCGGCCGACGTGTCGCCCGCGGTCGGTGACCTTGCCGAGGCCGGCCGGGTGGTGCCGGTCGTCGCCGACGTCACGGCCGACGATGCGCCCGCGGCCGTGGTCGGGCGGGCCGTCGCGGAGTTCGGGCGGCTGGACCTGCTGGTCAACAACGCGGGGCGGTTTCTGCGGCGGCCGCTTCTGGACACCGGCGACGCCGACTTCGACCTGCTGTTCGGCATCAACGTGCGCTCGGTGTTCCGGTTCACCCGGGCGGCGCTCCCGCATCTGATCGCCGGCCACGGCTGCGTCGTCAACACCGCCTCTATCTCGGGGCTCGTCGGGGTGACCAACCAGAGCGTGTACGCGATGACCAAGGGCGCGATCGTCCAGCTCACCCGGCAGCTCGCGATCGAGTGCGCCCCGCTCGGCGTACGCGTCAATGCCGTTGCCCCGGGCGCGGTCGACACCGAGTTCATGGCCGAGGCCCGCGCGGCCGACCCGGATCCGGCGGCCAGCCTGGCGGTCACCTTGAGCAACCATCCGATCGGGCGGATGTCCACGCCGGACGAGGTGGCGCGGGCGATCGTCTTTCTCGCCGCGCCGGAGTCGGCCGGCATCACCGGTACGATCTTGAGCGTGGACGGTGGCTATGTCGCCCGCTGACGACGATCGGTACCAGGTGACGATCGTCAAGTACGGCGCCCGCACGACGGTGCGCAGCGACGTCTACCTCAACTACCACCTGTACGGCGAGCCGGACGGCCCGATCGGCATGGACTACTTCTTCTGGGTCGTCCGTAACGCCGCGCGCACGATCGTGGTGGACACCGGCTTCTCGGCGGCCGGCGGCGGCCGTCGGAAGCGCACCACCTTGATCGAGCCGGCCGCGGCGTTCGACGCGCTCGGAGTGGACCGGCAGGCCGGGCCGCCGGTCGTGGTCACCCACGCCCACTACGACCACATCGGCAACCTCGATCTCTTCCCGGCGTCGCCGCTGATCATCGCGGGCGCGGAGTACGACTTCTGGACCGGCCCGTACGCGAACCGCGTGCTGCTGCACCACTCGGTGGAGGACGCGGAGATCGACCACCTGCGGCAGGCCGACGGCGAGGGCCGGTTGCGCACGTTCGATGGTGACCTGGAGCTGGCGCCGGGCGTGCGGGTGATCCAGCTCGGCGGCCACACGCCGGGGCAGAGCGTGGTGCTGGTGAAGACCGCCGCCGGCCCGGTGCTGCTGGCCTCCGACGCGGTGCACTACTACGAGGAGTACGAGCGGAGCATGCCGTTCAGCCAGGTCTCCGGCCTGGTCGACATGTACGCGGGCTTCGAGCGCATCCGTGGCATGGTCGCCGTCGGCGAGATCGAGCACCTGGTGTCCGGGCACGACCCGGACACCCTCGGGCGGTTCACGCCGGTGACGGGGGAGCTAGCCGGCCTGGCCGCCACCATCGGATAGCTCCATCTCCTCGAGGAGGATGGGCGCGGCCGCGGTCACGGCGTGGATGCCGAGCACCGAGGCGATCTCCATGACCTCGAGGATTTCGCGCGCGGTCGCCCCGTGCCCGATGGCGTTCTCGATGTGCAGTTTGAGCCCTCTGACGTACAGGTGGGTGGCGGCCGTGTCGAAGGCGATGTAGACGAGCTCCTTGAGCTTCGGCTCGAGGGTTCCGGTCCGCCAGGGCACGGACGAGAATTCCGTGTACGCCGTGAACAGGTCCGGGTCGAGTTCCAGGATCTCGTCCCAGAACGGGTGCCAGTAGCCGCGCGTACGCGTGAAGTCGTCTTTGATCTTCTCCTGCGCCGGTGTGAGGGGAGCCGGACCGGTGCGCAGGCCCTTCTCCTCGAGCACCTCGACCAGGACCGGCACGCCGATGTTCATCGCGTGGATGCCCAGGGTGGCGGTGAGCTCGAGCACCTCCATGATCTCCTGCGGGGTGACGCCCAGTTTGAGGGCGGCCTGGATGTGCTGCCGAACGCCGGGCAGGTACATGTGGGTGGCGTTCGCGTCGATCGCGATGTAGATGAACTCCTTGACCTTCGGGTCCAGCACCCCGTTCCGCCACGGCACGGCCGAGAAATTCAGGTACGCCAGCAGAAAATCAGGATCGAGCCGGAGTACGCCTTCCCAGGTGTCGCTCCACGTGCCCCGTACGCGGATGAACTCGTTCTTGATCTCTTCCGGGGTCATCGGGGATCCTTCCGCAGCCAGTTGACGATCTCGGTGTGGTCGGCGCCGGCTTCGAGGGAGTCGGCCGCCCGGGCCCACAGCTCGGTCGCCGCCTGCCCCAGCGGATCCCGCGTGCCCACCTGCTCGGCGAGGCTGGTGGCGATGCGCATGTCCTTGACCATCAGTCGCAGGCCGAAGCCCGAGTCGAACGTGCCGGGCAGGATGAAGTTGGGCCACTTGTTCTCGGTGGAGCCGCTGCGGCCGCTCGAGCTGTTGAAGATCGACAGCATGAGTTCCGGGTCGAGGCCGAACCGCTCGCCGGCCAGCATCGCCTCCGACGTGACCAGCAGGTGGGTGGCGGAGAGCAGGTTGTTCAACGCTTTGACGGCATGGCCGCTGCCGACCGCGCCGGCCCGGGTCGTCGTGCCGAGGCAGGCCAGGATCGGCTCGACCCGTTCGAGGTCGGCCGGCTCGCCGCCGGTCATGATGGTCAGCTTCCCGGTGCGCGCGCGGGCGACGCCGCCGGAGACCGGGGCGTCGACCAGCGTGAGGTTCCGGGTTTTCAAGGCGGCCGCCAGTGCCCGGGTGCGCAGCGGCTCGGACGAGCTCATGTCGACGATGATCGCGCCGGGCTCGGCCGCTTCGGCTTCGGCGAGGTCGCGGACGGCCGCTTCCACGATGTCGGAGTTCGGGAGCATCAGCACGATCTCGCGGGCACCCCGGACCGCGCTTGCCAGGTCGTCGGCGGCCGTCCCGCCCGCCTCGGCCAGCGCCTGGCGGGCCGCCGGCGCGAGATCGTAGCCCTGCACGCGGTGGCCGGCCCGGACCAGCCGGGCCGACATGGGACCGCCCATGTTGCCGAGTCCGATGAAGGCGACGGTCATTCGGTGACCTCCTCGGCCCACCGCGTTGCGCCCAGCGAGATGGCCGTGTGGGTCATGAACGAGTCGGCCGCGGCGCCGTGCCAGTGCTTCTCTCCGGGCGGCACCCAGACGGTGTCCCCGGCCGTGATCTCGCGCGGCTGCTGATTCGCGGTGCAGATCAGGCCGCGCCCGGCGAGCACCTGCAGGATCTGGCCGTTCTCGTGGGTGTGCCAGAAGGTGCGCGCGCCCGGGGCGAAGAAGACCGTGGTGATGACGGTCCCGTCGGTGGCGGGCAGCACCGGGTCGAACCAGGCTTCCCCGGTGACGTTCGCAGGCCGCTGTTCGGACGGGCCCCGGCCCCGCACGATTCTCATGGTTTCTCCTGAAGGCGTACGCCGCCGGAGAGGTCCCCGATGGCGTCGACGACGGTGTTGCTGATCTCGTCGGCGTACCCGAGCGCCCGCGCCATGCCGAAGCTGGCCACCGGCCCGGCCGCGTTCAGGCTGGCCACGCCGAGCCTCGCGGCCAGCTCGACGTAGAGGTTCACGTCCTTGAGCATCAGGCTGTTGGTGAGCCCACCCTCGAGGTAGTCGCCGTGAATGATCTTCGGGAACCGGTTGAGGGTGGCGAAGTTGACGCCCGAGCTCGCGTTGAGCACGGCGAGCAGCACATCGAGGTCGAGCCCGGCCTTGCGGCCCGCGACCATCACCTCGGCCGTGGCCGACAGCGCGATCGCGTTGAGGAAGTTGTTGAGCAGCTTGACCGTGTGCCCGGCCCCGCTCGGTCCACAGTGGAACACCTGCGCGGCGAACAGGTCGAGCACCGGGCGGGCGAGGTCGAGCGTGTCCAAGTCGCCGCCGACCATCAGGGTGAGCGCGCCCCTCTCGGCTGCCGCGGCGCCCCCGGAGATCCCCGCATCGAGATACGCCGCTCCCTTTTCCGAAAGCCGCGCATGGATCCGGGTGGTCGAGTCGGGCGCGGCCGTGGACAGGTCGATCACGATGAGGCCCGGCCGCGCGTGGGCGAGCACGCCGTCGTCGCCGAGCACCACCGCCTCGACGACGTGGCTGTCCGGCAGCGACAGCAGCACGATGTCGCTGCCGTCGACCACCTCGCCCACGGACCCGGCGGTCGTCGCGCTGGCCGCGGCCACGTTCGCCGGGCGGACGTCGTAGCCGAGCACCGGCCGGCCGGCGCGCACGATGCAGGCGGACATGCGGCCGCCCATGTTGCCGAGTCCCGCGAAGCCGATCCTCATTTCAGGAGCAGCCCTTCCGCGTTCGCGCCGAACATCTGCCGGATGTCCGCCTCGGGGAGCCCGGCGTCCAGCAGCCCTCGGGCCGTGCGGCGGTACAGCGTGACCGGGAGCGGGTTCGTCTTCTGGCCGGAGTCCGACGAGATGATCGTCTGCCCGACGCCGACCTCCTTGATGAAGGTCAGCAACTCACCGAGATCGCGGCGCCGGGCCGGCTGGCCGTAGTACATGATCGCGCAGTGCTCGATGAAGACGCCCTGCTTCGCCCAGGCGACGGCCTGCTCGACCGAGGCGCCGACGACGAAGACGGGGTGGTTGACCACGATCCGGTTGACGCCGGCCTCCAGCGCGGCGTCGATCAGCGCCGACGACTCGGTGATGCCGAGGTGGCCGCAGGTCAGCACCGCGTCCTCGGCCGCGATCACCGAGAGGATGTCGCGGACCTCGGGCAGCACGGCGCCGCTCTCGTCGAGGATCGTGATGATCTCGTTGTCGCGCAGGTCGACCTCGGGCGTGGGGAAACCGGAGTCGTGGTCCTCGTGGTGCTTGACGTGCGCGGCCGAGGACAGCGTCGGGAACCAGACCATCCGGCCACCCATACGAAGAGCCAATTCGACCGCGTACGGGTTGAGGCCGCCGACCGTGCGGTTGAGCGCGATCCCGCCGTACACCTCGGTGGACAGCTCGGCCAGGCCGGTCGCGCGCAGGGCGAGGATGTCGGTGACCATGCTGTGGTGGTGGGACTTGGCCACGATCGCCCGGAAACCGAATTCGGAGGCGTCGCGGGCCGCGTCGAGGATGCTCATGCGCCGCGGGAACGGGCTCGGGCCGGGGTGCTGGTGCAGGTCCACGGCGCCGACGAGCAGCGCGTCGGCCTCGGGGTCGGGCACGAGACGGTCTTCGTCGGCCGACGGGTTGAACGGGTAGTCGACTGTGGTCACGCTGATCTCCTCAGGGGTTTACTCGGCAACCAGGACCTGGTCCTCGGGCCGCCAGTGGGCGACAACCCGGGCGCCGGGCGCGACGGTCGCCGGCGCGCCGAGCACGGCGCAGCCGGTCGCGCCGTCACCGAAAGCGAGCTCGATCCGGTGGTAGGTGCCGTAGAAGGACACATCGGTGACTTCCGCCGGGGCGGTGTTGGCGCCGGTCGGAACGGACTGTTCGTCGGGGGCGATGCCCAGGCGCTCCGGGCGTACCACCAGACGCCCGTCGCCCGCGAAATCACCCGTCCACTTGCGGTCGTGCCAGGCGTAGACGTCGGGGCCGAGGCGCTTGCCGGCGAAGACGTTCGACTCGCCGAGGAACCGCGCCACGAACTCGGTCGCCGGCCGGTGGTAGAGCGATGAAGGGGTGCCGACCGCGACGATCTTCCCGTGGTTGAAGATCGCGACCCGGTCCGAGAGCGTCATCGCCTCGTCCTGGTCGTGGGTGACGAACACGAAGGTGAGGCCCAGCTCCTGGTGCAGCCGCTTGATCTCGCGCTGCAGCGACTGCCGCAGCTTGCGGTCGAGCGCGCTGAGCGGCTCGTCGAGCAGGAGCACGGTGGGGGAGAAGACCACCGCGCGGGCCAGGGCGACCCGCTGCTGCTGCCCGCCGGAGAGCTCGTGCGGGCGGCGGTTGCCCATGCCGGCCAGGTCGACCAGGTCGAGGGCGTCGCCGACGAGCTTGGCCGACTCGGCGGCCGGCACCTTGCGCTCGCGCAGCGGGAACGCGATGTTCTGCGCGACCGTGAGATGAGGGAACAGCGCGTAGTTCTGGAACACCATGCCGAAGTTGCGCTTGTGCGGCGGCATCCGGGTGATGTCGGCGCCGTTGAGCGTGATGGTTCCGGCGGTCGGCTCGGTGAACCCGACGATCATGTTGAGCGTCGTGGTCTTGCCGGAGCCGCTCGGGCCGAGCAGCGTGATGAACTCGCCCGGCTCGATGGCGAGGTCGATGTGGTCCACCGCGGGCGGCTCCGCCGTCCCGTACCGCTTGACCAGGCCGGTCAGCTCCAGCGAACTCATCGCTTGCCTCTCCTTCCGCGGCGGGCGCCGGCGATCTGTGCGAACAGGATGGGAACGCTGACCAGGACGACCATCAGGCTCGACGCCGCCGAGATGGTCGGATCGATCTGCACGGTGACGCTGTTGAACATCTGCACCGGCAGCGTCACCGCGCCCGGCGCCTGCATGAACAGCGCGATGACGACCTCGTCCAGCGACGTCACGAACGCCAGGACGGCGCCGGCGAGGATGCCCGGCATGACCAGCGGCAGCGTCACCCGGCGGAACGCGTTGACCGGGTTCGCGCCGAGGACTCCGGCCACGCCGGGCAGGCGGCCGTCCATGCCCTGCAGTCGCGCGGTCACGGCGATCACGACGAACGGCAGCGCGAGCGCGGTGTGCGCCAGGATGATCCCGATGAGCGTGCCGTTGAGACCGAGCCGTAGCGCCACCGAGAAGATGGCCAGCGCGACCAGGATGTGCGGGACGATCATCGGGGACAGCAGGAAGCCGCTGACCGGGCCGCGCCACCGCGAGCTCAGCCGGGCCAGGCCGAACGCGGCCGCCGTGCCGAGCAGGGTGGCGAAGATGGCGGTGAAGATGCCGACCTGCAGCGAGTTGAGGATCGACGCGACCCACTCCGGCGAGGTGAACAGTTCCTGGTACCACCGCAGCGACCAGCCCTGCGGCGGGAACCGGAACGTCTGGGTCGACGAGAAGCTCATCGGGATGACCACGAGCGTCGGCACGACCAGCAGGAAGCCGACGATCGCCGTGTAGACGCGCAGCCACGGGCGTACGTCGGAAGCCTGGTGATCGCCGGAGCGGCCCGCCGCCGGGACCACCGCCGTTCCCGGCAGGCGGCGGCTCAGGCCCAGCACGACGAGCGTGACGACCAGCAGGAACATGCCCATCGCGCCGGCGCCGCCGAAGTCCAGCAGCTCCTTCGTACGCACGTTGATGACCTGGGCGATCATCGCGTTGCGGGTGGAGCCGAGCAGGGCCGGCGTGACGTAGAAGCCGAGCGCGAGCACGAACGCCAGCGACATGCCGGCCAGCACGCCCGGACGGGACAACGGAAAGTAGACCCGCCGGAACGCGCGCCACCGCGGAGCGCCGAGGCTCTGCCCGGCCGCCACGAGCCGCCCGTCGATCTGCTCCATCGCGGTGTACATCGGCAGCACCATGAACGGCAGCAGCACCTGCGTCATCGAGATGCCGACCGCGAGCGACGTGCCGAGCAGCGTGACGTTGCCGAACCCGGCGAACCGCAGGATGTCCTGCACCACGCCGCCGTCCTGCATGAGGACCAGCCAGGCGAAGTTACGGGCCAGCATGCTCGTCCAGAACGGCACGAGCACGACGGTGACCAGCACGGCGCGCATCATCGGGCCGACCAGGGTCATCGCGTACGCGTACGGGTAGGCCAGGGCCGCACCCACCACCGCGACGACCAGCGCGATGAGCAGCGTGCGGCCCAGCACCCGCAGGGTGTAGCCGTCGGTGAACAGGGAGGCGTAGTTGCCGAGCCCGGCCGACGGCTCGGTGAAGCTGTCCACGACCACGTTGATCAGCGGGACGACGAAGAGGATGACGAGCGCGACCAAGGCTGGCAGAAGGAACAGCCACCCGCCCTTCCTCAGGCGGGCCGGCGCGAGGCGCCGGGTGGGCGCCTCGCGCGTGATGGTCGGCGCGGCCATCGTCAGCCGACCTTCCAGCTCGTCCAGCGCTTGGTCAGCGCGTCGGTGTTGGCGATCCACCACTGCTTGTCCTGCTCGATCTCGGTCCCGCGGTCGGGCAGGAAGGCGTTGAACTTCTTCTGGATGTCGGTGTAGCCGACGGTGTTGAGGTCGACCTCGGGCCGGGCCGGCGCGGTGCCGGTGAGCTTGGCGTAGGCGACGGACTGAGCAGGCTCGGTGACGAACGCCAGCATCTGCTGGGCCAGGGCCTTGTGCGGTGCGCCCTTGGGGATGACCAGCACGCCGATGTCGGTGGTGTTGAAATCCCAGACCGGTACGAGGTTCGCGCCGCTCTGCGCCGACACGATCGTCCGCGCGGTGACGGTGATGACCATCGCGGCCTGCTTGTCGACGAGCATCTGCTGGATCGCGCCGTAGCTGGGCGCGAAGACGAGCGAGCTCTTGATCGTGTCGATCTTCTTGAACGCCCGGTCGAGGTCGAGCGGGTAGAGCTTGTCCGGCGCCACCCCGTCGGCGACGAGCGCGGCCTCGATCAGGCCGGCCTTCGGGTAGTCGTAGACGACCCGCTTGCCCGGGAACTTCCTGGTGTCGAAGAAGTCCTTGATCGAGGTGGGTTTCGCGCCCGGGTAGAGGTCGGCGTTGTAGCTGAAGACGTTCGCGTACCGGTAGGTCGGCACGAAGCAGTCGCCGGTCGTGCCGGGCGGGAACTTGCTGCGGTCGAGCGCCGGGTCGTCGAGTTTCTCGAACAGCTGGCCGCAGTACGCGCCGGCGTAGATCCAGCTCATGTTGGCCAGGTCCCAGACCGTCTTGCCGGCCGCCACCATCGTCTTGACCTGGGACTGCTCGGCCGGGCTGATGTTGGTGAAGGTGGTGCCGGTCTTCGCGGTGAACGGCACCTGCAGCGCGTTCTTCTCGTCCTCCTGGAACTGGCCGCCGGTGCTGGCCCAGGTCAGGTTGGTCGCCGACTTGCTGTCGCCGGAGTCGCCGCCCACGCCGCAGGCCGCGAGGAGGAGGGTGCTTGCCGTTATCAGGGTCAAGAAGCGGTGTGTCCTCATTGTCATCGCCTTTTCCGGCTCACGGTGATCCAGGGCCGGGAGCCCCCGGCCCTCTTCAGGCTTGTATGTCAGTCCGTCGGGCTGACCATGCGGCGGCTGATCCTCTCGGCGCCCTGCAACAGGGCGAGCGCCACCGGGCTGTCGATTTCCTCGGGTACGAATTGCGCGATGCCGACCACGGCCAGCGTCGCGATGAGCCGGCCGGACGGATCCAGGACCGGGGTCGCCACGGCGCTGACGCCGTTGGCGTGGCTGACCCGGACCACGATCCCGGTCTGTCGTGCCTCCTCAAGCTCCGCCTCCGTCGCGTTCACCGGCGGCGCTCCCTCGCGGAACCGGTAGTACGACTTGTTGCGGTAGGCCCAGAAGACGACGGTCTGTGCGGCGTCGGGGCCGAGGAAGCTGCCGACCTGGATGGAGACGTGCGCGGTGCGGCTGCTGTCCTCGCGGACCTGCGCCACCACCGGGCTGTGGCCGTTCCAGACGCTGAGCACGACCGTGTGGCGCATGCTCACGCTGATCTCCTCCATGACCGGACCGGCCAGGTCGATGACCCCGAGCCGGGACAGAGCCATGGTGCCGAGCTCGGCGAGCAGGACGCCAAACTCGTAGCGGTTACGGTCGCGGCGCTGCAGGAGACCGTGGTTCTCCATCGACGCCAGGTAGCGGTGGGCGGTGGACTTGCCGACGCCCAGTTCCTCGGCGGCCGACACCAGGTCGATGGTGTCGTGCGCGGCGAGCAGCCGCAGCAGCTGGACGACGCGCGCCACCACCTGGAGGTCCCCGCTGGCGATCTCCATCGGTGCCTCCCTGAGGTTTCGGGCCGTCCCGCAATGCGGGGTGGCCATCCGGCTATCCGGTACCGAGGAATGTAGGTGATCCATCCCGACGCCTGTCAAGGGGTGCGCGAGATTTCGGCAAGACTTCCCGGAAGTTAAATGTCCGGGGTGGTCAGGGCTTCCCCGATGGTGGCATGATTGTATGATTGCCCGACAATAAGTGAGGTCGGGAGGAACTGATGCGCGGACTTGCCGGGAAGGTCGCCGTGGTCACGGGCGCGGCGGGAGGGATCGGCGCGGCCACCGCGCGGCGGCTCGCCGACGAGGGCGCTCACGTCGTCGCCGTGGACCTCGACGAGGACCGGGTCGAGCAGCTGGTGAAGTCGCTGCCCACCGAGGGGGTCGCGGTCCGCGCGGACGTCTCGGCCGAGGACGGCGTTTTCTCGTACGCCGAGGCCGCCGTCGAGCGCTTCGGGCGCATCGACTGCACCACCTCAACGCCGGCATCCCCGGATCGTTCGCCACGCTGCCGTCCTTGACCGCGGCCGAGTTCGACCGGGTCATGTCCGTCAACGTCCGCGGCGTCTTCCTCGGCGTCCGGGAGGCGTTCCGGCGGTACGCGGCGCAGGGCGGCGGCGGCAACATCGTGCTCACCGGCTCGATCGGCAGCCTGCGCGGCAGCGCCGACCTGCTCGCCTACCAGACGTCCAAGCACGCCGTGCTCGGCATCCTGCGCGGCGCCGCGATGTACGGCGGGCCGATCGGCGTCCGGGTCAACGCGGTCGCGCCCGGCATCGTGCCCACCGATCTGTTCGCCGCGACCCCCGACGTGGCCGGCGGCAAGGACGACATGTCGCGCCGGGCGTCCAGCACGCCGCTGCGCCGGGCCGGCACCGGCGACGAGGTGGCCGGCGTGGTCGCGTTCCTGCTCAGCGACGACGCGTCGTACATGACCGGCGAGGTCGTCTCGGTCGACGGCGGCGCGAGCATCGTGAGCGTGGTCCGGCCGTCGGGCGGCGCCGGCGCCTGGGACTTCGCCGCCTACGACCGGACCCTCTACTGACTCACCGGCTACTGACTCACCGGCTGCGGCGCGGTCACCTCGATGTCGGTGCGCACGTCGAGCACCACCGGGCGGCCGGCGTCCAGCGCGCGGTCCAGGGCCTTGGCCAGGTCGCCGGGGCGGTCGACGCGGATGCCGAGGGCGCCCATCTCCTCGGCTGTGCGGGCGAAGTCGACGTCGAGGTAGTTCCACAGCTCGCGCGACTTGTCGGTGGGCTCGCCGCCGTACGCCCGGTCGAAGCCCCTCTTGCTCTGGTTGCCGCCGCTGTTGTTGTTCACGACGGTGATCAGGTTGATGCCACGGCGGGCGGCCGTCTCGACCTCGCCGAGGTGGTAGTAGAAACCGGCGTCGCCGGTGAACGCGACGACCGGGCGATCCGGCGCCCCGCACTTGGCGCCGATGCCGGCCGAGAAGGCCCAGCCCAGATGGCCCGCGCTGCGCAGATACCCCTGCCCCGGCGACGTGATGTCGTGGAACTGGGCCATCCACATGCCGGCGTGCCCGGTGTCGACGACGAGAACCGCGTCGGCGGGCAGCGATGCGGTCAGCTCGGCGGCGATACGCTCCGGCCGGATCGGCACGGCGTCGCTGGTCAGCACCTCGCGGTAGCGCTCCCGCCAGTTCGCCTTGAGGCGTACCACCTCGGCCCGCCACGTACCTCTGGACTGCCGGCCGGAAAGCGCCAGCATGCGGGCCAGCGCGCGGCGAGCGTCGGCGGCGACGAAGGCGCGCAGCGGATAGTTGCGGCCCAGGTGGGACGGCTCGATGTCGATCTGGATGGCCGGAGTGCCGATCGGCGGGACGGCCCAGAAATGGGTGGTCATGCCGCCGGTCCGGGTGCCGATGAAGCACACCAGGTCGGCGCGGTTGACGATCTGGTTGGCGCACTCGCGCGAGTAGGTGCCGACCACGCCGGCCGACAGCGGGTGCGTGCCGGGGAACGTGTCCTTGCCGTTCGCCGAGGTCGCCACCGGGATGTCCAGGGCCTCGGCCAGAGCGACCAGCTCGGCGCCGGCGCCCGAGGCCCGCACGCCGCCGCCGGCCACGATCACCGGCCGCTCCGCCGCGGCGAGCAGCCGCAGCACCTCGATCACGTCCTCGTCGGCGGGCTCGGGACGGATCGGCGGCACCTGGCCGAACAGCGGCTCGACGAGCGGCTCGGCGTCGGTCTCGGCCAGGTCGAGCTGACCCTCGTTGCCCTGCACCTGGAGGTGGACCGGGCCGGGCGCGCCGGTCGTCGCGACCCGGAACGCGTGCCGCAGCATGTCGGGGAACCGGTCCGCGTCGTCGATCGTGGCGTTGAGCTTCGTCACCGGATCGAACGCGGGCAGGTCGTCGATCTCCTGGTAGACGTGCCGGAACTTGGTCGCGGGGGACCGCCCGCCGGTCAGCGCGATCACCGGCGAGCCGGCCAGGAACGGCTCGCGCAGCCCGGCGGCGAGGTTGAGCGCACCGACGATCTGCGCCATCGCGACACCCGGCCGGCCGGAGACCCGCGCGTAGCCGTCGGCCATGTAGGCCGCCGACTTCTCGCCGTGGGTGACCACCCGCTCGACGTCCGGGTGGTGCCGTTCGAGCTCGGCGAGGGTGCGCCGCAGGATGGCCGGCACGCCGAAGAGGTGGGTGACGCCATAGCCGGCCAGCATGTCCGCGACGACGCGGGCTCCCGTCCGCCGGGTCATGCGGCGGGCACTTCCGCCAGGACCTCCTGGATGACCCGCTCGGCGAGCCGGAACGACTCGAGCGCGGCCGGCGCGCCGCAGTACGCCGCGGTCTGCAGCAGAGCCTCCTGGATCTCGGTGACCGTGCAGCCGTTGCGCAGCGCGCCGCGGACGTGCACCGAGAACTCGTGCGGGCGGTTCAGCGCGGTCAGCATGGCCAGGTTGATCAGGCTGCGGGTGCGCCGGTCGAGGCCGTCGCGTGACCAGATGTCGCCCCAGCAGGTCGCCGTCACGTACTCCTGCACGACACGGGTGAAGTCGGTGGCCTGGGTCATCGAGCGGTCCACGTGCGCGTCGCCGAGCACCTCGCGCCGGACCTTGTTGCCGCGCTCCCGCCGGCTCTCGTCATCACTCATGGGCCGTAGCGTACGACGGTCATACAATTTCTGGGAAGGACCGAGCTGGTCACCCGTCCTGTGCGGAGAGGGCGATCAGGCCGGCGCGGCCCGCTTCCTCGACGTGCCGGGCGCAGGCCGCGGCGGTCGCGTCGGCGTCGCCCGCCTGGACCGCGTCGACGATCGCGTGCAGCTCCTCGAGGCTGTGCGCGAGGCGCCCGTCGACCGAGAGCGAGAGCGAACGCAGCACGCTGACCCGCGCGTGCAGGCCGGCGACGACCGAGCGCAGCGCGGCGTTGCCGCCGCCGGTGAACAGCACGTCGTAGAACGCGTCCTTCGCGGCGAGGATCGGCGCGCCCTTCGCGGCGAGGCGGTCGATCTTTTCCAGCGCGCGGACCAGGGCCTTGTGCTGGGCGGGCGTCGCGTTCTCACAGAAGAGCCGGCCGGCCAGCGCCTCCAGCGCGGAACGCACCTGGTAGAGCTGGCGGGCCTCCTCGGCGCTGACCATGGTGACCACGGTGCCCTTGTTGGGGATCGCGGTGACCAGGCCCTCGGCGGCCAGCTCGCGCAGAGCCTCACGGATGCTGGTGCGGGAGACGCCGGTGAGCTCCACCAGCTCGCGCTCGATCAGGCGCTGGCCCGGTGCGAGCCGGCGGTCGATGATCGCCTGGCGGAGGTTGTCCAGAACTTGCGAGCGGATCAGGGCCGGGGCGCGTTCGACGCGCAGCGCATTGGTCTGTGTCACCGCCCGTCCCTTCTTCTGTCGTGGTGCATGACATCGTACCGTTGTCTCAGATCGTATGACGATGCTACATTCTCGAAACCCAAATCCCCTTGTGAGGAGCCATCATGGCGCGCTTGGGCTTCGCAAGTCGACTGGCCTCGGCCGACCGTTGCCTGTTCGGTACGTGGGTCAAGATCCCGGCCTTGGAGCCGGTCGAGATCCTGGCCGACGCCGGTTTCGACTACATCGTCATCGACCAGGAGCACGCGCCCCTGACGTTCGAGTTCGCCTACCAGGCGACGGTCGTCGCGCAGGGCGCCGGGATGTCGGTTCTCGTCCGGGTCCCGGATCGCAGCGGCAGCCACCTGCAGCGGCTGCTCGACGCCGGCGTCGACGGCATTCTGGTGCCGCGCGTGACGTCGGTGGACGAGGCGAGCGCCGCGGTCCGGCAGATGATGTTCTCGCCCGGCGGCGACCGCGGCATCGGCATCACTTCCCGCGCCGGGCGGTGGGGCGGCCTCGACCGTGCCGAATATCTGCGCTTCGGCGACGAGGAGGTCCTGCGGGCCGTGCAGCTGGAGGAGCGGGCCGCGATCGAGGCGGTCGACGACATCCTCGACGTGCCCGGCCTCAACGGCGTCTTCCTCGGCATGGGCGACCTGCAGCTGTCGTCCCGGCTGCCGTCCTCCGACCCCGAGCTCCAGAAGCTCGTCGACAAGCTGCTGACCGCCGCGCAGACCCGGGGGATTCCGGCCGGCACCGCGGTGCAGACCCCGGCGCAGGCGCGCGAGGCCGCCGACCGCGGCTACCGCTACGTGATGGTCAGCAACGACACCAGCCTGCTCAGGTCCGCCGCATCGGATCTCCGCTCGTCGATCTAGGAGCCCTCATGGCGTACGACCCCACCGATTTGCGCTCGACGTTGCCCGCCGCTAAGCCCGCAGTGCCTGAGACCTTCTCCGGCTCCGAACACGTCAAGTTCCGCGACCTGCCCCCGGTCGAGAAGACCGGTGAGGTCTCGACCTGGTACGCCCGCGGCCAGAACTTCGTCGTCGGCTACTCCGACCTCGACGGCACGGCGGTTTTCGCCAGAGAGAACCAGCCCGACGAGTACGTGGTGCTGCTCGCCGACGACGCTCTCTCGGCCACCGTCCGGGCGCCGGGGGAGGAGCTCACCGTCGGCGGCCGCACCATGCTCGTCGTGCCGCCCGGCGACAGCACGGTGACGGTCACCGGCCAGGGCCGCGTGCTGCGCCTGCTGACCACGAAGTCGGCGGACGTGGCCGCGCTCGCCGCCAACGCCGGCTCCTACGACGAGCCGCACGAGAACATTCCGCCGTTCCAGCCGTGGCCCGACCCGCCCGGCGGCTTCAAAATCCGCGCGTACGACCTGACCGTGCCGCCCCTGGCCAACCCGCCGTTCCGGCTCTACCGATGCACCACGTTCATGGTGAACTTCATCGACCCGAAGCAGGGACCGCGCGACCCGGCGAAGTTGTCGCCGCACACCCACGACGACTTCGAGCAGTGCTCGATCGTCCTCGCCGGCGAGTACGTGCACCACATCCGCTGGCCGTGGACGACCAACAAGGCCAACTGGCGCGCCGACGAGCACGAGCGGGTCGTGGCGCCGGCCGTCACCGTGATCCCGCCGCCGTCGCAGCACACGAGCGAGGCCGTCGCGCCGGGCACGAACCACCTCATCGACGTGTTCTCGCCGCCCCGGTTCGACTTCTCGGCGATGGACGGCTGGGTGTTCAACGCCGGCGACTACCCTTCGCCCTCGCCTGCGCCCCGATGATCAGGGTCGCGATCATCGGCGCCGGGCTGGGCGGCATCGCGGCCGCGGTGAAGCTGCGCAAGGCCGGCGCGGCCTGCACGATCTTCGAGCAGTCGTCCGGCGTCGGCGGCACCTGGTTCGACAACCGGTATCCGGGCTGCGAGGTCGACGTGCACTCGCACGCGTACTCGTTCTCGTTCCTCAAGTACGACTGGCCGCGCACCCACGCGACCCAGCCGGAGCTGCTCGCGTACGCCGAGCACGTGGTCGAGCGCTTCGGCCTGCGACCGCACCTGCGGCTGAACACACGCGTCACCGACCTGGTGTGGGAGGAGTCGACAAGCACGTACAGGCTGTCGACCGAGCACGGCGACACCGAGGAGTTCGACGTCGTCGTCTCCGCCCTCGGCCTGCTCAGCGTGCCCCGCTATCCGCAGTGGCCCGGCCTCGACACGTTCGCCGGCCCCGGCTTCCACACGTCCCGCTGGGAGGAGCACGACCTGGCCGGCAAGTCGGTCGCCGTGGTCGGCACCGGCTCGACCGCGGTGCAGATCGTCCCGGCGATCGCTCCGCAGGCCGGCCAGGTGTACGTCTACCAGCGGGAGCCCGGCTGGGTGGAGCCGAAGAACGAGCACGACTTCAGCCCGCGCCAGCGCTGGATCTTCCGCAACGTGCCGCTGGCCCAGCGCCTGAACCGCGCCCGGATCTTCCACAACGGAAACCGGCGGTTCCGTGGCTACGACACCGGTTCTCGCCGGCAGCACCGGATGCGCGCGCTCTGCGAGCGCTTCATCGCCACCACGATCAAGAGCCCACCGACGCGTACGGCGGTGACGCCCGACTATCCATGGGGCTGCAAGAGGCCGATCCTGTCGTCGACCTTCTACCCGGCGCTGAACCGCGACAACGTCGAGCTGGTGCCGCACGCGGTGCGCCGGGTGACGCCGACCGGCGTGATCGACGAGACCGGCGCCGAGCGGAAGGTCGACGTGCTCGTCCTGAGCACCGGGTTCCAGCCCACGAAGTTCCTGGCCGGCATCGACGTGAAGGGCCGCGACGGGCGCAGCATCCACGACGTGTGGCGCGAGCGGGCCAGCGCCTTCATGGGCATCACCGTGCCGGGCTTCCCCAACTTCTTCATCCTGTACGGGCCGAACACCAACGGCGGCGTCTCGGTCATCGCGCAGCTCGAACGGCAGGCCGAGGTCGTCGTGGGGGCCGTGCGGCGGCTCGCGCGAACCCGCCGCGGCAGCATCGACACGTCGCCGGACGCGGCCCGCCGCTTTGTCGAGTGGGTCGACCGCAAGCTCGCCACCAGCGCGTCCGCGATGAGCTCCGGCTGCCACAACTACTACCACGACCCGTCGGGCCACAACGTGACGCAATGGCCGGGCGGCCACCTGGCGTACGCCGTGGCCACGCGTTTCGTGGCGCGGTTCGGGCTCAGGACAACGCGGTAGGGTGCCCGCCCGCCATTGACACCTCCGCCACGTGGAGTCCGTCGCTCCACGTGGCGGAGGGAAAGATGTCCCAGACCGCCGCCTCGTGGAACGGCAGAATCCGCCGGGTCTCGCCGCCGACGCTCGCCAGCATGCCGTCGGCCAGGTCCAGCCACGCGGTGGCGCTGCCCGTCGTCATCGCGATCGGGGCCAGCACGCCGTCCCCGCGCAGGCCGTCGAGGTTCTCGTAGCTGTAGACGTTGTCGCCGGCGAACACCCACGGGCCGTCCGCGGCATTGGTGACCGCGACCAGCTGCGAGCCGGCGGTGTGGGTGTCGTACGCGGGCCGTAGCTCGACGCCCGGCGCCACCTGCGCGGCGCCGTCGGCGAGGGTGGCGCGGCGCCCGGCCAGGTGCTGCGGCAGATCGGCCTGGCACGACCGGGTCAGGAACTCGAAGCGGGGATGGCGCGCGGCCGCGGCGGCGTAGCCGTCGATCTCCCGCCGCTGGATCCAGACGTGCGCCTCCGGGAAATCGCCGACACAGCCCGCGTGATCGAAGTGGTTGTGGGTCAGCAGGACGGTGTCGACCTGGTGGGGCCGGACCCCCACCCGGGCCAGCACGTCGACCGGCGCGCACCACTGGGTGTCGCCGTACTTCGCGCTGAGCCGTTCGTACACCGCCGGGTCGGCGAACCCGGTGTCGACCAGGATGCACCGGTCGGCCGAGCGCAACAGCCCGAAGCAGTACGGCATCCGCCGGTGGCCCTCGTTGGGCTGGGCGGCGAACAGGTTGCTGGCCGGGAAGCGGTCGACGTAGCCGTACTCGAGAATCCAGATCGACCAGTTCACGACGCCGGCCGCACGTCGAAGACCGCGAGCTGCCAGGCCACCATGTTGTAGTAGCCGACGACGGTGACCAGCTCGAACAGTCCCGCCTCGCCGAGCGTGCCGGCAGCCTGCGCGTACTCGTCGTCGTCGAGTGTGCCGTGGTCGAGGATCTTCCGGGTCGTACGGAAGCAGCAGGTTTCGATGTCCGACAGGTCGCCCGGTTCCTTGCCGTCCGCGAGCGCGGCCAGGTCGTCGTCGGTCAGGCCGGCGGCCGCCCCGGCGAGTCGATGGGCGTAGAGCTCGAAGGCGCTGTCGTGATGGTGGCCGACGAGCAGGATCGCCATCTCCTGCGCCCGGGCGGGCAGGCTGGACCCGAACCGCACCGCCCCGCCGATCTTCTGCAGCGCGTGCCCGAACGCCGGGCTCAGGATCCAGACCGCCGGCGGCCCCTGGAGCCGGCCGTCCGGGGTGACGAGGATGAACGGGCTGTCCGCCGCCGCCCGCGGCCCGGTGGCGTACCAGTCGTACAGGGCCCGCTGCTCGCCGGTCATGTCCGCGGGCTCGATGTCGTCGACTCTCATGCCGGTTCTCCCAGGAACGTACGGGGGTTGGCGGCCACCATCGTGGCGAGCTGCTCGGCGGTCCAGCCGAGGTAGGCGAGCTGTTCGAGGAACATGCGCAGGCATTCGGGCTCGGGCGGCACCCAGCGCGAGAACACGTCGGTGGTGAGGACCGCCCGCTCGGGCCCGACGGCGGCGAGCGCGTCGTGCACGTCCCGGACCCGCAGGTGCCCGTCCGGGTGCACCAGCGGCGCGTTGCAGAACTCCAGGAAGGCGCCCGTGTCGGCGAGCTCGCGCAGCTCGGCCGGGTCGGTGGTGTAGTGCAGCGGATGGGTGATCAGCAGTCGCTGCCCGATGCCGGCACAGTAGGCGGCGACCGCGCGGCTCTCGGCGAGCGAGGCGTGCCCGGTGGCCAGCGACAGGCCGAGCGCCCGGCACGCGTCGACGACCGCCCGCGCCCGTCCGGACAGGCCGCCCGAGGCGTCGAGCAGGGCGATGGCCGTCCGCGCGTTGAACTCCGCGAACGACGGCGAGGTCCGCCGCAGCAACATGGCGATGTAGCCGTCGCGCTCGACGTCGGCGGCGGAGCCCCAGGTCGGCAGGAACACCACGCGCGCGCCGTGGGCCGCCGCGAGCTCGACGACGCTCGGCTCCAGCCCGCCGACCGGCGGGTTGAGCGTGATGCTGCCGTGCACCGTGAAGCCGGTCGCGTCCCGCAGCGACCGGGCCCGGTCCATGGTCGCCCACAGGTGGGACTTCAGAACCCACCCCGCCATGCCGTACGCCTGGGCCAGCCGGGCCACGCCGAGGTCGTCGCCCCGGTTGGCGAGCTGGGCCGACACGTCCGGCTGTCCGTGCACGTGGAGGTCGATCGCTCCGCGCAACAGCCGATCAAAGCCCTCCGGCAGGGCAGCTTCCATCATCGCAAGATTGTATGACGGTAATACCACAACCTCAATGATCGCCGCGACAACCCTGCTATCAGGTCTCGGTCGTGCAGGAGGCCTGGACGCTGAGCATGTCGACGAGCCGGGTGGCGGCGGGAACATGCTTCGCGTACGCCTCCGGATAGGCCGACACCTGCACGGCCTGGGCGGCCTCGGTGATCCGCATCTTCTGCCAGCCCTGGGTGCGCAGCAGCTTGTCGTAGAACTTCTGGGTCTGGTAGGCCGGGTCGGAGAGCTGCTTGGGCGTTCCCCAGCCCTGGCTCGGGCGCTGCTGGAACAGACCGATGGAGTCCCGGTCGCCGCCTCGCAGGTTGCGCAGGCGGGACTCCTGAAGGGCGGTGGCGACGGCGATCACCTGGGCATCTTTCGGCACCCGCCGCTGGTTGCCGATGGTGATGATCATGCGCGCGTTGGCGACCTGCTCGTCACTCCAGTCGTCCTGGGCCGGTGTGGAGGCGGAAGCTGCGGGGGCGGATGTGCAGGTGGCATCAGCGTGCAGCAGGGGACTGATGACAAAGCCGACCAGCACGGCGGCGACGATCACGAACAACGCGCGCACGACGAGGGATACCTTCCGAGGGTGTGGGGTCCGGCGAAGGGTACAGGTCCATACCGGCGGGTCGTGATCCCCGGGCCCGCCTCAGGCGGCTGTCGTCCTTCGAGCGGCCTTGACGTCGTACATCGAGAGGTCGGCCTCGTGCAGGAGGTGCTGGGCAGTGGCCCCGGCGACGCAGACGGCGCTGCCGATGCTCACCCCGACCCGGACCACCTGCTCGCCCAGAACGTAGGGCGCGCAGATCGTGTCGTGGATGCGGCCGACCACCTCGTCCAGCTCCGGGCCGGGCGCGATGTCGTCGAGCAGCACCAGAAACTCGTCGCCGCCGAACCGCGCGGCCAGGTCCCCGGCACGCAGGCACTGCCGCAGCCGGTCGGCGACGCCGGCCAGCAGCCGGTCGCCGGTGTGATGGCCCAGCGAGTCGTTGACGTGCTTGAACCCGTCGAGATCGAGGAAGAGCACGACGGCCGGCCGATCGTACGTGAGCTGGTCCTCGAGCGCGGCGACGAAGGACGACCGGTTGGGCAGGCCGGTGAGCCGGTCCGACTGCGCCTCGCGCAGCAGCTGCTCCTCATGGTCGCGCAGGTCGAGGGCGACGGTCAGCAGCGCGGCGCACTGGTTGACCATCTCCCGCCCGTCCTCGACCCGGTTCTCCACCACGTCGACCAGGGCGAGCCAGCCGCGGTCGCTGTCGCCGACCTTGGCGCGTACGACGAAGACCGTCTCCCCGGGCTCGGCGGCGTCGAGCAGTTCCACCGGCGGGAAGGACGCGATCGTCGTCGGGCCGGCGGGGATCGGCGTACCAGGGTACCGGCGCCAGCCCGGCGTGCGGACCAGCTCGCCGTCCGGCCCGCGCAGCGCGATCGAGCCGGCCGTCGCGGGCGTCAGACCGAGCCACGAGGGGTCCCGGGGCTCGACGTCGCGCCGGTGCAGCATGGCCATGCTGAGCGTGTAGTTGATGCTGATCAGCGAGCGCAGGTGCAGCTTGTCGGCGAGCTGGGCGCGGCTGTGCGCCCGCCCGAGGGACGACATCACGGCCTGCACGCCGTGGCCGACCCGGGTGGCGGCCGGCGCGTCGTCGATGGGCAGGCCGTCCGCGTACTCCTGAACCGCCCGCGAGATAACCCGCAACGTCTCCAGGGTCGGGCCGGTGGCCAGCAGGTCCTGCAGCTCGTTCACCGCGAGCCCGATGCGGGAGGAGTCGCCGGTGGCCGCGGCCAGCAAGGCATCGGCGGTCACCATGGCCGCGTGCTCGGCGGCCTGGACGCCCCGCGCGGCGGCATCGGCCTCGGCGGCCGGCAACACTCCCGCCAGGCGCCGGCCGAGACGCCGCCGACCGTCCTGTTCGGCCAGTTCCGGCAGCCGCTCGGCGAAACTCGTGCACCCGCAGGAGCTGCGGGCGACGAACCGGGTGGGCAGCAGGTACGGGCCCGGCGGCACGTCCTTCCCGCCGAGCTGACCGATCAGCAGGTCGACCGCGCGGTGGCTCATCGCTTCCAGCGGCTGGCGGACGGTGGCCAGCTCGGGGCGGAGCAGGCTGGCCTCGTCGAGATTGTCGAACCCGGTCAGCAGGATGTCGTCCGGGCAGCGCACACCGGCCGCCGCAAGCACCCGCAGCGCGGTGAAAGCGTTCCGGTCGGTCGCCGCGACCAGCGCGTCGGGCCGTCCATGGCGCAGTAGCTCTTCGGCATTCCACGCGATGCCGCTCTCGACGTTGTTCAGAGCCGGCAGAAAGACGCCGGGCTCCAGGCCGTACGCATCGAGCACCTCGGCGTACGCGTCGTAGCGCTCCCGGATGTCGGTGGCCGCGAGGTTCCCGGTGAAGGCGATCCGGCGGCACCCGTGATCGCGGACAAGATGGGTGACCACGGCTCGCATGCCGGCGCTGTTGTCCGGCAGCACGGCCGGCAGCCCGAGCCCGTCGACGGTGTGGCCGACCAGAACCACCGGCTTACCGGCTCGCGCCAGTCTGACCAGGTAGTCCGGGCGGACCGCGTCGGCCAGCACGACGAAGCCGCTGACGTGCTCCCACGAGACGGCGGCGTCGAAGGCCGGGTCACCGCCGTTGACGGCCAGCTCGGCCGCGGCGTCCAGCGTCTGGATCGCGATCAGCCGCCGGCCGTACGACTGGGCGGCCGCCCCGACGCCCGCCACGAGGCTTCCGTAGTAGGTGCCGCCGACGAACGGCGCCAGCACCCCGATCGCCCCGGCGTCACGCATGCCCGCTCTATCGGCCGCCGCGCGCCGCACCTGAGCCTCTTCGTTCACGTGCAATTTCAGCGCCGCATCAGCCGTCGAGCGCACCATGTGCCCGTCAACGAGGCACGGGGGAGGGAGACCCATGAACCTACGAAGATCGGCGGCGGCTCTCGCCGGGATCCTGCTGGCGGTGGCCGGGGCCGGTGCGCCGGCCGCGGACGCGGCGATCGTCAACTCCTGGCCGCAATACGGCCACGACGCCCAACATACCGGTACGAACCCGGCGGAGCACGCGTTCAACACCGGCAACATCAAGAACCTCGAGGTGACGTCCAAGGCGCATCTCGGCGACAACACCCTGGACCGGAGCGGACCGGTCGTCGCGAACGGCCGCATCTACATCGGCGGCACGGACGGCAATCTGTCGGTGTTCGCCGCCGGCGGCTGCGGCGCCGCGTCCTGTGAGCCGCTCTGGCGGGCGTCCATCGGCGATGGCACGATCAACTTCACGGTGGCGGTCGCCGACGGCCTGGTCCTGGTCGGATCGCCGAACGTCCACGCGCTGTTCGCGTTCCCGGCGGCCGGTTGCGGAGCCGCGACGTGCAAGCCGGTCTGGACCGGCACGATGCGCGACGGCGCCACCGGCGCGGTCGCCGCATCCGACGGGATCGCTTACGTCGGCGACATCAGCGGTCATCTGTACGCGTTCCGCACCACCGGCTGCGCGCGTGTCGCCTGCCCGCCGCTGTGGACCGGCGTCGGGCTGCCCAACGAGGCACTGGACACGCCGGCGGTGGGCAACGGCTTCGTCTACGTGGACACCTTCCTGTCCTCGCCGGACCTGTTCACCGGCCGGGTGCTGGCCTTCCGGGCCGCCGGATGCGGCGCCACGACCTGCAAGCCGGTCTGGACCGCCGACATCGGCGGGCCGGGATCCGGGGTGACCGTCGCCGGCAACACCCTGTTCACCAACTCCACGACGCTGTTCGGCGAGGGCACCAACACCGACTTCCATCTGATGGCCTTCGCCGCCGGCGGCTGCGGCGGCCCGGTCTGCAAGCCCTTGCGCACCTACTTCACCTACGACACCGGCGTCGACGGCTCCCCGACCATCGCCGGCGGATACGTGCTGGCCAGCGGCAACGCCGACGATCTCCGCTTCATCGGCGGAGTCTTCGCCTACCCGCTGAACGGTTGCGGCAAGCCGCAGTGCCAACCGGCGTGGATCGGGACCAGCTTCGCCTTCTCCGCGGCGTCACCGCCCGTGGTGGTCGACGACGTGATCCTGGTCGGCAAGGGACCGGCCTCCGGCTTCCCGGTCGACTCGGGATTCTTCACCTACAACCTGCGCGGCTGCGGGGCCGCGCTCTGCCCGCCGATCTCGCTCGTACAGCTGGGCGAGTCGCAGTTCTACAACGGGGGCCCGCTCGCGGTCGCGGATCACAAGATCTTCATGGCCTCGACCGACAACACGGACGGCCACAGCAACGTCTACACGGTGACCCTGCCCTGATCCAACCCGCGGCTCCCGGCCGGTACCCGGCCGGGAGCCGTCGTCCATGCGTTCCCCATCCATCGCATCGTGGGTTTCGTTTCGCACTTCCCTGCATATGTGCGCGGGCCTCGGCCGGCGGCGTTTCGTCAATGCGCTCCACGGCGGGATAGTCGCTACGACTATGGTTGACCGTGGCGTATTGGCCGCGCGGCCTTTCGCACACTTCGGGGAGTAGAGAAAACTATGGCCAAGCAAGTCATCACGGTGCTCACTGACGACCTGGACGGCGGAGACGCCGACCGCACGATCGAGTTCGGACTCGACGGCGTGAGCTACACGATCGATCTTTCTGATAAGAACGCCGGCAAGCTGCGCAAGGCATTCGACCCTTATCTATCGGTTGCCGCCAGGGTCGGCCGCACCGCGGCGAGCGGCCGCACCGACTCGCGTGCCGCGGCATCGCCGAGCAGGGCCAACCGCGACCAGAATCAGGCGATCCGGGAGTGGGCCAACAAGAACGGGTACGAGGTGTCGGAACGAGGACGCATCCCGGCTTCGATCGTCGAGGCCTTCCATACCAAGCGTTGACGAGACCAGTTTTGAGTGTGATGTCAGCGGGGATCGGTGACGACAGTTCCGCGATACGGATCGGTCAGGCGGGGGCGGGAACGCCTTCGAGGAGGATGACCGGGAATACCCGGCTGGTGTTCTGTTCGTAGGCGGAGGTGCCGTCGGAGACCCGGCGGTAGAGCCGTTCGCGTTCCTCGCCTTCCGTTACGACGGCCCGGGCCTGATAGGCGCTGTCGCCGAGCTCGACCGTCACTGCCGGGTTGGCTCGCAGGTTGTGAAACCAGGACGGATGCTTGGGGGCGCCCGCCTTGGAGCCGACGACGAACACGCGGCCCTTGTCGTCGATGCCGAAACCGAGGGGCACGGTCGTTTGCCGTCCTGTGCGCGCTCCGGTCGTGGTCAGCAGCAGGATCGGGAACGGCGGCCGGTCGACTGTGCCGTGGTTGGCGCGGAACTCGCTGATGACACCCTGGTTGTAGGTCCGGAACTCCTCGTCGGATGGCACGGTTGGCATGACAGTCCCTCCTTCGCTCTGATGAGATTCGGATGGTCAGACCGCCGACGCACGCGAAAGGAATCGCTGATGCCGACGGATCATCTTCACCATTCGTTTCACGTCGCGGCGACGGCGGAGGAGATCTACGCCCACCTGGCCGAGCCCCAGAACTATGTCGGCTTGTCGCCGCTGCTCGTGGCCGTGCGGGATGTCCGGCCGGGCCGCGACGAGCAGGGCCGGGAGGCGTTGAGCTATGTGGGCGTCGAGCGTTTCCGGTTCGGCCCGGTGAAGTGGGACAACCGGCTGCGGGTGACGCTGACGCCGGTGGCGCCGGGCCGGCAGCTCCGCAGCGCGGTGGTCAGCCCGGGCGCGGTCCGCCTCGTCGCCACCGTCGATCTGACCCCGGACGGCGACAGCACGCTGGTGACCGAGTCCGTGGAGTTGCGTACGCCAACAGTGCTGCGCCGCTTTGCCCTCGGTCAGGCAACCGCCGTCCAGCAGTCCCGGGCCGCCGAACTGACCCGCCGGATGGAACGCCGACCGCGATCAGCGTGACCAACGCGGCGTGGAGTTACCCGAAGTACGGCTGGTGCCGTTGATGCGTGCCCTCGCCTCCGAGTCTTCCGTGTGGGCGGATCACTTCACCTCCGGGGAGGTCGCCGCGGCCGGGCCGGCGAGCAGGAACAACGCCCACCGTCACGGTTTTCGCCGACGACCTCGACCGGGCGCGCGCCTGGTACGCCGAGGTGCTCGGCATCGAGCCCTACTTCGTACGCGAAGGGGCCTATCTGGAATGGCGAGTCGGTGACTACCAGCACGAGTTCGGCGTGTTGAACAGCAAGTTCGCGCCGCATCCCCGCAGCGGCGGGCCGGCCGGCGCGATCGTCTACTGGGCGGTGGACGACGTCGAAGGGGCCTACCGCCGGCTGCTCTCCCTGGGCGCGGGCCCGCACGACGAGCCGACCGAGTGTGGTTCCGGCTATGTGACCGCGTCGGTCCTCGACCCGTTCGGCAACATCCTCGGCGTCATGCTCAACCAGCACTATCGGGACGTGCTGGCTGATCACACGAACTCTAGGCCGGGCCGGTGAAGGCGTTCCAGTCCGGAGCTGGATTGGCGCCGCGCAGGAACGAGAGGATCAGCGGATTGACCAGTTCTGGACGCTCGAGCGGGAGCGTGTGCGTGCCCGGCAGCACTGCCAGGCGTGCCTCGGGCAGCGCCGCAACCACCGCCAGGGAGTGTTCGACGGTGACCTCGTCCCGGTCGCCTTGAAGCACCAGTGTGGGGGCGGTGACGCCGGCCAGGGTGTCCAGTGCGATCTCGGGCTCGGTGGCGATCATGTGCATCATCTTGGCGTGCACGACGGGGAAGTGGCCGGGGCCGTCGGGAGAAAACGGGTCGTAGGCCCGGCGCAGGAACGTGACCGCCTCCGGCGAGTTGAGGTACGCCAGCAGATCCTCTCCGGCGACCCTGCCGGAGGAGTTGTAGTACTGGCCGATCAGCACCAACCGGGCCACCAGGTCCGGGCGGTGCCGGGCCACCAGCAGCGCGACCACCGCCCCGTCGCTCCACCCGACCAGGTGAGCCGGAGCGCCGATTTCCTGCGCCAGGTAGGCGACCATGTCGTCGGCCATCACCGAGTAACTCAGCGGACCCTCGACGTCCGGGGTGTGCGCGTGCCCGCGGCGCTCGGGGACATGGACCCGATAGCCGGCCTCGACCAGCGCCGGGACTTGCGCGAAGAACGAGGACGCGCCGACAAACCCGCCGTGCAGCAGGACGAGCGGATCGCCCTCACCGGACACCTGATGCCACGTGCGCAGCCCAGCCACCTCGATGTACCCCGTCATGCCATCACCGTAGAGGCTTCGAATTCCAGTACCGAGATCGCCCGGGTCATCGCGGCCCGCGACGAAGGGAAAGCAGCAATGAAGTAGGCGCCGCAGAGCCGGCAAACGGCCCGCCTTGCCGACATCCATGGATGGGTGTCTATTGAGAGAATGACCGTCAGCAGACGAGCGTTCCTCGCCGGCGTGGCCGGCACCACCGTGCTCGGCCCGGTGATTCCCGAAGCCGCGGCCGCCGCGACCCGCCGGACCGGCGTCGATCAGGGCACCGACATGGGCGTCCGCCTCTCGCCGGACGGCCGGCGGATCGCGATGGATCTGGTCGGCGTGCTGTGGGTGCTGCCCGCCTCGGGTGGTCCCGCGCGCCGGCTGACCGGCGATCTCTTCGACATCGCGTGGCCGGCCTGGTCGCCCGACGGCGGGACGATCGCGTTCTCGTCGTACCGCACCGGCACGTTCGACCTCTGGGCGATCCGCCCGGACGGTTCGGCCCTGCGGCGTCTCACCTCCGGCCCGTACGATCACCGCGAGCCGTGCTTCGCGCCCACGGGCGACCGGCTGGCGTTCTCGTCGGACCTCTCCGGCTCGTACGGGATCCACGTGCTCGACCTGGAGTCCGGCGCGATCACCGCCGTCGCCGACAGCGCCGCCGAGGAATATGAACCGGCCTGGTCGCCGGACGGCCGGCGGATCGCGTTCGTGGTCGCCAACACCCGCATCGACGTCGTCGACGTGACCACCGGCGGCCGCAGCACCGCGGTGACCGTCCCGGCCGGCCAGGTCATCCACGGTCCGGCCTGGACGCCGGACGGGTCGGGGCTGACCTACCAGCTGACCCTCGACGGGCGCAGCGAGCTGTGGCTCTCCGGCCGGCCCGTGATCACCGGGGAAGAGGTGTTCCCGTTCCCGGTGACCTGGAGTCCGGCCGGCGAGGTCGTCTACGCGGCATCCGGCGGCATCCGGCGGCGGAAGCTCGGCTTTCCGGCCGCCAAGATCGGCTTCGTGGCCCCGCTGGCTCTCACCACGCCGCGTTATCGCAAGCGCGGCCGCGACTTCGAATCCCGTACGCCGAAGCCCGTGCTCGGCATCGGCAGCCCGGTGCTGTCCCCGGACGGCGGGTCGATCGCGTTCCGGGCGCTCAACGACATCTGGACCATGCGTATCGGCGGGTCACCGCGCCCGCTCACCCGCGACCACTGGTGGAAGTCCGACCCGGCCTGGTCGCCGGACGGCCGCTACCTGTCCTACTCCACCGACCGCGGCGGGAAGCTCGACATCTGGGTGCGCGACCTGACCACCGGCGCCGACCGGCAGCTGACCGCCGTGCCGAACGCCGCCGTCTCGGGCAGCTGGTCGCGGGACGGCTCGCACCTGGCGTTCCTCGACCAGACCGGTGCGCTCCACACGGTCGAGGTGGCCACCGGCGCGGTCCGGCAGCTGTTCACGGCCACCTTCGAGCCGGGCCGGCCGAGCTGGTCGGCGGACGGCCGGACCATCGCGCTCGCGGCCGTCGTGCCGTACTCCGCCCGTTTCCGCGAGGGGCTCAGCAAAATCCTGCTCGTCGACACGACCACCGGCGCCGGCCGGTACGTCGATCCGCTGCCGCACCGGTCGCTCCAGACCCGTGGCGACGACGGCCCGGTGTGGTCGCCGGACGGACGCAAGCTGGCCTTCGTCCTGGCCAGCACGCTCTGGGTGGTAGAGGTCCACCCCGACGGCCAGTTCGCGGGCACGCCCCGGCAGATCACCCACGAGGTGACCGACGCGCCGAGCTGGAGCGGCGACTCCCGCCGGCTGCTCTACCTGCACAACGGCCTGCTGCGGACGGTGTCCGTGGACGGTGGGCGGCCATCGGCCGTACCGATGCCATTGACCTGGGCCAACACCAGACCCCGCGGACGTACGGTGATCCATGCCGGCCGGATGTGGGACGGCGCGCGCCGCGAACTGGTCCGCGACGTCGACATCGTGGTCGAGGGCCACCGGATCACCGCGGTCGAGCCGCACCGCCCCGGACGCGACGGCCGGCCGGTGGACGCCCGGGACGCCGTGGTCGCGCCGGGCCTGATCGACATGCACCACCACCGGGAGATGCAGGGCTACTCGTACGGGGCGCGGCAGGGCCGCCTGTGGCTGTCGCTGGGCATCACCACCACGCGCTCGCCCGGCAGCCCGGCGTACCACATGGTCGAGGAGCGCGAGTCGATCCAGTCCGGCGCCCGCATCGGTCCGCGGTACTTCGCGACCGGCGAGGCGATCGACGGCTCGCGGATCTTCTACAACTTCATGCGGCCGACGTACGAGCCGGGGCAGCTCGCGCTCGAGCTGTCGCGCGCCGGGGCGCTCGACTACGACCTGATGAAGGCGTACGTCCGGTTGGCGCCGGAGAGGCAGCGGCAGGTGATCCAGTGGGCGCATCGGCACGGCATCCACGCCACCTCGCACTACCACTACCCGGCGTTCGCGTTCGGCGGCGACGGCCAGGAACACGTGGGCGCCACGAGCAGGTTCGGCTTTTCCCGTACGGTGACCGCGCTCGGCACCGTCTACGAGGACGTGACCAGGATCTTCTCCGCCACCGGCGCGTCCCGGACGCCGACCCTGTTCGGGGCGACCACGCTGCTGGCCGAGGACGACAGCCTGCTGACCGACGTACGCGTCCGCACGCTGTACCCGAGCTGGGAGTATGCGAACCTGCAGGCCATCGCCGCCACCGCGCGCACCACCGATCAGACCGTCAGCCGGCAGAACCTGGCCCGGCAGGTGGCGCACCTGATCCGCCTGATGCAGGGTGACGCCCGGGTGATCACCGGCACCGACTCGCCGATCTCGCCGAACGCGGTCAGCACCCATCTCAACCTGCGCGCGATGGTCGCGTACGGGATGACGCCTTTCGATGCTTTGAGCACGGCGACGCGGATACCCGGCGAATTTCTCGAGGAGCCGCTCGGCCGGATCGCGCCGGGTTGTTACGCCGACCTGGTGGTGCTCGGCGGCGACCCGCTGACCGACATCAAGCAGGCGGCGAACGTGCGGCAGGTGATGGCCGCCGGCGTGCTGCACACCGTCGACGGCCTGCTCGAGCCGTTCGTCACGGCGAGGCAGGTGGCCGTGGCGAGTCCGCTGCTGGCCTCACCCGAGCCGCATCCGGCGAACGCCCGCTATTGGTGGCATGACCCGCATTACGTGCAGGAGAGCCGCCACGCCTGCTGCAACGACTCATGAGGTCGCGGCGTCGAGGAGTTCCAGCAGGTGGTGGTAGGTGCGGCCGGTTGCGCGGGTGAGGCCCAGCTCGCAGGTTCGGTTGACCGAGGCGTGGGCGGCGAAATCGCCCTGGGTGACCGCGGCGGCCTCGGCGGCCGTCGCGGAGGCGGTCAGCTCGGGGTGCAGCAGGCCGCGGTCGCCGGCGAAGGCGCAGCATTGCCAGTCGTCGGGGACGACGACCCGGTCGGCGATCGCGTGGGCGACCGCTTCGATGGCGGGGGCGAGGCCCAGGCGGGTCGAGCTGCACGTGGGGTGCAGAGCCAGCGACGGCAGCTTGCGGGTGACCGTGAGGCGCGGGAGCAGGCGGTCGGCGACGAAGGTCACCGCGTCGGTCACCTCCAGGCCCATGCGGTGGAAGCCCTCGGTGCAGGACGCGGCGTCGGTGACCACCGGGACGGCCGCGCCGGCCAGGGCGTCGCGGACGCGGGACCGCATGATGCCGTAGCCATCGGGCAGGCCCTTCGACGACCACGGTGTGCCGCAGCAGAGCGAAGCGATGCCATCGGGCACGCTCAGGCGGACGCCGGCCCGCTCGGCGAGGCGCCGGACGGCGGCCATGACGCCGGGGCCGCCCTCGGCCGGACCGAACATCGTGTTCAGGCAGGACGGGAGATAGACGGCGTCGGCCGAGGCCGACGGGGAAGACCGGCGTCTGGTTCCGCCGGCCGGCAGGTCCCGCGACCACTTTGGTACGCCCGGAGCACGCGTCACCGCCTCGACGAACCCGGCCGGCGCGGCCGCGGCGGCGTCCAGCGCGCCGCCCATGGCCCGCGAGACCCCGCCCCAATGCTTGGCCGCGACCGTCCACACCCGTTGCGTGGCACGGCTGTTGGCGTCGGCGCGCAGTCGTTTGGTGAGGTCGCCGGTGTTGATGCCGACCGGGCACGCGGTGGCACACATCCCGTCGACCGCGCACGTGTCGACCGCCTCGTACCGGTATTCGCGTTCGATCTCCGCGGCGAGCGAGGGCTCGGCGGCGGCCATCTCCCGCCGCAGCACGATGCGCTGGCGCGGCGTGGTGGTCAGGTCGCGGCTCGGGCACACCGGCTCGCAGTAGCCGCACTCCACGCACCGGTCGACCTCGGCCTCGACCGTGACCACCGGCTTGAGATGCCGCAGGTGGGCCGAGGGGTCGTCGGTGAGCAGCACCCCGGGGTTGAGCAGGCCGTCCGGGTCGCAGGCACGCTTGAGCCCGGCCATCACCTCGTACAGCTCGTCGCCGTACTGCCGCCGCACGAACGGCGCCATCACCCGCCCGGTGCCGTGCTCGGCCTTGAGCGTGCCGCCGCGCCCGAGGACGGCCTCGACCATCTGTTCGGTGAAGTCGGCGTAGCGCTGCACCTGGTCGCCGGCGCCGAACCGCTCGTTGAGCATGAAGTGCAGGTTGCCGTCCTTGGCGTGGCCGAAGATGACGCTGCGCTCGTAGGAGTGGGCGTCGAACAGCTCGTACAGGTCGCCGCAGAGCGCGGCCAGCTCGGCGACCGGCACGGCCACGTCCTCGAGCAGGGCGAGCGTGCCGGACGGCCGGTTACCGGCGACGGTCGCGTAGAGGCCCTTGCGGATGTGCCACAGCGCGGCCCGGCCGGCGGCGTCGCGGCTCAGCCGGGCCGGAGCGGCCAGGTCGAGGCCGTCGAACAGCCGTAGCGCGGCCCGCTCCCGGTCGGCGAGCTCCTCGGCGTCGTCCTGCTGCCATTCGACGAGCAGCGCGGCCGGCGTGCCCGGAAGCTCGACGGCCCGCGACACCCGCAACGACTCGGCGTCCAGCAGCTCGACCGCCGCGGGCGAGGCGGCGACCAGCTCGGGCATGGCGGCCATCGCGTCGTGCAGGGACGGGAAGACGACCAGCCCGGTGCTGGCGTGCGGGTGGACCGGGACAGTGCGAAAGACGGCCGAGGCGACGAACCCCAGCGTCCCCTCGCTGCCGACCACGAGATGGGCCAGGATCTCGGCCGCCGAGTCGTGGTCGAGGAAGCTGTTCAGGCCGTACCCCATGGTGTTCTTCATCGAGAACTGCGCGCGGATCCGGCGTACGGAATCGGGATTCGACCGCACCCGGTCGCGAAGCCGCAGCAGACTCTCGGCGAGCAAGGGCTCCGCATCGCGGAGCCGGGCGTCCGCGTCGGGCCGGCCGGTGTCCACGACGGTTCCGCTGGGTAGCACCAGGGTCAGCGATTCGAGGGTCTGGTACGTGTTGGCGTGCGTGCCGCAGGTCATGCCGCTCGAGTTGTTGGCGATGACCCCGCCGATCGTGCAGGCCGACTCGCTCGCCGGATCGGGTCCCAGCTTGCGGCCGTACGGGGCGAGGCGCGCGTTCACCTGCCGCAGCACCGCGCCCGGCTGCACCCGCACGCGTGCCCCGTCGTCGAGGACCTCGATCTTGCGGAAGTGCCGCCGGGTGTCCATGAGCAGCGCGTCGGTGCCGGCCTGGCCGCTGAGGCTGGTGCCCCCGGAGCGGAAGGTGATGCTGAGCTCGAGCCCCGCGGCCGCGCGCATCAGCGCCGCCACCTGCCCGGCATCGCGCGGGACCAGCACGGCCTGCGGAGTGAGCAGATAGTGCGACGCGTCGTGGGCCATGCCGAGGCGGTCGGTCACCCGGGTGCGGACCGCTCCTGGCGCCGCCTCTTCGAGGGTCTGGAAGGGCATCGGTACCTCCTTGAGCAGTTCTCCGCCGGGGGAGAGGCGCACCACCTCGGGCGTCATTCGGGGATCGCGACCGGGAGACCGGCGAGCAGGCCGCCGTCGACGGGCAGCGCGACGCCGGTGATGAAGCTGGCCCGGTCGCCGGCGAGGAAGGCGATCGCCTCGGCGACCTCCGCCGGCCGCGCCACCCGGCCCAGGGGGTGGCTCCGGCCCCAGGTTTCGACGAGCCTCTGCGTGCCCTCGTCGGTGCCGTCGGAGAACATCCGGGCGGACGCTCGCAGCATCGGCGTGTCCACCGAGCCGGGGCAGACCGTGTTGGCCCGGATGCCGTGCTTCGCCTCGTCGACGGCGAGCGAGCGGGCGAACGCGTTGAGCGCGCCCTTGCTCGTGGTGTAGGCGGCGACGCCGGTCTGGGTGGCGAATCCCTGGACCGACGAGACGAGCACGATCGAGCCCTCGCCGCGGGCGCGCAGATGCGGCAGCGCGTGTTTGACCGCGAGGTACGCGCCGGTGACGTTGACGGCGAGCACCTCGTTCCACTCGGCGCTGGAGGTCTCGGTCGCCGTGCCGTACCGCTGGATGCCGGCCGCCGTGACCACGATGTCGATGCCGCCGTGCGTGGCGGCGACCCGGGTCATGAGCCGCTCGACGGCCGTCTCGTCGGTGACCGAGACCTCGGCCCGCTCGACTCCCGGAAGCGGCGGGTCGGATGACGGCAGACCCGCGGCCACGACCGTCGCGCCTCGTGCCGCGAGCAACCCGGCCGCCGCGCGTCCGATGCCGCTGAGCCCGCCGGTGACGACGGCGACCCTGCCCTCGAACTCTTCCATCAGCTCCCCTTGATGACTCGGACCTGACCGGCGAGTCCCAGCCCGTTCAGGACGCCCTGCAGGTAGCCGATCGCGTGCGCGCGGCCCCGGCTCACGTACGCCTCGGAGGAGATGTCGCCCCAGGTGTCGACGTCGCCGGTCATCGCCGGGACATGGTCGTCGATGAGGAACCCGTCGAACCCGGCGTCGTACAGCCGCCGGATCACCCGGCCGGGGTTGAAGTTGCCCTCGCCGAGGAAGCACTCGGTGAAGCGGGGCACGGTGCCCCGGACGTCCCGGAAATGGACGTAGAAGATCGACGGCCCCAGCAGGTCGATGACCTCGTTGATGCTCTGCTCGCCGTTCATCTCCGAGACCGTGCCGAGGCACAGGTTCAGCCCCCACGACGGGCTGCCACCGGCCTGCTCGAAGGCCCGCCCGAGCGCGGCCGGCGAGGTGAAGATCCGGGCGATACCACCAAGCGGCACGTCGACCGGCGGATCGTCGGGGTGCAGGGCCAGCCGCACGCCGGCCTCCTGCGCCACCGGCAACACCGCGTCGAGGAAGTATTGGTGGTTGGCCCACATCTGCTCGGCGGTGATCGGCTCGTCGACGGGATGGTCCGGCGTGAGCCGGTAGCCCGCGAGGGCGTTGCCGGCGCCGACGTCGGCCAGGTCGAACGTGGTGACCAGGGCGCCGCCCCGCCCCCGGGCCGCCATGTCGGTGCGCCACACGTACGTGCCGAGGAAGTTGTACCCGAGCAGGTCGATGCCGACGGCCGCGAGGTTGCGGATCGTCCGCTGATAGTTCTCGATCTGCTCGTCCCGGCCGGCGAGCCCGCGCTGGATCTTCCAGAAATGCGCGAGCGGCACGTTCTCGAGGCCGTCGATCGCCAGGCCGTCGGCGTCGCAGCGTTCCCGCAGCGCCCGCAGCTCCTCCAGACTCCAGAAGCCGCCGGCCCCGGGCAGGTGGTCGGGCGTGTGCAGCTGTACGCCGGTCAGGCCGAGCTGATGGGCGAACGTCGCGATGCGGTCGTCGTACCGGTCGACGTGGCCGAGGCTGATGCGGATGGTCATGGTCGCCCGTTCGTCGGTTTCATTCGGTGAAGTAGTCGGGGAACTTCTCGCGCAGCGAGGGCGCCAGCTCCATGGCCCGCCGGGCGTGCCGGCTGATCAGCGCGCGCCCGGACGGCACGTCGGCCCGTTCGAGCGCATCGACGATGGCGCGATGCTCGTCGATCAGCACGCGGACGCCGGTCGAGTCGGGCAGCGCGAGCCGCCGGAGCCGGTCGAGCTGGAGCTTCGAGCGCTGCACGACCTGCCACGCCCCCGGGTGGCCGCTCAGCGCGAAGATCTCGCTGTGCAGCGCCTCGTCGGCGGCGAAGAACGCGTTGAAGTTCTCGGTGCGGTACGCCCGCTCCTGCCTCTCCAGCAGCTCGCGAAGCGTGCCGACCTCGGGCGCGGTGCTTGCGCAGGTGGCCTCGAAGGCCGACACCTCGAGGCTCTCGCGGACGAACCGGGCCTCCTCCACCTCGCGCAGACTGATCAGCCCGACCCGGGTGCCGACCTGCGGCACGACACGCACGAGGCCGGCGTCGGCGAGCCGGGCGATGGCCTCGCGGATCGGCGTGCGGCTCACCTGCAGCCGCTCGGCGAGATCGGTCTCGGACAGCGAGGCGCCGGGGGTGATCCGGAGCTCGCGGATCGCGGAGACGAGCTCGTCGTGGACGCGATCCGACGTCCGCGCCGACGGGCGGTGCCGGACGACCGGTGACAGCACCGGGCCGGTCGGCAGGAGGGGTGGGCTGGGGCTCATGAATTGGTATCGTTGCATGCCTGCGTACTTGTATTCAAGTATTCCAAGCGGATCACCGCGACGGGCGCGGCACTCATCATTGTTGGCGCCCTCGATCAACTGCCGGCGCACGGACGGATCTGCCCGGCGGTGACGGGCTGCGCCCGCCGGCGCCCCGGGCCATGGCAGCCGCCCGGCTCGCCCCGGCGGGCTCCGGCGGCGCGGCGCGGCGACTGCGGCAGCGCGGTATGCGGGATGGGCGTGCGGTCTTCCGGGTGGGGCGTGCGGTGTGCCGGGCGCGAGATGCCGGACGTTGGTGCGGTGGGCTGCGCGAATCTCCGCTGTGGGTCGGCGCCGATTTCGCCCGTCCCACGCTGATGCAATCGGTATTTGCCATCGTCGGTGGAGGCTGTTGAGTGGTGTTTGCTGTTGCGGGAGAATGGCGCAGAACATTGTTGACGGAATGGTAGGCACGGCGGCCGAAATTTGGTCGGCGCCACGGGTCGGGTGGTCTGTGTGGTCTTGGTCGGCGGGCGCACGAGCCGGGCCGCGGTGACGGTTGTTCGGCGACGACCCGGTGCGGTAGACCCGTAACCCACCCCTGGGCCGAGAGATTCGGTCCTGGTCCGGCGGAGGCCAGCTGGTCGCCCGCGGCCGGGGTGGCCTGCTGGGTGGGCGCGGGCTGCGTGACCTGCCCGACCGCGGCGGGCACCGCCGGGGTGGGCTGCGCGATCGGGTTGCCCACCGGGTGCACCACCCGCCGTGCTGGTGAGCCGAGGTCCTGGCCGGTGCGGGCGGGAGAGGGCGGCCCCACCGGCGCCACGGCCGCCACGGCGTGCCCAGGTGTGCCGGCGCGGCCCGACCAGAGCCGACGCTCGGCCGCCGTCAAGGGTGAACCGTCGTCACCGCCGTGCAGGCGGCGCAGCTTACGGGCGTGCCGCTCGACAAGCCCCCAATGCCGCGTAGCTTAAGTTGATCATGGTGTTGGTGGTGGGAAGAGTTGCAGGCGGATCGTGGCTGGCGTCCGGTGGCGGATGCTGGCGGG